>NZ_OY762999.1:2197500-2797500 GCF_963666665.1 Maridesulfovibrio sp.
AGTGTCGCTCAGTTTAGACTTATCCCCGGCCAAAAGAAGACATTGCTCAAGGGATTCAACAAAATGCTATTAAAAGTACGCACGATCCCGGATGTCTATGACCTTGATATGCTTAAGATTACCTCAACTGAAGTTGATAACCCTGACAGCCACATCGAACTTAAGCAATCTCCCCAAGGAATCCAATTCAGGGTGCAATAATTTTCCTGCCCCCATATTTAATAAGAAAAGCCCTCTCTATTTAAGCATAGAGAGGGCTTAGTACATTCAGCCTAAATAAATTACTGCATATATCCTTTCAGCGGCATACTACAGATTGGCGAGAATGATCTCACCGAATGCTTTACAGCCGACCTGTTCAGCACCGCTGATCTGACCAGCCAGATCCACAGTTACCTTCTTAGCGGCCAAAGCTTTTTCAACTGCATTCTTGATCAGAACAGCAGCTTCTCCCATGCCGTTGTTTTCCAGCAGCATGGCTCCGGAAAGCAGGATACTTCCGGGGTTCGCAAGGTCCTTGCCTGCGATTGTGGGAGCGGTTCCATGGGTAGCTTCGTAAATGGCAAGCTTGTCCCCCATGTTTACACCCGGGGCAAGACCGAGACCGCCGACCTGTGCGGCAAGGGCATCGGAAAGGTAGTCACCGTTAAGGTTGGTGGTTGCGACTACGCTGTACTGTTCGGGACGCATAAGCAGTTCCTGAAACATTGCATCGGCAATACGGTCATTGATAACTATTTTACCTGCTGCGTCTTCGCCTTCTTTAACCACTTTTCCGGCATATTCTTCCTCGGCGAGATCATAACCCCACTGACGGAAACCGCCTTCGGTGAACTTCATGATGTTGCCTTTGTGGACCAGAGTCACGGATTCGCGATTCTGGTCAATGGCGTAATCAATTGCCCGACGTACGAGGCGCTTGGAACCGGCGGGAGTAATAGGCTTGATACCAACACCTGCGGTGGGGTCGATTTTGGCACCCATTTCGTCCACCAGAAAATCAATTACCCTTTTCGCTTCAGGGGAAGCGGAACTCCACTCGATTCCGGCATAAACATCCTCGGTGTTTTCGCGGAAAACAACGATATCCACCAGATCGGGACGTTTTACCGGGGATTCAATGCCTTCAAAGTAACGGATCGGACGGATGCAGGCATAAAGGTCAAACACCTGTCTCAAGGTAACGTTAAGGGAACGGATTCCTTTACCAACCGGGGTCTGCAGAGGCCCTTTGATAGCCAGTTCTGCTTTAGCAAGCGTATCAAGAGTCTCCTGCGGCAGGTACTCTCCGGTTTCCGCGTAAGCTTTTTCTCCGGCAAGGAGTTCGGTCCATTCAATAGTTTTTTCGCCGCCATAAGCTTTTGCAAGAGCAGCATCAATAACCGGGCGGGCAGCGCCCCAGACTTCAGGACCGATACCGTCACCTTCAATGAAGTATACTTTTTTTGTAGACAAAATAATCTCCTTGATCATAGACACAGCTCCGGCTCCTTACGGCTGTGCAGTGGATTGTGCTAGGCAGGGCTGGACGGATTTTTTCGAGTTATTGCGTAAACTGAAAAGAGGAACCGGATGGCTTCCGCCCGCGGGCTGGACAAAAGGCAGGAATGTATCTGCATTTCTGGATTCAGGCCGGAGATATACGATGTTATTGCAAAAAAGTAAAGATAGAGAGCTCAAACACACGCTTCAATCGCATGGTTCGCAAAAAGATCAAAAAAAGAAATTTTAATCAAAACGAAGTGCACACCGCAGCACATTATTCACAATTTCATAAAAGCGAAAAGGGAGGCCCGGTAACCGGACCTCCCTTTCTGAGTGAATTAAACTCATCTGTGTTATTAGCCACCGATGAGCTGCATTGCCATCCTGGGCATACCGTTTGCCTGGGAAAGCATGGCTACTGCGGACTGAGTGAGAATCTGGTTCCTAGTGAACTCAGTCATTTCAGTCGCTACGTCAACGTCGGAAATGCGGGATTCCGAAGCCTGAACGTTTTCAGCCTGTATTGAGAGGTTGGTAATGGTGTTTTCCAGTCTGTTCTGAAGAGCACCGAGGTTTGCGCGAATCTTATCCTTCGAGATAATCGCATTCTGCAACTTCTGGAGCGACTGCTGCGCAAGTGCCTGAGTGGAGATGGAGTTACCGGCGGCAAGACCTACACCGAGAGCGGAAGCAGTGGAGGTTCCGATTGAGATGTAGTAATAGTCCTCTGCGGAATCGTTACCGGTACCGAAGTGGACCTTAACCTTACCGGTGGACCTGAGACCGGCACCACTGTGATCGCCGGAAACGTTACCGTTAAGCAGGTGGATTCCGTTGAAGTCAGTCGCATTCGCGATACGGGTAATTTCTGAAGCCATTGCCTGATATTCAGAGTCGATGATCAGACGCTGGTCAGAGTTGTAGGTACCGGTTGCGGCCTGAGTTGCAAGTTCCTTCATACGGATGAGCTTTTCATCGATAACACCGAGAGCTCCATCAGCAGTCTGGATCATAGAGATGGCGTCGTTGGCGTTACGAATACCCTGGTTAAGGGACTTAACATCAGCACGCATAAGTTCGCGAATCGCCAGACCTGCGGCATCATCAGCTGCGGTTCCAACACGAAGTCCTGAAGACAGGCGACGGGTTGAAACTCCGAGATTACCGTATGATTCCTGCAGGTTACGACTTGCGTTCATAGCCATCAAGTTGTGATTAATTACGAGCGACATAATAATTCCTCCTTGAATTATCTATAGAAATTCGCCTGAGTGGTTCCGTCCACTCCGACCTTTTACTGGTTAATTTTCAGTTCAAAATCCGCTTGATTCTTTACTGCATAAAATACCCTCCGGAACAGTTCGACTTACGGCCCATGGCCTCGCAGCCCGGATAACCACCGACACTTCTTTTCGAGCATCTTCGGGCATTACCTGCATATGGACTCGCGCAGGTGTCCGCTTAATCTTTTGCTAAGAAGCGGGACTCCTTACTGAGTCCGCGACTCTGGTCAGGCACGGCCATGCGACGGCGATTCTCACATGTCCCGATATGGGAAATATTCTCTATGCGGATGAAATCCGCACATTACCAACCTCCGAGAATCAGCTCGGCCAAATGCCTTCATATGCTCATGGAATTATCGGTATAAATTTTCCGGATGCTCCCCCTTGTGGATTGAATATAAGTTTACTCTGCAGCTGATTTTGCAATGGTTGTGCCTACTTTTCCCGGCGTTTATTTATTTGCCGAAAGAATCCACAAGATGTTGTTTAGACAGGCTTTTTAAAAACAAAGATTTCTTAATAGAAAAGAAGAAATGGCAGAAAGACAGAAACAGGAGGAAAGTTCTGCCTTATGCGAAGGGGAAAATCTTTCCCAACTTTTTGGAAGGGAGAAATTGTTTACAGGATCATATTTCAAATATATTACCCAAAAAGCAGTTCAGCAAAAATAAGCTTTAAAAGCCCATTTTGGGACGAATCATATATTTCATGAAAATAAGAAGCATTCATAGACTTAACAGCCGAATAAGAAATTACCTCTGCCTTTTTCTGACCATATTTATTGCAAGCTCTCTCTGTTCGACAGTTCTTTTTTCCTGGTCCGTATCGAAAGATGTAGACGGCAAAGCATCAACCTGGGCCAACTATCTGGTGGAAAGAATCTCATTTCTGGAAACTGTTGTAACCTCACGTGCAACTTTCGACCATGGACTGTCCATATTAAGAGTCACACCCACGGGAGAAGTGGTTAACACCCGCCCATTTCCAATCGAAATCAAATCAATCGCGGAATCTCCAATTTTTCAAAAAGTGAAAGATTTTTATCCGGGACAGTCTCTACTTATAAGTCAGATTGCGCACGATCCATCCGAACAGGATGAAATATATCTCATCCAGCGTTTGGATCACAGTTTTGCCATTGCCAAAATTCCCCCAGAGAGTCTCCTGCCGGTATCACCGAATGACACTGAACTATATATCAAGGATAAAAACGAAAACACACTATACCGTTCTGAAAGCAGCTATTTCCCTACAGCCTACCGGGTAGGCAAACTGTTTTTTTCTAATTACCATATTTTTTTGACAGCAAATGCTGAAGTCTCAAATTTCGGGGGACTTTCTATAACTGTTGCAAAAGATATTTCCACAGAATTCTATGCCGGTTTGCTCCTGATATCATTTACCGCAATATGCTTGGGAATACTGGTTAAAAGATCAGCCTTTTTAACTTGGGATCTTGATAAAAATGAACAGGATTTTATCAGGATCAACAACCTGCTTAAAAGAGTCGTAGATAAACCGGAAAGAAAGCTTCAGCATCTGGCGACCATTGAATCCACGGCAGAAAGTATCCGTGAGGTGGACTGGGCCACAGAAGCACGCAAGATGTCTTTTGTTGAAAACAGAAACTACATAACCGCCACAGCCTTTTTCTCCGGCAAGATACTTAAACTGCTTGATGAAGTGGCTTCACACTCACAAAAGCTGACCAGATCACGCAAGGAATACCATGACCTCGTGCATACTGCCCGCAGTATCATTTTAAGAATTGACCGTAATGGCATATGTACTTTTTTTAATGAATACTCTCAGATCTTTTTCGGCTTTTCCGAAGAAGATGTCATCGGCAAAAGTGTTATTGGGACACTTATCCCCAAAACGGAGACTGGCGAGTCTGAACTCGAACAGATGATCCGTGAATTGACCGATAATCCCGAAAATTTCCCGGTCAACACTAATCTGAATACACGCAAGGACGGCAGCAAGGTCTGGGTCTACTGGACCAACAGCCCTATCCTCAATGACAAGGGGGAACTGACAGAAATTCTCTGCGTGGGTACAGACATAACAAAACGCAAAGCTATTGAAACAGAGCTTCAAAACACAAGAAACTACATCCGCAACATAATTGATTCCATGCCTTCGGTAATCATCGGTGTGGACAGCCAGACACGAATCACCCATTTCAACACTTCAGCTCAGCAGATGGCAGTTATCCCCAAGGAAGAAATTGAGGGAGCCGAAGTGGAAAAAGCTTTCCCCCCTTTGGGCAAGTACGCAGACAAAATAGTCCAAGCCATCGAAACCGGAATTCCGGAAGCAGGATTCCGCACTCAAGGGATGACTGATCCCAACAGCCATCAGGACATCATCATCTACCCGCTCAATGACGGGATGAAAGGCGCGGTAATCAGGATTGACGATGCAACCGAAAGAGTCCGGATTGATGAAATGATGATCCAGACGGAAAAGATGATGTCCATCGGCGGACTTGCTGCAGGAATGGCCCACGAAATCAACAACCCCCTTGGTGGAATTCTGCAAGGTATTCAAAATATCGTGCGCAGGATGTCCCCTGATCTCCCGGCCAACCTAAAAGCTGCGGAAAGAGCTGGTTGTTCGATTGAGTCAATCATTAACTACATGGAAGATCGTAAAATCATTAAAACCTTGAACGGAATAACCGACTCAGGAGTGCGAGCAGCCTCAATTGTTTCAGGAATGCTTGAATTCAGCCGTAAAAGCGACTCCCGCAAAGCCCCGGGCGACTTACGCAGAATCATGGACAAAGCATGTACACTTGCTGCGCAGGATTATGACCCCGTAAAGGGATACGATTTTAAAAAAATAGCTATTATCAAGGATTATGACGATAACTTGAAATTAACTCCATGCACTGCCACTGAAATCGAACAGGTTTTCCTAAACCTGCTGCGCAACTCCGCACAGGCGATGGATGATTGGCCTGAAATGGACGATTCACCTGTCATTTCAATAAAAATCCACAATAAACGGGATATGGTAAAGTGCACAGTCTCGGACAACGGTCCCGGGATGGATGAAGCGACCCGCAAAAGGGTTTTCGAGCCTTTTTATACGACTAAAGCACCGGGAATAGGGACCGGACTGGGGCTTTCCGTCTCATATTTTATTATCACTCAGAACCACCATGGAATATTTCAGGTGGAATCATCCCCCGGTAAAGGGACCACTTTCACAATCCAGCTTCCGATTGCCAAAAATTAAAATGGCCCTGAAAATCCAAGACTGATTTTCAGGGCTTTTCATTTTTATACTTCAAAATTTATGTTAATAATATCAGACTTTAATGTTTAGAGCTCATTCCCTTCTTTACAGACATTATTCTCTCATATGACTGCCGGATTCTGCGTTCAGTAATCTTCCCTTCATGGACCAGTTGCTTGAGGGTTGAAACGGCCTTGGTTCCCAGTCCGGGTTCATAAATCAGGTTATTGCCGAAAAGAAGAATATCTGCCCCGGCCTTTACTGCCCGATAGATACCTTCCTTAAAACCGTACTCCCCGCTAACCGCCTGCATCTGCATATCATCGGTAACAATTATGCCTTCGAAACCAAGCTTACGGCGCAGAAGACCGTGAATAACATTACGGGAAAGAGTTGCCGGATACTTGCGGTCCCAGCGAGAATTGAAAATATGCGCGGTCATGACCATATCAGCTTTATTATCACTGACTAATTTCTGAAAAGGATAAAGTTCACTGCTGTCCCATGAATCAGTCACATCGGTAAAACCTAAATGTGAATCACCGCGGGAACTGCCATGTCCCGGAAAATGTTTCAGACATGAAATAATGCCTTCGCTATGCAAGCCGTCAATATACGAATCTGCAAAACGGGCCACAATGCGGGGGTCATCTGAAAAGCTGCGCTGCAATGCTGCAATCACCGGATTTGCAGAATTGCGGTTCACATCCACAACAGGGGCAAAATCCATATTAATTCCGGACTCTTTTAAGGTTTTCCCGATAGTTTGTCCTGCCCTGAATGCAGCCTTAATGTCGCCACTGTTGCCCAGTTCGGCAGCAGATGGAGTTTCAGGGAACCCCATCTCCCCGGTCAACCTTTTAATAATGCCCCCTTCCTGATCAATAGAAATAAATAAAGGGATTTCAGCAAGATCTTGCAGACCGGAAGTAAGTTTTACCAGCTGAGCGGGGTTGGCAATATTACGTACAGTACTGTTCAGGGTGCAATCCTTGCTGAAAAGAATCACTCCGCCAACACGAGCATTTTTGATATCACCTATAACCGGACTGTCTGCACTCAACTCTAATCCCCGGAATCCGACCATGACCATCTGGCCGATCATTATATCCAGTTCCGAAGGGCTGAAAGTGCTTTTTTTAAGAGAACATCCGCTGAAAACAGCCACAATTAGCATTAAAATTAATATTATTTTTCTCAATGGTGCGCTCCATCATTTTTGAATGCAGAATAAAAAAAACATGTTATAGTGAGCATTCTGCAATTTATCAAGAACGGCAAGGATGTTGCCACCGCTTATGATTTCCTATAAACGGATTTCTCCACTTGCTTTATAATGAATTGCAAACAGAAGGAAAATGAATGTCCCAGACAGCACTGCAGAAAGTAGTTGAACATGCCCGTGCCGGACTTGAAGTCCGGGAATCTTTTTTTGAGCAATACTCCCAGCTCGTGGTTGATGTATCCAAAGCATTAGCCGTGCGCCTTGCCCTCGGTTCCAAGATCCTATTTTGCGGAAACGGCGGAAGCGCGGCAGACTGCCAACATCTTGCGGCGGAGCTCGTCAACCGCTTCAAGCTGGAACGTCCTCCCCTGCCAGGACTGGCCCTGACCACTGATTCCTCAATTCTCACTGCAATCGGCAATGACTATTCATATGATATGGTTTTCGAAAAGCAGGTTCAGGCTCTGGGACAGCCCGGTGACGTTCTCATCGGCATCAGCACCTCCGGAACCAGTTCCAACGTGATCAGCGCCCTTAAGGAAGCTAAACGCAAGGGCATGGTTACCATAGGAATGACAGGCATCAGCGCAGGCGAAATGCTGCCTATCTGTGACCACATTATCAGTGTTCCCAGCAAAGATACCGCCATCATTCAGGAAGTACATATCGCTGCAGGACACCTCTTCTGCCACCTTATTGACCACTTTTTATTTGAAGCTGTCGGTGAACTTGAACCTTACCTAAGCGGAGAATAGGCAAAATTCCAGCAAACGAGCAACAGTATGCAGATTCTTATAGTCGAAGACAGCAATACAAGCAGGATGTATCTCCAGGAAATTCTTAGGATAATAACCGAAAGAGTTGAGAGCAAAAGCATAGACAGCGCTGTCAGCGGCGAAGAAGCACTGGAAAAATTTGAACATAGATGGCTTGAAGGAAATCCCTACGACCTTATCTTCATGGACATAGTCCTGCCCGGCATGGACGGACTGCAGACTCTCGAAAAAATCAGGGCTATCGAGCAAAGCAAAAGTATTCCTGAAGACAGAAAGGTCAAGGCAATCATGACAACAGCCCTTGATGACAGTACTAAAGCTTCACGCGCTTTTTTCCAGTGCGAAGCTTTATCATATATTACAAAACCGATCACAGAAGATAAAATTCAGGCAGAGCTCAGTAAATTCGGCTTGCTTTAAAGGGAATTCAACGATGGATGCACTGACCATGGCCTTTATCCCCGTTGCAGCGATTCTGACCATCACCCCCGGTTCAGACACAATGCTTGTGGTCAATAACACACTGACCCGTTCAACTGCGGACGGCCTGTGCACAGTAGCCGGGATCAATGCCGGACTGTTAATCCATGCCCTTGCTTCGGCTCTGGGGCTTTCCATGATCCTCATGAATTCTGCTACCGCCTTTGAAATGGTCAAACTTGCAGGAGCCCTATATATTATATATCTGGGCATCCAGTCACTGCGTAACAGCAGAAAGCAGGAAGAGACCGGATTTTCTGCCGAGCCCTGCAGCAAGGGCATTTCCGCCTCCATCCGTGAAGGATTTCTGACTAACGTACTCAATCCCAAGGTTGCAGTCTTTTACCTTGCACTGCTGCCCCAGTTTATTTCTCCCGGAGAATCCATACTGCGTCAGTCCCTGCTGCTCATGACTATCCATTTCAGCATGGGCATTATCTGGTTCAGCTTTATCACTCTTGCTCTGGGTAAAGTTCGCCACCTCATTTCCGGCGGCAAATTCAAAAAAAGACTTGAAGCCATTTCCGGCATTGTTTTCATCGGATTGGGTTTGAAAATGGCCCTTGCCAAAAACTAATATTTACTCAAATTCCATTGCCACGCGCAGACTAAATCCTGAGTTTTCCAATTCACGGGCAACCTCTTCCGCTCTTTCCCGGTCAGGACAGACCCGAAGAACAAGCTGTGCGCACTTGAATTCATCATAGACCCAGACATTCTCATCCAGCTCTATGCCTGATTCATTCACCTTGTGGAGCAACTCTGCACGGCAATGTTCCCTTTGATCAAAAGCATTTTCATCAAAATCCCCGCCAACCGCCAAAACCCACCATTTTCCTGTCTTTTGCAGACTGCTCATCCTTACACTCCTCTATCCTTTTGAATGAGAGCAACAACTTGCCCCTCAAGCTCACAGGTGCTAAACTTAAACATGTTATTTTCTAAATCTATACCTTCTTCCGGCATAAAAAACAAAATAGCACTAAGTGCAGCTTTGTTGGTTATTGTCGGTTATTTCTTTATTCCCTACCAGGAAATCAGGCTGGAAAGAATAAGAGCCTTTGGCGAAAACAAAGCTATAGGTATAGTTATTGAAAAAAACAGCCGAATAAGCGAACATAATTTAAATGAAACAGAAAAAGAACGTCAGACCGTCAGGTATCGCTTTGTCGACCCTTCCGGTTTGCCCAGAGAAAGAACAGCTGCTGTACAAAGCACATTCTGGAGGAGGATTTCACTGGGGGATAGTGTAATTGTGTATTATGCCAAAGCCGCACCGCAGGTGTCTCGCATTGAACATGAAAAAGAAAATGCAGTGGTTCGGCTTTTAGCCAAGTTTTCAAGGGGCAATACACATTAATTCATGCCGAATAACTCAATGTCCTGAAGAACTGAATCCCACAGTTCTTAAACATATTTTAAGCTGGATCTGCGTGCGGTGAGGGAAAACGCTACCAAGACTGGCAAACGTATCTAACTTTGGATCAGGGAGAGAGCATGTTGAAGAAGCTGGCATTTCAAACAAAACTTATGCTTGGAGCAGTCTTAATCGTTCTGGCTACAATCATATTCATGACCGGGATAAACCTGTATAAGGTGCAGGATTCGCTTCATACACTGGGTCAAACATCCATGAAATCAATCGCTGACAGCGTTCATTCACTCATGGAAATGCAGAATGACATCCTGATGGACAAGGTAAAAGCAGACATAGATATTCTGGATAAAAAAATATTTTCACTCGGCTTTCCGAAGCTCAACAAACGCCACCCCATTGAAGAAACCATCACTAACCAGCTCACCAAACAAAGTGAAACTGTAAGCATACCAAGCCTTGAGTTCGGAGGAATACCGGTTAACAACAAGTTTGATATCGTTGACGATCTCAAAAAAGAAATCGGCGGAACAGCCACAATTTTCGAAGTCCTTCCCGGCAAACTTCTGCGTGTATCAACCAACGTGCTCAAGCTTGACGGAAACCGGGCAACCGGAACTTACATCCCTGACTCAAGCCCTGTATATAAAGCCGTCATGTCAGGTAAGACTTACTATGGCATGGCTTATGTTGTTAACGCATGGTACATCACCGCCTATAAACCCCTGACCGACCTGCGCGGTAATATTGTCAGCGTTATTTATGTAGGGCGTAAAATCATTACTGATGCCTTTAAGAAATCCGTTCTGGCTTCAAATGTCGGAGGAAAGGGTTACGCAATGATATTCAACAGTAATGGTGAGATCATGCTCCACCCGACTCTTACCGGTGAGAATTTGAAAGACACCCCTAGTTGGAAACTTTTTGCCGACACAGATGAAGGGGAAATTGAATACGACAAGGACGGGGAATCTACTTCCGCTTATATAACCGACTTCAAACCATGGAACTGGTCATTTGCATTTGTGATGAAGACAGCCGATATGTCTCATGGCGTGGACCGCGACATTTTCATAACCAACGTAATCATCGCCGTGGTAGCTCTTTCCATCTCAGCTTTCATCTTGCTGCTGATGATCAAAGCCACCACCAGACCGCTACAGCAGCTTTCCGACTTTACTGCCAAAGTATCTGAAGGAGATTACGATTCCGAGCTTGAATACGAAGCAGATGACGTGGTTGGCCGAACCATTAATTCAGTTAAACACATGGTGTTTGAACTGAAGAACAAGCTCGGTTTTTCCAGCGGTCTGCTCAGTGGACTGACCCTGCCCTGCGTTGTTGTGGACCTTGAAAAAAAGGTTTCCTTCATCAACCAGCATATCATTGATCAATTCGGTTTGAGCGGTAACGCTGATAGCTATATAGGAAAACGCTCCAACGATCTGGTCAATGTCCAGACTATCCGCGATACAATTGACCGCTGCCTGAAAGAAGAGACCAGTTTCTCCGAAATAGAAGTACAGGGCCACACTAAGGGTGGCAAAGAATTCTACACCATCATTGACGTAGCGCCGCTGCATGACCTTGACAAGAAACTCATCGGTGCCTTCATGATCATGAATGACATCACAACCATCAAGGAAAACGAAAAGGCCATTACCGCCCAGCGTGACACCATCGCGGCAACAGCAAAAGATGCGGACGAAATATCCGATCAGCTTGCTTCTGCTGCAGATGAACTTTCAGCTCAGGTTGATGAATCACGCAGGGGTGCCGAAGTCCAGCAGCAGAGAGCCAGTGAAACGGCAACTGCCATGGACCAGATGAACGCCACTGTTATGGAAGTTGCCCGTAATGCCGGAGAAGCCTCTGAAAATGCCCGCGTTACCAGGGAAAAAGCATTAGAAGGCCAGAATCTTGTTGGACAGGTTGTAACCTCCATTAAGGCCCTTGAGCAGAATTCCGAAGAGCTCAAATCCAGCATGGAAGAACTCGGACAGCGCACTGACTCCATCGGAAAGGTTATGAACGTTATTACCGACATCGCTGATCAGACCAACCTGCTGGCGCTTAATGCTGCCATTGAGGCCGCTCGTGCAGGGGAAGCCGGTCGCGGATTCGCAGTTGTTGCCGATGAAGTACGCAAACTGGCTGAAAAAACCATGGATGCAACAAAAGAAGTTGGTGAAGCAATTACCTCCATTCAGGACAGCACCAGAACAAACATCAGTGCCACTGAAAACGCAGTTAAATCCATTGTTGAATCAACTGATCTTGCATCAAAATCCGGTGATGCCCTTGATGAAATCGTACACATGGTAGAAACCTCTGCAAATCAGATCGAAGGAATTGCAGCGGCAGCAGAAGAACAATCTGCATCAAGTGAACAAATCAGCCGCGCCACAGAAGAGATAAACGAAATCTCAGCCGAAGCAGCTGAAACCACGGTTCAGTCTGCTCTGGCCATTTCGGAAGTTGCGGAACTGGCCTCCAAGATCAAGGAACTGATCAGAAATATGCAGTCATAAGGCTGACTACAAATAGACTTACAAGGCGGTTTCCCAACAGGATGCCGCCTTTTTTATGAGCATGTCTGTTGACCCGTTAAAAAACACTGTGTAACCAGCTTTCATAATGAAAACATCAAACCTTATGACTTGGCGGTAAAGCAATCATGTGTGGAATTGCAGGCTATTTCAATCCCGGCGGACACACCGGAGACATTAAACCTATCCTCGACCTAATCTCCCATCGCGGACCTGATTTTCAGCATATCCACGCAGAGGAAAATATCGCACTGGGACATACCCGGCTTTCCATCCTCGACCTTTCCGATCTCGGCAACCAGCCCATGAAGGATCCGGCAACCGGAAATCTCATTGTTTTCAACGGGGAAATATACAATTTCAAATCGCTGCGCGAAGAATTGATCGGTAAAGGATACACCTTCAATTCATCCGGGGATACTGAAGTCCTGCTCAAGCTTTATGGGGAATACGGTGAAAAATGTATTTCCATGCTGCGCGGCATGTTTGCATTCGCCATCTGGGATAAGGCCAAGAAACAACTGTTCATTGCGCGTGACCGCCTCGGTAAAAAACCCTTCTTTTACTCCCAAAGCAGCAACAGTTTCATCTTTGCTTCAGAGATTCGTGCCCTTGCATCCCATCCTCACATTTCAAAAGATGTCGACGTGCAGGCCATAGACCTGTTCATGAGTACCGGATGCGTTCCGGCACCCTTTTCCATCTACGCAGACATCAGAAAACTTCCGGCCGCCCATTACGGCATTGTGAATGCTCATGGGCTTTCTCTGCATCGCTATTGGTCCCTTGATTTCACCAGAAAAATTAATTGTTCCGAAGAAGAGGTACTGGAATCCCTGCACAGCCAACTTCTGGAAGCAACCAGAATCAGGCTGGAGAGTGATGTTCCGCTTGGGGCACTGCTTTCCGGAGGAGTCGATTCCAGCCTCGTTGTTGCGCTTATGGCTGAAGCCGGAAGTAAATCCATAGATACTTTCACCATCGGATTCCACGAGAAGAAATACGATGAGTCAGGTCATGCAGCCAAGGTAGCGAAACATCTGGGTGTGAATCATCATGTGGAATATCTGGACCCGGCTCAATTTGAAAACATGCTGCCCGCAGTAGTCCGCCAATACGGTGAACCTTTTTCCGATGACGCAGCCTTGGCAACCATGCTGCTCAGCGAAGCCACCCGCAAGCACGTTACCGTTGCCCTCAGCGGAGATGGAGGAGATGAACTGGCCTGTGGATATTCTGCATACACTCACGTAAAACTGGCTTCCGCATTAGCCCCCCTGATCGGCAAAAAAGTTCTGCCCGAAAAGAATATTGCCAGCGCTTTCAGCAGCAATTCGGCACTGGGGAAAATGCGCCGTAAGATGATCTGCAAATTCCACCCGGAATTCAAACGCATACTGCGCAATGAATTCAAGGTCGCCAGCTATAAAAATGATGTTTACCGCGCTGACGTTCGCGAGCAGTTGGGGCAATCCACCTTCAAATGGATGTACGAACTTTCCCGGCATGCCTGTGCACACGCCCACAATCCGGCAGAACGGCTGCTCTGGATGGATACTGTCCATTTCCTCGCCGACGCCCTGCTGGTGAAGGTGGACATTGCTTCCATGGCCCACAGCCTTGAAGTACGTTCTCCGCTGCTTGATCATGAACTTTTCGAATACATGGCCAGCCTGTCGCCTGAGCTAAAGATCAAGGGCGGTGAATCAAAATACCTGCTCAAGAAGCTTGCCGAGCGCTACCTGCCCAAGGATATCCTTTACCGCCGTAAGCAGGGCTTCTCCATGCCCGTTGCAAAATGGACCAGCGGAGATTCAGCGGACTTCACTCTCGATGCCATCAGTCAGGCTACGCCTTTCCTGCAACAGTACTTTGATATGGATGCGCTGAACAACCGCATTGATGAGCATGTATCAGGACGGAAGAAGCACAAGAATTTTGTCTGGAACATATTGAATCTTGCTCTTTGGGCCATTGAGCATAAAAACGGTAGAGTCTAAAAAGACAAGACTCCCGATTTTAGGTAAAACCGAGAGCTATTTATTAATAAACTCTACGCATCCTGCCCAAGGCTGCCGAAATCAGAAATCCCGCGACACTGACGGCAATTATCGTAGCCCCCGAAGACAGATTCAGCTGATATGAGAGAAGTAGTCCGCTCACACAGAAAATCATACTTAAAATGGAAGAAAGGACCATCATGGAAAACAGGGATGATGTCCTGCTCTCTGCAATCTGGGGTGGAATAGTCAAAAGGGCGATGACCAGAATCAAACCGACCACGCGGATGACCATAACCACACTGAGCGCAATAAGCGCCAGCATGATGAAATATAGCAGAGTTACCGGAACACCGCGCGAACGGGCGAACTCCTCATCAAACGACATGGCCCAGAAGCCCTTGTAGCAGGATAGTACGATCAGAAGAACAAAGGCAGCAAGCCCCCCCATGAGCATAAGGTCAGACTTGGGTGTGGCGAGGATACCGCCAAACAGATAACTCATCAGATCCACATTGTAGCCGGGGGTTATATCCAGCAAAATAATCCCCAAAGCCATACCAGCAGCCCACATAACACCGATAAAAGAATCTGCCCTCTCCTTTACACGCATGGTCACCAAAGCCATGAGCAAGGCCGCGCAAACTGCGAACCCAGCAGTAACCGGAAGCATAGGCAGGCCTAGATAAAAAGCCAGCCCCACCCCGCCATAGGAAGCGTGGGCCACCCCTCCGGCCAGCAACACCACCCTGTTGACGACTACCAGCGCACCGATGATCCCGCAGATAATGGACGCCAGTAAACCGGCCATGAGCGCATTCTGCATGAATTCATAACTCAGAGCCTCAAGCATTCCAGTCTCCTTCAGTCTCATCTGATTCAGGATGAAACTCCAGCACACGGTGCGGAAGTTCTCCATGAGTTACCAACTCAATAGGACATGTACCCTTAAGGGTTTCGCCATAAGCCTCGCTGAGCAACTCACGGGTAATCTTGGGCTGGTCATGCAAGTGCACTTTGCGGTTGACGCAGGCAACAGATTTCACGCCCTGTCCGAGTACAGAAATATCATGACTGACCATAACAATGGTCATTTCTGCATTAAGTTCTTTGAGCAGGCAGTAAAGACCGCTTTTACCGGCCTGATCCACACTGGCAGCAGGTTCATCCAGAAGCAGCATCTTCGGTTCATCCACAATAGCCCGGGCAATGAAAACCCGCTGCTTCTGTCCACCTGAAAGATCGGAGACTTTGCGGTCTATATGCTCTAGCATCCCAACCCGCTCAAGAGCCTTTTCAACCTCTCCAGCGGAACCATTTCCGAAACTCAGGCCGAAGACTCCCTTAAAGCCCGGAGAAACCTTACCCATAAGAACTGCATCACGGACAGTAATGGGAAAGCTGGCGGAAACTGTCGTGTACTGCGGCATATAACCGATGCGCCCGCCATGCCTGCCCGGAGGCATACCCAGTATTTCAATACTGCCCTGTTGCGGTTCAATCAGCCCCAGCAACAACTTGAGCAAAGTGGTTTTGCCGCCCCCGTTAGGTCCGATTACAGCAAGATAGTCTCCCGGCATTATCTCAAAGCTGGCATGGTCCAACACCATATGCTGACCGTACCCGAAACATACGTCTTTAAAACTTATTACACTTTTATGATCCATTTAATATTACCTTCCGCCATTTATTTAGGCGAACAAACTGATAGCCTAATTGAGATTGAATTGCACTATCTTTTTACGGCAGTATTTCTTATAATCAACAATATAAAGTTTACAACAGCCTCACTGTATGATTCCTTCAAATTTAAATCTCCCTGCAGCAAAAGCAAGGATATGAAGCATAACACTTTAAAAGGAATATGAAAATGCAACTTTTATTCATTGGAGACTCACTTACATCAGGAGTTAGTGACTCGGAGCGGCTGGGCTGGGCCGGAAGAATTTGCAAACAGCTTGATCCACAAGGAGCTAAACTGACAGCGTACAATCTCGGCGTACGGGCATCCACCACAGCACATATTGAATCCCGCTGGGAGAAAGAAGCCGCCGACCGCGTCAATCCTGATGCTCCGGTTCTGCTGATATTCTGTATGGGTGCACCTGACGCGGTTAAAGACATTTCGCTTGAGCAGAGCAAGGCCTGTGCTGAAAATATTCTCCACAGCGCAAAAAACAACTATGCAACCTTGCTCATCACTCCACCGCCCATGATTAATGAAGAGAAAGACAAAAGAACAATAAATCTTTCTGCTGAGTTCAATAAAATATGCTCAAAACTTGACATTCCCTGTCTGGATATTAATTCTCCCCTGCGGGAAAATCCCGCTTACATCAAGGCCCTCAAGGAAAGCGACGGAGTCCATCCGAACGCGGAAGGTTACGGCATCATGGCCGGAGTGATCAGCAAATTCATTTCCCCTTACATCCTGCCCCACCTCAGCTAAATCACGTCTTTCCCACAATCCAGTTACGAACCGGACAGCATACCCTTGATGGGGATGCTGTCCTTATTTGATGAGGAGTTTTCCCATGAGATCATTTGCCAGCGACAACTACTCCGGGGTCCATCCCGAAATAATGACAGCCATCATGGAAGCTAACGAGGACCACATGTCCTCCTACGGTGCCGACCCGGTTTCTGCGGAAGCTGAAAAACTTTTTAAAACCCACTTCGGCGAACAGGCCAAAATTTTCTTCCTGACCACCGGGACAGCTACCAACACCCTGATCCTGCGCCATCTCTGCAAAAGCTGGAACAGTGTCATCTGCTCTGAAGACGCCCACATCAATGTTGATGAATGCGGTTCACCGGAAAGCATGGGTATCAAGCTTATGCTGGCTGAGACCAAAAACGGAAAGATCAGCGTGGAAACCATCAAGCCTCTGGTCCCTTCCGAACCGGATGTGCACCGTGCGCAGCCAGCAGTAGTCTCAATTACCCAGAACACCGAACTTGGAACCCTTTACAGTCTGGCTGAAATCAAATCCATCTGTGATTTTGCTCACAGCAAGGGACTCTACGTGCACATGGACGGAGCTAGAATCGCCAATGCTGCTGCCGCACTCGGGGTAACTTTCAAGGAAATGACCGTTGACTGCGGAGTGGACGTACTTTCCTTCGGCGGAAGCAAAAACGGATGCATGTGTGCTGAAGCTGCGGTTTTCATCACCCCTGAATTAGGCAAGGATTTCGAGTATATCCGCAAGCAGAACATGCAGCTTATCTCAAAGATGCGTTACGTAGGCGCACAGTTCAAAGCCCTGCTTACCGACGAACTCTGGAAAAGGAATGCTGAGCATTCAAACTCACTTGCCCGTAAGCTGGCAGAAAAAGCCGGAGCCATTGAGGGTGTAAAAATCACCCGTCCGGTAGAAGCAAACGGTGTATTCGCCATTATCCCTGAGCATGCAGTGGAAAAGCTACAGGAAAGATTCCCATTCTACATCTGGGATGAAAAAACCGGTGAAGTGCGCTGGATGACCTCTTGGTCTACCACCGAAGAGGATATTGAAAACTTCTGCGCTGCTTTGGAAGAATTAATTTAATTTTGCCTCCGGCGGCTTAAACCCTTTTGCAAAAGGATTTAAGAATCCCAAAACCTTTCATTATGGCTTCACCACTATTGGAGGGAGACCGTAAATTAATTTAACGCCCTCTTTTTAACACCGTAAAAGAGGGCGTTTATTTATATTAACGTTAAATTGGGCCTAGGCCACTTTTTCATCATTACTTGGGCAACCGCAATCTTTCCTATCCCCAGCAGCCGAAGATTTTAGATGGTAATCCAAATATTCCCTTCCCTGCTCCCTGCCCATAAACTTGAACAGGCTGCGTTCGGAAGTTTCCAGCAGGTCGACCACGATTAATCCGTCAAGTGCATTGCCGAAATCAGGATCTACGTTAAAACCGGCCAGCTTGCCGCCGATCTTCAAATAATGACGCAGCAGGACCGGAATTCCTCCGCCTCCTTCAATATCCTGAACTACTTTCTCCAAGTCGGACTCATCAGCAAAGAAAACACCCGGTAAGTTTTTCTGCCATGCCTTCAGCTTCTTGAATTTCAAAGGCCGGGCCGGGGAAATAAGCTCCGCCAAATCCGTGCGTCCATTATGTTTCAGCAAAGAATCAGCAATCAATTCACGGGATATTCTCTTATAGTCATTGGAAATGCTTACGCACCCGAACAGATAGCGGTACTGCGGATTGCGCGCGAGATAAGCGGCAATCCCTTTCCAAAGCATCATCAACGAATAAAAATTCTTTTGATAACTGGGCCGGATAAAGGACCTGCCCAGCTCAAGGGCCGGACTGACTTTATCGAAAAATTTGGGATCAAAACGGAAGAAGGAATGACTGTAAACCCCGTTCAACCCGAATCTCCTGATCTGTTCATCTGCTCGGGAGATTCGATAAGCCCCGGCAATTTCATTGCTTTCCTTATGCCATAGAACCAGATGGATAAAGGTATTGTCGAAACGATCCACATCAACAGCCTGCCCGGTTCCTTCACCGACTTGACGAAAAGTCTTTTCTCGCAAACGCCCTATTTCGTGCAGAACAAAGGGGCAATTAGCAGCATGGACTTCATGCACCGCAAATTCGTTATTCTCCACCAGCACGGATTCCGACCCAAGCATGCTCAGCTCGGTAATGATCCTGCGCTGTGAAACCTGATCACTGATACTGGCTTCCTTTTTCTTGAAGGCGGGCAAGAAAATTCGATTCTTTTTGAAACGCGAATGCAGGCTATATGTGCGGAAACGCAAGTATTCCATGAGCTCCTGTTTGTCATCAAATGATGCCAAACGCTCTCCGCTGATAGTATTACCAACGGCGTACTCAACCGGTCCTGATTTTTGTTTCAGGTTTTCGCGAGGCAAAAGTACAGTACGCAGGGAAGGATGGATCATGCCTGCTGCCTGAAAGAGCACACTATTGCGACCATTAAAGAATACTGGCGTGGCACTGGCTCCGGTGCGCTTGATAATCCCGCCGACTGACGGACTCCATGCCGGGTCTTCCACCTTGGCTCCCTTGATATTGAGACTAGCGACCTCTCCGGCGGGGAATACAGCAAGCATGCCGCCGGACTTCACCCATTCAACGGCTTCCTTGAGTCCGGAAATATTACCTAAATGAGACCCTTTGCGTCCGAAGGGATCCACTGCTATCAGATAATCTTTCATCTCTGGAATTAATCCGAGCATGAAATTAGCCATGATTTTGACATCCGGTCGAACCGCTTTCAGTAACTGAATTAGAATCAGCCCTTCCACAACGCCGAAAGGATGATTCGCCACCACCACTGAAGGTCCGCTTTTAGGAATCCTTTTCAATTCCTGCGTATCCAATTCCACGTTTACACCTAACAGGCTTAATGCCTTACTCACAAAATCATCGTGTTTTTTTTCAAGCCAGTGCTCTTCATCGTGCAATCTGTCATATAAGAAGTTCAAACGTGGCAGGCACAAAAGGTGTGACAGTGGTTTTTCTACGAGCGAGAACAAAGCCCCCCTGAAAGGATCCTCAAACGGTGATTTCAAACTGAATAAATCTGAACAGGTTTCACGTCCCATCAACAACTCCCGGCTATTAATTTTTGTTAAATTACTTTAACCGGACAGATTCCCGCCTGTGTTACCTTGCAGTGACATGTGCCTTACATTTTCACCTCACCGACCTAGCCCAAGAAATAGACCATTCTATATGCTAAGAAAAATAAAAAAGCAGACAAATTAATGTCTGCCTTATTTTGTACTTGTCAACCGTTTGAAAATTGACTACTGAATAGTTCCAAGATCGGCTTTCATATGCCAATGATCCCTTGGGATTGGGATACAGAAACTGCGTTCAGCCACGTCTGCGCACAGTATCAACCCCTTCGTATCCTGATCCCAAAACACACGATCTATAAAAAAGGCTATAGCTTGTGAATTGGTCAGTGTCTCGGGCCGGCTACCGGGCATAAATCTTTGCATCACTGCAACGGCAGCTTTCTTCAGGGTCAGTACAGCGTGGGTCGAAATGGCTACATCCTGAAAATCCAATTCATGGAGTATTGCGCTTTCCCCGGCCATGACTTCAGCGATCTTGACCCGCTCCTCAGACGCTTCGCGGTGTTGATAATTATTCATGGTCTGCCTCCTAATGCTGTTACGAGATGCAAGTACTCAATCACATGCAAAAGACGAGCCGACTGTTGGTATCAGTATACATTATTATTTTCGCAAAAACAAAATATTTTTACTACGGGCAGATCTATGACTGAAAAATATTTCGGTGCACGGCTTCAGGAAGATGGAAAATGTTCTTTTAGAATTTTTGCTCCGCACGCCCAACAGGTTAAAATAAAGATACAAAACCAACAAAACGACTTTTACACTTTAATTCCGTCCCAGTATGGTTTTCACGAAATCACGTTAGATGAAGTTCAGTCCGGAGCCCTCTATTCTTATGTGCTTGATGACGGCCCTAGCATTCCTGACCCGGCTTCATCCTGGCAGCCGGACGATTTAAAAAACGCCTCTGCTGTAATAGGCCACCATTTTTTTGACTGGAGCGGGGATAATTTTTCCGGCCTGCCCATGAGCGAAATGATACTCTACGAAGCTCATATTGGCACGTTCAGCCCGGAAAAGAATTTTCAAGGACTCATCTCCAAACTATCTCACCTTAGCGAGCTAGGGATCAACACCTTACAGCTGATGCCTGTATCAAACTTCGCCGGAACTCAGGGCTGGGGATATGAAACAACCTTCCCTTATTCAGTACACCCTCCATACGGAAATCCTGAAGACCTGAAGGCCCTGATTAAGCAATGCCACTTGCGAAACATAGCGGTTATACTGGATGTATCCTTCGGAAGTTTGATTCCGGTTGCTGCGCTGGAAGATGCCTACGCCCCATTCTTTAGCAATAAATACAATTCCCTTAATGGCCGGGCTTTAAATTTCGATGAAAAGTATAGCTACGGAGTTCGAGAATTTTACATTCAATGTGCTCTTTCGTGGTTGCGCGACTACCATGTTGACGGGTTGCGCATTAAAGATGCCGATCAGATTTTTGATCAGACTCCCATCCATTTCCTTGAGGAATTAGCAAATAGAATCAAGGATTTTGCCAGCCAGAACAACAGAACTTGTGTGCTTATCAATGGAGACAAACGAAATGCCTTGCGCCCGGTACTGCCGCCGGAAAAAGGAGGCTACGGTCTGGATGCCCTTTACAGCGATGACTTTTACTGCGCGCTTCATAGTCAGATAACCGGAAACCATGAAGGACGCTTTAAAGATTATGCAGCCCCGGAACGCATGGTTGCGGCAATGCAGTACGGTTTTGCCTACCGTGGTGAAATTTCGAATCACTACCTGAGACGGCAGGGACGCAATAAATCAGAGCTGAGCGGATGCAAATTTATTGTTTACTCTCAAGGTCATGAAGAAAATTACGGCGACACATCCAAGTGCCGCATAATTAAAAATGCCGGGTTCGAAGCAGCAAAACTGAGTGCCGGGGCAACACTGCTTTCACCCTATGTACCGATGATTTTCATGGGTGATGAATACGGCGAAAGCGCACCTTTCAATAATTTCAATGACTCGCAGGACGGGAATTGCCCTGATGAGTACTGTTTGAATTGGATGAACATTGAAAGCGATCAAGGCCGTGCAATGTTGGCCCTTTACCGCAACCTGCTGAAAATCAGGAAGGAGCACCCTACCATTCATGAACCATGTCGCCATCGATGCCATGTGCAGGAGATAGCACCGGGGGTAATTTTAGTTTTCCGCAACTCGACATACGGAGACAGGAAATACGCTGCAGTACTCTTCAATTTTTCCAAGGATGATACAGAAAGCGCGATTGCCCAATACCTGCCGGAAGGGGTCTGGAACACCGAACTTTACAGTGCATCCAGCGCCTACTCCGGAAGAGCCTCGGCTTTACCGGAAATATTACCTCAGGATGGAAAAATAAAGATAGCAGCACAATCATTTGCCCTTTTCCTTCATTCGGAATTTCGGAATTGATGATCAGATCCGGGATGTTTAAATCAGGTTAAAAGATATCGTCTGGACATCTCCCCACTTGCCCTGCAATATGATAATGTTAGATTTAGCGTGGCTGCAGCATATTATGCAGAGCAAGAAGGAGATATATAATGAAACGTTCCAGCGGCATTCTTTTGCATTTCACATCAATGCCTTCCCGGTTCGGTGTCGGCGATCTTGGTCCGGCGGCATATGATTTCGCCGATTTTCTAGCTGAAGCCGGACAACGATTCTGGCAAGTGCTGCCCATCACTCCCACAGCTCCGGAGCTCTGCAACTCACCCTATTCGGGATTTTCAGCTTATGCAGCCAACCCGCTTTTGATCAGCCCGGAACTTATGGTCGATTACGGCCTGCTGGAATATGAAGACATTCTCCAACACACCCTGCCCGACACCGATCATGCTGATTTCGAAACAGCCGGAAGAGTTAAGGAAGAATTACTGCGCAAAGCTTTCGCACGGGTAGCGAACAATCTCCTCGATGAAGTGATTTTTAACCAGTTTATCTGGGATAATATGCACTGGATCAACGATTTTGCCCTTTTTACTGCCCTGAAAAAGCATTTCAAAGGTGAGAGCTGGGTCACATGGCCCGAAGACATACGCGACCGAACAGAAGACGGTTTGCGTCATTGGGGCGAAAAGCTCTACCGCGAAATCCTATACGTAAAATTCTGCCAATGGATTTTCTTCCGCCAATGGGGGCAACTCAAAGACCATCTTGATGAGATCGGGGTGGAACTTATTGGAGACGTACCAATCTACGTTACCCACGACAGTTCAGATGTCTGGGCCAACCGCAATATTTTTAAACTAGACGAAAAGGGCGAAGCATATTGCGTAGCCGGTGTTCCGCCGGACTATTTCAGTAAGAATGGCCAGCTCTGGGGTAATCCTGTTTACAATTGGGAAGTTCTCCAGAATGACGGCTTCGGATGGTGGATCAGTCGCATGAAACACAATCTCGGACTGTACCATTGGGTACGCCTTGACCATTTCCGCGGATTTTCGGCCTATTGGGAAGTTCCCGCCGAAGCTGAGACAGCCATGGAAGGCTACTGGGTACCTGCCCCCGGCCATCAACTCTTTGAGAAACTCACTGAAGAAATAGGCTGCCTGCGAATTATCGCTGAAGATCTCGGCCACATCACACCGGATGTAATATGGCTTAAGGACCGCTTCCAACTTCCGGGCATGAACATCCTGCAATTCTCCTTTGGCGATGACATCGGTTATTGCGGCGATGCCCTGCATAACCACAAACGAAATTCCGTGGTCTACACCGGAACTCACGATAACAACACCAACAGAGGCTGGTTCCTCGAAGATGCGGACGAAGTCAGTCGCAAGCACCTGCTATCCTATCTAGGCCACAACTGGATAGATGACGCCAAAATTTCATGGGAGCTGATCAGGTTGCTCATGTCCAGCGTAGGCTGCTTGTGTGTGATTCAGGCGCAGGACCTACTCAACCTCGACGGCAAGGCCCGTATGAATGTCCCCGGTGAAGCCGACGGCAACTGGGGATGGAAGCTCACCCCCGGACAGCTAAGCCCACTTATACGCGAAAAACTCGGTGAAATGACCGAGCTTTTCGGGCGGACCAGCAAAATTGACTAGTCTATTAATTTTACGTTCATTTTTAACCTCAATACACGTTAATTAAACTTTGCTCTCTTTTAACCAGCACAAAACATAAGCTAAAATGAACAACAAACTATATCATGATTATGCCTCTGAATACAGTGAGGCTATCAAACAAAATATTTACAATGCACTTTTCGAACGTCCTTCACTGCAAGCCATGCTGCCTGATATCAAAGGCAAAACAGTACTGGACTTGGGATGTGCTTCAGGAGAACACTCCAAACACCTGGCAAGTAAAGGTGCATATGTAACTGCCGTCGACATTTCCCAAGCAATGATCGACCTGATCCAGAAACAAAACCAAAGCAGCCTCAAGGCATACGCTCAAGATATTTCCAAAGGCCTACCCAATGAGCAAGATAAATCTTTTGACGTGGTAATCAGTGGATTGACAATCCATTATATTAAAGACTTGAATCCCCTTTTTTCCGATATCAGCCGGGTTCTAAAACAGAATGGACAATTCATTTTCTCTACCCATCATCCAGTTATTGATTTTAAAAGCAGTGTTTCCGGAAATTATTTTGAAAAAGAACTGATCACCGAGGAATGGGACGTAATTGGTAAACCTGTAGAAGTTTCATTTTACCGTAGACCACTTACAGAGCTATTTTCCGCCATAACTCAAGCAGGACTTTGCGTTACCGCCCTGAACGAAGGAATGCCGCAAAAAGAGATACAGAAGCTTAATCCTGCAACTTACAAAAGACTCACGACAAAGCCTAACTTTCTATTCATTGAGTGCACTAAAAAATAAGGCCAATATATTTAAACTCCAGCGGAGTCATAAGTAAGCAGTCCCATGGATATTCATAGGACTGCCCATGCCCATGCCTGAACTTCATAATAAAGTTTCATCTCCGTAACCGAATTGCGATTTTTTCCCAGACAGCCGGACGTATAAGCCCCATAGTCAAAGGATTAATAATCAATTCCACAATCCAAGTCGGAGGTTAATTATGAATTCTTCCCAAAGAACCAGCATCAGAAAACATCTTGAAATAAAGCTTGCAGAACTCATTAAGCGAACCACTACCCGTGATACCGCTGTTGAAAGCTGCGCTGATGACAATGAATATGCTTCCCGTATCAGCGAACAGAAGATCAATCTTGCCCTGCATGTGCGCGAGACAAAACTGATCAGGGATATGGAAGAAACTTTGAGCCGGGTAGACAGCTGGGATTTCGGCATTTGCGAAGATTGCGGCGAAGAAATTGCCATCGCCCGAATCAAAGCTAACCCGACCACCCGCTTCTGCGTGTACTGCCAATCCCGTATGGAAGAAGACCAGCTTGGTCGTGTCGGGTAATTTTGATATGGCTTAGCCTCTGTTTACAAATTATCCTCTTTATCGGGCTGGGGAAAAAGTATAGTACAGCACTATGTCATCAAGCTTGAAAATATCAGTCATCATTCCGGTGTATAATGAAGCGGATACTATTCGCTCCTGCATTGCGAATGTGAAGGAAAGTTGCGGGGATGATTCTGAGATAATAATCGTCGACGGTTCATCTGACGGATCTACTCTGTCCGCTGTTGACGACGCTGGGGTGTTGCTTTTGGCTTCACCTCCGGGACGTGCGGTCCAAATGAATTATGGGGAGCAGAAGGCCGAAGGAGACATTCTGCTCTTTCTTCATGCCGATACTACCCTGCCATCATCTGCGGGCAGTCTTGTCCGCAAAGCACTTCGCGCGCCTTGCACCACTGCCGGAGCCTTCAAGCTTGGCTTTGACTCTTCTTCACGCACTATGAAATTTATTGCCTTCCTCGCCGATCTGCGTTGCAGAATCGAGCGGATTCCCTACGGGGATCAAGCTATTTTTATTTCCAAAACCACATTTTTGGAACTGGGCGGTTTCCCCGAAATTCAGCTCATGGAAGATGTGGAATTTTTTCAGACTATCAAGAAAAAACGACTTGAAATCGTCATTCTCAAAGAATCGATTACCACTTCCGCCCGCCGCTATTTATCCACTGGCCCTCTACGCTGCGCCCTGCGCAACACTTTTTTGCGTCTGCTGCACCGCCTCGGTGTACGAACTCAAACTCTCGCAGCCATGTATTGTAGAAGGGAATCCTGACCATGAAATGTGCCGTCATAGTATTTGTGAAATTTCCTGAAGCAGGCAAAGTCAAAACAAGGCTGGGCAAAGACATCGGATACGAGGCTGCAGCCAAGCTTTACAGTGCATTTGTGGGAGACATACTCCATAATCTTGACGAATCAGGATTCACGCCGATCATAGCTTTCGATTCTTTTCAGCCAGAAGATAAATATAAAGAGTGGCTGGGCAACAGGACTTTTATCCAGCAGCAGGGCAATGATCTCGGAGAGCGCATGCATAAGGCATTGCAGGAAGGATTCAATTTAGGCTTCGATGTCTGCATCCTGACCGGAAGTGATCTGCCTGACCTTGATCCGGAATTTGTCCATCAAGCCGAACAAGCCCTGAAAAAAGCCCCCGCCTGCATTGGACCTGCAAGTGACGGGGGCTATTATCTGATCGGTTTTCAGAAAGAATTTCTAACTGACTATATCTTCAACGATATGGAATGGAGCACAGAAAGCGTCTTTAACGAGACAATTTCCCGATTAGAAAAGCTTAGTCTAAATCCGGCTATTCTTCCAAAGCATCAAGACATGGATACGGTGGAAGACTTGAAAAGACTTCGCTGGAACCCGTCATCACAAGCCATATGCCCCCGAACTTCTGAACTTTTAAAAACTATTTTAAAACTCAATTATTAAAAGTTTTAGGAGTGTCCAGAGAATCCCTTTGTCACAAGGGTTCTTTGGTCCCCGAAGGGCCATCGGAGAGCCGCCGGAGGCACCTTAATACTCAACAATATTCAAGCGATCTTCATCAGAATCTTTACGGCGGGTAAAGCGTAAACGGTCACAGCCAAGATCATCTATTACATCGATATCCCAGTTGCCACCTGTTCCGAATCCACTCATAAGTTCTTCGCGGATACCGAGCCGGACCTGAAACTCGACCAACGGATTGGAGGTGGTATCGAGATGGTTAACGATGATGGGCACGAGTCCGCAAGTCACGCCTTTAAGGTCTACAAATTTACTGTCTTCCATTTTATTTTCCAACGCAAAAATTTTCAAAAATTGAATTCAACACTTCCTGCGGCGTAATTTCCCCGGTAATCTCGGAAAGAGAGCTGCAGGCAGATTCAAGACGCACTCCGAGCAGATCGTAAGGCACCTGCATAGCAATATCATCCATAAGCTCTTCAAGCTCAACAAGAGCCTTTTTGAGGGAAACAGCCTGACGCGAGTTGGGAACCAGCTCATCGGGATCAGGCTCTCCTGCGCCTTGAAGGATATGCTCACGAATCAGTGCCGCCAACCGCTCAATACCCTGACCCTTTTTAGCTGAAATTTCAACAACCTCATACCCGGATTCACGCATAATTTCAGCGGGAGCAGGCTCAGCCTGCTCAAGGTCGGACTTGTTAATTACTGCTAGGCATCTGTCCGCCATATCAGCGAATTGCGGATCAAGGTCAGCAAGTGCGAAAGGCTTTGAACCGTCAATAATCAACAATACCAGATCAGCCTGCGACGCCAGATCCCGGCCCATATCTACACCGGCAAGCTCAACAGCATCGCTGGTTTCGCGCAAGCCTGCGGTATCAACCACGCGGACCTGCAAACCTTCAAGGTTGAGAGTTTCCTCGATAAAATCACGGGTAGTGCCGGGGATATCGGTAACAATTGCCCTATTACGCCCAAGCAGTGCGTTAAGCAGACTGGACTTACCTGCATTTACTTTTCCTGAAAGAACAGCAAGCCCGCCTTCGCGCCACGCCTTTGTGCGCTCAACACCGGAAAGAATTTCAAAAATATTTTTAACCGCATCCCCAACTTCAGACTGCATCTGCTCCAAGGGAAGGCATTCCAGCTCGTCTTCAGGAAAATCGACGGCAACGCATAGCTGAGCACGCAATTCTTCCAAGCGAAGACGCAAAGTGCTAATACGTTCACCGAGCACGCCGGAAAGTTTGACCTTGGCAAGCTGTGCAGCGCCGCGTGAAGGAGCATGAATCATCTCAGCTACAGCCTCTGCCTGTGTCAAATCCATACGCCCGTTCAGGAAAGCACGCAGGGTAAATTCACCGGCGTTGGCCAGTCTTGCACCTTTGGCAAGAACTTCACCGAGAACAGCACTGAGAATGGCCCTGCCGCCATGACAGTTAATTTCAACAGTATCTTCCCCGGTATAGGAATTAGGCCCGGGCATGAACACGGTCAATACATCGTCGATCTCAACGGATTCCGCATCAACAACAGTACCGTAATGCATGGTGTACGGCTTGAATCCGGAAAAGGATTCCTTTGCCGGACGAAAAATATCGTTGGCAATGGATAGAGCCTGTTCGCCGCTGATGCGAATGATCCCGACCCCGCCGTCACCCGGAGGTGTGGCAATTGCGGCAATGGTTCCGGTGGAAGTGATGGACATATCAAAGTCTCCCTGAAAGAAAGGATAAACCCCGCAGACAGAAGTCCACGGGGTTTTCAAAGTCATTATTCACCGCTCGTGAACAATTAATAACGGTTGTAGCGCTCGCTGTTGTAGTTAGTGCTGTTACCTTCTTTATTGCGGTCATTACGGCGGTTGTTATTGTAGCGCGACTGACGATTACCGAAGTTGTCATCCTGATAGCGGTTGCTGTAACCGTTATCAAAAGGAGCAGGGCGGTTGAATTCTTCGCGGTTGCCGAAGTTTTCATCGCGTTCCTGACTATAATTGTCATTGCGCTTGTTGTAATTATCGATACGCTCGTTGCGGCGACCACGGTTGTAATTATCATTGCGGTCATTACGGCCGCGATAATTATCGTTACGCTCGGTACGATCAGTACGCTCGTTGCGGCGACCACGGTAATTGTCATTACGCTCGGTACGATCGTTGCGATCGGTATGCTCGGTACGATCGTTGCGATCACGACGT
Organism: Maridesulfovibrio sp.; assembly: GCF_963666665.1. Lineage (NCBI taxonomy): Bacteria > Pseudomonadati > Thermodesulfobacteriota > Desulfovibrionia > Desulfovibrionales > Desulfovibrionaceae > Maridesulfovibrio > Maridesulfovibrio sp. The sequence continues at coordinate 2,226,603 of NZ_OY762999.1, forward strand.
CCCCTGCTGCGATCATTGCTGCGGGAATCGTAACGGTCATTACCACGACCGTAGTTATCGTTGCGTCTACCGCCTGTTCCGCCTCCGCTGCGACTGCGGCGCGGCAGGATCAGTACCCGCTTCATGGGGCCTTCGCCCTTACTGCGGGTATTTACATGCTTGTCTTCCTGCAAAGCCATGTGCACGACTCTGCGATGGTAAGAACTCAGCGGCTTGGTGGACTGAACGCGTCCGGTGTGCATGGCTTTGTCGGCAAGATGCCAAGCCAGCTGACGGAGCTTTTCGTCCTGACGCTCACGGTAGTCACCTGTATCAATCTGTACGCGTACGGAGGTCTGCAATTTTTTGGAGACCATACGGTTACAGAGGTATTGCAGGGAAGACAGGGTCTGTCCCTCACGACCGATAATCAGGCCGGAATTTTCTTCATCATCAACCAGCACGTTAACGCGGTCTTCGCCCACTTCGATTTCGAGTTTGGGCTTATCCTGAATGATCGGTTCGATCATTGTTTCAAGAGCTTCGCGCACAGCGGCAGCGATCTCTTCAGGATCACCTTCCATTATGCTGCGCGGTTCGCGATGATCATCGCGCTCTTCAAACTCTTCATCATAACCGTCATCAGACATATCAGCAACTGCCGGAGCAAGAGCTTCCTCTCTGACAGCTACTTCGCTCTCGGGCTTAATTGCAACTTCACCCTGTTCCTTCACAGCCACTTCAGCCTCAGGCTTAACTGCGGGAACTTCGGGCTCTATACGCGGAGCAGGAGAGTTATCTTCTTCATTAGCAACCGGAACCTGTTCCTCTCTGCGACGGTCAGACTTAGGTCTGGACTGTCTTTTTTCAGGCTGCTCCCTTCTCTGCTGATGACCTCTTCCTCTTCTGGAATCATCGTTCAGCGCAGAACGGCTATCTCCACCTCTGGGACGTGCTTTCACTTTAGCGTTTTTCTTTCCAACCAGGCCGAAAACCCCGGTGGAACCTCCACTGATGATCTCAATCTCAAGTTTATCGCGATTCAGACTAAAGTGATCACAGGCATTATTAATCGCCTCGTCCAAATTCTTCCCCTGGAATTCCATGAATTCGCTCATTCTATCTCCTGATTGTTCTTCACTCCATTAAATCCGATCAGCTTGTTACGCGCTAATTTTTAACGTTGCGCATCATCATCCACTGCTGTGCAATTGAGAGTACGTTGTTCACCATCCAGTATACAACCAGCCCGGAGGGGAAGTTGAGGAACATGAATGTGAATACGAGCGGCAGAAACATCATGATTTTCTGCTGGGTCGGGTCGCCTGCGGAAGGAGTCATTTTCTGCTGCAGGAACATAGTCGCACCCATCACGATAGGAGTGATGTAAAGCGGGTCTTTTGCCGAAAGGTCGGCCAACCAGACAATATCAGTAAAAGGCAGGAAATGGACAAAGTCAGCATGCCTGAGGGCAACTGTTCCCATCAATGCCTTGTACAATCCAAAGAAAACCGGAATCTGCAGCAGCATGGGCAGGCAACCACCTGCGGGGTTGACATTGTATGTCTTATAAAGCTGCATCATCTCTTTGTTAAGGGCTTCCCTGTCATCGCCATGCTTCTCGCGAAGTTTGGCCATCATGGGCTGCAGACGCTTCATCTGCTCCATGGATTTGTAGCTCTTGTGGGACAGGGGCCAGAAAAGAATCTTGATCACGATGGTCAGCAGGATGATCGCAATACCGTAGTTGTGGGTATACTGGTGGAACCACTCAAGAGCCACAACAAGGGGCTTGGCGATGATATCAAACCAGCCGAAGTCAATGGCTTTGGAAAGTTCACCGGGAACTTTAGCCATCAGCTGAGCATCCATGGGACCGAAGTAGTAAGAACAGGACAGCTTGCGCTCAATGTCTTTATCAAAAGAGACATTCTGTTCAGCAGCAATACGGAAAATATCATCCTGAAGCTTACCCTTTATGGTCACGGAGTCTGCACCGGGAACAAGGGCGAGGATGAAGTAGTTGGAATCAATAGCTGCCCATTCGACTTTGCCGGTTTCGGTTACACCGGTTTCACTGAGGGTGTCACGGTCGTTTTCTTCGACCAGACCTTCAGTATTGTACCATGCTATTCTGGTGGGGTTGTAACGGTCATCAGCAGCGGTTAGGCTTTTGGTTGCAGTGGTAAATGCAATACGACCCATACCGCTGGGATTGGATGTGTTAATTACCCTTACGTCTTCGTCGATGAGGTAGTTGTCTGCGTGAAAAGTAAGTCTGCGCTCAATTCTGAAACCTTCCACATCGCCGCGAAAAATAAGTGTACCGAGCTTGTCACCGGCAAGGTTGAGGTCTGCACCTTCATAGCCCCAGACGCCGTTAGCCCAGGTGGCAATACCGTTAAGGATAAGACCCATGGGAGCTTTATCAAGAGCATTGGTACCGACCATATCCACATCGGGAGAGTCAGTAGCAATGGTTGCCTTGAATTTTTTAAGCTTGAAACTTTCGAGAAGGCCGCCCTGTGAGTTGATCACTGCGGAATAGAGGGGAGTTTCAACGATAAGTTTTGTTCCCTTGGCGGAAACAATAGCGCTTGTGGAAGCGGGATCGGGAAGCTGGTTTGAAACAGGACCGGCGACATTGGAATCAACGGCCTGATTTGGTTGAGCGGTTTGCTCCTGCTGGGCAGGCGCGGGCTGCTGCGGCTGGGGAGGGAAAAGGAACTGCCAGCCGAGAAGAACTGCAAACGAAAGGGCTACAGCCAAAATAACGCGTTTATTATCCATGTCTTTTTTTTCTCACTAAAAATTTGTCCCTCAGATCAAACCGGGACTGCGCGGTGGAACTTTTTCATGGGCGGGAACGGGATCGAATCCGCCCTTACATAGCGGATTACAACGCAACAGACGCCACAAAGTGTACATCCCCCCTTTTAGCACTCCATGAAGGGATATAGCCTCTATGGCGTATTGCGAGCAGGTTGGATGAAAGCGGCAACACCCCGGAAATAACGGGGATATAAACTTCTGATAAAAGCGTATCGGGTAAAGAAACAGAGTCCGCATTCCCTGATTTCTCATCACTCTCCGCCACAGGAAAGCTTGTTTATCTTTCCAATCATGGGGAGAAGTTCTTTTTCGGCAAGATCATAGGTTATGGCTTTGCCGTCCAGAGCACGCTTGGGTATAATGTTTATATCCGCACGCACCTGAAAATTTTCCTGATTAATCCTGAAAAAACTTCTCAAAACCCTTTTAATCCGGTTCCTGACAACAGCAGGACCCTTCTTTCTGCTCACGGTAAGGCCCAAACGGACCCCGCTGGGGCCGATACCATGACACAGCACAAAGAGTATAAAACTCTTTGTGTAGAGCTTTTTTCCCTGCTCATAGCAGAGATCAAATTCAGGCTTCCTAAGGAGCTTATGCTCCTTTTTCCAACTTAAACGGCTAATCTTTTACGACCCTTAGCACGACGTCTTGCGATTACAGCACGACCGTTTTTGGTGCGGGAACGAACGAGAAAACCGTGGGTTCTTTTTCTTCTACATTTGCTAGGCTGGTAAGTTCTTTTCATTGTTCTATTTCTCCAAAAATTAATAACGTTAGTAGAGCCGGACACCAGATTCCGGCTACGAGGAACGGGAACATATATCCCCTACTTCAGATATCGTCAAGAAATGTTTTCAATGTGGCCGTGCAGCTAAGTGCTTTTAATCTCACTCTGAATAATCTATGCTGCTGCAAAACGAAAACAAGTCCGCATAACCCGATGCGGCCATACTGTCAAAGTGAATTCATACATAATGCTGACGTAAAGTTCTATCAACTTGGTTAATAACCTTTATCACGTGCGCATTTTTTTTTCACCGCTTTTTTCATATATTTTTCAAGCGGCAACTTTTTAACGGCCTCACCCCTGTGCGGCTGAAATGATTTTAAGGAGATCCATATGAAACCCGTACAAACTTTCTGGGACATCAAACTCGGTGAAATAAAAGAAGTATTCGAAGACAATGGTTATGAGACATCCGTTGTAAAAAGCCAAAAAGCTGCAGCCTCTCTGGTGCTCGACAAAATCATCCCCAAGATGAAACCCAAATCCATCAGCTTCGGCGGATCCATGACCGTAGTTGATTCCGGCCTTTATGATCAAATCAAAAAACTTCAAAAGGTTAATGTAATCGACACATATGACGTTAATCCGCCCATGGCTGAAAGAATCGAACGTCGCCGTCAGTCTCTCCTGTCTGATCTGTTCATAACCAGTGCCAACGCATTCACCGAAGAAGGCGAACTGGTAAACCTGGACGGCACAGGCAACCGTGTCGCTGCCATGGCTTTCGGCCCCCGCAATGTCGTAGTTCTCGTGGGCCGTAACAAGCTCTGCCCTGACCTTGATGCTGCTGTCAGCCGTATCAAAGAATACGCCGCCCCGGTCAATGCCATGCGTCTCAAGCGCAAGACCCCCTGTGCAGTCACCGGTAAATGTCAGGACTGTAATTCCAAAGACCGCATCTGTAATGTCTGGGGAATTACCGAGAAGTCCTCGCCCCAAGGCCGTATCCACGTAGTATTCATCAATGAAGATTTAGGCTTCTAATTTTATTGCCTCCGGCGGCTGGAGAAAGGGAAACTCTTGCAAGAGTCTCCCTTTCTCTATACCCTTCAGAACATTTTAGTTGGCTTCGCCGTATAGCGCGGCTAACTTTCCCTGACGACGAACAGGACCAACCTTGAGTAAGAAAATTCATACTGACCACACCCGCAGTTACCGTAACAATGTAGCCCTTCCCGGCACTGAGACCTCTTTTCAGATTGTTGTCGAACAGACTGATCTATTTATTGTTGCTGAAAAAGATTTGAGCGAGCAGGCTCTGGATGCTGTCCACGAGATTCGCGGCATTCTGCAAGGCCATTTTGTTCTCAATCCTGATTTCGCAACCAGCCTTGCACCTGTCCCGGTACCAGATGGAGTACATCCGGTGATCAAAGCGATGGCTGACGGTGCTCTTGCTTGTGGAGTCGGCCCCATGGCGGCCGTGGCCGGGGCCGTGGCCCAATATGTTGCGGATAAACTGCTGCCATTTTCTTCAAATGTTATTGTGGAGAACGGAGGCGATATTTACATGCATTCCACTTCATCGCGCAAAGTGGCCCTGCTTTCGGAACCTGATTCAGGTGCTAAGATCGGCCTCGCAATTGAAGCCGAAGACTTTCCGCTTTCCATCTGTTCGTCTTCCGGAACAATCGGCCATTCCCTCAGTCTTGGCAGCGGTGATCTGGTTACTGTCCGCGCCAAGGATGCACGTTTTGCCGATGCCGCAGCAACAGCTCTCGCCAACCTGCTCAAATCCCCTGCCGATGTCCCGCTGGTCATTGAAAAAGCCCGCGCTCTCTCGGAACACGGGCTTGATGGAGTATTCGTACAATACAATTCAAAAATCGGAGCTTGGGGCAATCTGGAATTGATCGCGCTTTAGGTTACTGACTTACAGCGCGTTCAATAGCCATGAAAGGAGGTCCGTTGTTGTCTTCACGGCTTTTGTAAAGTGCCATGCGGTAACCGAATGAAATATACAGAGGCCCAGAATCAAGCTTATCCGGCTTGAGTTCGAAATCAAATGGGATACCCTTTCCTTCTTCCAGCTTTTCAGGTGAGAAGACCTGTAAACCTTGGGCCAAAACTTCACCGTCCATGTCACTCAAATAGCCCTGAATCCAAAGTTCACCAATCCACTCGGCCCACATAGGCACGCTGTTTTTCTTAACGTAAGCCTTGCCCCGAAGGCCGAAACTGTCCTTACGCGGCACTATTTCATAATCAAAAGTCATGAACTCCATCTGCATAGTTCGCGGAGTTTCCAGCTTCCATGACTGCTGCTCCAAATGCGAAACGCCGAGATGAACACAGCCGGATACGGCAAACAACAGAATGAATAGAGCTGAACAGTTGGCAAGCTTCATCAATTTCATCGAAATATCCTAACCCTGTTAAAGTTTTGATTCCACGGATTTTATTTTACCGTGCAACCGATCCATAGCACCCTTGCGGCAGTCAGCTTTCATCAACATATAGATTCGCTCGCAATCCGTTTCAAGAGCCTGATAGCACTTTGTAACCACACTCATGACCTCTTCCCATTCTCCCTCAATACAGGTTCCCATGGGACCAAGCTGGCATGGCAGGCCGCATTCGCGAATAATTTTCACAACTCGCGCCACATAGGGACTGACGCTTTCACCTTTGTCTGTGGGAAAAATAGTCAATTCAACGAGAACACTCATTTTCAAATTCTCCATACACGTTGACACTGCTCGTTAACTCATTATAAGTTCGGCCTCCCCGAATACCGACACTTAAATTACCCGCTATAAGTTTTACAAGGAGTAAACTCACATGGGTGAATATTATATGCCTGCGGAAAACGAAGGCAAATTTCAACAATTAATGACCTGGATCAAGGACAAAAAACGTCCCCGTCCCTCTTTTCCGCGCGCCATTCAGATTCAAACCACAAGCTATTGTAATGCCATGTGTTTGTTCTGCGGCTGGAAACACACTCATAATACACAGCCTCAGGGCCATATGGAAGATGATCTTTTCAAAAAAATCATCGATGAGACCAGCAGGCATTTCATCGGCCGCGTCAGCCCCTATTTAATGAATGAACCGCTCATGGACAAAAAAATGCCTGAGCGTATCGCCTACATTGAAAAGAACAAAAAGCCTTTCACCCGCACTAAGATCAACACAAACGGTGCACTGCTCACCGAAGATATGAGCGAAAGACTTATCGAATCCGGTCTGCGCCACCTCTGGGTTTCAGTTCAGGGCTACACTGCCGAGACTTATACTGAGTCCATGGGCATCAAGAAATTTAACATCCTTGATAATATTGATAAATTTCTCGACATCAAAGAAAAGAAAGGTGCTAAGCGTCCCAAGGTTTCCATCACAACCCTTGATACCACTATCGTCCACGACGAATTGGAATACGCTAAAAAACATTGGGCCAAGCGGGATGTAACTTTCAAGATTCACCAGTTGGATAACCGTGCCGGAGACGACATCAGTAAACTGAGCGCCCGCAAGCCTCAGCTGAAGCGGGACTGTGACCTATTCCTCAAACAGGCCTACGTGCTTTATAACGGAGATGTGATCATCTGCTGTCACGACTGGCGCAGAACCGTGGTGCTTGGTAACCTCTACAAGAACACCCTTGAAGAAATCTGGAACTCGGATCATTTTATTTCCCTGATCCGCCAGTATCAAGAAGGTAATTTCACTAACCTTAAGATCTGTAAGACCTGCACTGGCTAACTTTTATAATATTTCTACGAAACAACAGGCCATAACATCTGTTATGGCTTGAACAGATAAACATTTAACGGGGATTTTATGAAAAATAGAATAGTAATGTAATCCGTCTGCTGACGGGTTGTTTCCGCGGCAGGCGGAGGACTCCGGTTTTACTATGGTTAGGGCATGTTACGTGCTCGTTCCAATAATCCAAAACAATAGGAGTCATCCAATGACGCAGATAAATTACTCAAAATCATCAAAATATACTGATCTGGACACCATCTATGCACAATGCAGCGGTCCCGGAGGCTTGAAGCTAAGCGACTTCATGGCCCAGAAAATGGGAATCCTGTCCGGTACGCGACTGCTGGATGTAGGTTGTAACCGAGGAGTTCAGGCCTGCTTCCTCGCAAAGGAGTACGGAGTATCCGTATTTGGTATTGACCCTTGGGATGACCGCATGGACGGCAGACCGATGGTTGAACATGCCCAAGCCAACGCTCGGCAATGGGGTGTGGAAAATCTGGTTTTGACTCAGAAAATAGGTGTACCTGAAACGCACCTAGCCTCTGAATCATTCGACTTTGCCACCTCTACAACAGCGCTCGAAATGGTACGCGGAATCAGTGGCGAAGAAGGCTATATTGAATGCCTTAAGGAAATTCGCCGGATACTCAAGCCGGGTGGCACCTTCGCCTTGGGCGAGCCCATGCACCTTGATGTACCGTTGCCCGAAGACTTGGAACCGTACGTTTCACAACCGGAATTTCCGTGGAAGGAATGCTTCAGAACTGTAGACAGAACTGTTGCCGACCTTAAGCGGGCCGGATTTGAAATTATCGAGAGCGGCTATGCACCTGATGCATGGGACTGGTGGACGGAATTCGCCAAGCATGATCCTTTCTGCAAGAAGGACCCGGACGATGATCCGAAAACCCTCGCTGTAGATAACGGACGCTGGACCAGCTTCGGTTATATAATCGCCAAGAAATAAAAAAGGGGCAGACGCTTATGTGTCTGCCCTTCATTTTTTAACCCATTCTTCGTTGCAGCAAAATAAAATCCGCTACCGTAAGCATGGCCATGGATTTAAGCACCGGCACAATACGCGGAATTGCGCAGATATCGTGCCTGCCGCCAATCTTGATCTCAGTTGCGTTGCCGTCGCGGTCAACGGTCTGCTGCGGCTTGCTGATGGACGGAATCGGCTTTACATATGCACGGACAACAATATCCTGCCCGCTGGAAATACCGCCGAGAATACCGCCGGCATTGTTGCTGCAGAAACCATCGCTATCCATAAAATCGTTATTCTCGCTTCCAAGAGCGTCCGCAGCCTTGCAGCCGGAACCTATTTCAACGCCCTTCACCGCACCGACGGACATAAGCGCATAGGCAAGGCGGGCATCCAGCTTATCAAAAACAGGCTCACCGAGTCCGGCAGGCACGCCCTTTATGCATACTTCAACCACCCCGCCAAGGGTATCGCCCTGTGAACGGACTTCCTTGATACGCTCTTCCCAACGGGAAATGATATCCGGGTCAGCAGAAAAGAAAGGCATTTCGTGCGATTTTTCGGGGGTTTTAACTTCTCCGTCAATTCCGCCGATACGCACTGTGTAAGCTTGGCAGCTTATGGATTGCTGGCGCAAAAACTCCTGCGCAACAGCACCGCCGGCCACACGGGAAACAGTCTCACGACCGGAAGAACGCCCACCACCGCGATAATCACGGAGGCCATACTTGGCATCAAAAGTCCGGTCTGCATGTCCGGGCCTGTAAACGTTCATTATTTTGGAATAATCGTGGGAACGCTGATCAGTATTCTCGATGTGGAAACCAATGGAGGTTCCGGTGGTACGGCCTTCAAAAACACCGGAAAGGATCTTAACCCGGTCCGCCTCTTTGCGGGCGGTGGAAGCAATGCCCTGCCCGGGTTTACGCCGGTCCAGTTCCAGCTGGATGATCTCCTCGCTTAATTCAATTCCCGCCGGACAGCCGTCGATAACTCCGCCAAGCCCTGGACCGTGGGATTCGCCGTAGGTGGTTACCTTGAAAATCTGTCCGAATGTGTTGCCGCTCATATTATTTCTCCCCTTTGCTGAAGGATTGGTAGCTAACTAAAATTTCTCTGCAAACATCTTCAATGGAACCTGCACCGTCCGCTACAAGTTTAGCACAACCGGAATAAAAACCTTCCCGCGCTTCCAGTACTTCGCTGATTTCATCAACAATTGACTTTCCGGTAAGCGACGGACGCTGATCATGGTTTGGATCGGCTTGTAGGCGATTGGCGAGTGTCTGTACATCAGCTTTGATGTAAACGGTAAAATTATCACTTAGCAAAGCCCTGTTCTCCTCACGGACTACAATTCCGCCGCCGCAGGAGATAACCGCATTCTGCCTTAAGGATAATTCACGAAGCACCTCTGCCTCCAGATCACGGAAGCCGTCCCAACCATGCTGTTCGACATATTGAGCAATTTCGCAGCCTGCTTTCCGCACAAGTTCCTCGTCACTATCGAAAAATTCAAGACGAAGCTTATCGGCAAGCTGCTTTCCTACAGTTGTTTTACCGCAGGCGCGGGGACCAATTAGATAAATATTGGGTTCCATACTTCTCCCGGTTATAATGGGCTGTAAAAAATGTTTTATTTGTCAGATACATTTAGTACAACCAGCAGTGTACATTGAAGAATAAGAATTGCCGACTGCAGAATACATGTTTGTGGATAGAATTTTCTACCGGACACGATCCGGTCTGTACCGGAAAATTTTCTTGAAAAGATGATCACAGGCAGGACTGTGAGGAAACGAACTGAAAAGCAGTCAGCGGATGCAGATAATTAACCGGAAAAATAGCAGGCTTGTCAAGCCTTGGAGAAAAACATGCCCCTAAAGATGCAAAAAGGATTGATCCTGATTCTTTCAATTTTACTCCTCGCTTTCTCCACTGCCACACATTCACAGGCCGAGACAGCCACGCAGACTTTGCTAAACATGGTCGACACCCTTGGTGCCGATATCAATCGGCAGGATTTGGCTGTAAAGAAACTCAATCAACATATTCCGGAGATGATCAAGAAATACGATGCCCGGCTGCACACAGCGCAGGTCCGGCTGGATCAATTAAAAATGCTGCGCGGAATGGCCAAACAGACTCCGTGGTCATACCGCACGGTAATAATGCAGCTTGATGATGTGCAGGATTATATCCTGTTGGCAAAATCAGATCTGCTCATTGAAAAAAACAGGCTCAAGAAGATCAAACAGGGCTTTGATGTCATCAATGAGATCCATTTCAAAACTAAAATTACAGATCCTCTGTTAAAACAGAAACTTACCTCAACCAGAGGTAAATATCTGCGTGTCCGCGATGAAGCGGCTACCCTGAAAAAGACCCTTGATGCGGCTCTCCTGAAATCAGACAGCTTGATTGCTTCCATGAGTGAGGACCGCGAAGTAACCCACAATTTTTATGCTCAAACTTTAAAAAACTTCTACTTTGAGCCCAGTCTGGTTCTATTCTTCCCGCAGGCGTGGAATGATCTCGGCTATGCTTTTGAAGAATGGAAGGATAGCTTCACCAAGTTCTACCACCCTCTCATTGTCTGGGTTGACTGGAGTAACTTCCTGATAATCATGAGCGGCATTACCATTGTGCTTTGGCTGATCCTTCGCATATTGGTAAAAAGGATGCTTTGCCGTCCCATGTTCAGCAACCACAGGCTTGCATTATATAACACAGGACTGTTCCTCATCTCTTTTGGTACGGCAATTCTGTTTGCCCGGATTTTCACCCTTTTCACTGCCAACCAGATAACCGGATTATTATGGACGGAGGCAATAACCTTAGGGATTATCATTTGCACCCGCAATTTTCTCTGGGCCCGGGAAAAAGTTCAGCCAGCACCGCTGATCTACACCCCAATGTTCATCCTCTGGAGCCTGATGACTGCAGGCGATATCATGCACATGCTGACTCTGCCTGCCGAATGTTTATCCGTAATTTGGTTAGTGCTCAGTATCGCCGGCCTTGCTGCTTTGCACTTCAACCGCAACCGATACACGCTCCAGATTACCCGTTCCACATCCAAGGCCAATAAGATTATCCTTTCCGCATCGGTTCTTTTCACCCTGCTGGGATTCGGAACACAGTCAATGATGCTGACCCAGATATGGTTCCTCTTTCTGGTAACCATGAAAATCTGCACAGCCTTAAAAACAATTCTGATCACAGACCTGCCTCAGCCGGAATACCAGCCTCCTGAAGATCAGGAACTCAATGCGGAGGAACAAAAAAAATTCGAGCTGGGACTGCGTGAGGCACTGCACCATAACCAGATGGTTCAGCTTTTTTACCCGCTCTCGGTTTCGGTAATAATATTTATGTTTATCGGCTGGGCCACATCCTACATGGGCGGCATTCCCTTTGCCCGCTTTGTATTCCGGCACATGGACATGAACATTGCCGGAGCGGATATTTCAATAAAAAACCTTTTCTATATCCTGATCCTGTTCTTTACCGCGCGGCTGGCTCTTTTCTGGCTCAAGTCCTTTGTGAACAACACCTCAATCAATGGACAGCGGATTGAATCAGCACTCGCCCATACCCTGTCCACAATCGGATCATACATTGTCTGGGTAGTATTCCTGCTTACTTCGTTCTTCCTGCTGGGCATTCCCATGTCCGCCCTGACATGGATAGCCAGCGGCCTTTCCATCGGTATTGGTTTCGGTATGAAGGATATTGTCAGCAACTTTGTCAGCGGACTGATTATTCTCTTCGGCGGCTCCATCAAAAAAGGCGACACTCTGCAACACAAAAAGATCATCGGTACAGTGGTTGATGTGTCCATACGAAATACTACCATAAAAGCGCTGGACAACACTATGATCATCATACCGAACTCCAGTTTCCTGAAGGGTGAAATCGTCAACCTCAACTATCAGGACACCCGTATCAGGGTAACAATTCCGATAACGCTTGTTCCCGGCTCTAAGGTACAGAAGGCCAGAAAAATTATGCTTAAGGTGGTTAAAAAGCATCCCAATGTACTCAAAGATCCGGCCCCGAATATTTTGTTCAAACGCTTTGGACAGTTAGGATTAGAATTTGAAGTGCTTTTCTGGGTAAGGCATTTTGAGGATCAATATCCCACAGAATCAGATATCGTCGATGAACTGGATCAGAAATTCCAAGACAAAAAAATTAAGGTCGCCTTCCGCGGCATCAAAACCAAGTATAAACCTAAAGGTGATGAGGCTGCTCAGATTGCTGCCCAGCGCGAAGAGCTCAAAGAGAAACGCAAACGTGTCAACAAATGTTTCAGGTCGGCGGCCCTGCGCAAACACCGCTTCTTGAATAAGATTGAAATGGAGAAACCGGAATAGAAAAAGAGGGGGATTGCCTTAGCAATCCCCCTCTCTATTTTGTTACTTAGGTTCCACCGGAAAACCGGACCGATGCCATTGATGCCAGCCCCCCAGAAGTGTGCTTACGTTTGTAAACCCCATCTTCTTCAACTTACGCCCCACACGGGAGCTTGTGTATTCGTTGGGTCAAGCACAATAAACTACTATCTCAGCATCCTTGGGCAGATCGGAAGCCCATTCCTGTTCATTTCCCGGCTTGCCGCGAATTGCGCCCTTAATCTTGGACGAACTGCCACGCCAGTCAGAACCACTGCGTGAATCAACAATTATAAGCCCTTCCGAGCCAATCTTTCGCTCCAGATAATCACCGGAAACCCGGGGGACATCATCAGCATCAGCCGCAATCGGAAAGACCGCAAAGCTTGCCAAGACAGCAAGTGCTGAAGCAAAAAGAAGCAATATTAAACGGTTGCCCATTATTACCTCCACGTATTTTGTTTATTAATAAATGAACACTTTTAGTGTTCATTTTAATAATAACAAATTAATACCGGAGAACAAGAAAAACAGGCATATCCAGCTCTATTTATAACTGACGATATTCAGCTCTTCATCTTCAGGGTCATCCTCAACCGGATCACTCTGAACGTCTTCTCCTTCTTCCGAAGAACCTTCGTCCTCATCTTCAGACTCAGCTTCTTCCAGCGGAGGATAGTCACAATATTCCTTCATAGTAAAACCAAGGGCAATACCTGCAACGGCAAGACAGCCGATTGTATAAAGGAAGTAGTTGATAAATTCGATATGCAGGCAACAGACAGCTGCGGCAATCGCATGCAGTCCCAGAGTCAGAAATCTGGGCAAGTAGAAACGTCTGGCACGGCGCATGGCAATAATACCCAGAAGGTCGATCAGGGCGTAAGAGCCGAACCAGAAGCAAAGCCCTGCGGAAATGAGGGATTCCAGTTCATCCTTACCTGCCCAGCCTTTGTCCAGCATGATGGCGATAATTACGCCTAAAAAGACCGCAGCACCACCGACAGCGTAGCCGGAGTAATCCTCAGCAAGAACTCCGCGCACCTTGTGCCCGAAAAGACGAAACAGGGCACAAAGACCGGCAAAAGTTGCGAATACGATTGTACCGCCCATGAGCAGGCTACCTTTACCTTCAAGAACCTGCGCAGCAACAACAAGATGAGGAACTGTCGAATTAATTAATTCCTCAGGAGTCGCCACCAGTAAGGCGGCCCAGACGAAAAGGCCAAAAGCAACAAGCACCAGAAGAATCGCCGGGACAGCCCGTGAACCTTTATTCTCAAAAACCAAAGGCAGGTCAAATCCGACAAAAGCCAACACGCCCAGAAAAATCAATTGCATCCAGCCCATAGGCCCAGCTTCAACCAATCCTGCAGGCAGCAACGGAGCAAACATCTGCGGCAGCTCGGTAGGATAGCCCAGTCCTCCGGTTATTGGCTGGTTAACCATTACCGACACATAAACAAAGAACAGGAAGGCCAGCGTTAAAGTGCCGCCGAAAAGATCTCCGGCATATTTCTTCGAGAGAAAGCAGGCCCAGACAGCAAGGGCAAGGATGGTAAAAGAAGCACCAAGATTAGGAAAAGAGTTTATGAAAATTTCATTAACCGCATACCCGGCAACACCCAGCCATGACACAGCCAGTACGGTCAGGGTAAAAAAACGGGCTGCATCGAGAAATCCGAATGCAACGCGATCCACAGGGGTGGCACGGAGTTCCCCGGAAGAAAGTTTGTCCATACTGCGCGCGGTGCAGATGGCTGAAAGTGCGGCCAGAACAAGAACTCCCAGAAAAACAGTTCCGCCTAACCCGGCACCTTGCCCAGCGGCCTCAAGACCTCTCGGTGACATCATTACGGCAAGAGATGTGAATATACCGCTCATTTTATACCCTCCGGTGTATGTAAGAAAGCGCAACGGCTATTATAACAATAAACAACTACAGTTTCAAAAAACAAACTTCCTGTCCGCAAAAAAAGCAGACAGGAAGTAATAAAAACATGAGGTAAGGCCTGAATATGGCCTGATTAATCAGAAATGTCTAGAAAGCGCCCAGACATTCATCCATAGTGTCGTAAATGGGCAAGAAAGACACGAATCCAGAAAGGTCAAAAACTTCCCTGATGTAATCCTTAAGGGAACAGAGCATAAGTTTACCATCCCCGCCTTTGAGCTCTCTTGCTGCTTTGAGCAGAACCCGCAACCCGGCACTGGAAATATACTCAAGATTTTCAAAATCAAGAATAATCTTGCTTTCACCATCCTGAATCTGGCTTAGAAGCCTTTCTTCAAAATCATTGGATGTATTCGAATCAAGACGCCCTTTAAGCTTAAAGGTAATAATACCATCGTTTTTAATCTCACCAACTTCAAGACCCATCTTATCCTCCGTTTTCCAAAATTACCGACCGGTAAGCGGCACTGCCGATATGTTAAATATTAAAATCCGCACAACGGACTACTTATCTAATATGTATATAAAGCTATTGAATATTTTTGGTCAACGTCAATTTATTCCTGCCGTCCTTCCAAGCATACTCAATGCTGTCCATCATCTTACGCATGAAATGAATCCCCAATCCACCAACCTTGCGTTCCTCACATTTGCAGCCGACATCCGGCTCAGGAGCATCAAGGGGATTAAATTCCTTGCCATCATCCTCAATCCAAATGGTAAGTACTCCGTCTTTCAACTCCATGACAATATCGAACTTATGCCTGTCCGACTTACAGCCGTAACTGACAAGGTTAGTAAAAAGTTCATCAAGCACGAGATTAAGTTCAAACACAGTCTTATCAGAAACACCGTGTTCACTGCCGAAACTCTCTATCTTTTCAGCTAGAACCCTGAGCTCAGAAATATCGGATTTCAGGGAAAAAGAAGAAGTGACGCCGACCTCTGCCTGCGCCTCAGGATTATTTACCAAAACCATATCCTCAATTTTCTCATGTGGGACAGATAGTACGATTACCTTTAATAAGTTAGAAAACCCTTGTCGCTGCGTCAACAAAAAGGTAATAAATTTTTGTTAGATATATAGCCTAAACAGGAGTTGTTAATGATCACCAAGCGTCCGCTAACCTACTGGGTGAAGAACAGCAATATGAAATTGCAACTCATATTGCTAGTTGTAATCTTCTTTACAGTAGCAATCAGACTTGTTCCTTTGGAAATGCAGAAGAAAATCATCAACCAGGCCATTAGTATGCGCAAGGTTGACCTTCTCTTCATGTACTGTGGTTTCTACATTGCCTCTGTTGTAGCCGCCAGCCTGCTGAAATACCTGATTACTGTACTGCAGACATACATTGGTCAGGAAGCGCTGGCAAAAATGCGTAAGGAATTGTATGCTCATATATTAACCTTACCATTGAGCTATTTCCGAAAGGCCAACCCGGGAATGGTCGTTTCCTCATTGGTGACAGAGTTGGCACCGGCCGGCGAATACGTCGGACAATCCGTAGCTGTTCCGGTTACAAACCTGCTCACGCTCATAGCTTTTGCCGGATACATGTTCTTCCTGAACCCAATCATGGCCGCTATTTCCATCGCCCTTTATCCTTTTGTGATCTATCTGGTTCCAAAGCTTCAGAAGAGATCAAACAGGGCCAATAAACAAAGGGTCGATACGACGAGATACCTCTCAAGCCATATCAATGAAACTATTTCCGGTATCCATGAAATTCACGGAAACGGCTCCTATCGCATTGAAAACCGTAAGTACGGCGCCTTTGTCGATCGTCTTTTCAAGATCAGGATTACCTGGATTCTCTATAAACAGGGCATCAAAGTCCTGAACAGCTTTTTCCAAAACTTAGGCCCGTTTTTGCTCTTTATCGTGGGTGGTTACCTTGCCATTCAGGGCCGCTTCGACCTTGGTGCACTTGTAGCATTCCTTTCTGCTTATGAAAAAATTTATGATCCGTGGAAAGAACTCATGGACTTCTATCAGGTTCATAATGATTCAGCCGTCCGGTACAACCGGGTCATGGAATACTTCGACACCAAACCTGAGTTTGAACTTGAGCCAGAAGGACGCGCTCCGGTAAAACTCAAGGGAAATATCGAAGTCCAAAACCTCGGATTCACTGTTTCCGGCAACATACGCCTGCTTAAACAAATCAATATGCAGCTCAAGCCCGGAGAACAGATGGCCCTTGTAGGCTTCTCAGGAAGCGGCAAAAGTACGCTGGCCCAATGTGTATCTCAGCTATATAAATACACGGGAGGATCGGTAAAAATCGACGGCTACGAAGTCGGGGAACTGACTAAGGCTGACATGGTGCATAACATGGGCATCGTGGCCCAGTCGCCGTTCATTTTCTCAGGAACTATCAAGGACAACCTGCTCTACTCCTGTGCTGCTGTCCTTGAGGGAGACCCTGAAGCCGAACAGAAAATGCCCAGTCGGGACAATATGATTGAATCTATTCAACAGGCAGGGATTTTTGTCGATGTACTTCGTTTCGGCCTTAACACGCTGCTTGACCCGGACAAAGAGACTGAACTTTCGGAACGATTGGTCAGGGTGCGCCAAAACTTCCATTCCGATTTTGGCGACAGGCTCGCTGAGCATGTGGAGTTTTATCAGGACGGAACATACCTCGACTTCTCCTCAGTGGCAGGCAATATAACCTTTGGTCATGCCAATGATAACAGCTTCTCAGGGCGTGCATTGGTCAGCAATGAATACTTCCAGAACTTCCTCAAGGAAGCACAATTAGAAACACCGCTGCTCAGCCTCGGACGCGAATTAGCCAAACAGACCGTCGATATTCTGGGCAATCTCCCGCCGGACGAGGTTTTCTTCGAGCAGAGCCCTATTCCTTCGGAAGAATTCGAAGACTACAAACAGCTTACTACCCGTATTGACGACACCCCGCTGTTGGAACTGGAAGGTAAGGATCGTGAAATGCTGCTCCGCCTTGCTCTTGGATTTGTACCCGGTGTTCATAAAATTGTTGCCCTTCCGGCGGTACTTAAAGGGTTAATCCTTGACGGACGCAAGATGTTCAATTCCAGAATATCCGAAGATATGCCGGAAGCATTCAGCTTCTATCAGATGGCTGAATTCATCCCTTCACAAACAATTCTGGACAATATCCTCTTCGGTAAACCTAAAACCGACCATCCCAAGGTTCAGGATGCAATTAACCAATCCATGATCCAGCTGCTCATTGAGGAAGACCTTCTTGAAACAGTGGTTGAATTAGGCATGGAATTTCAGGTTGGTACCAAGGGAGATAAACTTTCCGGCGGACAGCGCCAGAAGCTGGCCATCGCGCGGACTTTCTTAAAGAATCCGCCCATCATGATTATGGATGAGGCGACCTCCGCACTGGACAACAGATCCCAGAACCGTATTCAGGGCCTTCTTGAAACCAAATGGAAAGGCAAAGCAACACTTATCTCGGTTATCCACAGGCTGGATACCATTAAGAATTATGATAAAGTGGCAGTCATGAAGGCTGGTAAATTAATGGAAGTTGGTCCCTATGAGGAACTCATGTCCAGAAAGGGACTTCTTTATGAACTCGTACATGGAGCACATTAGTCATGGCAGCAGAAACAAGCGAATACCAAGAGCATTTGGAAATAATGAGGGAGATTCCTTACTTCTCCGGTCTTGACCTTGAAGCACAGAAACTGATCGCATACCTTTGCGTGCGCGAAAAGTTTTCCGCAGGTGACGATGTCTTTGTCAGCGGAGACTTTGACCAATCCGCGTATTACCTGATCAGCGGCTCCATGGAAGCCTATCTGAATGCAGGCACTACCAAGATCCAATCTTTCAAGGAAGGGGATTTTGTCGGAGCGCTCTCGCTTATTGGCGACTCCAAACGGCTATTCACCCTTAAGGCAACATCAGACTGCGTATGCATTCGACTGACCAGTGAAAAATTCAAGAAGGCCCAAGAACAATATCCGGTTATCAGCAACAAGTTCTTGAAAGCCACAGTTGACATGATAAGCAACTGGGAAGAAAGATTTATAGCAAATTACAACGCAGGATGTTCCGGTTGCACTACTGGGATAGGATTGACTCTCATATAGGGCCTACGGGTCTACAGGAAGTATCAAATGAAGAAATATATCTTACTGACCTTATTAATTTCCTTACTTAGCATATCTGGTGCTTTCGCAGCCCAGAACGCACCGGAATCAGTTGCAGGTATAACTATCGGTAACCATATTTCAACAATCCATTCACTCTTGGAAGGTGGCTCAGCGACCTCGCCGTGGCAGGAGGAGTATATTAAAAGGATCGGATTGAAAGACATGGAAGGCTATAAGGGCGGATATGTTGTTGTCGGTAACTGCAAACGCAAGGATATTATCCTGCGCATGAAGCTCAAATACGAAGACGGCAGCATGGACTTTTTCAACAAGCTTTATAGCAAGATTGAAAAACGTTTTGGAAAGCCCAATGACTGGCGTGGGAACCCCTTCGGAACTCTCAAGGTCTGGAAATGGTCTCTGGGAGATGCAGACGGCAACGTAAGCCTTATCCTCCAGCACTTCAGCGGAGACGATGATTCCATAACCACAGGTAACTCCATCAGACTTTCCCGCCCTTCATGGATAGATCAGGAGATGGAATGCTGGGATATCAAACATCCTCCGTCAAAAGAAAAACCCATTCCTGCAAAGATGAAAGGCATGAAATGGTTTCTACCTTACTAGCCTTAAGATAGGCAGCATGAACTGGAAAGCCTCCCTGCGTTAGCGGGGAGGCTTTTTATTTAAATGAACACTTATAAAGCTACTGCTGATTTGAATCCAACCATCGCAAAACTGCGTCTCCAAAACGTGCAAAATCAATTAAATTATTGACACTAACTGCGTGGACAATTACCCAATCCAAGTTCATATATTCATGCACTGCAATATTACGCAACCCAACGCTTCGCGCTAACCGTTCAGCTAAGTTTTTATCCAGTATCCCTTCCTGACCAAGATAAATAAAACTTTCGGCCATAGATGAGGGAATTTTGAATTTTGCACTTAAAATATGAGTTGCAATATCAACACTTATTTGAACAGCACGTTGTAAGTTCAGAACAACAATATCCTGTAAGTCATAATCTGAAGCTAGCACTTCCACTTGGCTAGGAGTCTTCTGCTTAATCCTTTCAAGACATCGCTGTAAGGAAACAAGCTTCGTCTCAATAACTTTTCGATTCACTGAACCCTCTCTTTAAGTTGGCTAGCACTAAACGATTTCGTAAGGGTTCATAATCGGCTTGTTCTACAAGCATGCGATTTGCGGTTTGAGCAAGAAGAAGAGAATCTTGTCCAAATAAAGGCTTACCTGTGGTTAATATTTGTTGAAGGAGCAATCCATGGCAATTCATAAGATCGATAAGATCTACCTCACGCCCCATTTCAATACTAATAAGTGCGCGAAGCTGCATTCTTCTCTCATAAGAAAGAAGGGATGAACCTAAAACAGCAACATCTATATCACTGTCAGGTCTGTTGCTACCAGTCACAGTCGAGCCAAAAAGAATTCCGACTTCGAGATCGTCTTGCTTTTCCAGCAAAGCAGCAAGTTTTGATGTTTTTTTTATACCCATACGCATCATAAATTTAATATACCAGCCAGCATTATGATTTTCCAGCGTAAAATCTAATACAATTGGCCCTATTAACCAAAAGAGAAAAGGCCCCACTCTCACGAGCGGGGCCTTTTGACTTAACTTGTGCTTTCAGCCGAAAGACTACTTCTTGTTCAGCTTGAGTTCCTGAGGGAACATAGGCAGGTAGCGGTAGCAGAGGCTGAGTACCAGAGCACCGTATGCGCAGATCATAAGGGATGTTGCCCATTCTGCCCAGTTGGGTGCGTAGGTTTCCCAGTTATCAAAAGGCATAACCGGGATAGCGATGGTCTGGACAGTGAATACGTAACGGTTGATGGTTACGCCGATGCAGTCCAGAATTGCTGCGGTGTACAGCAGGCTGGGGTTGTTTCTGATGGAAGGAGTGATCAGCATGATTGCGGGAACTACGCCGCAAAGCACGAGCTCAGTCCAGAGCAGCCACTGGCCGTAGATGTTACCGTAGAACATCTGGTCGAAGGTCAGGCCAACGGAAGGCAGGTAACCAACAGCCCAAGCCCAGGTGTCGATGATCTTGAAGAACATGTACACGCAGAGCATGGTACCGGCAATTTTACCCATCAGAGCTTTAACTTTGTATTCCACCAGCTTCTTACCGGTCATCTTCTCGATGAGGGTACAAACCAGAACTGTGAAAACAGGACCGGAACCCACAGCGGAGAGAACAAAGAGGAAGAAGGTCCAGGGCCAGATGAAGAAACCTTCACGGAAGGCGTAAGGACGACCGAACATAACGCCGTACATACCGCCCAGAGAACCCTGGTGAAAGGTGGACAGGAAGGTTCCGATTCCTGCGAACAGAGCCATATTCACGTGCAGGTGATGGGCAAAGTGGTGCAGGAAAGGAATCTTGTTCAGCTGCTTCTGCTCGAGAACCAGCGGAATGAATTCAATGATCAGAACGGTGCAGTAGCAGGTAATACAGAAGATAACTTCTGTGAGCATGGAGTGCACGTTGGGGTGCCAGTAACCGAACCATGCGCGGATGGGCTGCCCGATATCCATGGTCAGAATGAGCATGGCTCCGGAGTAGCACAGAAATCCAACTACTACTGCAAGGTTAATAATATTTTTAAGTTGATCGATCTTGAGAATGTACTTGAGAAAACCGGTGAAGAATGCACCGGCACCAAGTGCGATAACTGCAAGGTCAAAAGTAATCCAAAGGCCGAACCCGAAGTAGTTGTCAAGGCCGGTTACGCCGATGCCGTAATAGAAAATCTTTACAGCAGCGTAGACGCCCCAGAGCAGGATGGCAGTAGGAAACACCATCCAGAGCAAGAACTTGGGCAGTCCGCAGCGTTTTACGCCTTCGGGGAAGAGATTGCTATCCATGGTAAACCTCCCTCCTAGTGCTTGTCTTCAGCTACGTGGTTATCACTCTGCTCACGGACCCAGTCACGACGGCTGATGTAGTACACCTGAGGTTCCATGCCGATAGACTCCAGAATGCGGAAAGCATTGGGGTTCTTAATCAGCTCATGAACTTTGTGCTCAGGGTTCTTGGCATCACCGAAGGAGATTGCGCCGGTGGGGCATCCTTCCAGACAGGCAGGCTGGTACCATCCGTCAGGCATCTTGGCGGGATCCAGACCTTCGGCACGGGCACGCTGACGCGCATCAAGCAGTCTGGAGTGGCAGAAGTTACATTTCTCAACAACACCGCGCGGACGGGTGGAGGTTGAGGGTGACAGCGCCTTGTCCATACCGCCGGGCCATACCGGATCAAGCCAACCAAAGTAGCGAGCGTGGTAAGGACACGCAGCCATACAGTACCTGCAACCGATGCAACGGGGATAAATCTGGCTGACGATACCGCCTTCTTCGTCCTTGGTAGTAGCAACTACAGGACAGACGGGAACGCAGGCAGGATGTCCGCACTGCATGCAGGGTCTGGGCAGGTAGGCAACTTCCCTGTTGGGAAATTCCTTACCGTTGTTGAGTTCGTACACAAGCATCCAGGTAAGGGTCTTAAGCTTGTTAGACCCTTCTTCCATGGGAGCTATGTTATTTTCAGCCTGGCAGGAGACCATACAAGCACCGCAACCGGTACACTTGTCGACATCAACTACCATGGTCCATTTAGTATCAAATTCCAATTGTTGCATAACGTGAATCCCCTGACTTTAATTTAGGCGATACTCACGAAAGAACTGGTCCACACGGACAAACCGGTGCCGGACTCAGTACCAACGGTGAGAAGTTTGGAGATGTTTTCGCCTTTACCGCTGGAGTAAGCATCCCATGCGGTGTGACCGAATCCAAGAGGTGCGGCGATAACATCGTTCATTACGCCTTCATTAATGTGGATTCTTACAGCGCACTCTCCGCCTGCTCCGGCAAGCTTGACCTTGGAACCTTCAGACACACCAAGTTTCTTGGCAGTCTTAGAGTTGACCTGAACCATAAGGTCTTTACCCAGAAGCTCAAACTTGCTGATAGCAACCACGTTCAGCGGCGGGATAGCCACAGTGGGAGTACCGAAGATAAGCTTGGAGTAAGGAGCAAGAGCGATTTCTCCACCCTTGGGCATGGCTACAGCCTTGGAGAGAACAGATGCTGCAAACTTGATGGAATCTGATTCGGTGGAATCAGATACATAAGCAGATCCTCCTACAAGGGAATCCCAGTCAGCGCCTGCTTTTTCGGCTTTAGCCTGATAAACGGCTTCTGAGGATTCGTAACCAAGGTCGATACCCAGACCGGAAGCCACGCCGAGAATTACATCAACAGTGGGCTTGCTGTTGTAGAGAGGCTCTGCAACAGGAGCACTGGCTGCGAGCATTGCTGCACCGACACCGTAAGGAGTCTGCGCATCTTCAAAACGCTCATAGCTGGTGGGGTTGGGCATAATCAGGTCAGCTTTGGAAGCTGTTTCATCCATGAAAGTGCTGAAGCTTACGAGGAAACCTGCTTTCTCAAATGCCGGAGCCAGAGCTGTGTTCTGGGGCAGAGCGTAAACAGGGTTGGCTTCGTAAGCCATCATTACTTCAGGAGCTGCAACTTTGCCTGCGGCGATACCTGCGAGGTAGCCGATAAAGTCTTTAGCAGCCAGTTCGGAACGGCCTGCAGCAGCTTCAACAGCTGCGGGCAGTTCAGGGAGAATCTTCATTCCACCGTCTTTGTTGACACGACCGAGCAGCATGTTAACAGCGGCTGCAGCAATCACGTCTGCTGCGCCGGCACCCTGAGCGAACTCGGAGCCTGCAACAACAACGGGAGCTGAAGATTTCATGATGCGCTTGGCAATTGCAGCCATTTCCACTCCGGTTACGCCGGTAGCTTTCTCCACTTTATCGGGAGAGAATCTGGACATTACCAGAGTCTTGAAGTCGGCGAAGTCGGAGGCGGAAGCGGAAGCTCCGGCCTTGAGCATATGGTAAGCAAGACCGAGACAGAAGATCGCGCCGGTGCCGGGAGCTACCGGAACCCACTTATCTGCAGCGGCTGCTGTGTTATTCTGGAAAGGACCGGCATAGATATAAGTAGTCTTAATTTCTTCACCGGTGGGACGGCTTTCAGAGTAAACACGCTGGTTTCTCACAACCGAACCCCATGAATCCATGGCATCCGCACCTACGAAAAGCACGAAGTCGGAATTTTCCAGATCATAACCGATCTGGCCTTTTCCACCCATGCTTGCCAGAGCAACGGCTGCGCCCTGCTCTTCAGAGGGCATCAGGTAGCAGTCTGCCCCCATTTCAGAAGCGAATCCGGACAGAACCTCGGTTGCGGTACCGGTGATATCACCGGAAACAACAGTGAGTTTGCCTTTCTGTCCTTTAACTGCTGCGAGTTTCTCGGAGAGAAGCTTTTCAGCATCTTCCCAGGAGATGGACTCGTATTTGCCTTCCGCGGTCTTTTTCATAGGACCGTTAATGCGGGAAGGGCTGTACATGAGCTGCGGGCCGCTGGCGCTGACAGGGTCAACACCACCTTTGCTCATTGCGTTTTCTGCATTTCCTCTGGTGAGGTAAGGGCTTCCACCCACGGATTTAACAATCTCAGCACAGGGGCTGGCACCGAATTTGGCAACAGAAGCCTGCTCGGTGATTGAACCGTATTTCAGTCTGGGAATCCAGGGCCAGTTCTGGGACCAGATAGAAGCGTCATCCAGAGATTTCCAAATTACAGGGGTGAAGAGTGAACCAACTACACCACCTGTTACCAATTGAATAAAAGTTCTGCGATCAATACCCATTGCAGTCCCTCACTTACTTATGGCAGACGTAACATGCGTTGCTGGTACCAACTTCCGCATGACAGCGTTCACACTGCCACATCTTCATGGTCTGCTTGCTGTAACCGCTGATTCTGTTTTCGTAATACGTCGGCAGCGTGTCGCTGTTGCCTACGTCGGGATGGCAATCAGTACACTCGAAGCCTTGGTGCGCCATGTGCGAAAAGTAAACGTTATCGGGCTGATACTGATAAACCAGCCAGGGTACTTCCACACCCTTCTGCAGATACTCGGTCACGTAAACTTCCTCAGCTTTGGTTTCTCCGAGGACATCTTCGTGACACTCAGCACACTGCTCGTTGGAAGGCAGACCGGCAAAGGAACCGTCTTCCAAAAACATGTGACATGACTCACAGTCCATACCTTGACCTTCAACATGAACCTTGTGGCTGAAATCGATAGGCTGGGTCTTCTGGCTATAAATAACCTGCGGGAAAACCCACCAACCAACGATCAGGCTCGCAAGGACACCGATGAAGAAAGGAAGAACTCCTCCACACTGCTTCGATGTTCTTTTTTCCTCCATAACCTCGCCCCACTACTCCTTAAGTTTTGTGAAACATAAACAACCAATTAACGCCATTTCTTCTAAAATAGAGAATCTTTCTATGTCAAGAGAATATGAAACTTTTCACAAACTCTCCAAATAAAGAAAAACACCTATTTCCTGACAAATTTATGCGAAAAAGCGTTAGCAAGACACTCTCCACAAACCAGTTTAAAACTCGAACGGAGAGTCAAACCGTGCCAGAAGAGGAAGCTCCAGGTCTTTGTCGGAAAGTACCGGATTCTTTGTCTTCCAGTCGATATTGAGCTCCGGATCATCCCACCTGATCCCGGCCTCGCTGCCGGGGGCGTACCCAGAATCGACCTTGTACATGAACTCGTTTTCCTCGGTCAGAGTTTCATATCCATGCGCAAATCCCTTGGGGATAAACAACCTCAAAAAGTTATCCGCCGATAGTTCAATTTTGAACGATCTACGGTAGGTTGGTGATCCCTTACGCAAATCTACAACAACATCGTTAACAGCTCCTCTGGTGACCCAGACAAGTTTTGACTGAGCATAAGGAGGCATCTGCAGATGCAGACCGCGAATGACGCCGAGACCGGATGAATATGCATGGTTGTCTTGAACAAAATCAGTGGGCAACCCATTTTCCGCAAAGACATTTTTATTGAAACTTTCCAGAAAAAAGCCCCGCTTATCCCTGAAAACCTTTGGCTCAATGACCACAAGTCCGGGAAATTCCGTTTCAATCAACTTCACGCATATCCTCCAAGCATGAACAATAAAGTACTGACTCTAAAAAACCATTCCCTCAAAATTAATCGAGAATTACCTGAGAACACGAAATGACACAACCTCATTTTTCACTTGATTGTCATATTTTTTATTATTTTCAAGTAGCTTCATGATATTCACTTTTCCTCTGTGGTCTGCTAGGTTCCTTTTATCTCTTTTATTGATAAGGCTTCACGCGGAGTTCGCGCATTTTTTCACAAACATAACTATTAACGGATTTCAGTATGCAAACAGCAGGCTTAGCACTTAATGCGCTGGATATCATTTTAATCGTAATTGCCGGGGCTCTGATTTTCAGGGGCTTATTACGTGGAATAGTCAGAGAAGCTATTTCCGTTTTTTCCTTAATTTTCGGCTTTTATCTTGCCGCAAAATACCATCAGGAGCTTGCCCCGTATTTTCAGACGTTTTTCGACGGCCCCGGAACAGTTAAAGCGTTCAGTTACCTTTCCATTATCGTAGCTACGCTTTTTGTAGCTTTTCTTATCGGGGTTACCATCAAGAAAATACTTACTGTAACCATGCTCAGCTGGGCGGATCAGGTACTTGGCGGAATTTTGGGCTTTGTTGAAGCTATCATTGTCGGCGGCATAATCATTGTCGTACTGAACAGCTTTACGCCCAATTCAGAATTCCTGACTAAATCCAAACTGGCTCCTAAAGTAATGTCCACGGCAAGCTTCTTTATCAGCTTTGCTCCGGACAATGTACTTGATTCATTGGATATAAAATCAATGTTTCCCGACCACTCAGAACTCACTAACCCTATAAACGATACTATTTAAATGAGCGCAAAATCCATTGAAAAACTTAAAGATGTAATTTCCTGCCTGACAGCACCGGACGGCTGCCCTTGGGACAAAGAACAGACACCTCAAACCCTTTGCGATTCCTTAATTGAAGAAGCTTTCGAGCTGGTAGAAGCGATCCGTGCTGACGACAAGCAGGAAGTAATGGAAGAGCTTGGCGACGTTATGTTCCTGCTGCTGTTCATTGCTCAGCGCTATGAAGAAGACAACGCTTTTACCTTTGCTGATGCCGTTGATTCCGGCGCCGCAAAAATGATTCGCCGCCACCCGCATGTTTTCGCGGATGCCAAAGTTGAAGATCAGGAAGAACTGCTTCGTAACTGGGAAAAAATCAAACGCAGTGAAAAAAAAGGCGACAAAAAGATTTTCGATTCCCTGCCGAAGGGATTGCCGCCCATGCTCAAGGCTTACCGCATCAATTCTAAGGCGGCCCGCAGCGGTTTCACCTATGAATCTGATGAACAATGCTTGGGCCAGCTCGATAGTGAATGGAAAGAATGGAACAACGCCTTGGAATCCGGTAACAAGGAAGCCATTGCTGAAGAATTCGGCGACTACCTGTTTACCCTTATTGAACTGGGCCGCAGAAAAGGCATTAAAGCCAATACCGCTTTGGATATCACAAACAACAAATTCCTTGAGCGTTTCGCCAAAATGGAAGACCTCGCCAAAGAACAGGGCAAGGACATTTCCGAAATGAGCCTCATCGAACAGAATGAGCTTTGGGAACAGGTCAAAAAATAATCCTGTCCGACACAACGGATATAGATCCCCGCTTTCACTAGATGAAAGCGGGGACTTTTTTTATCTCTTTAATTAAGGATTATATACAGTTGGCCAAGAAAACTAAATTTTTCTTATTTTTACCCTAAAGAATTTCAGAATTCATCCGATTTGACAGATAGGCGCGTATATTGCCCTTTTTTTGGGAGGGGTTTTATGGACGTAACAGGAATCAGCTCAACAATGGATACCGCACCTGCGGTAAGTGACAAGCAACTCTTCGGGGCTCAGGTTGTAACCAAGACTCTTGATTACATGAACTCCGACCAGTTCGGTTCTTCAACCAGTAGCGATTATGATTTCCAAAAAAGCGTTCTCAGTGCCGCGTACTCCGGCGTTGGGACAATAGCTAACACTATAGCCTAAGGGCAGTCCGTGCGCCTGAAACGTAAAACCCGGCCATTACAGCCGGGTTTTATTATATACGAAAATCACTTAAATTATAGCTAATTATTCTAAAGTAAATCCAAAATCACCCTGCCCTTCATTCTTGTCAGCTTTGGGGACTCCGTCCTTACCTTTTACCTTACCGAAAACACTCATGGCTGTTCCGACCATGGAAGCTACATCTCCTGCTTCGGCAGGGAGAATCAATGTGGTGGATTGACGGGCCAGACCTTCGAAGGCTTCCACGTAACGCTCGGCAATCCTCAGTGAAGCAGCATCTGCCCCACCAGCACTGTTCAACGTTTCCCCTACAGTCAGCAAAGCCTTGGCTGTAGCATCGGCCACAGTAGTAATAGCTTCCGCTTTACCACGAGCTTCGTTCATAAGTCTTTCGCGTTCGCCCTCACTTTTAAGGACTTCATCAAGCTTGGCAGCTTCGGCCCTGTTGATTATGGCCTGTTTTTCACCTTCACTGCGTGCAATATCCGCCCGCTTCTGACGTTCGGCAATCATCTGGGTTTCCATCGCCGCCTTAACACTGTCCGGCGGGGTGATATCCTTAATCTCGTAACGTAAAACCTTAATACCCCACGAAGCAGCGGCAGCATCAATAGCTTCAACCACCTGTGCGTTTATGGAATCACGTTCTTCAAAAGTCTTATCAAGAGCAAGCTTACCAACACAGGAACGAAGCGCTGTCTGCGCTAGTTGCGAAGCAGCGTATCGATAATTGTCGATACCGTAGGCTGCGGCCTTGGAATCCTGAACTTCTATAAAAATAAGCCCATCCACTACAACACTTACATTATCACTTGTGATACAAGTCTGCGGCAAAGTATCAAGCGCTTCTTCCTTGAGTGAGCATTCATAAGCCACACGATCAAGAAAAGGAAAAAGAAAGTGGAACCCTGCTCCAAGCGTCACCCGGTACTTGCCGAGCCTTTCCACTATTGCTTCTGTTTTCTGGGGAACAATCCGAATAGACTTTATAATTATTACCACCAAAACCACAGCAATTAATATAACTGCAATCAATGCGGGAGCCATAGCACAACCTCAACTGTCAAAATTTTTCCACAAAAAAAGAAGTCTTACTTTTGTCAGCCCATGAAACAATTCGTACTTTGTCACCAATCACAAAATTTTGGTCCAACGGACAAACAGCCTTCCAGAATGAACCCCGATACTTAATCTGACCAAATCCGTCAGAACCGAAGTCCTTACTGACTTCAGCTAATGCACCTTCCGGCGAATTTTCATACCCATCATCAACAACATCGGATACCTGCCCCTGAAACCAGCCCATAAATGTCCGGCGCAGTATCAGCAACGATGCGACAGAAGAGAGACAGAAAACCACAACCTGCAGAATCAAAGCATCACTGTAAATAAGTGCGGCTAAAGCGGAGAGCAGACAACCAAGGCTAAAAAAAATCAAAACCATGCCCGGAACAACAAGTTCCAGCACAGCCAGAACAAGTCCGGCAACCAGCCAAATCAGCCAGAGTGGAAAACCGTCCACAAAGATCTCCTTTGATTTGAGCATTCACGATAATCAACATTACCAACAGCTATATAAAATCATTATCACAATAAAACCAGTTCGTTCAATATAAATTCATTAATCTGCATATACCACATCCCTTGCTAATTTTTTTTAATTAATCTTAATTAAACTTTATTTTGGAACAAACATTGCTTATTTCAGCCCATTGAAAACACAAATTTGACATGGAGACAGCAATGCAGGTTATCATTCTAGCAGCCGGAAGAGGACAAAGACTAAGTCCCATTACGGATGATGTTCCCAAGCCACTGGTCGAAGTCAATGGATGCCCTCTGATCGTTAACGCCTTGGAGATACTGTCAAAGCATCCGGTTGAGCGGTTTATTATTGTAGAAGGGTACAAATCTGAGCAGCTTCATGAAAGGCTGGGTGACAGCTACAACGGTATTGAAATTGTCTACGTGCGCAACGCGGAGTGGGACAAGACCAACAATATCCACTCCCTGTGGCTGACCCGCGAATTATGGGACAGAAACACCATTCTTCTGGAATGTGATATTTTCTTTGAGCCGGGACTGATTGAAGCGTTGCTCGAAGAGCCGTTTGCCAATGCTGTTATGGTCGATCATTTCCAGCCCCATATGGACGGAACAGTGGTGGAACTCTCACCCGACCGCAAGAACATTACCCGGCTGATCCCCGGCAAAGATCAGGATGAAAATTTCAATTTTACAGATAAATACAAGACGGTAAACATATACACTTTTACTGAAGATTTTCTTCAGAATATTTTCCTCCCCACCATTGATCTCTATGTAAAAATGAACGGCCAGAATGAGTATTATGAACTGGTTCTGGGTGTGATCATCTTCATGGGCAGCAAAGAACTTAAAGCCAAGATATGCAATTCTCACCGCTGGTTTGAAATTGATGACTTTACCGACCTGCAACGGGCCGAGGCATATGTAACCGATGATAGATCCCTACTGGAAAAGGTTCGCAAAAAATACGGCGGATACTGGCGTTACGACTTTACGGATTTTGAATATCTCTACAATCCGTATTTTCCGAACCAAAACCTTTATAATGAACTGCGCCTGAACCTGACCGACCTGCTCGGCAACTATCCTTCGGGCCAGCAGGAAATCAACCTCAGCCTTGCGAACTGGGCTAAAATTGATGAATCCATGCTCGCCGTTGCAAACGGTGGTTCAGAACTGATTGAACTCCTGCGTCAAAAAATCAACAAGGTCACTTTGCTTCAGCCTTCATTTGATGAGTATGCACGAAACCTTAAGCCGGAGCAGATTCATGCTATTCCGCCCTGTCCGCAAAGCCTGACCCAGACTCCGGCAACAATTATCAAAGAAGTAAAATCAAGCGGATCCAATGCACTGGTTATCGTCAATCCCGGCAACCCTACCGGAACACGATTTAAACCCGCAGAACTGCGTTACATGTTCGAAGAGTTGCGTGAGCTTGATATGATTATCCTTGACGAATCATTTGCCGATTTCATCGGTACCGGGCGTGACACCACCCTTCTCGATGAGCTGGATAAATATCCGAATGTGATCATTCTGCGCAGTTTGAGCAAAGACCTCGGCGTTCCGGGAATCAGGCTTGGTTACATTGCAAGTACTGACCGGGAACTCATTAAAGAAATACGCACGGCCCTGCCTATCTGGCATATCAACTCCGTTGCCCAATATTTTCTGGATATTCTCCCTAAATATCGCAGCGATTACGCTTTAGCCCGCGCCAAAGTGATTGAAGCGCGAGATGAAATGGGCGAAATGTTGAACGCAATTCCAACCCTGAGGGTTATCCCTTCATTCGCGAACTATTTCTGCTGTGAACTTCCTGAGGGAGTTTCTTCCGAATATGTTCAGGAACAATTATTCATGAATTACAAAATGCTGGTTAAAGACCTCGGCAATAAGCAAGGACTTCCCGAAGGACGCTACCTGCGGCTTGCGGTTAAAACTCCCGAGGAAAACCGCATGCTGGTTGATGCCCTGACCACAACACTTGCTGACAATATACTCACTTCTCAAACAGCATAAGGGAGAGATTAAATGAACATTTCTACTGAAAATAAATGGCACGAGGTATGGACCCGCAAAGGGACTGAAAACGGCGACTCCCTTGAAGACCTGATGAAAGCAGACGGTTTTGACACAGGAACAGGAGCAATTTCAGTTGATGACTGGATGAAAACTTCAGCAGATATAAAAAACAGACTGGAAACCGATAAGGCTTCAAAGATTCTGGAAGTGGGCTGCGGTGCCGGGGCAATGCTATACACCTTCCGCAATTCCGGACCGGAACTTTACGGCGCAGATTACTCTGAAACACTGATCCAAAAAGCCACATCCGCAATCCCTGAATTGAATGGCAAAGCTTGCGAAGCTTCAGCACTCGGTTTTGCGGACAACATGTTCGAAGCTGTTTTTTCCCACGGAGTATTCTTCTACTTCCGGGACCTCAACTATGCAGAGAAGGCCATGGATGAAATCTTGCGTGTTCTAACTCGCGACGGGAAAATATTCATTCTCGATGTTCCTGATCTTGCAAAACGCGACCTATGCGAAAACTTCAGGCGCAATGTCGTTTATGCCGGGGAAGAATATCCGACAGCAGAAGACAGCCCCTACCGCCATCTTTACTATCCGAAAGAATGGTTTCACGAATACGGTCAAAAACACGGCATGAAGGTCCAGACCTTTGATCAGGATCTCGAAAGTTATCCTATGTCCCCATACCGTTTTAATGCTTTGCTGACTTTCTAGTTTCTGAACGAGGCCTCTTCAAATGAAAAACATCATCTGGATCGTAATTGACACCCTGAGATCGGACATGCTGGCATCATGTCTTTCCGAAACAGCCGTCTACAATGAAATTGACGAAATAATTGAACAGGGCATCCTGTTTACTGATGTCATGACCAGCGGCGGTTCTACCAGAATCTCCGCACCTTCGTATTTCTCATCCCTGCGCCCCGGACTGACCGGGATGATTCATCACGGAGTACAGACCATCCGTAATTTCAAAGACGATGTCCTGACCGTTACCGAGTATTTCAAACATTACGGTTACCAGACCTTCCGCTGGGATGACAGCAGCCTAGACTCCTGCCAGCCTAAACGAGGATTTGATGTATTTGAATCCGGCTATCCCACCCTTGAACACACTCCGCACCGAAATTACGACAATGATAGGCGCGATGCTTTCATTGCCAGAGTCAGGCAAAGCAAGAAACCTTTCTTCGTCAATTTCCACCTTGATTATATCCACGATTTCGGAGGCAACCAGAAGACCAGCTGGACTACCGATGAATACCTCAAAGTTGTGTCCCGACAAGCAAAGGATTTTAAAGCACTCTGGGATAAAATTGCCCCCGGACCGGAAGATATCGTTGTTGTGACTTCCGATCATGGCTGTGTTTTAGATGAGAACTACATTGAATATGACAAAAGCATGCCATGGGGCTTTGCCAATAACAAAACACGCGTATTTGCGTCCTTTATTGCCGAAGGGCTTACCCCGTCTAAAAAGCATGAGCTAATCCGCTCAATAGACATCGCACCGACCCTGCTCGACCTTGCACTGGGCAAAGAAATGAAAGCGCAGGGCATCAGCCTGAAATCCGTGCTCCAAGGCGGCCCTGTTCCGGAACTGATCGGCATATCC
This sequence comes from Maridesulfovibrio sp., assembly GCF_963666665.1. NCBI lineage: Bacteria > Pseudomonadati > Thermodesulfobacteriota > Desulfovibrionia > Desulfovibrionales > Desulfovibrionaceae > Maridesulfovibrio > Maridesulfovibrio sp. The sequence continues at coordinate 2,259,648 of NZ_OY762999.1, forward strand.
GAACGCAACGTCAGTTTCGATGTAACGAGTGTCACCGACTATGCCTGCGTTCGAAAGCAGGACTGGGCTTTCTACTTCCATAAAGGCGAACCGATGGCCCTGTATGACAACTCAGAAGGAACCAATGTAACGGACCATATGGGAGAAGGCTTGCCTGTCGAAGAGGAGTTGCTCAATTTTTATAGAGAACTGGTTCTTGAAGGACCGCAGACAGCCACTGAGCTCTATGAGCAAGCAGGTCTTTCAATTTCCGATATCAGAAGCGAAGTTGAGGCTAGCATCCTGCTTCCTGTATATATATGGAATGATGAAGTAAGATTATGTATCGACGCTCTGCTCGACCAAATTCTAAACACGGAACTGATTCTGCTGGATGCTGATGGCAGTGGTGAAGTGGAAAAGGAAATAAAAGCAAAATACAACGATCGCCTTTATCTGCTTCATGTTGACGCAAAAGATCTTCCCTTGCAAAAAATGCTGAATAAAGGGTTGGAATTGGCGAAAGCACCTTTTACGGTTACAGCTTCGCCGGATTGCCAATACACGGAGAATTTCTGCTACAGCCTGCGTGAAATGTTTTTATCTAAAACAGATACAGTACTCAGTTACCCGAACATGAAAAGGCTCATCAGTGACAACCGGGAAATGGAATACATTGGTAATGACGACTGTTTTGATGAGCTTATGTTTTCCCGGCTCGGTTCTATTTTTGAGCATAAGACCGCTACTGCAGCCTATTCACTGCCGCATTTCAACGAAGTAGGCGCTTGCGCAATGTTTGAAACAGAAACCCTGCGTAATGCCGGTGGATTTTCTGCGAGCGCAACAGATGTGCTGGCAAAAACATGGCACAAGCTGAATAGACTGGGCAGGGTCAGACATGTAAACAAAGGGCTGGTTATCTCTAAAGACAGGACCATCCTAAGACCTGTCATCCCGACTCCTGAGAAAGAGCATGGCCTCAAAGTAAGCATCATTGTTCCTCTTAATGGTGCAGCAGATCACAAATTGTTGCCCATGTTTCTGACCATGCTATCCAAGCAAACAGAAAAATCGATCGAAGTGCTTTTGCTCAACCAAACTGCCGATGCGAACATCATCACCGCTCTTGCAAACAACTTCCCGGAACTGAATATCAGGACGATCAACCGTACAGGTGAATTTCATGATTTACTTAACAGCGGGCTGTATGCAGCCAGAGGCAAATACATTTTCTGGTCAGACATTTCCGATAAACTTCTGCCCCATTGCCTGAGTTCACTGTTGAAACAAATAGACTACAAAACCGATGTTACAGCCGTTAAATGCGGACACTTCCTGCAAAACGCCAGCAATATGGCTAATGATGTCCAACCCATGGGACAAGTTCGGGAAATGCTATGTGAAGTTTGCGACCTCAGAGGGTTGCTTTACAAACGCAGACTGCACAATGACATTGGTATTTTCAGAGCTCCCAATGACAACGAGCAGGGGTGGTACATGTGTGTTCGTCTTGCACTTGTTAAGCCGTTTGAAATCATCGAAGAGCCGCTGATCATTGCAGGCAGGACTTTTCAGTTCAATATGCAGCCCTCCATAGAATCATATCACCGGATACTGCGCAGCTCCATAAGCTCCATGGGCAATACGATTGATCTGGTAAGGCTTTATGAAGACGACTTCCGTCACCACCGAGCAGATCAAGCCCGTTATATCCTTGAAGACGAAATGATGCTTACCCTGGAATTGATCAACAAAAGCGGTATCAACTCCGGGGCATTACTCCGTGTCCCAAAAGTCCAAATAGCAAAATAAAATTCCATCTCCCCTGCGCCCAATACAGAGAATCGATGATCCCGGATCGGCTTTTGCCGATCCGGGATCTTTCATTGAATAGCCGCCCGCTGTTTCCCGCGTACCAGAACCGACACAAGTATTCTCATACAGCTTGGAATCAGACATTCTTGTACAACTATTTCATCAGCTACATTGTAAAAAAACAGTTCTTATGTTGAAATATGAGGATGAAAAACTATTGTCTGCTCTATATTATGTTGCTTGCCCTGCTTCTTTGCCCTACCCACGCTGCGGCTAAAAAACCGGACTGGGTAAAAGGATTAAAGAAAGGACAATCCTGCCTGCAACAAGAGAACTATGAATGCGCCATAAAAGCATACTCCAAAACGCTGAAACAAATTCCCCGGCGTAAAAGTGCCCGACCGCTTTTCCAGTGTTATTCGGGACTCGGCAATGCATACAAATCGCAAGCCCGCTATGGCCTTGCCGAAGAGAATTATTTAAAAGCCTTGGAAATTGCTGAAAAAATGGGTGAAAATGATCCGGCCGGAATGATCTGCATGCGGCTGGCGGAAATATCCGGAAAATGGGGGGACCGTAAGTCTGTAAAAAAACACCTTAAGAAAGCTGAGCATTTTTTAAAAGACAGTAATAACACAAAAAATTTAACTGTTCTTAATACGGCTTTAGCCATATTTTATCTTAAAGAAAAAGAGCATGCTGAATCTGAAAAATATATGCTCAAAGCACTTGAGTTTGCTAATGAAAGTGCCTCTTTTAAGCTGCAATCCAAGACATGGAATAGACTTGGAAAGATCTATCTGAAAAGTAAGCAGCTTGACAAGGCCGAACATGCCTTCCTTCAGGGATTGAAAATTAACGAACAGCTGGGAAACGAAGAAATTGTTGCTGAGAATCTGACCGACATAACAAAAATCAATATTGAGAGGCAAAATCTTGATCAGGCAAAAAGTAATGCCGACCGTGCCCTTGCCATCAACACCCGACTGGGACGTAAAAAAAACATCGCTGATGATCTGCACCTTTTGGGAGTCATTGCTTATGATAAAGGGGACTATAATTCAGCCATCGACTCCCTGAACAAAGCAGTTCAGATCAAAAACAAGCTGCGGGAGACAGCTCAGGGAAGCCGTAAAAGAACCTATCTTGCCAGTCAGATCAATTCATACAACAGACTTATTGATGCCTACTCCGCACGCAAAGACACATCCGGTTTCTTTGACACATTTGAAATGAGCCGGGCCCGCCAGCTTGCCGAAACAATTGGTGACAACGATACAGAAACTCATTTCTTACTACCTGAATTCCAAGAAATAATTCCAGAACAATCCGCTGTGCTTATGTTCAGCGTAACCGGTAAAAACCGTCTGCGTTTACTGGCCGTTGACCAGAATAAATCCTTAGTCAAAAGGCTGCGTTTTAAAGAATTCACAGAAGCGGTAAACCAATTTCAAACCGTTATGACCGCTCAGCTTAACACCCAGACAACAGGGGAACGCGGCTTCAAATCTTCGAACAAGAAAAAGGTTGAAAAGCTTCCACCAATTGAAAACATCATGGAAGCTGTGACCCGCTATCGCACCTTCCTGTCTGATCCGGCGGATATACATAAACAGGATCGCATACTTCTGGCGAAGGAACTCTACAGCCTGCTTCTTGAAGGCGCAGCACAGATAACATCCGGCAAAAAAAGACTAATAATTATACCTGACGGACCGCTGGCTTTGATTCCATTTGAAACACTGCAAACGACTTCGAATAATTATTTAGTTCAGGATTTCGAAATCGGCTATGTACAATCTGCAGCTATACTTAAAGTTCTGGGGGAAAGAAACAGCAACCGCAAAGATCTTTCCATCATTGCACTGGGAGGAGCTGAATATGAAAAGCATAACCCTTCATCTACACCTAAAAACGTGTGTGAAGATGAGGCGCTTGATGAGAAAATAGTTATTGCTTTCAAGAACCGTCAGCCACTCAATTTTGCCTATTCATGCCTTGAACTGGATCGCTTTTCAGATCTCCCCGGCACTGCTGATGAGATTGAAAAAATATCATCCATTTTCAAACAATCCACCTTGATTAAAGGGAGTGATGTTAACGAAAAATATCTGCGCAAACTTTCCGACAGCGGAGCTCTGAATAAGGCCGGGATAATACATTTTGCCGTACACGGCATAGCGGTTCCCACCCGCCCGGAACTTTCAGCGCTGGTTCTTTCACGCACCCAAGGAGATGATTCAAATGATGGTTTTCTCAATGCTGCCGAAATCCGCAAACTAAAAATAGGCGCAGACTTCGTCAATCTTTCCGCATGTGAAACAGGATTGGGAGCACTTGTCCGTGGTGAGGGGGTGGTTGGGCTTACCCACGCCTTTCTCACTGCAGGAGCCGGTGCCATGTCTGTTTCCCTATGGAATGTATCAGACCGCTCAGCCGTGGACTTCATGACTGATATGTATGGCAAGGTCGAAAAAGGCAGCGCTTTTGAGCAAGCGCTGTCCGCCACCAAAAAAGATTTCATCAACGGCAAATTCGGGAAAAGAATGAAGAAGCCTTACTATTGGGCTCCTTTCGTGTATTATGGACGATAATAACTTCAGCGGGGGTCACACTTTATGATTGTTAAACGCGCATCCATAACCGCAAGTATGTGCTTGCTTCTCATAATATTCACTGCAACCGCTTTTGCCGCCAAGCCGGAAGTAAATCTTAAAACCGATAAAACTGAATATATTGAGGGAGAAGAACTCAACATCACCCTCACTCCGTTGCAGGACTGCAATGTACTGCTGCTCTACGTAACCGCCTCAGGAGAGACAATCAGGATTGTCCCTTCAGGGACCGGAATTAACGGAAAAGTTGTCGGAGGCAAGGAATACCGGACTCCGGCGGCCGGAGAAAACCGGGGGTTATACATATCAGAACCGTTCGGCAAAGAAAGAATCATCCTCTACGCCAGCTTTGCAGAACTACCTACCCTTGCGGGCGAAGAGATCGGCGACGGTTTATATCTCATCCCCGGTGGAGAAAAAGAAGCTGACAGACTTTTGCCCGATGCCTCCAAGACCATCTGGAAACTGGAAACATTCTCCAAAGGAGAAAGAGGCCGTTTCCGCAAGTCCGCCCCTCTGGCACCTATCGATATGACCGGATCAGCCGGTCGTGATGTTAAGGTAAAGAAAGATACTCCAGAGTAGGTCGCTCCATGAAGAAGTCTCCAAAGTCACAATTTATTTTCCGGCTCTCGAGCATATCGGTCCTAATTTTCATGCTGTTGGTTTCCGCTCTGGTACTGCTCCCTTCTTTTTTCGACCGCATGGAATCCACTCTTTACGACATGAGGATCAGGCTCGCTGGAAATATTCCTGCAGCAAGCGACATTGTGCTGCTTAATATTGATGACGCAAGTCTTGAAGAGCTGGGTAAATGGCCGTGGGACAGGGGAATCCACGGGCAGGCAATTGAAACTCTGACCCGCTGCGATGCAAAGCTGATTGCTTATGACATTGTTTTCCACGGACAGGGCAGTAAAGGAGGCGACGCACGCCTGATACAAGCGGTCCGGCAAGGCCGGGTTCTGCTGCCAGCCGGATTCAGCCTGATCAGCGAGCCGGAAAAAATAATATTACCTCTTAATGAATACAAAGTAGCGCTGAGCAAATCGCTGCTGGACAGTCCTACCCCCTCTCTTAATGAGATAAGTCAGGCTGATCGGGCTTTCATGCCCTTACCGTCCCTTGCCGACAGCGCCATCGGGATAGGCCATATTTCCGCCTCTCCCGATGAAGACGGAGTCCTGCGCCGCATACCTTTGCTCATCAGTTTAAACGGCGCCCCACTGCCTTCAATTGATCTGCGCACGGCCATGGGAATTATGGATATCAAATATGCTGAATGGACAGATGGACAATTGAAACTAAGCGACGAAAACGGAAGAGAGATTACCATTCCACTTGATCAACAGGGGCACATGGCAGTGAACTTTGTCGGCCTCTGGGGGCACGGTTTCACCAGCTTATCATTCCATGATGTGATCGCAGCATCCGGCGATGAAGAGGCCGAAGCGGATTTACGCAATATCATAAAAGGCAAGACTGTTTTTATCGGCCTGACATCTTCCGGCAGCACGGATATAGGCCCGACCCCTATCGCCAGTGCGGAACCGCTGGTCACGATCCATTCCAACGCAGTAAACACCATCCTGCAGCAAAAATTCATTCGCAATGCTCCTCAATGGAGCGTGCTGCTCATTGCAATATTCATGGTGGGTCTTATCTGCCTGCTGTCTGTCCGATTTGGGCCCCGCAAATTTGTCATAGCCTCGGCTCTTTTGATAATTCTGTATGCAGCTGGCAATGCTGTGCTGTTTGTTACCACCGGGATAATGCTTAACTTGAGCGGCATTCTTTACCTTGCAGGCAGTACATTTCTGGTAACGCTTGGATTTAAATCACTATTGCTTTATGCCGAAAACGAGGAGCAGCGCATTGAAAAGGAAAAGCTGCAAGTACAACTGGATGCCGCAGCCCGCATACAATCCCACTTCTGGCCCAAGAACCCAGACCTTGGTAATGGGGATTCCATCTACGCATACTGCAGTCCGGCCCTGTTCGTGGGCGGAGACTTTTACGACATTATCGATCTGGAAGACGGATCATGGATGATCTATCTTGCCGATGTCTCAGGCAAAGGACTCCCAGCCGCACTGGTCATGGCCTCAGCCTGGACCCAGATTCGCTCTCATGCTCCAAAATACAAGAGTCCTGACAAACTGCTCTGCGCAGTAAACAATGATATTTTCCCCTTCCTTGAAAGGGACAGCAACTTCGTAACAGTATTCATTCTGCGCTATTTCCCCGATTCGGGCCTGCTGCAATGGGTAAATGCAGGCCACATGCCGCCGCTGATAATAAACAAAGACGGAAAGAAAGAAGTAAAAGGAAAGACGGGATTACCGCTCGGTGTAATGGATGACACAAAATACGAACTAGCTGAGACCGTACTGCGAACCGGCGAATCCTGCATAATGATGAGTGACGGAGTAACTGAAGCTGAAGACAGCGAGAAAAATCTATTCGGAGATGAACGGGTACTTGAAACGCTGCTCAACGGCGACCCCGAGTCAAGGGGAGAACGGTTAGCCAAAGCAGTCAGCAACTGGCGAAACGGTATTGAACAGAATGATGACACTACTATTGTTGAAGTAAGGAAGGGGTAGGTTAACAATAAAAAAGGCCCTGACTTTTCAGTCAGGGCCTTAGTCTATTCTGGCGGAGAGGGAGGGATTCGAACCCCCGGAGGGCTCACACCCTCAATAGTTTTCAAGACTACCGCGTTCAACCGGACTCTGCCACCTCTCCAAAAGGTGAGACAAGAACTTTCCCGAACTTGCCTCAGATGTCAACCTTTTTTTAAAAATAACACGTAGAAATTTGCATTTTAAATACGGCAACTACCAACTTTTTTATTTACTGCGACGCGGAGTTACCTATTCCGGCTTATCCGGGCGCCCGCATTCCTTTTCTTAGAGATAGATGCCCTTTCCCTTAAGCTCTTCACCGTAAGCCTTAAGCTCTGATTTGGAACGCAGGCCAAGCTTCTTCATGAAATTTGAACGATGCTTTTCCACTGTTTTAACACTGATGACCAGCAGATCGGCAATTTCTCGATTTTTATAGCCCGCAAGAACCTGCTTCAAGACCTCACGTTCACGTTCGGTAAGAGACTCAAGGCTATCACAACTATTGCTGCGTTCCCTCTGCAGGAATCCTTTCGCCACTTCCGCTGAAATATCCGGAGCAAGATAGACTTTGCCCTGCATGACAGTTTCTATAGCCATGACCAGTTCCTTACTGGAAGAAGTCTTGAGAACGTAACCGCTGGCTCCGGCATCAAGAGCCGAGTATATATGGTCAGGCTCAACATGGGCAGTGAGGGCCAGAAACTTTGTCTTGCCTTCGCCGGAAAGCTCCTGAATGGCCTGTACGCCGCTCTTGATAGGCATAGAGAGATCCATAAGCGCCACATCCGGATTCAAACGCCTGCACAGACGCACCGCCTCTTCACCGTTCTCAGCCATCCCAAGGACACTGATTCCAGATTGAGACTTGAGTATCGTCTTCAGCCCTTCCCTGACCAGCGCATGATCATCGGCAATAACAACTGTAACCAAATTTAGCATCAACCACCCGGAAAGAATATATAATATAAAGTTCAGTTATAAAACTGAGATTCATTCTTAACAAGAAAAGAAGGTAAATAGCAACCTGACAACTATGCATAAATTGGCACATTACCCTCAAGAATTGCATACCTACTTAAAGCAAAAAGGCAGCTGGATAACTCCAACTGCCTTTTGACTTTCATGTGGCGGAGAGGGAGGGATTTGAACCCTCGATAGAGTTTTAAGCCCTATACTCGCTTAGCAGGCGAGCGCCTTCAGCCGTGCTCGGCCACCTCTCCGTATATGTGGTGAAGAAGCGTGATCCGCTTCACTCACTCAGGAAGCGTTGTAATACATCCGCGCCCCCTGACTGTCAACAACATTTTTAAACTTTTTTGAATTATTTATGAACTATATCTTCTTTTGCTCTAAAAGTAGACCTGAACACAATATTTAAAGGAGCATGCTTCACATTCAGAATCTTCCTGAGCCTGTTTTCCAGAAAACGGTGATAAGAAGTCTTGATAAGTTTCTCATCGTTAATGAAGAAAATAAAGGTTGGCGGCTCATCGTCAGCCTGAGTCATGTATTTAAACTTGGCCCTTCTGCGTTTGACAACCGGAGGCTGATGCTTCTCGATGATTTCCTTCATGATCCGGTTCAACTGTCCGGTGGAAATACGCAGAGAACACTCTGCCTTCAGCCTGCTGGCAAGAGGCAGGATTCCGCCCAGGCCGGATTTGGAAATACAGGAAGTATAAACGACCGGAACATGGTTCGCCATGCGCAAAGCACGCTCAAAGCCTTCACGCAGCAAATTACGTTCGGATTTGGAAACAAGGTCGATCTTGTTGACCGCGATGATGAACGGAACGGCCTCACGCAGCAGGTATTCCAACAGACGCTTATCCTGCTTTGTGATCCCGGCCAGAGCATCCACAACCATTACGGTAATGTCGGCCTTGGTACTGCTCTTCAGGGCGCGCACAACGCTGAACCGCTCAATAGTATCGGTAATATTGGTCCGACGGCGTACCCCGGCAGTGTCTACAAAGGTATAAACCTTTCCACCGCTCTCAAAGGTTACGTCTACGCTGTCACGGGTTGTTCCGGCAATATCGCTGACGATAACACGCTGTTCACCGGTCAAGGCGTTAACCATGGAAGACTTACCTGCGTTGGGACGACCAAGCATGGCGATTTTAAGGCCTTTGGCCTCTTCATCTTCTTCCTGATACTCAATTCCGGTGGCAAGGGCCATATCGGCAACCTTTTCACGCAGTTCAAGCAGGTTAAAGCCGTGTTCTGCAGAAACAGCCATCATTTCAAAGCCTAAGGCATGAAAATCAGCAGTGGCCTGCGCTTCCAGCTCAGAACCGTCAACCTTGTTGACCAGCAGCAGGATGGGTTTGTTACTCTGGCGGATGTATGCGGCAACCTGTTCATCAAGCTGGGTTATTCCGCTACGTCCGTCCACAACAAGAATAAGGGCCTGAGCCTCTTCGATGGCTTCACGGGCCTGTTCGAAGATGTCGCCCTGAAATTCTTCTGAATCATTATCGCTTTCCATGACCAGACCACCGGTGTCGATCAATGCGTAATGAACGCCGTTGTAATTACCTTCGGCATAAATGCGGTCACGGGTAATACCGGGCATATCGTGGGTGATTGCCCTTTTCTTCCTCAGAAGTCGGTTAAATAAGGTGGACTTCCCTACGTTGGGACGTCCGATAAGTGCGATGGTTGGCAGCATGGCTGGCCTCCGAAAAAAATGAATGAGCTCCGCAGAAATTACAGCTTCCGTGCAAAGCAATATATATCAAAAAAAGCGGGAAGACATCCGCTTCCCGCTATTAAAATCTCCTTAAAGGAGTCCTATGTCATAATGAGTATGGGGCTGTAAAGCAGTTTATTACCCCAATCTCACCTTACTCTTCTTCAAAAAGCTTTTTGATAGCCTCGGTGTAAGGAGGTCTCAGAACGCCTTTTTCGGTGATGATCCCGGCGATTAGTTCGTTGGGAGTCGGATCAAAGGCAAAGTTGAAGACTTCCACACCCTCGGGAGTGATGCGGTGATCGCCCACGTGGGTTACTTCGGTAGGAGTACGGTCTTCGATGGGCACATCGTCACCGGTGGGTGTTTCGGGGTCGATGGTGTAGACCGGAGCGGCAACGTAGAAAGGAATGCCGAATTCACGGGCCAGCAGAGCTACGCCGTAGGTTCCGATCTTGTTCACAGCATCACCGTTAGCGGCAATACGGTCAGCACCTACAACAACTTTCTGGACCAGACCTTTTTTCATCAGCAGCGCACAGGCGTTATCGCAGGCAACCTTTACCGGGATACCGTCACGATGAAGTTCATATGCAGTGAGGCGTGCACCCTGCAGGAAGGGACGGGTTTCGTTGGCAATAACGGAAACCTTCTTGCCCTGATCAACTGCACCGCGCACAACACCGAGAGCAGTGCCGTAACCGGCGGTAGCCAGCGCACCGGCGTTGCAGTGGGTCATGATGGTGTCGCCGTCATCCATGAGCTCGCCGCCGAACTTGCCGATGTCTTCGCACATCCGGATGTCATCAACGTGGATTTCTTTGGCACGCTTGAGCCAGATATCGCAAAGCTCATCAAGGGAAACATCACCGGCTTCAGCCCAGATACGTTTCATTTCGCGCACAGCCCAGCGCAGGTTGACTGCGGTAGGACGGGCATTTTCGATCTTATCGAGATTCTTTTCCAGCTCTGCTTTCCAGTCTGCACTTCCGGCAACCTCGCGGCCTGCAAGGTAACAGCCGTAGGCTGCGGTCACGCCGATAGCGGGAGCACCGCGCACAACCATAACAACAAGAGCTTCAACGATATCGTCAGTAGTTTTGCAGTCGAACCAATCCTCGCGGGTGGGCAGGTAACGCTGATCCAGCAGTACGAGGGCGTCTTTCTCAGGGGAAAACTGAATATGCTCGGTCATCTCAAAATCTCGCTTTGGTTAGGAAAGTTTTTCGGTAATCATCTTGCTGACCATGCCGGGGTTGGCCTTACCCTTGGTCTCACGCATGATCTGGCCCATGAAGAAGCTCATCAGCTTTTTCTTGCCGCCCTTGAATGCTTCAACTTCATCAGGGTTCTCGGCCAGAACCTTGTCGACCACAGCTTCAAGGGAGGAGCTGTCGGAAATCTGTACCAGTCCCTTGTCTTTGACATATTTTTCAGGATCAAGACCTTCAGTGAATACATCGCTGAAAATATCCTTACCTATCTTGATGCTGATGACATCCTTCTCGACCAGCTGAATCAGCTTAGCCATCAGTTCCGGTTTAAACTTGCACTCAGCCACAGTCATTTCGGACTGGTTAAGTTCGCGTAAAAAGTCACCCTTGATCCAGTTCACGACCTTCTTGGGATCGTCGTGAATTGCAAGAACTTCTTCAAAATAATCGGCAATATCTTTTTCAGAGCTGACAAGCTCAGCATCATCTTCGGTGAGTTCCATATCATCGATGAACCGGGCTTTGCGCTCAGCAGGCAGCTCGGGCAGTGAAGTCTGCCATTCTCCCAGCCATTCATCGGCAATGACCAGCGGCACGAGATCCGGGTCCGGGAAGTAACGATAATCGTGTGCTTCTTCCTTGCCGCGCATGGAATGGGTGGTACCTTTGTCTGCATCGTAAAGGCGGGTTTCCTGAATGACCTTTTCACCGTCTTCGATGAGATCTATCTGACGGGCAACTTCGTAACGGATAGCCTTATGAATGTTACGGAAGGAGTTGATGTTCTTCAGCTCGGCACGGGTACCGAATTCCTTCTGGCCAACGGGACGTACGGAAATATTTGCGTCGCAGCGGAAGGAGCCTTCTTCAAGGTTACCGTCGCAGATACCGAGATAAAGCAGGATAGAGCGCAGAGACTTGAGATAAGCAACTGCTTCATCAGCACTGCGCATATCAGGCTCACTGACGATCTCGATAAGCGGCACACCTGTACGGTTCAAATCCACGAAACTTGCATTTTCAGCAGCGGAGTGGATGTTTTTACCGGCATCTTCTTCCATATGGATACGGGTAATACCGATACGTTTACCATGCTTCTCGCCGTCCGCATCTTCCCATGAAATATCAAGATGACCGTGCTCGCAGATGGGCAGGTCGAACTGGGAAATCTGGTAGCCTTTAGGCAGGTCGGGGTAAAAATAGTTCTTTCGGGCGAAGATTGATTTCTGGTTCACGGTACAATTGGTAGCCAGCCCCATTTTGGCGGCGTATTCCATAACTTTTTCGTTAAGAACCGGAAGCACGCCGGGCATGCCGGAGCAGACTTCACAGACGTTCTCGTTGGGGTCCTTACCGAATTCAGTGGAACAACCGCAGAAAATTTTGGTCTTGGTCTTAAGCTGGGCATGAACCTCAAGCCCGATCACTGTTTCAAACTGAGTCATTATATATAAGCTCCTTTTGCCTTCGGCGGCTATAAAACATTCTACTCTGGCTTCGCCACAGGCTACATTAGATTTTTCTTTTAAATATAATCTATCTGCGCAGGGCAGATTTACTTATCAATAAATATACAGGCACCTGCTTTTTCAGATGATGTGCGGGATATTTGAATTGGTTCCCGGTCCCGATATAATAATCAAGACGAGTTCCTTTGATTGCTTTCCCGGTATCCTGAGCCAGTCCGATGCCGTTAACCCGGCGGGCAAGTTTTCCTTGCTTTGGAAAAATATCCGTGCGGAAACCGACAATAGAACCGAGCGGAATGAGCTGCGGATCGGTAGCAAGGCTGACCATTGATTTAAGAGGCTTGCCGATTGCTGCCTGCGGCTGACCGCGGGTTACCTTGAAAAAAATGTAACTTTCATTCTTGGCCATCAACTCCCACATCTGCTTGGGATTATCTAGCAGCCATGACTTGATCTTTTCGCGGGAAAGCTGGCTTTTTTTCAGCACCCCGCTGTGAAGCATGATACTGCCCAGCCCTTTGAACGGCCTGCCGTTACTACCGCTGAAAACAGCGGTCCGCAACCTTCCATCGGGAAGACGCAAAACACCGCCCCCCTGCACGTGCATATAGAACAGGTCTACAGGGTCTTTAAGCCAAGCGACCTCAAGCCCCCTCCCCGCGAGAACCTTATTGATGTCGATGTCACGGCGGGAATGATACGGAAGTATCTTGCCATTTTCAACCCGGTAAGCTTTGCGCAACTGCTCCGACCATGGATGAGTCTGGCCCGGACGTGCTTTACGCAGGTCGGGCGGAAGCCTGTACACCGGATATTTATACTGACCTGTCTTGGTCAGGCTGGCTTCAATAACCGGAGTGTAATAACCGGTCATTTCCGCACCGGACTGGAGTTCATACCAGACAAAATACTTGCCAAGCAACTCCGGATTCCGATCCAGACGGGGTAACAATCTTTCAAAGTCTTCCAATGACTTACGTAGTTGTCCCCATGTAAGCCGCAGCTCATTGCGTTTGAGGGCCAATCCGCCGGAAGGATTCCGCTGCACATATTCAATTGACTTACGAATCTGCGGACCGAGATCACGCCAAGTGCCCATACTCTGGCTTTGCACGGAAAGCCTGCGAGCAGCAAGGGTTGCTGCCTGTTCCGGTAATTTGGAATAACGAACAGGACCGGAAATAAACTTTCCGCTTTCTTTTTTGCTTTTCCAAACCTTGGTTTTGGTATGCTGCGATACAACTCTCTTTTTAGGAAGAGTGTTTACCTTGGCGGCACAGCCGCAAAGAAAGACTGAAAACAGGCAAAAAACCGCCAGCAATCTGATGCTTGAAATATTTTTTTTCATTTTGACTTAAGACTCGATAACCACGTCACTGAATCGGCCTACTCCGTATTCACGTCTTCTAAGAAATTTATCTGAACTAGGACCGATGATCTGCAATTCACGATGACGTTTCTGTACGTCTTGTGCAATATGCATTTCCTTAGTGCATCCAGTGGAATAGGTAGCGTCCTTGCCAGCCCAAACCGGGGGAACTCTTTCGCCCATTAATTCGAAGCTTTTCTCGATATCAGCATAAGTCTGGAAACGCCAGATGGTAATAAAACCGCTGCGCTGGACCTTTTCCCACATAAACATGAGGTCATCAGCATCCATGCCTTCTTCAAAATGCTCCGCCGGGTTGATGATATAGGTATCGGCAAGCCTGTCGCGCAAATGACCAACAAAAGTATTCAGCACCTTGATGGCGGTATCAACCTGACCGGGGATACTTCCCACGATAGCGCTATAAAACATAACCGCCTTGCGTTCACTGCGGGCCTGCTGCATCTCGGCGATAATTTCGTTAGCCTTGGCAGAAATCCCGGCTTCGGTAAATTTATTGACTTTTGGTGACTTAGCCTTGAATTCAAGCTTAAACTCACCTTCAAGGTTGCGATAAAAACAGATAATATCGCGAGTAAAAAGGTTGGTGTTACCGACGAGTCTGCGTCTGTTACCCCACCCCTTGGCAATGATCAGGTCAGACTCCTTCCATGCCCGGGCAAAAGTAACGCTGCAACGGATCAGGTTCAACCGCTCTCTTGTGCCGTCTGAAATAACCACAAACGGATTCACCCGCAGGCTGGAAAGAAGATCATTTTTGGAAATCCTTTCCTCGGAAATAAACAAGGCATCCTTCAAAGCTTCAGCCAGCAGGAGGTTGCTTTCACGATCCCAGAAAGTCGGTGAATCAAACCAGAAACCTTCCTTCAGAGCGAGAATGACACTGTGTCCCTGTCGCAGCAAGGACTTGATCATCAACAGGTCAGCCATAAGTCCACCGGTTTCATCCGGTATGAACAGTATTTTCAACCCGCCTTCTGTACCGTGGAAAACATTACGCACCGGACTAAAATCGACTTTGTCCCGGGAGTACATCTTTGAAAAAATCTTGTAATCCTCTCCGAACAAAGCCTGACTCCACTGATCAGGCAAACTGGAAAGCCGGAAAATCCGTTCCAGTTCGATCATATCGAGCTCAAAGCGCATTTCTGCAAGATTCTCACAATCAGGTGCAGGATAAGGACAGGATTCCATGGCCTGCCTGAAGAAATCACTTTCAATAAACGCCTTGCCACGGCTGAACAGCAATTCCTTACGGTTGCGGTAAGGATCATCCAGCCCGCTTCGTGAGAGAAAAATTGTGATCATATTTTTAAGCAGGCGCAGGGGAATCATTATAGAGGAATCAAGGGCCTGCTTAAACTTATGGCGACAAAGATTGAGAATCAGCCTGCGCTGATAACGATCAGAGACATGGTTTTTGACCAATTTGACCAGCGAACGCCAGACGAAAATATAAACATCAAGCAGGTCGGACTCCAACCCTGGGGTGACGAGCCTGTTGAATTGCCAGTCCGAACAGGGAGCAAAAACCTGATTATCATCTAAGGCAACCATAAAACGCAATTGTTCAGGAGATGCATTTTTGACCGGATCAATAATACTTTCCAGATGGTTGGCAGTCATAAAATGAAGAAGCCAAGCGTCGAAGACAGGATCTTCACCGTACTTAAGATCTTTAATGGATGTAAAATCAGGCAGAATGCTCACTTATGAGTTACTCCGTGAGAAAGCCTTTGCTTCTCAATTTTTCAAAAAAAGTATTGCTGCGGATGCGGGCCAGAATGAGGTCTTTCTTGTGTCTGGAAATTATCACCCGATACCCCACACTCAAGGGATAAGGAACTCGTCCGTCTTCGGTAAGGTAAACATCACCGGTTGTCTCCCCGATATCAATAGTCAACGGCGTATCAACAGTCAGAACCATGGGCCGGATACCGTTTAAAAATGGACAGACCGGAGTCACGCACATGGCAGCAAGCTCAGGATGCACCAACGGACCTCCAGCGGAAACGTTATATGCGGTAGATCCGGTGGCAGTGGATACGATAAGTCCATCAGCGCGCAGATTCTTGATCCATTGACCCTTCTGTCCAATATCAAGGGAAATGATTCTGGCTACAGCTCCTCGGGAAATAACCAGATCATTGATCGCTACACCGCGCGCCACAATTCCGTTTCCGCGCTGGACTTCATAATCAAATGCGGTCCGGGGAGAAAGATCCAGCTCGTTGCTGAAAAACCTTTCCAATGCTGTTTCCCAGTCCTCAGGAAGTACCTCGGCGAGAAAGCCTACCCGGCCATGGTTAATACCCAATACCGGAACTTCCCAGTCGATGACATTTCCGGCAACACTAATAAATGTACCGTCTCCTCCGAGAACCAATACCAGCATGGTATTTTCCCGATATGCGGAAACGTTTATCCTCGCCGGAGGATAAGGGTGCTCTACAATGTCGGAATCAACGCCGCGAAGACTGAGCCAGCGGGCGATTTCCCCACCCAACTCAGCCGCAGCACCTCCGCCGGACTTGGTGACAATTAAAACAGAACCTTGACTATCTGACATAGCTAACTCTCCTATTAGAAAGAAGCCCAAGATTCAACTATTTGCTGCTTTAAAAAATAAGAAGATTATCATTTGCAGCCAATCTTTTTTGTGAAATAAAATTTAAGGTATCTTTCACATAAAAACATAACTTACTGTAAAAGATATAAAAATAATTTTCATTTTTTTTTATTAAATTACCCTAAAGATTATATAGGAACCAGCCGATACAGGGTATGAGGAGGATTATGTACCGTGGCTAACACCCCTGCAGAAATACGTAATATGCTGCAAACTTATGGAAAGCAGCTGACCAGTGCCAAGCGACTGGCCCGATTCAGGCGTGCCCTGAAAAGGTCCGAGTCTCCTGACACGGTTACTATTTCACGGCAGGCAAGACGTCGCGAGCTGGTGGAAAAAGTTTCCCGGGAAATTATCGAAAATCTTATCATCTCGGGTAATGAAAATCCGGTAGTGTCCGATATATTAGAACAGCTGGAACTTGATTTCGGTGATCGCTTTGTTTTCGAGTACCCTCTCGACGGCAGCGATGTGCAAGTTCTAAAAGAAACTCCTGAAGGAATTCATGACCTGCCGCGCGAAGAAAAAGCGCAGGTCATGAACAGACTATGGGAGATCACACTGGACAAGGTTGACCGGACCATGCTCTGATGCTGGCCGCTTTACGTAAACTCTTTTTATTGTAACATGGTAACCCCGGAGGGGATTATGAAGATTAACCAGTATAGCCAGCCCCCTCTCAAGGCCTACTCTGACAACCGGGTGAACAATGCTGCGGACAAGACACAAGCACAGCAGCAGAGTTCCGCTCCCAGTCGGGACGTTGTAAATGTCTCGTCTCAGGCAAGACTGCTCGGCGCAGCACGGCAGACTGCCACAGAAAGCCCGGACACCAGAGAACAGAAGGTAAGAGAGCTCAGGGAACAGGTACGCTCAGGTACATATAAGCCGGATATTCGCAAGACGGCCATGAACCTTGTGCGCGATGAAGTGGATTTCTTAAAGTAAAAGAGGTGAAATCCAGATAAGGATTCCACCGCTTTGATGACTAAAATATAAGGGAAATTTCCCGCACAGCTGACCCGGCAACGCTTCTACGAAGATTCATCGTTCGCCGGGCGGAAGTGTGTCGGATATTTAGAGTCCACCTGCGGGACCTGCATACCGCGCTTAGCCTCGGAGTTAATTACAATGGGACCGCCGAGGTTAAGGGTCGTTTCATTAGGTCTTCCCGGAGGAATGGTGACCGTCACCAGCACTGCAATCTGACGGACATTTTCCACCCTTAAAATTCTTTTCTCCGCTTCACTTAAACGGACTTCATAGTCGTCCATGAAACTGTAAGGATCGGCCACCAGCAAACCTAGAGCCGGATCTTCGAGACTTTGCAGCAGTAGAAACGGAGAATTCTCGCTAAGCTGAATTAAAGCGAAATCCCTCTTATCGTCAAAGCCGATCAATCCACGGGAAAAATAAATAATACCTTCATCGGTAATTTCTCTTTCCCCGATACGGGTCCTGATTATTTTTTTTCTTTCTTTTGCCATAACTCGGTCGCAGCAAGAAGGTCCTGCTCTGTGTTTTCAAGCGCCAAACGGTTCTGTTCTTTAATCTTGAGGTAAACCTCTTCCCTATAGACAGTAGTTTCAGCCGGTATCTCAAGACCAAGCTTAACCTGCCGGCCTTGCACGCTTAATACCGTGATTTTTATATTGTCATCCAGGTAAAGGGCTTCCCCCGGTCTCCGGGTCAGAATAAGCATATCAATATGTGTGTAAATAATCCTTTTGGATTGTTTCTGCTTTGATCGAAAACATCCGCCACTATGGAAAACATTTTCAGCACTGGATAAGTAGTAGCTCAAGAAAGCCCCTGCGGGCAAGCACAACTATCTACATTTAAATAAATTTCTTAAACATAATTAAGCAGGTTCATCTTCATGATCATGGAAGAGCTCTTCAGTACAGCTTCATATACAATCTGCTGCTGGGAAAGCTTGGTCATAAGTTCTCCAACATCAACATCCTCAATATGCGAGATACGATCCTTCTCGTTGAGTTCAAGACTGGAGAGGACCTGATCCGCAACCGCCAGTCTGTTTTCCCTGCCACCAACATCGGCAGCCTTGGTCAGCACATGCTTCTGGGATAAATTCAAACTTTCAAGACATTCCTGCACGCCGCTCTGGTTGTTGGTTTCCAGAAAGGCCACAAGGTTACCCATTGTTTCGAGCAGGTTTTGTGTAGGCGAACTTCCGTCTCCGGTAAACGTACTGTTGTTATTGAAAACAACACTGGCTCCGGTTGCTCCGGGCTGCTGGTAAACTCCGCCGAAAATATCCTTACCTACGTCATTGATGCGTACAAATTCATTTTCCTGAATCTGAACATCCATTGCCGCAGTATCAGGATGGACTAAGAACTGTGCTCCGGATGCCAGAGCATTGGCTCCACCGTTTGAATGGATGGTCAAAGTTCCGCCGGGAATGGTCAGCACAGCATTGGAAGTAATCCCGTCAGCAGGCTTGATATTGCCATCAACCCAGCTGACACCACCATCAAGACTGTAGGAGTATTCTATCTGGCTGGCCAGATCGGTAGTATTGTCAATACGGACAACTACGTCCTTATTAAAACTGCCTTCAGCCTGATTCAAGGGACCGTTCAGGTTGGTGTTCATTCCGACAACATTAATACCATCCGCATCATCGCCCATATACTGTGCAGTGGGACGCACCCACATCCAGGTACCGGAAGCGTCATTGGTATCAGTCGCGGAGTTGGCAGTAACCGGAATATTGACTGCAGGGGCTCCCAGATCAAAATCCATAGTCACGCCGTCGAAATCCAACTGCGTGGCACCGGCAGCAAGAGTCTTGGTGGTGAAAGTTTTTCCGCCATCCTTTGAGTAGCGGTAATCAAGGTCTGCACCGCCACCGATATCACCTGAATCAAGGAATTGAACCACTATGGTTTTATCTGCACTGCCGGTGATCGTAAAATTTCGTGAAGAAACATTGGAATCATTGGTAGTCATCCAGAGCTTTTCAGCATAGGCATTTTCATCAACCTTATGTCCGGCATAAATACTCTTGCCTTCATATTCGGTATTGGCAAGAGATACCAACTGCTGGAAAAGCTGACGGGCTTCGTAGCTGATCTGTTCCCTGTTGTCAGCAGTGATAGTACCGGAAGCACCCTGTTCGGCCAAACCCTTGGCACGGGTGATAATTGTGGAAACCTGAGTCAGGGTCGTATCCGAAAGGGAAAGCCACCCCTTCGCGGTATCAATGTTGTCCCGGTACTGCTTGACTGTGGCGAGGGTTTCACGGTGGTCGAGAATACGAGCCATGCCCACAGGATCATCAGAAGGCTTGTTCACCTTCTTCTGGGTCTGTGCCTGAATATTGCTGTCTACCAAATCGGTAAGCGACCTATTCATGTTGGACACATACGTGTTAAAAAGCATTTGCTGCGATACTCTCATAGCCTTTCTCCCTCAGCCTTTTAAACCTTAGTTCTTCATTCCCAGCAGGGTCTGAAGCATCTGGTCAGCGGTTGTGATCAGCTTTGCAGCAGCAGTGTATGAATGCTGGTATTTGATCAAGTTACTCATTTCTTCATCAATATTTACACCCGACACAGACTGCTGCTTCTCGTTAAGATCGGATGCGAGTGTTTCCTGAAAATTCTTGTTGAACTTTGCAGTTCCGGTATCAGCACCTACCACCGCTACAGTACCATCGTAATATTCGATCAGGGTCTGCTTGGTGGTGCCGTCAAAAGCGGTGGTGATGTCCAGATCGGTCATACCCATCTGCTTTATTTTGAGGGCATTGGAGTTGTCACCGGAGTTGAATTCACCGGCTCCGTTCACATGGCCGGCATTGATGAAATCGATATCTCCGTTAACACCGGCATTAACCGCAATGTCAGATGCCTGAGAACCGCTGAAATATGTATTCAATCCGAGTGCTGCATATATACCGGAGGTATCGGTTCCCAACTGGAAATTATAACCGTCCTTAGCGGTAATGTGCAGCTTGTGGTTCACGATAGAAGCGTCGACATATGTTCCGAAAGATGCATCAATCGCAGCTTCAACATCCTCAAGACTGTGCACGGAAGGATCAAAATTCTGCACACCCGGAGGAACAATGGAACTGAAGTCAATCTGCCCGGAAGCTTCCATGGCTCCGGTGGAAGAGTTATAGAAATACATCAGCGAGTTACCGGACTGCAGCCTGTCTGCGAAAGGCAATCCTGAAGAACCACTGCCCAGAGCGGCAGTATCAGTGTTAACACTGTAGGTTCCTTCGAGAGAGGTGTGAGCCTTGAGGCCTGCTCCCTGTGAATGGATACGGTTGGTCTGCCAGACGAGTTCATTGGTCAGGGCATCCATGCGCTCTTTATATCTACCCACTGAGTTATCACGGAAGTTGAAAAGACCTGCCAGCGAACCACCGGTAACCCTTCTGGTGTTATCCTGCCCTGCGAAGTTGATCTGCGGGGTGATGTTTTCCTTGGTGGAGGTATTCTCAACCCAGTACAAAGCACTCTTGGGTACGATATTGAATTTGTCGCCCACGGACATGTTGGTGGCGGGCGCGGTAGAAGGATCAGCCCCAGTTCCGAACCAGATCTGCAGGTCATCCACCTGAATGGCACCTGATTCTGCGTTGGCAGTAAATGTTTTTACGGTACCGTCATCGTTTTTTAGCCATGTGGTACCGCCATCGAGAGACACGCGATATTCAGCAGTTCCCATACCGCCGGCAGTTACACATTCCAAAGTGTATTCAAACTCACTGGAGCCTGCGAAATAAGCTTTACCGTCAAAGTTTGAAGCCGGAGTCAGGTTGTTCTGGCTCTGCGGTCCATCGTAGGAAATACTGAAATGCTTATCGCCGTCCACCAAAGTCTGTCCGGCTCCGGTGGTAATGGTGACATTTCCCTTTCCGTTATCGATCATCTTTGTATCCATGATCTCGGAAAGCTCACGGATCAAAGTAGCTCTTTCATCATAAAGGGCATTGGGATTGTTCTGACCATCAACCTGATCAACGTTAATGCGCTGGTTGATCTCGGCAATGCGCTCCATGATATCATTAGCCTTGGTCACATCCTGCTTGATGTAATCTTCAACCTGCTGCTGATAGCGGGTCATGTCATTTTGCATACTGTGCAGGGAATTGACGAGGTTTGTGGTATCACTAAGCAACTGCTGGCGAGAAGCAGCATCATTAGGACGCTGGCTGAGTTCCTGCCAGTCATTGAAAAATTTAGTCAGGCTGGAGTTAAGACCGTAGCCCTTTGATTCGTTAAAAAGGGATTCAACACTGCTCAAGGTGCTGTAAAGGGTATCCCAGCGCTCACGCATTGTGGCTTTGTCGTTATAGCTATTCTCTACGAACTGGTCGAAATTACGATAAACTTCAGCTGCGCGTACACCGGTGCCAAGCTGCCCCGGATTGTAGTTGATGCTGACCCGTTCCTCGAGGCGGACCTTGCGACGGGAGTATCCTTCGGTGTTAACATTGGAGATGTTGTCACCGGTTACGGAAATCGCCGACTGCGAAGCAAAAAGGGCCCCTGTGCCCAGATTCAGAAGAGAATTAACACCGGGCATTAGAGCCTCCCGTTAATTAATGAAGCCTGAGGCTTAGGATTTGTGTAACGACCGCGTGCAGAATAAACATTCTTTTCCTTGGGGGTGATTTCCCTGTGCAGGAAATCCAGCATGGAAGAAGATTGCTCAAGCAGGGCCTGGGCCAGCTGATGGTTTTTAGTCGCCTGAACACCGCATTTCTGTTCAAGCTCATCTATCTTAGAAAGAAGCTTTTCAATTTCAGCACGCTGCCCATCCTCGATGGCAGAAAGAATCTGACCGAGTCGCTGTGCAGAAGGGTCAAATTTTTGAACGAAAGATCTCATAGACATACGCTCAGCGGAAATCTGTCTCATAAGCTCCTGTATTACCAGTTCAACTCCGGTGACCCCGTGCGGATCCTTGTTCATAAGCAGGGAAAATTCTTCCTGAAGAAGCATGGAGAGCAACAAGACTGCCTTTGACTGTCTGTCTAGATTTGCCTGTATAAGTTTGATCATTTCCCTCTCCTCCCTACTTAAAAACCTGATATTTATTGTTTTTTATATTTATCGAAGATTTCTTAACAAAACCTTGTCTAAATACCAGCAAGTTTCTTGCCAATTTCTTCAGCAGTCACACCCTGCACATAAACTTTTGTGTCATGTTCCTGCTCAATCTTACGGGCCAGCTCTTCAATCTTAGCCATGGCTTCAGTCCGGCTCATTAGAGGCTGTGCAGATAAACTTGAAGAACTTTCACGGGCAACCTGACGCTCAACGCGCTGCCCCATACTGAAATCTTCATCTTCGAGTGAAATACCGGGCTTAGGCAGAGGTATTCCGGGCAGCCCATTACCTGCATCTTTATTAATTGAGGCCAGACGGGTTCCATGAACTGATCCCTGACGCCCGACATCATCAAGAGTCTTTAAGGCTGTTGAGTTACCGGTGCCCGGCAGGGTTGATTTGCTGGCGTTTTCCAATTTGGCACGCAATTGGTCATAAAGCATGTCACCCAGCCCGATACCGCCGCCCTCAGCCAGCTTTTCGGAAAAATCCTTATCAAACATGGCTGTGTACTGCTGCTCATACCTGTTGCTAAGGTAGCCGCCCTTAGGAACGTTCTTACGCATCTGCTGCCAGATTTTGCCCATGAAGACCGCTTCGAACTTCTTGCAGGCATCCCGCAAAGCAGCTTCCTGATCCTTTCCACCGGAAAGGCGGTCGTTCAGGCTGGTAAGCTTGCGCTTGAAACCCTGCAATTCCTTACTTTCGGCATTGGCCTGCGCGTTAGCTGTGTTCAGTGTGCTGTCGATCATTCTTTACTTCCTCCAATTCATGCACGGCCCCGGACATCAATCCGCCTGAGACCACTTTCAAACCTAAATTGCAAATCGCGTACCGTATCAGCTCACCCCTCTATTCATCAGCACTTAGACCCCATTCACGATCTCAAATCCTGCATTTATCCCTGAACGGTCAAGAGTTTGACCGGGGCTCTTTCAGATCGAAAACAAGAAAAGCCCGGCAGTAGCCTGCCGGGCTTTTCTTGAATTTATTGTATCTACTGAATTTTACTATTTAGATCACTTCCAGCTCTGCATGCAGGGCTCCGGCAACCTTCATTGTTCTCAGGATGGATATAAGGTCACGCGGTGTTGCACCTATGGCATTCAGACCGTCAACCAGTTCCTGCAGAGTTGCACCTTCAACAAGCATCAGCCTGTTGTTGTCTTCTTCGACCTGAAGATCAGTCTCAGGAGTTGCCACAGTCTCAGCTCCTTCAGGTGCAAAGGGACCGGGCTGGCTTACGTCCGCACCTTCCGCAATGACAACTTGCAGGTTTCCGTGAGCAATGGCGACCTTGGTCAGGCGGACATTACGTCCCAGAACAACCGTTCCGGTCTTTTCATCAACCACGACCTTGGCTTTGGTATCGGGTGCGATTTCAAGATTTTCAAGGGCAGCCATGAGCGGAACCATGTTGCCCCGAAATTGTTCGGGAATAGCGAGATCAACGGTGGAAGCATCAACAGCATTGGCATAGGAACCGCCGACAACGCCGTTAATCCTCTTCACTACCTGCATCGTTGTACCGAAATCGGAAACACCGAGGTTAATGGTAATTTTCCGCTGACGATTGAAATCAAAAGGTACTGAACGTTCGATCGTTGCCCCGGAAGGAATGCGGGCCACGGTAACAACGTTCTTGGATGCAGTCGCAGCTTCGCCGCTTGCGGAGAAACCACCTACTGTCAAGGCCCCTTGTGCAAGGGCGTAAACCTTACCGTCAATACCTTTTAGAGGAGTCAGCAAAAGCACGCCGCCGAAGAGAGACTTACTGTCCCCGATAGAGGAAACAGTAACATCTATCGGTGCACCGGGCTTTGCGGAAACAGGCATCTTGGCGGTAACCATTACTGCGGCAACGTTCTTGGGCTTGATTGTAGAACGGTCAACCTGAACACCCATTTTTTCCAGCATGTTGATCATGGAGGTGATTGTAAATGCGGAGTTGGTTCCGTCGCCCGTTCCCGAGAGACCTACAACCAGACCGTAACCGACCAGATCGTTATCACGTACGCCGCTGAAGGAGGAAATATCCTTCAACCTGACCGCTTCTGCGGACTGGGCGCTCATGAGTACGATGAACAGGAGCAATACGACTGCCGCAAGCCCTGCTGTCATTCTGTTCATCCTGTTAGCGAATTTCATCCTTCCCTCCATTGATCACTGTAACTCTTATAAAACCTTATTAACATACCCTGACACTAGAAGGGCCATACATTATCAAGAATTCTGGAAAGCCAGCCTGGTCTCTGCTTATCAGCAAGAATGCCCCGACCATAAACTTCGATGTGGGCATCTGCCAGATAATTGGATGCCACGGTATTGCTGGGACCGATGTCGCGATGGCGCAACAGCCCGCGCACAACCAGCACCTGAGTTTCATCATTAATGCGCACCTGACGCGCACCTTCCACCTGCATGACGTTGCCGGGAAGAATCCGAACTACCCTGCAGGCGACAGATGCGGTGAGAGTTGATTCGTTCTTGGTCTCACCGGTACTCTTGAACTTGTTTGAAGTGGCAGAACCGATCAGCGGTGTATCACCGGCACCGCCTTTCATATTGAAAGGATCAACCGCAGTGGCAATACCTGCACTAAAATTTGTAACAGCAAGGCTGGTATCATTTGTCTTCTCTGCCTTAGAGTCTGAAGTATGCTTACCCTTGCTTGTCTCGGAAACAGTTACTACCACGATGTCACCTATTCGTCTGGCCCTGTTATCATCAAAAAGATATTCCGAATCAGATGCAGCAAACAGCGAACCGGGGTTATTCATAGGTTCGGGTTCATACTGGGCGGGGGGAGTCATAACCGGCATGGGTGTCGGAGCCTGCTTGGCAGGGGAGCACCCCGCACAAACAGCTAAAAGAAGCATCGTTGCCAGTGTTGTTTTTTTCATTTTATTATTTCCTCCGCTTAATTACTGAACCTGAACGGTTTGGGCGTTGATGACTGTCGCAACAACCTTACGTTTACTTTGCAAATTACGTACCGTGATATTCTGACCAACACCGGCGTCCTCAAGGGCTTCCACCGGAACGGTAAGCTTCAAATTTTTGCCTCTGAACAGCAGGGTAACCTTGTCCCCCCTGGCGATAACCGGAGCCGGTTCAATTGATGAACGCATGATGGGCTGTCCGGTTCCCACCGGAACTTTGACCCGCCATGGCCCGCCTTTACCATCCCAAACCTGATTACCCAAGTGAGCCATATTCTTGCTCTGCCAGGTAATAAGGTCAGGCGTGACCAATTCCTTACGGTTAATGGGGCGAACAGGACATGGAACCGGCTTCCAAAGATCCACAAACAGGGATCCGGCCAATCGACGTAAAACCTTTCCGTCCACGCTGACTACTTCCATTCTGAAACTGTTGCTTCCCGGTTCAAGGGCCCGGGGGATATGGACCCTCAAACTGTCCATGGAATCTTTAAAGAACAGATAGGGAGGCAACTTGAATTCCCTGAACTTGTAATCCCCACCCATAGTTTCAGCCTGTGGGGTCAAGACTTTGACAACTGCCCTCTGCAATTGTTCCTGCGACATCACCTTGCCGCCGGACTGCATGGTCAGAGTTGACGGGATAATACAATTGCGAACCAGCTCACCAAGATAATGCTGCAGAATCACGCGCAGCTTATTTCGATTCACCCTGACAGGCTTGCGGCCACGGGCCGGGGCATTCCAAAGCTCTACCTCGGAAAGGTCTGCTTTGGTCCGCGCAGGGAGATCACCGTAAAAATCGGCGATATCACCAAGAGTAACCCTTGGACCATTAACCACTGCGGCAGACTTGATCCTGATCCGCCAGTCGGTGTTTTCCTTTGAAGCTGTTGCAGGGTCGGCCGCAAAAGAAGCCAACAGCGCAGCAAGCATAAGCATCAATGCACCCTTGCGAAACATGTTGATAAAACCTGCCTTAGTCATAATAAAACCCGTCCTGTCAGTTAGTTACTATCGCTTAACGTTAATTGCTGTCTGGAGCATGGAGTCGGAAGTAGTGATGGCCTTGGAGTTGGTCTCGTAAGCCCTCTGACCGACAATAAGTCCGACCATTTCATCAACCAGTTCCACGTTGGAGCCTTCAAGATATCCCTGAGCAAGAGTACCGAAATTATCTTCGCCCGGAGTACCCTGAATGGCTGCACCGGAAGCTTCAGTGGGAACGTAGAGGTTTTTACCTACAGCATTCAGACCGGCTTCGTTGATGAAGTCATAAATTGTGATATCTGCGCTTGAAAGTTCAGTTCCGTTTTTATCCACTGCAGCAATGTGGCCGTCTTCGGAAACAACTACGTTTACAGCCTCGGTCGGCACTGTGAATTCAGGCTGAAGCGGATAACCGTTTGAGGTAACCAGACGCCCATCACTGTCGAGCTTGAATGCACCAGCACGGGTGTAGGCTTCTTCACCATTACGGTCTACGAGAAAAAAACCGTTACCTTCAATGGCGATATCAAGAGGGTTACCGGTACTTTCGAAAGACCCCTGACTGAAGAATTTGTGAATGCTGACCTCTTTTACACCCATGCCGATCTGCATACCTGTGGGCAGTCTGTTACCGCCTTCGGTCTCAGAACCCGCAATTCGCATGGTCTGGTACATGAGATCTTCGAACTCCACCCTGCTCTTTTTGAACCCCTGAGTGTTCACATTGGCAAGGTTGTTGGAAAGAACATCGATGTGAGTCTGCTGGGCAACCATACCTGTGGCCGCCGTCCAGAGTGAACGCATCATAACTATATCCCCCTGTTTTAATTAATTACATTGCTGCCCGACCAACCTGCTGAATGACCTTCTGGTCAAGCTGGTCTGTGGTGGTAATCATTTTCTGATACATTTCAAAGCTGCGCTGGCATTCAATCATCGCAACCATTTCATTGACGACTTCGACATTTGATTTTTCAATGTATCCCTGCGCAACTTCACCTTCTGCGGGTATTTCTCCACCTTCATTAACAAAGAGGTTTTCTCCCTGCTTCTTAAGGGTGCGCGGATCTGCAGGCTGGACAAAATCGAGCCTGCCGACTTCTTGACCATCAGCGTAGATCACTCCTTCGCCATCAACGGCTACTCTGGAACGAGGAGGAAGGTTGACCTCTCCGCCATTGGCCATAACCGGATAACCCTGCTCAGTAACAAGGGTTCCTTCGGATGAAAGGGTAAAAACACCGTTTCTTGTAAGGAGAGTTTCGCCGTTCTTCTGAACCTTGAAGAAACCGTCCCCGCGGATAGCGAGATCGAGCGGATTGCCTGTTTTCTGGAAAGAGCCCTGCGACATGTCGATCACTTCTTCTGAGAGTCTGGGACGGGCCATAACTTTTGCTTCCGGAAGCAGGTCTTTATCCCTGAGGTATGGCTTGGCGTCAGCCACATAATCATGGGCGAACTTGATAAACGTGTCCTGAAAAGCACAGTTGTCACGTTTAAAACCGGTAGTATTGACGTTCGCCAAATTATTGGCGCTGATATCAATCCTGTGTTCGTTGGACATGGCCCCGAATAGGGCACTGAAAATACTGGATCGCATGTCTTTTCTCCTGAAAGAGGATTTACTCCGCATTAGTTGCTGCACAGAACAAAGCAAAGTACATGCCAAAAGACATGAAACAAAAAAATCCCGGCCAAGCATACACTTGACCGGGACAGATTCAATCAGTCGGAGGATTATCAGGCTGAGAGATGGACCACTACGCCGACCCTTAATTCGGGAACTACACCTTGGGTAGCATCAGGACTGAGGTAGCCCATAGTTGCGTCTTCAGCTTCAAAAGCAATTGTAGCATCAAGACTGCGTACACCTTGTGTGGCCGGGGTTATGACCACATGTCCTGCCGGACCGGGTACGGTGGAGCCAGCCGGACCGGCACTAAAGGTAGCAGCCGGCGCTGCCTGCACGTGCCCTGCGGGCCCTGCAACGATATTGTCAGTAAGTACCGGCATTTTTTCTATCCTGTTTAATATTCTGTTCCGTATAATTAAATAATAAATCCATAATACGGTAAGTCAAATCTAACTATATGAAACGCTAAAGTCAAAGGATAACGGGTTGCAGCTACTATAATATAATGATACTCATCAACAGACCTGCAACCGGGGCAAGTCCCATCCCCACTTATTTGTTCCTCACCTCAAACACTCATTCAGGACTTGACATTGATTCGGGTTACGCCTAAGTTGCTGAACTCGGTGCGGGTGTATCTCAGTGTTCCCAACGGGCATACATCTAGACTTTTGAAGTTTCAGGCAAACCTCATACATTCGCATCAGCCTCAATTTTTCAACCTTTCGTTGGGTTAAGATGCTGAGGTGGGCCTTCTTCAGGTCCACTTTTTTTTATTTTGTCCGCCTGAAAACCAGATGCACGGGGTAAGTCGTGGAACAGGGCTCATTAGCCAAAAAAGTAAGCCAGTTCGTGGAGCCGACCATTGAATCAATGGGGCTGACCCTCTGGGGAGTGGAAGTAACTTCCGCCAACCGTCCGGCTGTCATCATCTATATCGACAGCGAAGATGGCGTAAGTATTGATCAGTGCGCAGAAGTAAGCAGGGATGTAGGTCTCATGCTTGAAGTTGAAGAAGTAATCGACAGCGCATATGTTCTGGAAGTTTCCTCACCCGGACTGGAAAGAAAATTTTTCAAACCGGAGCAGATGTCCTCCTATGTAGGAAGAAAAATGGACATCGCCCTTGTCTTCTCCATCGAAGGCCGCAAGAAATTCAGAGGCCTCCTTCAGGAAACTGACGAGGAAGGTATCCAGATCAAACTGGAAGACCAGGAAGATCCCATTAAAATTGAATGGGATAGAATAAAGAAAGCAAAACTCATCCACGAGTTTAAATAAATTAATAAGGCAGTCATTCGGCTAGTCGGCACAGATCATGTGTCATGGAAATTGTGCCGAAGCGGAGGAGCGATATGGGTTCTGAACTCAAAAAAGCGATTGACCAGATCAGCAAGGACCGTGGGATCGACAGAGACCTGCTCATCGATACCCTTGAAGAAGCGGTGCGTTCATCTGTGGCCCGCAAATATGGCGACGCCATGGATATCGAAGTCAACTTCAATGAAGATGCCGGCGAAATCGAAGTCTACCAGTTCAAGGTAGTTGCTGCGGAAGTTGAAGACGAAATCAGCGAGATCACACTCGAAGAAGCAAAAGAACACGATCCCAACGTGCAGATCGACGATGAAATGGGTTTCAAACTCAAAGTCGAAGATCTGGGCAGGATCGCAGCACAATCCGCAAAGCAGGTTATTATCCAGCGTATGCGTGATGCAGAGCAGGAAATCATCTACGATGAATTCAAAAACCGCATGCATGAAATTGTCAGCGGTATCATTCAGCGCCGCGACCGTAGCGGTTGGATTATCAACCTCGGCCGCACCGAAGCGGTACTGCCCAAGGGCGAACAGATCCCCCGCGAAAGATACAAACGCGGTGACAGGGTTCAAGCTTTCATCATTGATGTTCAGAAAGAATCCCGTGGTCCCCAGATAACTGTTTCCCGCTCCCATCCTGACTACATGACCGCACTTTTCAAAAGGGAAGTTCCCGAAGTTGACGATGCAACCGTTAAAATCATGGGCGTTGCCCGTGATCCGGGACTGCGCGCCAAAGTTGCTGTTAACTCCCTTGACCGCGATGTTGATCCTGTAGGCGCATGCGTCGGTATCCGCGGCTCCCGCATCCAGAACATTGTTCAGGAACTGCGCGGTGAACGTATTGATATCGTTGTCTGGAGCCAGGACATCGCAATGTATGCCCAGAACGCTCTCTCCCCTGCTGTAATCACCAGAATTGCTGTGGACGAAGATGAGAAAACCCTTGAAGTGGTTGTTCCCGATGACCAGCTTACCGTAGCTATCGGCCGCAAGGGACAGAACGTAAAGCTTGCTTCCAGACTTCTGGGTTGGAAGATTGATGTCTTCACAGAAAGCCGCTACGGCGAAATGAACGCCGCAAGCAAGGGCCTTGACCAGTTGGCAAGTGTTGCTGAAATTCCGGTTGATAACTTCCTCTCCGCAGGATTTGAAACCGTCAGCCAGGTTGCCAATGCTTCCGAGGAAATTCTCATGTCCATTTCCGGCATGACTCCTTCCAAGGTATCGGACATGAAGTCCGCAATCATGCTGCTGGGCATCGGTGACGCTGAAGATGCTGTGATAGAGACTGAAACCGAAGCCACTGCTGAAGCGGAAGCTCAGGTCGAAGAAACTACACAGGCGGAAGATGCGGTTGAAGAAACCGCCGGCGAAGAATCCGAAGAACAGGAATCTAAGGAATAATAAACTCCGGGGGCAACCCCGGAGATTCAATAAAGGCAGTTGTATTTGACCGGAAAGGACAGCACAGAAAAACATGAACCGACAAGGTCATGTGTCATTTGCAGGCAGCGTTTTGCCAAAGAAGAACTGTTCAGGTTCGTTGTGGGCAAGGGGGCTTCCGACAGCGAGCTTATTCCGGATGAGAAAAAGGTAATGCAGGGCCGAGGCTACTACGTCTGCGGCAATGACAAATGCCTTGAAAGATTTAAATTTTTTCGGCCACGGAAGAAGAACTTCAGGGGGTAGAACCATATGGCTTCAAAAATCAAAGTAAAGGAATTGGCCGCCGAGCTCGGGGTCAATACCAAAGACATCCTTCAAAAACTCCGCGAAATCGGTGTGCAGGCTAAAAGCACTGTAGCCGCCATTGATGCGGAACAGGCTGAGACCATCCGCAAGGAACTCTCCGGCAAGTCCGGTAAAGTTGAACAGCGCGAGGTTCAGCCCGGTGTAATCGTACGCCGTCGTAAAGGCGGTCGCGGCAAAGAAAAAGCCGAAGAAGTGGAAACTAAAAACGAGGCTCCCGCAGAAGATAAAAAAGAAACTCCTGCTGAGCAAAAGCAGGAAGCAGCAACAGAAAAGGCTCCTGAAAAGAAAAAGCCTGCCAAAAAGGCTCCCGCTAAAAGCGAAAAGCCCATGGTAAAAATAATCAAGCCTGAAGATATCGAGAAAAAAGAAGCCCCCGCAGTAGAAGAAACCAAAGCACCCGAAGTGGAGACTCCCCCCGCCGCTAAGGTTGTCGAAGACAAAGAACCCGTTGCTGAAGCTCCGGCTAAAAAAACCGTTAAAGCAGAAGAAAAGAAGGTTGAAGACACACCTGCTGCTGAACCGGTAGAAAAAACTGCAGAGAACGCAGAAGACAAAAGCGATAAAGCTAAAGAAGCCGAGCCTAAAAAGAAAAAGCGCAAAAAGAAAAAAGAAATTGAAGCGCCCAAAGTAAAAATTATTTCCAGACCTGATCCCAACCTTCAGGCAGCACAGCGTGCAGCAGAAGGTCCGGGCGGAGCTAGAAGACGTCCTTCTGAAGACGAACCTTCCGGCGGCCGTCCCGGCGGACCCGGTGGCGGTAGACCTTCCGGCGGTCGTCCCGGAGGCCCTGGCGGACGCCCCGGCGGCGGTCGTCCCGGTGGCCCCGCTGGCGCAAGACCTAGTGGTCCCCGCCCCGGAGGCAATGAAGGAGGCGGAGGAAGACCCGTTCCCGGCGCTCCGGAACCCGGCAATGATCAGAGCAAGAAGAAAAAGTTTAAAAAGGATAGACGTGTCGTCGAATTCGGTAAGGATTACCGTAAAGACGATAGCGAAAGAGACCTCGAAAGCAAGTTCCGCGGTAAAAAGAAAGGCCGCAAGAGCAAAGGCCGTCCCGAACAGGCTCCTGTTCAGCAGAAGCCCCTCAAGGCAGCCAAGCGTAAAATCAAGTTCAACGAGGCCATCCGTCTTTCCGACATGGCCCACCAGATGGGCCTGAAAGCACAGGAACTGATCAAGGCCCTCTTCGGTCTCGGTGTAATGGCAACCATTAACCAGTCCCTTGACCTTGATACTGCGACCCTGCTTGCTTCCGAGTTTGAATACGAAATTGAAAACGTATCCTACTCCGAAGAGGAACTGCTCCTGCCCGCAAATGATGTGGACAAGGAAGAGAACCTCAAGCCCCGTCCGCCTATCGTGACCATCATGGGTCACGTTGACCACGGTAAAACATCCCTGCTGGATGCCATCCGCCATAGTGCGGTTACCGATGGCGAAGCTGGCGGTATCACTCAGCACATCGGTGCGTACCACGTTTCCACAGACCGCGGTGAGATCGTATTCCTCGATACTCCCGGTCACGAAGCGTTTACCACCATGCGTATGCGCGGAGCACAGGTTACCGACATTGTTATCCTCGTTGTAGCTGCTGATGACGGCGTCATGGATCAGACCCGTGAAGCAATCAGTCACTCTAAAGCAGCCGGCGTACCCATCGTTGTTGCAGTCAACAAGATGGATAAGGAAGGTGCAAACCCCGAGCGCGTACAGCGCGAACTGGCTGAATTCGACCTCGTTCCCGAAGACTGGGGCGGCGACACCATGTTCGTTCCTGTTTCCGCGAAAATGCGTACCGGTCTTGATGACCTGCTCGAAATGGTTCAGCTGCAGGCTGAAGTTCTCGAGCTCAGGGCCAACCCGGACAAGGGGGCCCGCGGTAACATTGTTGAAGCTAAGCTCGACAAGGGCCGTGGTCCTGTTGGAACCGTCCTCATCCAGGAAGGTACCATTAATCAGGGTGATCCCTTTGTCTGCGGTCTTTACCATGGCCGTGTTCGTGCAATGTTTGATGACCGCGGCCGCAAGATCGAGACCGCCGGTCCGGCATTCCCGGTAGAGATTCAGGGTTTTGACGGTATTCCCGAAGCCGGTGACGAGTTCATCTGCGTAGCTGACGATAAAATCGCCCGCCGCATTGCTCAGGAACGTAAGCTCAAGCACCGTGAACGTGAGCTGGCAGGAAAATCCAAGGTTACCCTTGAGTCCTTCCTCGCTTCCAAACCGGATCAGGATGCACAGACTCTTAACGTTGTCCTTAAAGCCGATGTACAGGGTTCACTTGAAGCTATTAACGAAGCCCTTGCCAAACTGGCTACTGATGAGATCAAGGTTGAAGTTATCCACGGCGGTGCCGGTGCGATCACTGAATCCGACATCCTGCTGGCTTCCGCTTCACAGGCAATCATTATCGGCTTTAACGTAAGACCGACTGTGAAGATCAAGGAAATTGCAGAGCGCGAAGAAGTGGAAATCCGCTTCTACGACATCATCTACAAGCTGGTCGGAGAAATCAAAGACGCTATGGGCGGCATGCTCTCTCCGGACATCAAGGAAGAGTACCTCGGTCAGGCAGAAGTCAAGCAGACCTTCTCCGTACCCAAAGTCGGCGTTATCGCCGGTTGTTACGTGATCGACGGCAAGCTGACCAGACATGCTAAGGTTCGTCTGCTGCGTGACGGCGTGGTTATCTACACCGGATCGCTTACTTCGCTTAAACGCTTCAAGGATGACGCCAAGGAAGTTGCCAAAGGCTACGAATGTGGTGTCGGTCTTGAAAAATACAACGACATCAAGGAAGGCGATGTAATTGAAGCCTTCGAAGTTGTTGAAGTAGCAAGAACCCTCGAATAAGAATAAAATGATCAGGGGCGGACTTAGGTCCGTCCCTGTTTTAAAATTTACAGCTATGATAATCGGCGTACTGTCACTGGAATTCAGACTGCACGGAAATAGATCACTCAAGGGAAAACGCAAGGTATCCCTCAGCCTGAAGCAGAAGCTTCGAAACAAATTCAACCTCTCGGTATCTGAAGTTGAAGCAATGGACTCCCATGAAAGGCTGGTACTCGCTGCAGTGACTGTCGCCAACGAAACTCGCAAAGTTGAAAGCACGCTTTCCAAGGCCTTAGCCATGATTGAGGCTATGGCTCCGGCAGAGCTTATCCACTGCGAAACAGAAATTTTCAGTTCCTGATCTTTTATGATCAGGTTAACTTTTTTTGAGGACTAATTATAATGAAGACTTCGACATCACGCCGCTCCGTTAAAATGGGCGACCAGATCATGCGCGAAATTGCCACAATGCTCATTGAAGAGATCGGCGACCCGCGTCTGGATATGGTTTCCATTAGCGGAGTACGTATGAACAAAGACAATAAAATAGCCGAGGTGATGTTCACCATGGCCGGGGACAAGGAAAAAATTGCTGCTGCGGTCAAAGCTCTGGACAAAGCCAAAGGCTATATGCGCAGCAAACTGAGCAAACGTATCCGCGTCCGCCAGATTCCCGAACTCAGGTTCGTGCACGACAACTTCCTTGAGGAGATGGTTTATGGAAGCTCGACTGAAAGAGATATGTCGGATTCTTAAAGAAGAGGACGACTTTCTCGTAGCCGCTCATTTCAATCCAGATGGAGATGCCCTGGGCTCTACAGCCGCTATGGGCTATATCCTTGAGAAGCTCGGTAAGCGCTACCGCCTCTACAATCAGAGTGGTAAGCCAGAAGCAATGGCTTGGTTTGAGACTCCATCCCCAATCCAGACTGAAATCCCCAAGGGATTTGACGGCTGGTACATTGTCCTTGACTGCGGTGACGCGCCGCGCATGGGTGAAACACTCATGAACGCCCT
Source organism: Maridesulfovibrio sp. (assembly GCF_963666665.1). Taxonomy (NCBI): domain Bacteria; kingdom Pseudomonadati; phylum Thermodesulfobacteriota; class Desulfovibrionia; order Desulfovibrionales; family Desulfovibrionaceae; genus Maridesulfovibrio; species Maridesulfovibrio sp. The sequence continues at coordinate 2,294,670 of NZ_OY762999.1, forward strand.
TGATCCGGAAAAATCCATTAACATCGACCATCACATGGGTAATTCGGGATTTGCTGCCGTAAACTGGGTGGACACCAACCGTCCGGCAGTAGGTGAAATGATCACCCTTATTGCCAGAGAACTTAAAATTTCTCTCTCCGGCAAACTCGGAGAATCCATCTACCTGTCCATTGCCACTGATACCGGATTTTTCACATACAACAACACCAAGCCCGAGACCCTTGAAATCATTGCGGACATCATCCGCTACGGTCTTGATCTCGGTGAGTTCGTACCCAAAATCCGCAACCAGTGGACCATGAAGCGCATAAACCTCTGGGCCACTGCGTTGGGCAAAATTGAAATGCATCATGAAGGACAGACCGCCCTGCTCTTCATCCCGCAGGAAATGCTGGATGAGGCCGGTGCATCCGGGCCTGATTGTGAAGGACTGGTCAGCTTCATCCTGCGCATTCAGGGAGTACGCGTGGCAGTGCTTATCCGCGAAGACAGTCCCATGCGCTACAAATTCAGCCTGCGTTCACAATCACGTGACAACGTACAGGTCGTAGCCTCCCTCTTCGGAGGCGGAGGACACAAGAATGCCAGCGGCGGACTTATTGAAAACACCCCCGACACCGTGCGCGAAAGACTCATTACCGCTATCGGTGATAAAGTTATGAGTTAAAAGTATTTAGAGTATGGGAAGAAAGCCTAAAACAAGCCCGTTCCAGAAGCATGGCGTTCTGGTGTTGAACAAACCGTCCGGTCCTACTTCTACTGATTGCCTCAATTCCATCAAACGCGAACTAAAGCAGTACAAGATAGGCCATGCCGGCACCCTTGATCCTCTGGCAGAAGGTGTGCTGCTGGTAATGCTCGGTCAGGCCACAAAGTTAGGGCCTTATCTGCTGGGACATGATAAAGTGTACACAGGAAGTTTAAGTATTGGTAGAACTACAGATACTTACGATATCCAAGGCACTGAGACTTCCACTGGGGACATTTCCGGAATTACGGAAAAAATGGTGGAAAATGAAATTTTACACTGGAATGACTTGACTAGTCAGGAAGTTCCTGCCTATTCGGCTGCAAAGCATAATGGCAAACCGCTCTATGAACTGGCCAGAAAAGGGGAAGAAACCCCGGTCAAAATCAAGAGCATTGAAATATTTGATGCAGAACCGCTGGAAGTGAGTCTGCCGATGGCCCGTTTCCGAGTTGGGTGCTCTGCCGGCACCTACATTCGCTCCCTGGTCCATAGCTTGGGGTCGCGGCTCGGATGTGGCGCGGTAATGGAATCACTTAGGCGTGAAGAAAGCCGGCCTTTCAGGCTGAGCGAAGCGCACAACCTCGATGAGGTTCTTGCCGATCCTGATGGATTTGAGGCACGGATCATCCCGCTTGCGGATGCCCTGCCGCATTGGCACAAGTTTACCATTTCGGAAAACATGTCCAAAGCCATCAAGAACGGAGCAAGAATACCTGTCGGGGATATTGCTGCTGATCAGGAAATTATCGAAGGTGAAAGGGCTATGTTCCTTGAAACCGACGGTACAGCTCTGGCTCTAATGGAGACAAAGCAAATCGACGGCAAGCTTCTCTGGGTAATTCTTCGCGGCCTGTGGGGCTGATTCCCCGCGGGAATTTCAACTTCCGGCACAAACTAAACATTCGCGCTCTGACGCGGATTGGAGGATAACGCTATGGTTATGACTGCTGAAGACAAGGCAAAAGTTATTGAAGAATACCAGACCAAACCTGGTGACACCGGTTCCCCTGAAGTACAGGTTGCTCTTCTTACTGCAAGAATCAAATACCTGACCGACCACTTCAAGAGCCACAAAAAGGATTTCCACTCCCGCACCGGCCTGCTGAAAATGGTCGGCCAGCGCAGAAACATCCTGAAGTACCTGAAGTCCAAAGACATTCAGCGTTACCGTGATCTTATTGCAAGACTTGGTCTGCGCAAATAAGCAGTTTCGGGGGAGGGTTTACCCTCCCCTTTTTTTTATAAATATTCACACATTTGTATTTCCATCTGACTTCACATCATATAGATGGTAGTTAGATTGAATCCAACAGTGGAATCCGTGCTCTCCTGCAACAATTTTTAGTTGGCTGAGGAAGGGGTTCATCCCCGCAATGAAATCCTCCCTTAGCCGGCTGGAAAATTCGGACAGCACCGGGTTCCGACATTACAACTTATTTAGTGAGGAATCTAAATGTTAGTACCTTTTGAATCCACCTCCGTAACCGGTCATGTCGGCAATCTCGACATCACACTGGAAACCGGACGTATGGCTAACCAGACCAACGGAACCGTACTGATCAAGTCCGGCGGCACCGTTGTTCTCGTTACTGCTGTCGGTATGCCCGCTGACGGTCCGCGCGACTTTTTCCCGCTGACCTGTAACTACCTTGAAAGAACTTACGCTGCAGGTCGCATCCCCGGTGGTTACTTCCGCCGTGAAGTAGGCCGTCCTTCCGACCGTGAGACCCTTGTTTCCCGTCTCATGGACCGCCCCATCCGCCCCATGTTCCCCAAAGCTTACTGCGACGAAGTACAGGTTATTGCAACCGTTCTTTCCGCTGATACCGACACCAACCCCGATGTACTGGCTATGACCGGTGCATCTGCAGCACTGCACATCTCCGACCTTCCTTTCAACGGTCCCGTTGCTGCTGCACGTGTAGGTCTCGTAAACAACGAATTTGTTCTCTACCCCACCTACAAAGGCGTTGCAGAACAGTCCGAACTCAACCTCGTCTTCGCCGCTACCCGCGACGCTGTGATCATGGTTGAAGGTAGCTCCCAGTTCCTGCCTGAGAACACCATTGCAGAAGCACTGGAATGGGGTCACGAGCAGATGGCTCCCATGTTCGACCTGCAGGACGCTCTGCGCGAAAAAGTAGGCCGCCCCAAGCTGGAAGTTGCCGAACCGGAAAAAGATGACGAAGTCATCACCCTCGTTACCGAAAGCTTCTCAGCTGATCTGGACAAAGCTCTGGCCATCCCCGGCAAGCTGGACCGTAAGGCTGCAAAGTCTGAAGTTAAAGCTAACGCCAAGGCCATGATCGAGGAAAAATTCCCCGAAGAACCTGAAAGAACTAAAGCTGTTGGCGATGCCATGGCTGACCTCGAAAAGAAAATTGTCCGCAAACGCATTGTTGAGCAGGGCGTTCGTATCGACGGCCGTGACCTGACCACAGTACGTAATCTTTCCATGGAAGTGGGCAACCTGCCCATGACCCACGGTTCCGCCCTGTTCCGCCGCGGTGAGACTTCCGCTCTCGCTGTCTGCACACTGGGCTCCACCCGTGATGAGCAGCGCTTTGAAACCCTGATCGGTGAAGACACCAAGCGTTTCATGCTGCACTACAACTTCCCCCCGTACTGCGTGGGTGAAGCTAAATTCCTGCGTGCGCCTTCCCGCCGCGAAATCGGTCACGGAACACTCGCTGAACGCGCACTGCGCCCGGTTCTGCCCTCTGCTGACGATTTCCCCTTCACCATGCGTGTAGTTTCCGAGGTAATGGACTCCAACGGTTCTTCCTCCATGGCCACCGTTTGCGGTACCACCCTGTCCCTCATGGACGCAGGTGTACCAATCAGCGCACCTGTTGCAGGTATTGCCATGGGGCTCTGCCAGGAAGGCGACGAGTACTTCGTACTCACCGACATCCTCGGTGATGAAGATGCACTCGGCGATATGGACTTCAAGGTTGCCGGTACTGAAGAAGGCGTTACCGCAATTCAGATGGACATCAAGATCAGCGGTATCCCCGCCGATGTTCTGCGCAGAGCACTGGCACAGGCCAAGGAAGCTCGCCAGATCATCCTTGATGACATGAAGAAGACCATGCCCGAGCCCAGAGCTGAACTTTCTGTTAACGCTCCCCAGATGGAAGTACTGCAGATCAACCCCGAGAAGATCCGTGATCTCATCGGACCAGGCGGTAAAAACATCAAGGCGATCACTGCTGAAACCGCAGCCGACATCGACATTGAAGATTCCGGTAAGGTTTCCATCTTCGCTCCCACCCTTGAGTCCCTCAAGAAAACTGTGGAAATGGTTCAGTACTACGACCAGACCGCAGAACTTGGTAAGAACTACGTGGGTACCGTTAAAAAGATTCTCGAAATCGGCGCGATTGTAGAAATCCTGCCCGGTCTCGAAGGTCTGCTGCACATCTCCCAGATCGACGTTGAACGCATCGCAGAAGTTACCGATGTTGTTCAGCTTGGTCAGGAAATCACCGTCAAGGTTGTTGAAGTACAGCCTAACGGACGTATCCGTCTTTCCCGTAAGGCATGGCTCATGGAACAGGCCGGACAGGAAGTTGATCTTGAAAAATTCAAGATGGGCGGCGGACGCCCCAGCGGTGGCCGTGGCGGACGTGATGGTGGCCGTGATGGCGGACGTCGTGACGACAGACGTGATGACAGACGCGGTGGCGGACGTCGTGACGACAGACGTGATGACAGACGTCACAGATAGTCTCTTCTGCTTATAGAATATTAGAAGCCGCCGGATGTTACATCCGGCGGCTTTTCTTATGTCCATCTCAAAAACAGATTGTCTATCATCCTTATTTTCAGGTATTGTTTCAGATAACTATTGGAAGTGTTGGTCTCGTTTTTTTATCTACCCCTTACTCAGGAGAAAAACATGAAAAAATTTGCCGTATTATTATTCATCATGACAATGCTGCTTTCCACAACAGCCCATGCAGGACCGAAGGTAATTACTGCAGCGGCTGATCCATGGCTTCCATTTATCAACCCGGATTCAGCATCACAGGGACTCTCGATTGAAATCTGCCAGGCAGCATTCAAGACTCAAGGATATGAGGTTAAACTTGATGTTGTTCCTTGGGTAAGAGCAGAAGAAGGGGTAAAAAACGGAGAATACGATATTCTGCCTAACACATGGATGACAGACAAAAGAAAAGCATATCTCGCGTACAGTGACCCTTATGCCAGTAATCAGGTAAAATTCATTAAGCGGAAAGGTGAAACCTTCGAATATACTGGCCTGCCCAGTCTTGCCGGAAAAGTAGTCGGGATAGTCAGGGGCTACGGATACAGTTCTGAATTTATGAACGATCCTGCCTTTGAACGTGAACCTGCAACAGAATTCATGACTAACATCAAAAAACTGGTAACTGGTCGAATTGACCTCGCTTTAGAAGACGAACTCGTGGCAAAGGCAACTATCAAAAAAACCGACAGCTCACTCCTCCCGAAGATAGAATTTACCAAGAACGCCCTTTCAAGCAATGACCTTCATGTCACATGCGGCCTGAGTAATCCCCGCCATAAGGAAATCATCAGTGCATTCAACAAGGGGCTGAGTGAGATCAAAGCCAACGGAACCTATAAGGAAATTATGGCAAAATACGGAATTTAACATTACATTTCAGGAAGACAATAAAAAGGGTGCCGGTTATCCGGCACCCTTTTCTACATTCTTTCGTCAAAAACACGCTTGGTCTTGGCAAAACTTCTGGGAAGCAAACCGGGCTTGAGGATTTCCACATTGGCCCGCACAAGGATATATTTCCTGATCTCAGCGCAGATGGCCTTGGCAAGATTTGCATCATCGGACTCGGAAGCCTCAGGCATACGTTCAACGCGCACAGACATGTGATCCAACCCTTCACGGCGTTCAAGATATATCTGGTATTCGGAACTGGCTTCGGGGAAAGATTCCAGTACAGAAGCGATCTGACCGGGATAAATATTAACTCCGCGAAAAATGAACATATCGTCACTTCTGCCGGAGATGGTGTCATGACGAGGCATGGAGCAACCGCAGGAACATTCACCGGGGATGATCCGGGTCAAGTCACGGGTGCGGTAACGGACCAGCGGCGAAGCTTCCTTGTTCAGCGTGGTGACTACCAGCTCACCCACTTCACCTTCAGGTACGGGCTTGAGAGTTACCGGATCAATGATCTCAGCGATGTACTCATCACCCCAGTAGTGCAGCCCCTCATGGGCATTACATTCGATACCGGCGCCGGGACCGTAAAGCTCGGTCATGCCGGAAATATCATGGCTCGATTCAAGACCGAGAGCTTCCTCAAACTGCTTGCGCATCTTAGCTGAGCACGCTTCCCCTCCGAAGATACAACGCTTGAGCTTGAGCCGCTCCACTATACCGGCTTTCTGGGCTTCCTCTCCGAGCAGCAGGGCCATGGAAGCAGTAGAACACAGGCAGGTCGCTCCGAGGTCTTCCAGAATCTGGAGCTGAATTTCAAGCATCCCGGGTCCCACAGGCAGGGTCATGGCCCCGAAATGTTCCGAACCGAGCTGGAACCCAGCCCCGGCAGTCCAGAGCCCGTAGCCTACGCAGACCTGCACGCGGTCAAGGGTGGTCAGTCCGGCCAGTTCGTAACAGCGGGCAAACATGTTCTTCCATGTTTCAATATCCTTGCGGGTGTAAGAAAGAATCTTGCGCTTTCCGGTGGTCCCGCTGGAACCGTGGATACGCACGACATCCTCTTCAGGAACGGAAAGCAGCGGCAGCGGATAGCCTTCCTTAAGATGGTCGGCAGTGGTAAAAGGAAGTTTCTGCAGATCTTCAAGAGACTTAATATCGCCGGCTTCAACTCCCTGCTCTTTATACTGAGCCTGATAAAAAGGGCTGTTGGCGGCAGTATGCGCTACGGTCCATTTCAATCCTTGCAGCTGTTTATCAGCAAGTTCCTGTGCACTCAATTCCGGTATGAATCTATATTTGCCGCCCATTTTATGTCTCCGTAGAAAGCTTGTTCAATTATCCTAAGTGTCGTATCCACTTTTTTACAAAATAAGTCAGACACAACTGTTTTGCAGGGACACCCTAAATCTTCAAGTTATCCAAGGTCAACATGCATCTAATTTCAATAAATATTTTTCCTATAGCTGCAGCAGCTCTTATCGGGGCGGTTTTAGGCAGTTTTTATGGCTGTGCTGTTTTCCGCTACATTAACGGTCAAACCCTGACCAACCCGCGCCGCTCGACCTGCCCGAAATGCGGGCACACCATCCGCTGGTATGAGAACATCCCGCTCATCAGCTACCTGCTGCTGCGTGGCAGATGTTCATCATGCAAACAACAAATCAGCCCGATGTATGCCGTAATTGAGCTTGTATCCGTTGCATGGGCAGTGCTGCTCATGCTTACCTTCCGCCCTTCGGCAGAATGGCTGGTGTATATGTTTTTCGGTGGCTTGATGATCATAGCCTCGTTCATTGACCTGAAAACATTCATCCTGCCGGACATCATCACCATCCCCGGCTCCATAGCAGCCATTCCCTGTGCAGCCGTGTTTACCCCCGTAGGCTGGGAAGGGGCATTACTTGGCGCAGGTATAGGAGGAGGACTTTTCTGGTCTCTGAGACTGCTTTACCGCGGTTTGAAGGGCACGGAAGGACTGGGCCTCGGGGATGTGAAGATCATGTTCATGATCGGGGCATTAGCCGGACCGCAGAACCTGCCGCTGGTAATCACGGTCTCGGCCTTTACCGGCCTGATTGCCGGACTGGTCATGATGGCGGTGGATAAGGATCAGGAATACGGGTCAATGATTCCGTTCGGCCCGTTTCTGGCGCTGGGGTCCATGCTGACAATACTCTACGCCGAACCGTTCTGGAATTGGTATTTAATATAAAAAAAGGGGAGATCGAAAATCTCCCCTTTTTCACGTTAGAAAAGGAAGTTACTATACACCGAAGGGACCGAACTTCTTCACGTATTCCTGAAGTTCTTCCCAAAGGTGCTCTGAAAATTTGTCATATTTTTCAGCTGCAGTGTCATAGCTTTCCAGCTTCTTAACGACATTTGCAGCTTTGTCGTAAACATTCTTGAACTCTGCTTCGTCCATGCCTGCCATCTGCATAGCTTCTTCTTTAGAAAGGTGACCTGTATGGGCAAAAACCCCGGACAGAACGCCCATCATATTCTTTACGTTCTTTTGAGCCATCGAGTACTCCTTAATTTAGATGAAATACAAAAAAATTCTTCACACCATACTGGCCCATAACACTATTTTCTCCATAATTGCAAGCGGTTCCCCTTATAAACTGCGGCAATAAACCAAAAAGTAACAACTCTCGGAAATGACCACACACCGTTGCTTTTTCATGACTGCATACGTATTGTCCGGCTTTAAACCACATTTATGAGAATAAAAAATGACCATTAAAAATAACAGTATCTGGATTAATGCGGGAGAAGCTTCCGGTGATATGCACGGGGCAAGGCTCGCAAAAGAACTCATGGAGCGCGACCCCGGCCTGAAGGTGATGGGCATGGGCGGGTCGGCAATGGAAAAAGCGGGCTGCGATATCCGCTATCCCATGCAGTTGATTTCACTGGTAGGGCTGACCGAAGTCCTGCCCAAGCTGCCCCGTCTGCTCAAACTCTTCGGACAGATCGGGGACATCCTCAAAGCGGAACGCCCTAAAGCAATCATCCTTATCGACTGCCCGGACTTTAACTTCAGACTGGTTAAAATCGCCCGCAAACTGGACATTCCCGTCTATTACTACATCACCCCGCAAATCTGGGCATGGCGGCAGGGACGGGCAAAATTCCTGCAAAAGCATGTACGCAAAATTCTGTGCATCCTGCCCTTTGAGCAGCAATTTTTCAAAGACCGCGGAGTTGATGCCCTGTACGTAGGACACCCCCTGCTCGACCTCATGCCCCTTGAGGAACTGGACGCCATCGATCCGGACCCGAACCTGATCGGAATTCTTCCGGGCAGCCGCAGCAAGGAGATTTCATCCCTGCTCCCGGAATTTGCTGCAGCAGCGGAAAAACTCTCCAAGGATTTCCCGCAGCTGAAATTTTCCATTGCCCGCGCACCGGGAGTAAAAGAAGAAAAACTGCGTCACTTCTGGCCGGACCACATCCCGGTAACCATCAACCAGCCGGAAAACAGATACCGCCTGATGCGCAATGCCAATGCTATAATGGCTGCTTCCGGTACCGCCACTCTGGAGTGCGCTCTTATCGGCACCCCTACACTGGTGGCCTATAAAATGTCCGCGCTGAGCGGCTTCTTAGCCAAAAAAATACTCGATATTAAATACGTCAGTCTCGCCAACATCATCCCGGACAAACTCATCCTCCCGGAATACCTGCTGGAGAACGCTACTGCGGATAATTTCTACAAACAAATACACCAGTGGGTGAGCGCTCCTGAATCTGCCCAAAAAGTAAGGGGTGATTTAAAAGAATTACGGGAGATGATCGGCGAACCGGGCGTGGCCGCGCGCACAGCTGAAACCATCCTGAAAGACTTGAACAGTATTTAGAATACAACCTGAAACCGGAGCCGGACCAGAATTATGAAGATACTTCTCGCACTGCTTTTGCTGCTGGCAACGCTGATCCTTGCCGGATGTACCGCAGCCCGTAAAATTCCCGGCAGGCACGGTTTTTATTCCACCAAGTCTCCGGCTTTGACCATTGAATTCAATGGACTGCAATATTGGGGAGAGTACAAGACAAGCAAGAACGCCGTAAATGTACACAGCTATTACTACTCTGGCCGGGACGGCGAAGAGGGGGCATGGGTAGAACTCATTAACGTGAGGCAGGACTGGGAGTTACATCCTAAAAAAGTTCCGGGGGCAAAATTGCCGAACACCGGTGTTTACACACGGGAAATAGCCGGAGACCGCTATTACTGCCGCACTTTCCTTGTCCAACCCAATTCGGGCAAAAGCGGCTTCGCAACCTTGCCCGTGTATACTGCGATCCGCATCTGCACCAAACTTATTTCTTCAAAACAAAAAATATCCATAGGCTACGCCGCGGAAGTTGATGCAGAATTGGCAAGCAAAGTGTTCAATTCGAAAAATTACGATCAGTTGACTCAAGCGCAAATAGATTTCTTTGCCGCCTTTGACGAACGGGCCGACGCCGCTTTTATGATGAGAAAATTCCGGAAAGGTGATGTGAGCGATAAGATCGAGACTGCCGTTAAGCTTGATGATCCTTGGTATAAGTTTTCGGATTACATGGATATGGATCGGTTGATTGGGAAGGTGGCGCGTTAATCAAACGAACTTTGTTTGCTGTCTACTTGCTCTGCATGACCCAAACGCCGTCCCAATCGGCTGGTGGCGGAGTAGCGAGAAAATGATCGCATCGATCAATGTACATTGCGCTCATCTTGTCGCCGGGTAAAAGCGCTAAACATTCCTTGAAGAGCATCCGCGCGGAATCGAACTCCCGATTGCGATAGACTTCCAGAGCATGGGCAAAGGTGCGGACCACCTCACGAATAAGAGGATGCTCTTCCTCTTTGGCATAATCAAGCACCTCATAAATGGCCACAGGCTCGGTTTTACCCTTAACCTGAATCAGGTCAGCTTCCCGCAGTAGATATTCGTCCTTGAGAGCCGCTACCGTAAACTCGCTGATCAGGATATGGGAACCGTACAACTTGTTAGCCCCCTCCAATCTGGCCGCAAGATTCACCCCGTCACCGATTACGGTGTAATCCATGCGCTTGAGAGACCCGATGTTTCCTACGACCACCGGAGCGGTATTCAGGCCTATTCCGATATCGATAGGATCATGCCCCTCCTTGAGGCGGCGTTCATTGAAATCTCGCAGGGAACGCATCATCTCAATAGCCGACAAAACAGCGTGGTCAGCATCGCGATCCGTCGCAAAGGGGGTGCCAAACACGGCCATAATTGCGTCGCCGATGTATTTGTCCAGTATCCCCCCTCGTTCGAAAAGGATTTCCACCATATCGGTAAAATAGTCATTGAGCATGGAGACAGTTTCCTGTGCCCCAAGGGATTCGGACAGTGTGGTAAAACTGCGGATGTCGGAAAAAAAGACCGTAGCCTCCTTGAGTTGACCACCAAGCATGGCCTCATTGTTCATGAGTTGGTCGGCCACTTCTTTGGTCATGTACCGGGCCAGAGTACCCTTGAGCCGCTTTTCATTCGAAATATCCTCGATAACGAGCAGTACACCCAGATTTACACCTTTGGAATTAACCAGAGGCTTGGTCGATAGGTTCACGGATTTGAGCTTGCCTAGAATGGACAGTTCAGCATCCATGACCAACTCAATCGTATTTTCGGTTACCGTTTTGTGAATAGCGTTCGCAATCCACTCATTATCATCCACAAATAAAGAATCCGCCTTCTTGGCAAGGATATCCTTTTCGAGAATTTCCAGAATACGCTCCGCAGATGAATTGCATTTTTCGGCGATCCCGTCCTCGTTGAATGTGACCACGCCGTTGGCCATGGATTCAAGCATGGACTCGTTGTAATTTTTCATGGTCAGGACTTCTTCAAAAAGCGTCGCATTCTCAATTGCTATAGAAGCCTGAGCCGAAAAAGCATGAAGCCTTTTTTCATCGACACCGGAGAACGGACCGCCCTTCTTGTTCAAGGACTGGACCACGCCAATAACCTTTCCGGATTTGTTCTTCACCGGCATGCACAAAATGGTATTGGTCCTGTACCCGGTCTTCTTGTCCACCTCGGGGTTAAACCGTGAATCTGCATACGCATCAGGAATATTGACCGTATTTCCGGATGTAAAAACCGATCCGGCTATGCCAAGATGGTTGGGGAAACGTATTTCCTTTGTCTCCATTCCCTGCGCAACCATAGACCATAATTCATTTGTTTTTTCATCGTTCAAAAACAAAGTGCTGCGGTCAGCCTCAAGGAGCATGGATGTGGTGGACATGATCCTCTTAATGAGGGGTTTGAGATGAATTTCCTTGGAAATGGCCTTAGTGACCTCCAGAAGTTGCGTCTCTTCCTTACGGGCACGGGTAACCTGCTCGAACAATTGGGCGTTGATCAGAGCCGAGGCAGCTTGAGCGGCCATGGCTTCCAGCAGGGAAAGATCATGTTCGGAAAAATTATTTTCATGCTTGTTGAGCAACTGGACCACACCCACGGCAACGCCATCCTTACCCCGTATGGGAGCGGTAATTATATTGCGGGTGCGATAGCCTGTTTTTTTGTCCACTTCCGGATTGAATCTGGGATCGGCGTAGGCATCATCAATGATGATCGACTCTCCAGAAGTAAAAACGGAACCTGCTATACCCAAATGGTTGGGAAACCTGATTTCCTGGGTCAATTCCCCCATGGCCGCACGCGAAAACAATTCTCCCGTCTCTGGATCATTGAGAAAAATCGTCCCCCTGTCCGCGCGCAATGCCTCGGTAGTCAGTTCCACAAGGCGGGTGAACAGGATATCAAGCGTCAGGATATCCGACACCTGATGTGTAACCTCCAGAACAGCGTTCAACTTGTCGAAAGTTCCTGTCAGCGTCTCGACAAAAAAATCACGTTCTTCCAAGGAAAGCTGATTCAGCACCTGACGTATGTCGGCCTGTTGGAGTCGATGCTCCATCACATCCTTGAAAAGCTCATATTTTTCACTGTTCTCTTTATTAGCCACCGGAAAATCTCCCTTATTACTATCATAGGCAATTATTGTGGCTACAGCAAATACACTTTAAAAAAGTTAATCAAAAATTAAACAAAAAAAACCCCGGAGCCGATCCCCGGGGTTTTTCTGACTTTGGACTCGCTGTGAAGCAATCACCGCGACTACTTCACAATTCACAAACTGATTAACTTATAAAACTATACGCAGCCGGTAGGCTTGGGCAGACCAGCCATTTTACAAGCTCCCTTACCGGGACCGGAGGGGAACAGCTCATAAATGTGCTTGAGTTTGAATCCGGTAACCTTGGAAAGGATGCGGACCATGGGTGCGATACCGTTCTTCTTGTAGTAGTCCTGCAAGAAGTCGATAACTTTCTGGTGCTCTTCGTTCAGATCTTTGATGCCTTCGCTTTCTTTACAGAAATCAACCCACTCGGGGCACCAGTCTTCGAACTTGAGCAGGAAACCATCTTCGTCTACGTCAAAGCTTTTTCCCTGAAATTCAACGATTGCCATGTAAAACCTCCTAAAAATTAATCGTAAAAGCGTCCTGCGCTTTAACAACAGGATATAGTGAATTTCCCGAAATCCAATTTCGTGGAAAATTTCTCACTCACCCAAAGTGCCAATTAAAACCTTGGCAAAAAAAATTCAAGAAAAATATTGTGCGAGTTTGCATATTTCACACAAAAATGTCTAAATTCCTCCCACACCGATATGTAATCCAGCAGAATACCTATTTCAAACTTAATTCCTTCTTAAGCAAAAAGAGGAAATTCTTTACATTTCTTTTTATCACCAAGATGAAAAAGCGGAATTTTTATCCCTACAGAGACAATCAATACACTAAAATAATACATCTTTTTACTACCGGAACACTTCGTGCTTAATTGATTTGCATAAAATCAGGAGGAACTAAAATGGAAATCAGTTTTGTTAACAAATCAGCAAATCACACTCTCAGAAATGAACATCCCGGTCAGGCAGCTCCTGCCACAGTGACTCGTGAACAGAAACTGGATTCTGTTTCCAGTAGTATCAGGTCCGGACTGAATGCAGCGCAAGAAAACCCTGACCAGCTTTTGGAACAGACAGTTGAAGCCAGCGCGCATGAAGGAGCCATTGACGGTGCCCATGATTTCAACATGGCAAGGATAATGGAACTTCTTTCCGACCCGCTGCTTCAGGAAGATGTACCTGATTAAAAAAAGGGATTTCAAAACGATTTTCATTAAATAGATAGGTCAGTATTTTATTTATTTTGCAGACAGCTCAGGGCGTCTGAGGCAAAGCCCCGAAAATCCAGTTTTCGGGGCTTTGCCTTTTCGTAAGCAAAATGGTAACAAAGGGAAGTTTCAGCCCATAAATGGTTACACCGATTTTCTATGAATAAAATCAACTTGATAAAATCACCGGACAAACCGACCCCCGGATACCCGCCAATGGAGTCCTCTATGACTCCCCCGCTGCCGGTAAAAACAGACCCGTTATTACCTGTCCCTTCCGCAGAACAATGTATGGAATGGTGGGATGATTACAGCATGTTGGAGAATATCAAAGCACACAGCATGCTAGTAGCCAAGGTCGCGGTTCAGACCTCCACCCTTGCTCAGCAATCCGGCATGGACATCGATATCCCGACTATTCAGGCTTCCGCACTTTTACACGACATTGCCAAAAGTTACTGCATCCACCACGGCGGCAACCACAGCCAGCTCGGTGCAGCATGGGTCATGCAGTTGACCGGAAACCCGGTAATAGCCATGGGCGTACTCCATCATGTCTTCTGGCCCTTTGAGCCTGATGCTGAAAAATATTTCCTTCCGTTAGTCATCAGTTACGCCGATAAACGCGTAATGCATGACACATTTACTACGCTTGAAAAAAGATTCAACGATTTGAAGGTCCGCTACGGCAAGACCGAAAAAATCAAACAAAGAATTCACAAAACATACGAGCAGGCCCTCATTCTCGAAGAGCGGCTCGGCAAACTTATCGGAGTTGATCTGAATGCATGTTCTCTTGATTGCGGGCGGCTGGTCTGAGGAAAGGGAAGTATCCCTTAGCGGCGCAAAAGGCATTGAACAGGCTCTTCTCGAACTTGGTCACGATGTAGAATTCGTTGATCCGGCAACAGACTTCAAGAATATCCTGCTTTTGGCTGAACATGCTGATTTCGCATTTATCAACCTCCACGGTTCGCCGGGAGAGGACGGCCTGATTCAGGCCATGCTCAATCAGGTCAACTGCCCTTATCAGGGGGCTGAACCTGAAAGTTCTTTCCTGACCCTGAATAAAGCCGCAACCAAAACTGTCATGGATCACCACGGTATCCTGACCCCCAAATGGGAACTGATCTGTGCTGCGGACGGATGTAAGGGTTTGCAGGAACTCGAACCTCCGGTTTTCATCAAACCGAACTCCGGCGGTTCCAGCCTCGGTATGACCTTTGCCCGCACAACTGAAGAACTGGAAAAAGGAATCGAGACAGTTTTCAACCTTGGAGACAGCGCGCTTGTTGAAAAGTACACCAAAGGTATTGAGGTAACCTGCGGCATCCTTGACGGAGAGCCAATGCCTCTGATTCTGATAAATCCTCCGGAGAACGCTGAATTCTTTGACTATCATAGCAAATACGCCCTTGACGGGGCGGAAGAGATATGCCCCGCCCCCATCGACCCGGTTCTGACTGAACAGATTCAGCAGATCACGGCCAAAGCCCACAAACTGCTGGGGC
Source organism: Maridesulfovibrio sp. (assembly GCF_963666665.1). Taxonomy (NCBI): domain Bacteria; kingdom Pseudomonadati; phylum Thermodesulfobacteriota; class Desulfovibrionia; order Desulfovibrionales; family Desulfovibrionaceae; genus Maridesulfovibrio; species Maridesulfovibrio sp. Next base: position 2,309,825 of record NZ_OY762999.1, read on the forward strand.
TGAGCGATTACAGCAGGGCTGATTTTATAATTTCTGAAGGAGTACCCTACCTGCTGGAAGTGAACACACTTCCCGGCATGACTCCGACAAGTCTTGTCCCGCAGGCCGCAAAAGAAGCGGGTTATTCATTCAATGAACTGATCGCAAAGCTCATTGAACTGGGACAGCGCAAGCGGAAGTAACTTTTTTTCAAACGGAACGGAAACGTCAGGATCAACACATGTCAGTATCGCTCAAACTCAAAGCTGCATCATTTCTCTACGGCCTCGGCTGGAAAGCCGCCATCCCCTTTCTCAAAAAGAACGACAGACTGAAAGAGGGCTTTGATCGCCGCACCCTCAAACACAGTCTGCCGCCGCGTGCGGATGTCTGGATTCAGGCCGCTTCAGCCGGAGAAGCCAAGATTGCTTCCCGGATTATGGAAAACATCTGTATGAGCAGCCCTACAAAATTCCTGCTGACCACCAATACCGAGCAGGGACTGTCCGAGCTTGAACGAACCGCTTACCGCCTGACTCCCAATCCGCGCAACGTTTCCGCATCTACAACCTACTTTCCATTCGACAGCCCCGAGATCGCCCGCAAGGCCCTTGAAGCTGTCTGCCCGAAACTGGTGGTGCTCATTGAAACTGAAATTTGGCCCGGTTTTCTTTCCGCCTGCAAAGAGCTTGGCGTAAAGGTGATCATCATCAACGGCCGCATGACCACCAAAAGCCTTGCCGGATACATGGCTCTGCCTGATTTTTTCCGGTCTGTGGCTCCTGAAGAAATCCTCGCCATTTCCGAGGACGATGCCACTCGCTTCAAGACTCTGTTTGAGATCGAAAAAGTCTCGACCATGCCCAACGTCAAGTTCGACAGCACAGGAACGGCTACGGCCATTCCGTACACTGCCAACCCGCTTTCTTCCATCTTCCGCCCCAAGACCCCGTTCATCATTCTCGGGTCGGTACGCAAGGAAGAGGAGTCTCAGGTACTCAAGCTTGCCGAAGGCTTTAAAAAAGAACGCCCCAAGACTGTAATAGGGCTCTTTCCGCGCCATATGCACCGCATTGATGCATGGAAAAATATGCTTGAAAATGCAGGTCTGCCTTGGGTTCTCCGCTCTGAAATCGACACGACCGTACCTTTCGGACATATTGTTCTCTGGGATGTTTTCGGCGAGATGCAATCCGCTTTCTCCCTTGCACGCGCAGCTTTCATCGGCGGTTCACTGGCCCCGGTAGGCGGACAGAATTTCCTTGAACCGCTCACCCACGGTGTAACCCCGGTAATAGGACCTTACTGGTCAAACTTCACCTGGATCGGTGAAGAAATTTTCGAAGCAAAACTGGCCCGTCAGGAGCAGGATTGGGAAGGAGTGCTGCAGTCACTTCTCGACATCAGCAAACGGGCTTTCAAGCCTGAAAAGGTCAAAAAAGATTTTGAAAAATACCTCGCAGACATGCGCGGCGGAACCGCTGCCGCCTGCGAAGCTATTAAAAGGAATATCTAATTAAATGAGTATAGTTTACGGATGCTACGGCATCATCCCGGCCCGCTATGATTCGAGCCGATTTCCCGGTAAGCCCCTTGCGGATATCTGCGGAAAGCCCATGTTCTGGCATGTCTGGAACCGTGCCTCAAAGTGCCCGGAGATGGACAAAGTTGTCCTTGCCACTGACAGTGAAATCATCATGGAAGCTGCCGAGAAAGTAGGCGTTCCGGCTGTTATGACCAGATCCGACCACACCAGCGGCACCGACCGCGTTCTGGAAGCGGCCCGCAAACTGGATCTTCCCGCAGATTCTGTTGTGGTCAATATTCAGGGTGATGAACCCTGCCTTGAACCGGCCATGATTTCTGAGCTGGTTTCACCTTTTGCCAAGGATGGAGTCAGGGTAACTACACTGGCCTCACCCATCGGTGCGGAGGAAGCACAAAGTCCGGACCGGGTAAAAGTAGCGCTTGCAAAAGATGGCCGGGCGTTATACTTTTCCCGCTCACCCATTCCATTTTCCCATCAGGGTGACGGGGATTACCTTCTACATATCGGCCTTTACGGTTTCCGCATGGAAGCCCTTGAAACCTTTGCCGGCACGGATGTTTCGCCTCTTGAAAAAAGAGAGCGGCTGGAACAGCTCCGACTGCTGGAAAACGGAATACCCATCCATGTCACCATTACTGAACACTCCTGCCACGGAGTGGACCGTCCAGAAGACTTGGATACAGCCATTAAGATTCTTGAGAGGGAGAAAATATGAAAGCCATACTGGCACTTGAAGACGGCACCTACTTCGAAGGAACTTCTTTTACCGGCCCCGGAGAATCCGGCGGCGAAGCCATCTTCAATACCGGCATGACCGGATATCAGGAAGTCCTCACCGACCCCTCCTACACCGGACAGATGGTCTGCATGACCTATCCGCTTATCGGCAACTACGGCATCACCAAAGAAGATATCGAATCCGCAAAAGTTCATGTTGCCGCCTTTATCGTCAAAGAATGCTGCAAGCACCCTTCCAACTGGCGCTCTGTCATGTCCCTGCCTGAATACCTCAAAGAAGCAGGTGTTATGGGCATTGAAGGCATCGACACCCGTGCCCTTACCCGCCATCTGCGTCTCAACGGCGCCATGCGCGGCATTATTTCTACTGAAGAACTTGATCCTGAGAAACTGGTCGCAAAAGCAAAGCAGCTGCCCACCATGGAAGGCCAGAACCTTGCTGACACAGTAACTTCCGAGTCCTGTTACGCATGGCAGGACGGCAAGCCCGTCCCGGTTGATGTTTCCTCCGGCTACAAATGGAGTGACAAAGGCCCCCGCCTCGTACTTGTTGACTACGGTGTGAAATGGAACATCCTGCGTCTTCTGGACGAACAGGGTTTCGAAGTCCTTTCCGTTCCTTCCCATTACAATGAAGAACAGGTCAGGGCACTTGAGCCTGATGCCATTTTCCTTTCCAACGGCCCCGGTGACCCGGCAGTTCTAGATCAGGCGGTCAAGAATGCCAAAGCCTATTGTGAAGACCTGCCTGTAGCGGGTATTTGCCTCGGACACCAGATTCTTGGACAGGCTCTCGGAGGTAAGGCTTTCAAATTGAAGTTCGGTCACCATGGCTGTAACCACCCTGTTATGGACATGGAAAGCAAAAAAATTGAAATTTCTTCCCAAAACCACGGGTTTTGCGTTGACATTTCCGACTGTTCCGATCTTAAAATCACACACAAGAACCTTAACGACGAAACTCTGGAAGGCTTTGCTCACAAAACCAAGCCGATCATTGCCATCCAGTTCCACCCGGAAGCAGCTCCCGGTCCGCATGACAGCTGCTACTTCTTCGCCAGATTCCGTAATCTGGTAAAAGATGCCACCGGTAAATAAACTGCGCTAAATACTACGTCGGAGACAAATATGTCCGGTGAACTGACCAATGCCAGAAAAAAACTGGCAACCATACCTTCCCTGCTCAAACAGCAGAAAGCCATGGCTGCAGTTCAGTCTGCTTATGATGCAGTACTGATCATGCTCAAAGGCGGCCTGATGAAGTCTGAGCGTGAGGAATTTCAGGAGCTGCTCGACAGCACTGTGCACATCCTCAACAGCGATAAAAAGCTCAGGGAAGATTATCCGCTGATTATCAATTACGCTCCCGGAGAAGAGAAAGCTCTGCTTGAGACTCTAAGGGAGATTCTGCAAGAGCTGCAGAAAAATGTAAGTGCCGGCGCCCAGCAGCTCTTAGCTGCAATGGAAAAGCGCAAAAGAGAGCAGCTGGAGAGAGGTCAGGCCCTCATTGAAGAAAACAAAGTTTCTGAAGCACAGAAGCTTTTTAATGATCTGATAAAGGAATTCAAGGACGACACCGAGCTCCGTGCTGAGATTGCAGATAAGTTCATCAAGTCCGGCCTTTACAACGAGGCACTTGAATATCTGGAAGATGCACTTAAAAACGATCCTAATGCAATATTCCTGTATAACCGCATCGGAATCGTACTGCGCAAAATGAAAGATTTTGAAGCGGCTGAAAAATATTACCTCAGAGCTCTTAAAATCAATAATAAAGATGAGTATCTCTACTTCAACACAGGTCGCCTCTACTACGACTGGAAAAAGTGGGACCGCATGGCCAAAGCTGCTCAAAAAGCACTTTCCATCAACCCCAACTTTGCCGAAGCAGAGAAGATGCTCAAATTCGCCCAGAAAAAAATGGGTTAGGAACGCCTCCGGCGGTCCTTCGGGGACCAAAGAAACTTTTTGTAAAAAGTTTCCCTGGACGCTTCAAAAACTTGTAATAAGCTGTTGCTACCAGCGCGGCTGGGCGTCATGAAAATAAACAAAAAAGGAGGACTGTTATTCAGTCCTCCTTTTTTAATGGAACTACTATGAAATATATTTTGCTGGACCGAGACGGAACCATTATTGAAGACAAGCATTATCTTTGTGATCCTGATGAGGTGGAATTATGCTTCAATGCATCAGAAGGCTTGAAAGCCATGCAGGATGCAGGATTCGGCTTGATTGTTGTAACCAACCAATCCGGAATAGGACGGGGATATTACGCAGAATCTGACATGAAAGCAGTAAATGACCGTATGGCAAAACTGCTGGCAGTGCACGGCATAAAAATCAATGCCGTATACTTCTGCCCCCATGCACCGGATCAGGAATGTGATTGTCGCAAGCCAGCACCAGGAATGTTTGATCAGGCCATTGCAGATTTCGGTATGAACCCCGAGGAATGTTTTGTCATCGGCGATAAAATTTGCGATGTGGAGCTGGGCATGGCCCGCAACGCCAAATCCATTCTTGTTCGCACAGGAAAAGGATTAAAAGAAGAGCCCAAATGCGTAGGCAAAGCTGATTATATTGCCGATGACCTGCTTGATGCAGCGGAATTTATAAAAAGGTCCACAAATGAATAAAGTCCTTACCTTAAAACAATTTCAGGATCTCGCACTGGAAATGATCGCCCTTGAACCGCATGTAGAAGTTACCTCTGAAAATTTCCACATGGGCGATGAGGACAAGGGGATAGAAAAAGTCGCCGAGGTCTATGGTTTTTCGCGCCATGCCAAACCGGGCTATGAAATAATTTTCGACTGGGTTGCCAAAGGAAATCTGGACGGTTTTCTAATTGATATGTTCGATTTTACTATCGAGACATACAATAAAGGCGACTTCTGCCCTACTTTCAAAGGTGCTGTTGTTCTGGATGATTACAAAGAGCCCTTTGAAGGCCATGAAATCGCCCAGAAGATTATGGAATTGATCAAGCCGGAACAATGGACCAAATGGCTCATTGAATACCTGCCCGAACCACGCATGCTGGTCGATATGGAAGATTAAAAAAGAGGCCCGCTCTTCAATGGAGAGCGGGCCTCTTTTCTTTATAATTTCTGAGCCGAAACCAGCATGATGCCCTTACTGGAATCACTCCAGGTTCTGCGGAAATTTCCAAATCCGCATTCTTTCAATTCCTGCTCCAGAATATCCGGTTCAATAAAGTGTGAAAAATAACCCGCGAAAGTTGTTATCACTTCAAGTGAGGCAATCGTCTGCGTAGACATGGGACTTCCGGTCTTGGCGTAATGATTGGCGCAAAACCAGCCACCGGAACGCAAGGACTTGGCAACCTTTTCCAGTACGGGCTTCAGGTTGCCGCGGCAGGCATAAAGTACATGCGAGGCAAATATAAGGTCAAAATCCAACAAGGGCAGTTCTTCTTCACGCATATCAACAGCAATGCCGCGCACCCGCTCTCCGAAACCATTATCCCGGCAACGCTGCTCCGCCAAAGGGGCCACATGCGGCAGGTCGAGAATAACTCCGTTCAGCTTCGGATTTCGCTCAAGCACAGACATGGTATAATTTCCGTGGTTCCCGCCTAGATCGCCCATAAGACGGAAATCATCAAATCCGGGTAACTGACTGACAGCATCGACCGTTGTGTGCAGCCCGCTGCTAAGGCATTCCTGCGCAGTCCCTTCCATGGCATCCGTGGCGGCCCATTTTTTATCGCTATCATCACGCTGACTCTTCTTTCCTTTCAGCAACTCACCCATATCCCGAATTACTTCAGTACAAAAATCCATGGTCAGTCCCATAGCCAATCCCTGATACAAAGGTGAAGTACTGACCAGATATTCCGTTGCCAAATATGTGTTTGAATAATGCCCATCATTGTTTTGGACCAGATCATACGACTCAAGCAGATCCATCAGGGAACCAAGCTTCAGTTCATCAAATTCAAAATACTCTGCCAATTCTTTCAGGCTGGCAGGCTTCAATTCAAGAGTGTCGAAAAGTTTAAAATTCACAGCTTCCATCACAACCTGAGAAGAGACGCTACGGATGATAAGGCTGTGCACCGAAGAAAAATCCTGTTCGGGCTTAGGATAGTTCATGACATCCTCCAAAAAAGGTTTAGCAACTAAACACTTTGGTTAAAATTTTTTACTTTAAGTAGCTATCCATCCAATCGTTCATCTTGCTACAGATATCGTCAAACATTTCAAGTTCCTCTTCAGACATGGACCGCAGGTAATCTATGAATTCACTGTCATGGTCCAAATGATATTTGTAATGGTTGTCACTGGCCTTTTTTCCAAGCTCAGTCAGTCTCAATATGACTTTGGAACCATTATCGGGATCGGATTCTTTGAGCATAAGGCCCTTTTTAACCAGCTTGGTGACCAGTTGCGATGTGGCTCCCTTGGTCACTCCTGATTCACGGGCAAGATCCGTAATCCCGCACCTGCCAAGAGCATCAACTGCGGAAAGTGTATGTATTTCAGAAGGATAAAATTTTACTCCAACTCCGAAATCAAACGCCTTACGCTCTACCATATTGTACTTAACCAGCACCCTGCCGAGCTCGCGCATATGCGGTATTATTTCTTTAACGTCTTTCACAATTTCAGTGTTTAGATACTAAACAGTTATTTGTCAACGATGAATTTACAATACCATCGACTATTGCTACAAACAAAGCATGAAAAAAGTATTTATGGGTCCGGGAAAACATATTTTATTATTATTTTTTGCATTAACGCTTTCTTTGCTGTGCAAGATCAGTCCCCTGTCCGCAGACACATTACAATTCCCCATCGCTGATCCATACAAAGCCACCATATTCGGCACCCCGCCGGAATTAATGTATAAGCTGAAGGAACCAACTAAACCCGAAGAATGCGAAATAGTCATTGATGGACGCAGGATTCCGGATATTTTCTGGTATAATGAAAAATTTTATTACACAACGGCCATGCAGGAAGAAGAAGCTCCACTGCTTTTCATCATCGCCGGAACAGGATCGGAGCATGACTCCACCAAAATGCGTTTCCTTACCCAGTTGTTCTATGAAGCTGGATTCCATGTTGTAGGACTTTCATCACCGACCCATATGAATTTCGTGGTCAGCTTTTCCAAATACGGAGCGCCGGGATACGTACCACATGATGTAGATGACCTTTACCGGGCCATGAAATGGATCAAGGCCGACCTTGAAGGTGTATACAAAATCAGGAGTTACAGCATTACCGGATACAGCCTTGGGGCCATGCACTCGGCCTTCCTTGCCAAGCTGGACGAAGAACGCAGAGATTTCCTTTTCCGCCGGGTGCTGATGCTCAACCCTCCGGTAAGCCTTTACACTTCAGCCCTGCGCTTCGATTCATGGTTAAGCCCGGAAAACCTCGGCAACAAGACACCCCGGCAGGTCATTGACGAACTTATCGAAGCTTTCTCTGAAATCTATGTTCAATCCGATGTTGTCGACCTTGATGACAACTTCCTTTACGCCCTTTCACAGCATATAAACTTTTCGGACATGGATATGCGGGCCATAATCGCCGCAGCCTTCAGAATGTCCTCAGCAAGCATGATATTCAGTTCCGATGTCTGCCTCAATGCAGGATATATCGTCCCGGTCAACAAACACCTCGGTGTAGGCGATAATCTCATGCCCTACACCAGAATTTCAGCGGCAATCACTTTTGAAGATTACGTTGATGAATACCTGCTTCCCTACCTGCAATTCCTGACTCCTGGCACAACCAAGGGAGAACTGGTCAGAAATTGCGACCTTGCAAGCATCAAGGATTACCTGAGCACATCAGATAAAATTTTCGTGCTCGGCAATGAAGACGATATAATTCTGGACAGTGCTGATGTGGACTTCCTGCGAAAGACCTTCGGAAATCGGGCCATCTTCTTTCCACGTGGCGGGCATTGCGGAAACATGATGTTTAAGCCTTATGCCCTGAAAGCGCAGGAGCTGATCAAATGATAAATAAATTATTCAGCTTCATCCTGCTTTGCATTCTGCTGCAAGGTTGCGCCACAATCATCAAAAAGGACCCTTCGCTTAACCTCAAACCTCAAGGCTTTATAGCTCCTGTTTCACATGCACCGCGGGCAGGACAGCCAAAAGGCAAGGATGCTGATTTAGACTTCCTTGAAGTATACGACCCATGGGATTCCATGAACCGCCAGATATATTCCTTCAACGCACGTTTCGACCGTGCCATTTATATTCCGGCGGTGGATGTTTACACCACAATAATCCCTGCTCCGGTACGCAAAGGTGTAACCAATGCGGTCAACAACCTGAACGAGGTAAAATCCTTCACCAACGGCATCCTGCAATTCAATGGAGGTAAAACTGCTCGAGCCTTTTCCCGCTTTGTAATCAATTCATCCGTGGGCCTGCTTGGAATATTTGACGTAGCCACTATGTGGGATTTGAAAAGAAAGGAAACAGGGTTCGCAGATACATTAGGTGTCTGGGGTGTTCCCCCGGGACCGTATGTGGTTCTGCCAATAGTTGGACCCTCAAGTGTACGAGACACAGGCGGGTCTCTGGGTGACTTTGCCCTGCTATGGTACGAAATGAACTGGGTCTATGATCTTGCCGGGGTTGAGGAAGGACGCACCGCCATTGGTATAGGTGAATCCACTATCCGTGGTCTTGACCTACGCGCTAATATACCCTTCCGTTACTACCAGACAGGTTCTCCCTTTGAGTACGATCTGGTCCGCTTCCTCTATTCCAAGAAGCGCGAACTGGATATGGAACGCGAAGAATTGGGCAGTTCAACAGCAGGCAAGCCGTACATGAAAAAGAAATTTGATACTCCCCGCAGAAATCGTGAACCCGCTACAAAATAAGACTTACTCCATAACGTTTTTTTCACCTTAAAGACTGTTGATTGATTCCTTTTAGGGGAAGACGCCAATTTACTCTACCCTGCTGAAACGACTACGATATTCACGGGGACTTAAGCCCGTCATTCGCTTGAAAAGACGCCTGAAGGATGATGGGTTATCATACCCGACCAGAGCGGTGATCTCATCCACTCCCTTAACGCTGACCTCCAACAGGTGGCGGGCTGACTCAATACGAAATTGCTGCAGATAATGATTGGGAGTCATTCCCGTAACTTGCTTGAATCGGCGCAGGAAAGTGCGTTCACCAAGTCCGGACTGTTCAGCCAGTATTTTTATACTTACCGAACGGCTGTAGTTTTCCTGCATCCACGTCTGCACACGCAGAATATCCTTATCCGCAAAACCTTCATCCAACGACTTGCTCTCGAACATGAAATACGGGGTCTGCACATCACGGGTAGAATCCATCACCAGCGTCTTGGCACAGGCGGATGAGATGTCCCGCCCCATAAAGCGGGCCACAACGTGCAAAGCAAGATCCTGCCAAGCCATAGCCCCTCCGGCACAGATATAACCGCCACCGTCAATGAGCATACGCCGGGGCTGCAGATCTACGTCTTTAAAACGGGCAGAGAAATCAGATGCCAATTTCCAATGTGTTGTGGATGGCTTACCATCCAGCAGTCCTGCCTGTGCAATCAGGAAAGATCCGGCACAAACTGAAGCCAGTATTGTCCCTTGTTCTCCCAATTCAGCAATACGCTTAATGAGCCGTTCGTTTTCCAGCAGCAATTCAACTTCCCCGAACACCGGAGGCATTATCAGAATGTCCGGTCGCGTATCCAAAAGACTCCCAGCGACCTGCAAAGGAATCCCGACAAATCCGGACACGTCCTCACCATCAGGACTCAGGATCGACAGGCCGCTGAACCTATCTCCATTGGAATCCTGTGAGATGCTATTGGCGATGCTAAAAATTTCCAGCACACCGGACACCGCACTGACCAGACAATTTTTATAGGCAAGAACTGCTACATTCATAATGCACTATTGTCGTTTTAAGCATGATTGTTGTCAATACTGACACTTAATTTTTACCATGATTATGTCAGCATGTACTCGACTTGAACGCAAGATTTCTACAAGGAGAATCAAATGAGTAAAAAAGCACTGGTCATCATCGATATTCAGAACGACTATTTTCCCAACGGTAAGTTCCCGCTGGACAACAGCGAGCATGCCGGAACCAAGGCTGCGCAGGTTCTTGAATATTTCAGAAAAACAGCACAGCCTGTAATCCACATCCAACACATTTCAGTGCGGGAAGGATCATTTTTCTTTCTGCCTGAAACTGAAGGTGTAAAGATTCATAACTGTGTTAAACCGCTGGTAAACGAAACTGTCATCCATAAAAATTATCCGAATAGTTTCCGGGGAACCAACCTTGATGCAGAGTTGAAAAAATTGGGCGTGGAGGAATTGATAATCGTCGGAATGATGAGCAACATGTGTGTTGACGCAACCACTCGTGCAGCTGCTGATATGGGCTACAAATGCACAGTTATACATGACGCGTGTTGCGGGGCCAGCCTGGAATTTAACGGTGTAAAAGTTAACTCTTCGGAGGTTCATGCCGGATTCATGGCTTCGCTGGGCATGTTCTACGCACAGATGGTCAGCGCCGAAGAATTGATCGGCTAACGCACATTTTGCACCCGGAGATATAACATCAAGCCGAGCATGGTCAGGCCGATACCGGACCAGCCCAGTACTCCGGGCAGTGTCCCATTCAGCAGTACGACCTCTCCGGCCAATGAGAAAAGCACTTCCATTGACTGTGTGCAATCTGCTGCGGCCAGTTCTGCTGCGTTCCGGGCTTTATGCCGGGCATAGAGAAAGAGGCTGGTCGCGGCAATGCCGGAAAATATCGCCACAAGCGCGGTATTTATGACCTGCCCTGTTTGAGGAAGCGTGGGCTGAGTGAATAAAATCAATCCGGCCCACAGCGGCATGGAACCGAGAGTCAGCAACAGTACGCGGCAAAAGGGATCATCCATGGCCGGATCATCCAATGCCGGAATTCTGCCGCTCCCCCCGTTGCGCGCCTCCCAGACCAATTGATTTCCGAATGGATAGGCAAAAGCAGCAACAAAAACCGGGATTGCTCCCAGCAGAACCGCATTCCACGAACTATCCTCCACGCTTTCAAGATTGACCAGCAGCACCCCGGCAAAAATTATCAAGGTCAGTAATAAGGCTCGCAAAGGCACCTTCTTGCCGAATCCAAGTAGAACCAACGGGGTAGCGAGGATGGTAGTCTGCCATGTGGCTGCGACCACCCAGCCGGGCGAGTATGAGGCACTGAAAGTTATCAGGGCATAAAATATACCGAAGCCGACCCCGCCTGCAATTGTCCAGAATTTCCAATGACTCAGGTAAAGTTTGAAGGAACGGACCAGCAATTCGCGGCTGAAAAAGCCAAGCCCAATGGAGAGCAATGCCAACATCCAGAAATAGCGCAGGCTTGCCGACCAGACCCAATGCCCGCCATCCAGACTCATGGCCCTGTTAAGCACAAAAGTAGAACTGAAAAAAAATGCAGCCAGAATACCGGTCAGGATAATCTGCATAAAATTCTCCGTAAGTTAACTTGATATCTCGCCGTTTCTGATCATATCGGAAAGTTTCTGCAGATCTTCGGGAGTTGGAATGTAGCCTCGCTGAAAAGAAGGAGCATGGGCTCGTCCACGCAAATGGTCATTGGCCCAGCCAACCACTGCCTTATGAAAAAAACCGGGATTATTCATAACAATATGAGCTTTGGCTGAGCCATCCTCTTTTTCAGCCTGAAGTGAAAAATTGGATTCATGGACATGGTGGATGTAAAGAGGCTGCGCAATATGCTGAAATTTCCCCCCAGCCATCAAGCATTGCACCCAGTAATCCCAATCTTCATAGGAGGTGTTGTCGCGGTAACGTACCCCGGCATCCCATAATTCACGGCGGTAAACGGCAGCTGTTGCCACCGTATTCTGATCCCGTAAATGACTGGGGTTGAAATCAGACAGAAGACGGATGAAAGATTTTCCGGGCGCAACTTCATGGTAATCTGAATAAACGACCGAAATCTTCGGGGAGGATTCAAGCAGGCCGATGCACGCTTCCAAAAATTCCGGTCTCATTTCATCATCAGGATCAAAGCAGAGCAGATACTTTCCTTCAGCCTGTTCAAGACCGTGGTTACGTACAGGCCCGGGTCTTCCGAACCTCGGCGGAGTCAGAATTTTAAAATCCCGGCACTCAAGGATACCTGCCCATTTTTCGGCCTGTTCAAGGGAATCATCGCTGCTGCAGTCATCAACAAAAATTATTTCCACATCACTTAGTGACATGGTTTGCGCTGCCAGAGAACCGAAAAAACGATCGGCAAAACGTCCGTAATTATAGTTGGGTATGATGATGGAAAGCAGGGTCATGTAATTGTGTCCAATGCGGAAGTTTTTTTAAACGACTACACCACACTGCGCCGATAATGCAAGCGGCCCGGAACATAGTTGCTCCGGGCCGACCTCTTCTTACTTAAATAACTTCCGGAACTCTCCATAGCCTTCATTTTCCAACTCATCAAGCGGGATGAAACGCAAGGACGCGGAATTAATACAATAGCGCAGTCCCGTAGGCTGTGGCCCATCATCAAAGACATGTCCCAGATGAGAATCCGCCTTGCGAGACCGGACCTCTATGCGGGTCATAAAAAAAGAACGATCTTCCTTTTCCACAACACCCTGCCCTTCAATGGGCCGGGTAAAGCTGGGCCACCCGGTACCGGAATCAAACTTGTCACGAGAGCTAAAAAGCGGTTCACCGGAGACGATATCTACATATATTCCATCCCGATGATTGTCCCAGTACTCATTGTTGAAAGCCGGCTCAGTTCCATCCTCACGAGCCACCTTGAATTGCAGCGGAGTCAGAATTTCGCGTAACTCAGCATCATCAGGACGCTTGTATTCATCCGCGTCCTGCACCGGTTGCGTTCCCTCTTCCTGCTTCCAATGCTGCTCTATGAACGAATCCCTACCTGATAAAAACCTGTACCAATTGTAACGGACCGGATTCTTCTTATAGTAATCCTGATGATACTCCTCAGCACGATAGAACTTTTCAAATGGCCGCAGTGTGGTTGCGAGAGGGCGTTCAAATACACCTGAACCGTCGATATCCAGTAGAACTTCTGCCGCAATCTTCTTCTGCTCATCAGTATGATAAAAAATTGCCGAAGTGTACTGCTCACCACGATCGTTGAAAGAGCCTCCCGGATCAGTAGGATCATGATGCTTCATAAAAATCCGCAAGATCTCTTCATAGCTGACTTTACCGGGATCAAAGCGAACCTGCACAACCTCAAGATGCCCCGAGTTGCCGGAACTCACCTGCTCATAAGTTGGATTATCCACATGACCTCCGGCATAACCGGAAACAACCTCAATAACTCCGTCAACTTTTTCAAGATCAGACTCAACGCACCAGAAACATCCTCCGGCAATAGTTGCAATCTCATAACTGTTAGTAGCTTTCTGCATCTTGATTTCCCCTTTGCTTTCAGCTGCAAATGCATGGCCGGCCAAAAATAAAACAACGGAACAAATATATGGGAGTAGCTTGTTCATACTCTAACCTCATATTAATTATTGTTACCATTAAGATATAGCCATATTGCGCATAGTCAATCAACTACAAAAAAAGCGCAGTCAAATTTGACTGCGCTTTTTTAATATGAATTGTACAGATGAATTTTATTTGATGGGAAAATTAAAATAGTTTTCTGGAAAAGGTTCAAATTCAAGAGTGAAATGCCACCATTCTTCCTTCAAAGGCTTAAACCCGTTGCGCACCATTATCTCCCTCAGCAACGCACGGTTTGAACGCACCTGCACACTCATATCTTTGTTATCCGGCCACGAGTCAGGACCAAAAAAATCAAAGCCTGTTCCCATATCAAGTTCCTGACCGGTTTTGAGATCAATTATGGTCAAATCCACAGTCGAACCGCGCGAGTGGCTCGATTTTTCGGCAATATATCCATCACGGAAAAGGTTCTTCTTCTGCACGCCGGGATAATATTTCTGCTTCATACGGGTATCGTTCAAATCCTCTGCCCAGCGCACAAAATGAAGCACTGCATCCTGCGGACGATATCCATCGAAAATCTTCAACCCTAATCCAAAAGGAGCGAGGTCCTTCTGCGCCCCTGCCAATGCTGCGGCTGCATCACGCGTGAGAATAACCCGGTCGGCCTTGTAGCCATCAATACGTTTACCTACAAAATTGTCGCTACCGAAATAACGTACATCGTAAACAGCACCAGAGAGAATATTATCCAGATAGCAAAACTCATCCGGAAGGCTGTCCTGCCCGCTGAAGGCAACAGAAAATGAAAACAAAATACTCAAAACAACTAATAGAACACAATATTTAACATTACGCATCTGACCTCCAACGTCCAAAGCTAAACAAGATATTAACATTATCAAACTGATTGCAGGAAAATAAAAATGAATATAGGCTTTTATTATTAGCTCTTTCACCAAAAACAATTCACGTTATAATGGCAGCTTCAATATTCTTCTCTCTATCAGAAAAACATAAGCTTTTGTGCAGGCTTATACCCTGCACATTATTAGCAGCATACATACTGTGCTTTCCCTGTGCAAGCTACGCCCAAAAAACAATTGTTACCATCCCGAAAGCAACTATCTTTAATTTTTGGCGGATCGTCTGCATGGGAGCCCATGCGGCGGTTGAAGATTCGGACGTCACACTGATCTGGCGCGGACCAAGAGTGGAAAACAAACCCAGCGCTCAACGGCATCTTCTCGAATATTATATCGACCAAAAAGTTGATGCAATTGTGCTGGCTCCCATGGACCGCAAGACCCTGAATCCATATATAGAAAAAGCGGCAAAAGCAGGTATCAAAATCGTCATCATTGACTCCCCGGTTACCACTGATTCCATAGATTGCTTCATAGCTACAGATAATTACAAAGCAGGGGCAATGGGAGCGGAACTGATGGTCGCCAAACTAAAACGTCCCGGACCGGTTCTGGTGATCGGACACTCTCCGGACAATGGTTCATGCGCCCTACGGGAAAAAGGATTCGTCGACAGAATGCAGGCCCTGTCACCGGGAAGAACAATCATCACAATACATATGCGTGACGGCAGCGAACGGGAAACAAGGTTATCCACAGAAGAAATTTTAAAAAACACACCATGCATTGCAGGAATATTCACAACTAACGAAGCCACATCAGATGGAGTCCTGCACATTATTAAGGAACGTAACGGACCCCACATTCCTTTTATTGCCTTTGATTACAATCAAAAGCTGCTAGAAGGGGTGCGTAATAAACAGATTGAAGCCCTTATCACCCAGAGACCTTATGCTCTTGGCTTCTTCGGAGTGCGCTCAGCTATTGAACTTCTCAACGGTAAGAAAGTTTCGAAACAAATGGAAAGCCCGGTTACAGTGATAACCAACGAGAATATCGATGAAGCTGAATCATTGCGCTGCTTGCGAAAAGTATCCATTAAAGAAAAATCCGCCTGCCCCATATGTTTTAATTAGCCTCGCCAGAAAGCTCAGGGCATTGACAAACATGTGAATAAGAATCAAAGCAATGCTTACGCGAATTATTTACCCGCTATTAGTAAACATTTTTAAGCTGTATGCCCCTGTACAATTTTCCGGAAAATCTGAATATGAAAACCAAGCACATCAGCATCGCGAACATCCCTGCAATCATCTGGGGGGGAGAGTCCGAAAATCTGCTTATTGCAATACATGGCAACAAAGCAAGCAAGGCTGACAATTCAATTATCGTCCTCGCGGAGGAAGCGACTGAGTCAGGCTATCAGGTCTTAAGCTTTGATCTGCCCCAGCATGGAGATCGACAGGAAGAAGCAAGGCTCTGCAAGGTACAAAACTGCGTTCAGGATTTGGGAATCATCATGGATTACTCAAAATCAATTTCAGATAATATCAGTTTATTTGCATGCAGCATGGGGGCTTACTTCAGCCTCCTTGCATATAAGGATAATGCAGTAGAACAAACCTTGTTCCTTTCTCCTGTTGTGGACATGGAGTCCATAATCACGAAACTAATGACTTGGTTTGGCGTAACAGAAGAAAGGCTGCAACAGGAACAAACCATATCTACCCCGATCGGGGAAACACTTTATTGGGACTACTACTGCTACGTAAAAGAAAATCCCATATCTTTATGGAATTCCCCCACTTCAGTTCTTTACGGGTCAAAAGACGAGCTGTGTGACTATGCAACTATTTCATCTTTTAGAGATAAATTCGCTTGCAGCTTAAAGGTAATGGAAGGCGGAGAACACTTTTTTCACACAGAAGAACAGATGGCATACTATAGGAACTGGTTAAAGGATTCACTCTTAAAGAAATGACAAAGGCCGGCCCCATAAGAGACCGGCCCTACATAAAAAACTATTTCACTTAAATCAGCCACCGAACCATCCGGGAGCCAGAACTTCCATTGCCTTGGTATAATGAACACGCAGATCTTCGAGCTTGCCGGAGATCATTTTTTCCTGCTCACCCAGACTGGTAGGGCAGATATCTTTCATCTGTTCCACAACTGCTTCCAGTTCCTTCATGGTCGACTTGAGCAGCACGATCTGATCCTTGAGATTATCGGACTTGTCGTCAGCAAGTACATCATACAGCCGTGCTTTCCAAGAATTAAGCTCCATCTCCAAGCCCTTGCAATAGTGATTTACAGCCTGCTGCTTTGATTCTTCAGTGCTACAACCGTCAATACCTACGCAGCTGGGACAAGGTCCGGGGTAATCCATATTAGCCATAACAAACCTCCAAATAATAAATTTAAGGACTCTTAAATTTTAACACGTTATATCGGTATTGACATTATTTTTTTAAAAAAAACTCTTCATCTATAAACAGCTACAATTTCAAACTTTATTACACTTTAACAAGTAAGCACATACTATATTAGCATAAACTGTACATACTCCTTAAATCGCTTTGCTCCATTTTCTGATATACGCATCAACATCAAATTTTCGGCGACAGCCACGCTCATTCATATAACGGATGGAACCGAACACGGATCGCTTTTTCCATCCCCGGTCATGCAGACCTCCAATGGACCAAAGCGCACCCACGTAACCATTTGGATCACGCCCGTCCAGCTCAAAGCGATCATTAAGTGCAATGGTAATCCTCAAAGCCTCTTCTGCTGAGGCGGACCATTCCAAAATCTTTTTTGCCCAATACATACGCATGTATCCATGCATGAATCCCGAATGAACCATCTGGGTCTGAGCCGCATTCCACAATGCTGAATGGGTGCGCGCCTGCTCAAAATATTCATACGAATACAGATAAGCCCGCCGATCTGCCGAATGCTCAGCTAAAGTCTTCAATGCCCACTCCGGCGCAGCATCAAGCGAATCATAGTTAGGTGTGTGCAAACAAAAATTATCCGAAAGTTCACGGCGAACAATGAGCTCTTCAAGATATGAGTCCACGCTATCTCCAGCAGGTCTGGCTGCAACAGCCAAGGCTGCCCTTTGCGGGGCCAATTGCCCGAAATGGTAATAAGCTGAAAGACGCGACGTAGCTTCGGCATTGGGATCATTCCGCTTTTCCGCATAAGCTCCCAGACCGTGCGCCACAAATTCATCAAGAGCCGCATGAGCAGCCGCCTCACCGGAAATCAAATCAACAGGCCCTATTGTTTCATCAACTTCAAGGGAACTACGCACCTGCTTCCAATCGACTGCAGGAAAACCTTCACCACGTATATCTACGGGATCCAGTTGCGGAAAGTCCTCTAAGAATTCCGGGAGCAGCCTTTGAATCTTAGGCCTTATGGTACGAGCGCCATACTCGCGCTTGTCAGTCACAAGACGGGCCGGGACAACATTGTGCCCATCAACCTCAATCAAAGGGGCGTCAATCTTCTGCCCGACATTTTTCTGCCAGTATTGCTTTACTCGCAGTGGATCAAAATCTGTAACCACAGCCCCAGCACGAATCTTGGAGACAAAAGCGGGCAATGTTTCATCTGGCTGACCGCTGAGCAGGACAAAATCGTAACCCAGTTCCCGCAAATCATTTTCAACCTGCTGCAATCCATTGAGCATGAAATCATACTGACGCATGGTCGCGCCGAGGAATGACGGAACAAGACAAAATACAACAATCAACGGAACCTTGTCTCCGGCGAGTTCCCGGGCATGAAGCAATCCCCAGTTATCGCGGACGCGCTGCTCCCGGCTCATCCAATAGATTACAGGCCCAGCGGACATTTCAGCTGAGTTCAGTTTTATTATTCTCCTGCGGTCAACTTTAAGCACTGTCCTTTCCTCCGGGAATTCGACACCGCGGCGCCGGACCTTCCACCAGTTCTGGACCTTCCATTATGCGACACCCGCTCTTCTCAGCAAGAGCCCGGGCCATTCCTTTAAAAACAACAGCATGAAACGGGTATACTGACCACCAGTAAAGGATTCCACCCAGCCCGCGCGGAAGAAATCTGGCGGTCATGGTTAATTCGGTATCACCTACGATGGTGTTCTCAAGACTGAATTCAAGCAATGCCTCTCCGGGTAATTTCATCTCCGCCAGCAGAAGCAGCCTTTTTCCGGGGTGAACATCCAGAACCCGCCAAAAATCAAGAGCATCACCGACGCTGACCTCGGAAGGATGTCTTCGACCACGACGCAATCCAACCCCGCCCACAAACTTATCCAGCCATCCCCGAAGCGACCAAAGGGCGTTGCAGCAATACCAACCTTCATCACCACCTATGGATATGATCTTATTCCAAAGGTCATCAGCATATCCTTCCAGCTTTATTCGATATGCCGAGTGATAGACTGTTCCCCCGGAATATCCGGCATCGCCGCAAATGGCCCATTCCGGTGTTTCAAGCGTTCCGGCATCGGACCAGCAGGTATCGACAACTTCCTGCTGTACTTTGTTTAACGCACGTCGGATGGCTGTCCGACAATCAGTCAATTCACAGGGCATAATTTCACGGATACGAAAATCCTTGCAGACCACCCGGTTACGCAACCCCATAACCAACGGGACTGCCAAAGAAACCGGAACAGGAGAGACGAGTCCCAGCCAATATGAAGATAACTTCGGTGAAACAAATGGAACCGGGATTATCAAACGTTTACGCAATCCTGCCTCTTGCTGGTAAAGACAAAACAACTTTTCATATGTTTCAATAAAAGGCCCACCGATATCATAGTTCTCCCCGGCTGTTTCAGGATGATCCAGACAGCCGGAAAGGTAAAATATAACATCACGGATACTGATCGGCTGGCTTTCGGTACGCACCCAGCGCGGTGTAATCATTACCGGAAGCCTATCCACCAGATAACGCAGGATCTCGAACGAAGCACTGCCCGAACCGAGAATTACAGCCGCCTTAAGAATAGTACACGGCACCTTTCCAGATGAAAGGATATTACCAACCTCGGCACGTGATTTCAGGTGATGGCTGATGTTCGGATCATCCGGGACCATTCCGCCAAGATAAATAATCCTCTCCAGCCCGGCCTGTTCTGCTGCATGAACGGTATTTTGCGCGGCAACGCGGTCCTTTTCGGCAAAGTCTGCACTGCCCGGTTGCATGGAATGCACAAGATAGTAAACAGCAAAACAGCCATGCAAAGCTTTTTCCAAGGATTCCCGATCAAAAAGGTCGGCCTCGGCCAACTCACAATTTTCATGGAAACTGTATGGACGGGTGCGCAGCTTGGCTTGAGAACGCCCTACTGCCCGAACTTTCCATCCCTGATCCAAAAGTTTCGGAACAAGACGCCCCCCAACATATCCGGTAGCTCCCAGTACACAAATCAACTTGCTTTGATGATCAGACATGATTCCTCAGCATTAATTCTGCAGGGTAAGGGTTGAGATAGAACTGCTGTTCCAAGTAGTCTTTTTGATATTTACGCACGTAATGATTAAGCATAGTTACCGGAACAATCAAAGGAATCAGTTTCTTATGAAAACTATCAATCAATTTCAACATTTCCTGCTTCTCTTCTGCTGATATATCTTTCTTAAAATGCCCCAATGCGTGGGTCAGCACATTTACATGCTTCTTAACAGTTGGACGATAAGTAAGGGCCTTAAAAAGCTTTGCAGCATATTCTTCACTTAAAGACAAGGGATCAGCACTTCCGGCGGTGGCCACAAGCCTGCCCATTTCGCGGTAAATGACTTCATTATGAACCATTATCAACATTTTATGGCGGGTATGAAAATCAACCAGCTCTGACGGTGAATATCCACCATCAACAACATCACGCCAACGCTTGAAGGTAAAAATGCGATTGATAAAATTCTCACGTATTCCTGCATCATGCAGTCTGCCGTCATCTTCGCAGGGAAGTGATGGAAAATGATCCATGACCATGCGAGCCCAAATTCCGGTGCCGGAATAAAAAATTCTCCCATCATCGCCAAAAACCTTCATCCGGCCCATGGCATTTGATGGAGAACCATGTTTAAAAATGTAACCGCTGAGATTTTCCTTCTCCAAAAGAGTTAATTTTCTGCGCCCCCATTCCTGCATGCGCCCGGTCCAGTCCTCACCGGAATTACGGCCCAACAATCGCGGATCATCCAGTTCCCCAACCAGCCTTACTGCTTCGCGAGGGATGCCCATACCGCATTCCGCTTCAGGACAGACCGGAACCCACTCGACAAACTGTCCTAATACATCCCTTAAGTACCTATCCAACTTATGCGAACCGTCATAACGGACATTTTCACCCAACAAACATCTGGCTATCCCGATCCTGATTTTTCCCGCTGCAATATCATTCTTTACCATTCCAGCCTCCTTATGCATAAGCACACTTTTTTATAAACTAACTCATATACAAAAGGAAAACCATAAGAGGGAAACACATCCTGAAAACTCCTCGACCTGAGAACAGCTTCCAAGACAAAAAGAGATCACTTTTTTATTCTTTGATGGAAAAATACACACTTTTTACATATTATAAAAATTCTCCATAATTTTATGCAACGATTTAGTCTTCATGGACGGTCCAGCAAAGATGAAATCACCACAGGCAGCACTAAGAGAAGCCCGAAAGCAGGCTATGGAAGCGGAAAAGCACATCAAGGCACTCCTTGATGCAAACACGCAGTCCATTATCCTCCTTGAAAAGGACGGAACGGTTATTCACGTCAACCGCATAGTTGCCGATATTCTTCACACAACCCCTGACGCTCTTAAGGGGAAAGACATTTTTAATCAGCTCCCCTCAGAACTAGCCGTACATAGGAGGCAAATGTTCGAAAACGTGGTTAAAAGCGGGGAGCCGATCAAATTTCAGGATGTAAGGGGAGACAGGATAATACTCCACTCGCACTATCCAATAATTGAAAACGGCGAGGTTGAGAGGGTAGCAATCTATGCCGAAGACATCACAGAAGTAATTAACAAAGAGCGGGAACTTGCGCATAGCAAACACCTGCAATCAGTACTCTACGAAATCATCTGCCAATTCAATTCAGCAAAAGACCTGAACAATTTGATGCGTTCTATACATGCGATAATGCTCAAGGAGCTTAAAGCAAAAAACTTCTTCATTGCCCTCATCGATCAGGAACTGGAAGAACTGGTATTCACGTATTGTGTAGATGAAGGAATTAACAAATATCCACCAATACAAAACATATACGCCCGGAATAACAACAGACTAAGCCTGCAACCCATTCAAAAAAACAAAATCATACAATTAACCCGGCAGGAAATTTCCGAATCCGTTGAAAACGGTTCTTTGACTATTATGGGCCGGATACCTGAAATATGGATAGGAGTTCCCATGCGGGTACAGGAGACACCTATCGGAGTACTGGTTATTCAGGACTATGAAAGTTCTGACATCTTTTCCGAAGATGACATCCAACTTTTTTCCGCCTGTTCGCACCAGATAGCCTTGGCAATCGAACGAAAAAGATATGACTCCGCAATCCGGGAAAGCGAAGAACAATACAGGGCGCTTTTTGAAAACAACCACTCAGTAATGCTCATCATCAATCCGCAGACAGGCAAAATACTGGATGCAAACAAAGCAGCAACTGATTTTTACGGATACTCTCATAAGGAACTGCAAGGGAAAAACATATTCAATATCAACGTACTTTCTCGTGCAGAAGTAATATCTAACATGGCTAAAGCGCATGAGGCTGACCGGACAAACTTCATATTCCAGCACCGCTGTAAAAACGGCGAAATTAAAGATGTCGAAGTCTTTTCCGGTCCGTTCAATCATAACGGGAAGACCCTGCTTATTTCAATTATTCATGACATTACTAAACGATTAAAAAACGAAAAAGAGCTTTCCGCAGCCAAAGAATCCGCAATTCAGGCCAACAGGACAAAGGATGAATTTCTAGCCAACATCAGCCACGAGATCAGAACTCCGCTGAACGGCGTTATGGGTATGCTGCAAGTCATGAACTCAACTAAACTGAATCAGGAGCATAGGAACTGCATCAGTGTCGCCCTGCAATCTTCCCGTAATCTACTTCGTGTCCTTGATGACATTCTGGATCTTTCAAAAGTTGAAATGGGGACTCTTGATCTGTTTGAAGATAAATTTTCCCTCAACAAACTATTGGAAGAAAGCATCAACCTTTTCAAGCCGCAAGCTGAAGGGAAAGGGGTCGGATTATCATATTCCATTTATCCTGAAGCAGAGTCCTATTACTTCGGGGACGAAGGACGCATCAGGCAGATTCTCTTTAATCTGATCGGTAACAGCATTAAATTTACTGACCACGGCGCAATACGAGTTGATACGAGGACAGGCCCGGGAACCTGTCAGGAAAAGAACAGCCTTTACTTCACTGTAAGTGATACCGGCATAGGCATACCTGAAGATTATCAAGAACGCATCTTCGACTCTTTCACTCAGGTAGATGGCTCGCTTTCGAGAAGATACAAAGGAGCAGGATTAGGGCTTGCCATTGTAAAGAGACTTATCGAGCTAATGGACGGCACAATCGAAATTGAAAGTTCACCGCATCGCGGCACTTCGATCAGTTTTACAATTTCTTTAAAAATCGCAGAGCCGCCTGAACCGGCTCAAAACACACCGCTCGATTCGACGGTCGAAACACCCAGCCTTCACGTCCTGCTGGTTGAGGACGAGCCGGTCAACAGGATGATGGCCCGCAAACTCCTTGAGAGAATGGGACACAAAGTAAGTTGTGCGGAGAATGGAGCCCAGTGCCTTGAGGTTCTGAGTGAAGGTGTTTTTGACACTATCCTTATGGATATCCAGATGCCCATCATGGATGGACTGGAAGCAACCCGGACAATCCGTACCTCAAATAATTTCATTAATGTTCGCGACATTCCAATTATCGCCCTTTCCGCCCACGCAAACAAGGAAAGCAGATACTCTGCCCTTGAAGCCGGAGTTAACGGATATCTCTGCAAACCATTTGAAATGAAAGACCTTGAAAAGATTATAGCTGGAACAGTCCACAGAGATTAAATCCGATCAGCACTAACACCTGAAACAGTTGACATAAAGGCATTTTCAAAGGCATTGAATTGAACTCGGCGGATTACTCAAATAAAACGGAAACAAATGAACGGAGTTTTATATGACTCAATATGCGGATATTTTTGATCAGGAAATGATGACCAGCCTCTTCCCCAAAGACAGGACCGATGATTTTTTTGAAGCTCTTTTCGGAGACGCAGAAGAAGGCAGTTATGATATTTCCCTCACTTACGCCGGAGATAACGGCAATACAATAAATTTTGAACTGCAATTGCATCAGCGTCCGGGATGTTGTCTGGCCTGCAACCTGACATACGGCCTGCCGCAGGTTTTCTCACGCCACCCGATCATCAACATTCAGGGTGTCGCTGAAAAAGTTGGCGAAGCAGTCGGCAAACCTGAGAACGTAACATGGAAACTCGGTGCTACCCAGGAAAAGAGCAGGGAGCTCCATGTAATTCCCCTTTCCATAAGCCTCAGCTAGGCGTACCGTAAAAAATACAGCACAAAGCAGGCCCGTGCCCGTCAAGTAAGGCACGGGCCTGCAATCTCTTAAAAGAAAAATCACGTGATTATAATATGAATTCAGTTGAATCAAACCTGACGAAAAGGTAATATATTTATAAATTAACCACTTCAGGAGCGGGGAATGCTTGAAGATCTTCGTTACGGTATCTTTTCCAACAATTCAAAGCACATTTCAAACGACAGACTAACTCTGGTCGGTCTTGGTGCATCTGATATCTATGTGTATTCCACTTGGGATAATGCTATAAGCGCACTGGAAAACGGTGAAATTGATGTAGCCCTTGTCGATGAATCACTGCATGACACCTCCGGCGCGGATTGCGTCAGAAGAATGCGTCGCCACGCCATGCGTTCACTCCCCGTAATAATGGTCACCCCGGACCAGCGCAAAGAATCCGTACTGGATTCAATTGCCGCCGGAGTCGGGGGCTATGTGCTGCGCCCCTACAGCATGGAGACCCTTAAACGCCACGTATTTGCCGCATACATGAGTGCCAGCCCCGATGAAATTGAAAAAGAACTGCTCAATTCATCATGGGATCTTGTAGCCAACGGAAGCTTTGATGAAGCTATCGACAGCTTTTCCGAAATAATAGAAGAAGTAACCGAAGCTGGCAAAAGCCCCGCAGAAGAATATTTTGATAAGGGATTGAATTTCCTTTCACAGGAAAAATTCGGCAAAGCCATCATTGCCTTCAACAAGGCAATAGCCCTCAATGAAATGTATGCTGAAGCATACAAAGGAATGGCCGATGCATATAAAGGCAAAGGCGATATGGGTAATTATCAGGATTACCTGAATAAAGCTGCTGACATATATGCTGTTCAAGACAAGCTTGATAATGTGAAAGAACTGTTCGTTGAAATTCTCCAGAATGAACCGAATGCAGTAAATCCCTTTAACCGCCTCGGAGTAAAACTCCGTAAGGACGGAGATTATCAGGGAGCTATCAAAGCCTATCATCAAGCCTGCACATTCACACCCAACGATGCCAACCTGTATTACAACATGGCACGTGCATATACCTATGCAAAAGAGTATGAAAGTGCCCTGAACTACACAGAACTCAGCCTGCGTCTCGATTCAAGTCTTGAGCCTGCAAGATCGTTACATAAACAGATCGTCAAGATAATCGAGAAGATGCAGAAAAATAATCCAGCTGAGGAAAAAGAATATCCTAAAGTCAGCATTGATGATGAGCTCGAAGAATAGCAATCATCACTTTAAGCACGGTTCTCAAGATCCAATAGTTTTTGCTTAATTTTGGTGCCGTGCGCAAACCCTGCCAGACTTCCGTCGGCAGCGATTACGCGGTGGCAAGGAATAATCAACGGCACAGGATTCTTCCCATTTGCCGTTCCCACCGCCCTGCTCGCATTTTCATTTCCAAGCGCAATCGCAATATCTTTGTATGATCGAGTCTCACCACAAGGGATATTTCTTAATTCCGCCCAAACACGCTTTTGAAAATCAGTTCCCTGCAGATTCAACTTCACATTGAATTCAGTAAGGTTACCTGCCAAGAAAGCTTCAATCTGCCCCCGTATATCTGCAAAAAATCCGTCATTACGCAACCAATCGGGATTTATTTCAAACACGCGCTTACCTTCGCCGGTCTGCATATGCAAATGAGACAAACCATCCCCGTTTCCGACCAGAATAATTTCGCAAAACGGGGTCATAAATCTTGTATAAAAAGTGGTCACAATAATTCGCCTCCAAAAATTCAAAAAAGCAAGACCATGCTTTTTCGACAGTTTTACGCTACAAATATCTTCAAGCGATTTTCGTTTCTGACTTTAAAGAAGATTTTTGAGGATGAAAACAGTATTAAACAGCTCATTTCATCCAAATTACCGATCTAACTAAATGAAAAATCTTCTAGTAGAAAATTCATCATAACGAAAACATTCAACTTGGAGAAAAAATGATAACTCTTACCGCAAAAATGCAAGCTGCTGAAGGCAAAGAGCAGGAACTCGAAGCAGTCCTGCGTGAATTGGTCAAAGGCACCGCAACCGAAGAAGGTTCAGTGGAATACAGGCTGCACCGCGTTCTTGATACTCCCGGAGCATTTCGCTTTGTTGAAAAGTTCAAGGATCAGGAAGCATTCGACTTCCACGCCAACTCCGATCACTTCAAAGCAGCTATCGAAAAAATCGGAAAACTTACCGCAGGTGACGGTGAACTTGAAATGCTGGAATTGATTGATTCTATTCCTGAATAGCTTGATCGTATCCGAAAGAAACACAAAAACTCGCGTATGTGACCATACGCGAGTTTTTTTATTATCTACTTAACAAGCACGGTTTTGATAAAGTTAGGAACTTCACTCTCAGGCATTGTGCTGACGATACCTAATTTTTTAGCTTTAACAATTATCTGTCCCCCCTCCTCGGTAAGAATAAACAGAACATCATACATAGTCTTTGTGTTCACATATCCCTCATACCGAACTCCGGGTTGACTTCCGGCCGGCATATACATCCACCCCTGTGGCGTAAGGTCCGGCATTTTAATATCACTAAGACCAGCAAACGCAGTTCCAGAAAGAAATAAGCTAAGAACAAAAGCAAATAAAACCTTACGCATTAGCAACTCCCTTTTCTCTGAGCAATGTGGAATAACAATTAATAAAAAAACTTATAAATACATAGATTGCATACTACAATATCCTTAGCAAAAAACAAAGAACCTGTGTCGATTATATCAACACAGGCTCTTTGTAAAAAAACATTTTATTAGACACTTACCCAACTAATCTTGCGCGTCGTGCCATCAAGAGAAGAGACAGCAGCGGGATAGCTCCACCGATCATTCCCATCTGACCGATAATACGGATCTTTGACGGCCAATCGAAAGAAATGAGTTCCATGGCAACAGCGCCGAAGATAAAATAAGTGAAGGTCAAAAGAGCGGACGCCGCACCGATATCCCGGTCCACGGTTTCAAGAATCATATGGTTGCTGATAGGCCTGCTGACCCCGATGGAAAATGTCATCAAAAACATAGGCGCGGCAAAAGCATATTCCGATCCACCCAACGCCAGCACACCGATACTGGCCACTATAACACCAATCAATGACACCTTGAGGATGGACATTGATGAATAGCCGACACAGAGCCTTGAGCAAGTGAACGATCCGGTCATGAATCCGATAGCGTTAAAACCGAAGAACATGGCGTACTGCTGTTCATTCATACCGAATCCGCGAATATAGATATCCGCCGATCCGGCCAGAAATCCGAAAAAGCCAATAGCGATGACTGAAAAAGCAAAGCAATACGTGGTGAATTCCAAATTCTTGAGCACCACCAGATAGCGGGAGAACATGTTTAAAATCCCGCCCTCAGTCTTTTCGAATTCAGGCTCCTCGAAAACAAGAGTGCCGTAAAAGGCCATGGAAGCAAGTACAGCCTGACATCCGAAAATCCATTTCCAAGACAAAAACTTAAGCATCATGCTGCCCATCATGGGGGCTAGCATAGGACACAAGGGAATAATCACTCCGATATAAGCCAGCACCTTCTGACGCTCGGTACCGGTATAGAGATCCTTTGCCAGTGCCATGGACAGAGCCGAGGCCGAAGCTGCTCCTGCTGCCTGAACAATGCGGGCAGTCACCAGAAACCAAATGTTAGTAGACAAAGCACAAAGCACGCTGCCGAGTACGTATATTCCTACTCCACCTATCAGCACGGGTTTACGGCCTAATTTGTCGGATAAGGGACCGTAAATAAGCATAAAAAAACTGAACAGGATAAAAAAGAGCACCAGCGAAAGATTCACTTCGGCAAGAGAAATCCCCCACTGCTCCTGAATGGTAGGCAGTGCGGGAAGATACATATCAGTCGACAAGGCGGGAAAAGCCGCCAGCATAGTAATAAAAAGAAAATTTGGCATAGCAATACGGTTTTTAAAGTAAATGGAAAAAAAGCAACTCAGATAAAAAGCGGAAATATTGTGAGGAAAAATGAAATGACGCGATAGAGCTGGAAATAAGATTTGCGGATATTAGGCTTCTAGTTACCGCAGGTCAACTGTTAATCTCACAGCAATAAACATCTTAACAGTTCTTACCATTCACAAAAATTTCACCTCGACAAAGCTAAAGATCTACTCACTCACCAAATTTAAACACCGTTTGAAATACTGCTTGACTGATTGCACAGCAAATCATACAAGGCTTCAAACAGCGTTTTAATCATTGTTGGAGAAATATATGAGTGACCAAAGCACCAAAGAACGGATTTTGGAAGCCGCAAGCCGGGTATTCTGTGAAAAAGGCTTTAAAGCTACAACTGTACGCGATATCTGCGCCGGGGCTGACGCCAATGTAGCAGCCATAAACTACCACTTCGGAGATAAACGCAAACTATACTATCAGGTTCTGCAAATGTGGATGGATGAGATGATGACTGGTGCGGATAGGCAGAAAGGCATCACTGAGGATTCCACCATCGAAGAGCGGCTCCGGGCATATGTTTCCGGAGAACTCAGAACGCTCTGCACATATGATGACCCGAAAAAAATAAAGAAAAGGAAAATCCGTCTGCTATTTGAAGAGTATGTTTCTGAAGATTGCGATCCTGAACTTTTTAAATGCCACGACGAGATAGATGGAGAGCTGTTAATCCCAATAATCCGTGAAATTCTAGCCCCCATAGAAGATGACAAAATCATTCAGCAGGCACATATCGCTGCCAGCGGAGTGCTCGTTCATCATTTTCTGGCAATTATTCATTATCCAGAAGGAGAAATCGAATCCGAAGAAAAATTGAACTTCATGACCGATTACTACACCACATTCATCCTCGGCTCGCTTAAAGCCATCAAGGAAAAATACCATGCAAAATAAATATCTGATTCCCCTTACGCTAAGCCTCCTCCTTCTCGCTCTCTGCGGCTGTGAATCCGACAAGCAAACCGAAGCCAACACTGCAGCACCGGAAAGATCAGTCCGGGTCGGAACTGTTGAAGTTGTCCCTGTAACCATCAAAGACATACTGACCCTTCCCGGTGAAACAGAACCGGATAAGGATGTCTGCGTATCTTCCGAATCAGCCGGTACAGTGGTCTGGCTGGGCGTGAAAGAAGGCGACCATGTCAAAAAAGGCCAGCTAATCGCCCGCCTTGACGGGGCATCCAGCGGAGCAAAATTCGACCGTGCCAAGGCAGCCAAGAAACTCGCAGCCGAACAGTTGCGCCGCCGCAAAGAACTGCTCAAGAAAGGCGTCCTTGCACAGGAAGAATATGACCAGATCAAGGCCGAACTGGAACAGAGCGAAGCATCACTCAAAGAGATGCTGGTCAATGTAGAATACGGTATCGTACGTGCGCCCATCGCAGGGATAGTCAACAAGCGTTACGTTGACCGCGGAGAACGTCTGGAAGTTGGTTCCAATGTTGTCGATATTGTAGACTCTTCCACCATCAAGACCATCATCAACGTGCCGGAAATGGACATTTCCTACATCAAAAAAGGCCAGAAAGTTACAGTTTCCGTTGACGCACTCCCCGGTAAAACATGGGAAGGCGTAATCGACTTCGTCTCCTTCAAGGCTGATAAATTTTCCAAAACATTTGAAACCAAGGTTATCACCGACAATTCAGCCGGAGAAATCCGTGCCGGAATGCTGGCCCGTGTATCCCTCTTACGCCGCACTGTAACTGACGCGGTCACCACTCCCCTTTCCGCCATTATCAACCAAGGCGGAGAACGAATCATTTACGTGGAAAAAGACGGCGTGGCTCAAGTTCGAACCATTGAAATCGGCGTAATCGACGGCGACCGTGCCCAGATCACCAAAGGTCTCAAAGCCGGAGAAAAGCTGATCACAGCAGGACATACCATGGTTGAAGACGGCACAAAGGTGGTGACCAAGTGATTATCAACAAGGCAGCATTAAACAGGCAGTCCACCGTAATGGTACTGCTTGTTTTCATCATCATAGCCGGAATCTCAAGCTACGCATCCCTGCCCCGCGAGAGTGATCCGGATATCACCATCCCCTACATCTTTGTACAGACAAATTTCGAAGGTGTAGCACCTGAGGACATGGAGACCTTGATCACTATGCCCATTGAGCGCAAACTCAAAGGGCTTTCCGGAACCAAGGAGATTTCTTCAATTTCCGATGACGGGGTTTCCATCATCAAGGTTGAATTCAACCCTGATGTGGATATCGACGATGCCTTGCAGAAAGTTCGCGACAAAGTGGATCAGGCTAAGCCGGACCTGCCTTCGGACCTGCCGGATGAACCGGTCATCAACGAGGTTAACCTTTCGGAACAGCCCATTCTGAACGTGGTTCTTTCAGGCCCGTTCTCATTAAAACGGCTGAAAGTCTTTGCCGAGCAGCTTGAAGACCGCATTGAATCTGTACAGGGCGTGCTGGACGCAAAAATCATTGGTGGCCTTGAACGCGAAATCCACGTGGAATTCGATATGGATCGCGTTGCCTTCTATAACATCCCCCTTGCCAACCTGCTCAACGCAGTGAAAAACGCCAACGTCAACACTCCCGGCGGCTCTGTTGAAATCGGTAAATCCAAATATCTCGTGCGCGTGCCTGAAGACTTCAAACACCCGGACGAGATCGATAAAATCGTAGTTTACGAACAGGACGGACGCCCCATCTACCTGCGCGATATCGCTACTATCCGCGACCACTACAAAGACCCGACCTCCAAAAGCCGCTTCAACGGAATCCAGAGTGTGACCATTGAAGTCAAGAAAAGAGCCGGAGAAAATATTATCCGCATCATTGATACGGTTAAAAATATTCTCAAAGAAGAGCAGCAGATCCTACCGCCGACCCTGAAGATTAACCTCACAGCGGATCAGTCCGATGAAATCAGACAGATGGTTGCCGACCTGCAGAACAACATCATTACCGGGCTGCTGCTGGTACTCATCGTGGTCTTCGCCTTCATCGGCGGACGCTCGGCCCTGTTCGTATCGCTGGCTATTCCTTTGTCCATGCTGATAACCTTCACCGTGCTGGAGATTTTCTCCTATACCCTGAACATGGTTATCCTCTTCTCGCTGATCCTGAGTCTCGGAATGCTGGTGGATAACGGGATCGTTGTGGTAGAGAACATCTACCGCCACATGGGCATGGGTAAATCCCGTTTTCAGGCGGCAATGGATGCCACAGACGAAGTTGCATGGCCGGTAATCGCTTCCACCCTGACAACAGTTGGCGCATTCTTTCCCATGGTCTTCTGGCCCGGAATCATGGGTGAATTCATGAGCTACCTGCCCATCACCGTAATCATCGCCCTTTCCGCATCGCTGTTCGTGGCGCTGGTCATCAACCCGGTGCTCTCGGCAAAGTTTCAGGATGTGCCCAAAATGGATGAAAATGCCAAGCCCGGTATCATCGACCGTATGATGGAAACGCTCAAGAATATCTACCGTCCCATCCTTGAATGGTCTTTGGATCACAGGCTGTGGGTGATACTCTTTGCGTTTGCATTCCTCATTGTTTCCACAGTCAGCTTCGGCATGTTCGGACGCGGTGTGGAATTCCTGCCCAAGACCGAACCAAAGCGTTCCGATGTCAAGATCAAGGCTCCCGTGGGAACCAATCTCGAAGCTTCGGACCAGTTCGTAAAAGTGGTCGAAAAAATCGCTGCCGACTACCCTGACATTGAATATATCATCGCCAACACCGGGGAATCCGGGCAGTCCGATGAAATCGGAACCCACTACAGTCTTGTTAAGCTTGATTACGTGGATATTCAGGACCGCAGCCGCCCTTCATCTGAAATCACCGATGAAATCCGCGGCCGCCTTCAGCATGCCATCCGAGGTGCGGAAGTACGTGCTGAAGCGGAAAAGATGGGACCGCCCACAGGCAGTGCTATCAATATGGAAATATACGGCAAGGACCTGCGCAAGCTGGGAGAGATCACAGCTTCCTTCAAGCGGGTTATCAAAGACGTCCCCGGACTGGTTGACCTGAAGGACAACTACATTTCGGCCAAACCGGAAATCCGTGTAGACGTGGATAAAGAAAAAGCGGCCATAATGGGTCTCGACGCCTTCACTATTGCTCAGGCAGTAAAGACCGCCATTAACGGCTTCAAAGTCGGGGTCTACCGCGAAGGAAAGGACGAATACGACATTGTCGCCCGTCTGCCAAAAGAAGAAAGGGATTCCCTTGAGGACATCCGCAGGATCACTGTTTCCGGTCCGAAAGGCGAACCGATCCCCATCACCAGCCTTGCTGATGTAACCATGGGCGGTGGACTGGGTGGTATCAACCGCATTGACCAGAAAAGGGTTGTCACCATTTCTGCCGATGTATCAGGACGCCTTGCCGAGGAAGTAATCGCCGACATCAACAAAGCTGTATCCGGCATAGAACTGCCACGCGGTTATTCATATAAATTCACTGGAGAACAGGAAGAACAGGCCAAGGCATCCGCATTCCTTGAAAAGGCGTTTGCCGGAGCTCTGTTCCTGATCTTCATCGTGCTGGTAACCCAATTCAACTCCGTTGCCACTCCGTTTATCATCCTGACCGCAGTCATCCTCTCCCTCGGAGGCGTTATGGTCGGGCTGTTGATAACCGGAACAGCCTTCGGGGTTATCATGACCGGGGTCGGAGTACTCTCCCTTGCCGGAGTAGTAGTCAACAACGCCATCGTGCTCATCGACTACTATGAGCAACTCAAGGAACAGGGACGCAATGCCCGTGAAGCGCTTATCGAAGCCGGTTTAACCCGCTTCCGTCCGGTTCTGCTCACCGCCATCACCACAGTATTGGGCCTGATCCCAATGGCAACAGGCGTGAGCTTCGACTTCATCAACATGCGTCTCGACATGGGCAGTGAAACTTCCCAGTGGTGGGGGCCTATGGCTGTAGCGGTTATTTTCGGACTGGGTATCGCCACAGTGCTGACCCTCGTTGTAGTCCCCACCCTCTGCTCTTTACAAGAGAGCTGGAAGGAACGGGTCGCAAAACGCAAGTCCGTTAAACTTGCAAAACAGGCCGTGAATTAGACAAAAGTATGAAGAGCAGATGTTGATTATCCGTTAAGAATATATTCATGGAGTCAACAGGCTGAAAACTTAAATGAAAAAATCACTACTTTATATATTCGCATTGCTGGCAGCAGCCGGGATCTCCATCGGGATCCCCGCCTGCTCCAAGATGGGGCACGCCCCGTCCATTGAGGAAAGCACCATGTTCGAAAAAGCCCCCAATTTCCAAAACGGAACATTTTTCAATGAAAATCCGGTCAATATGACTGTGGAAGGATTCACCTTTGCCAAAGCTATAAATTTCTTCTTTGACCTCAGCCGTACACCGGACAAAAAACTTCCATACTATCCCCTGACCAAGGATTCCTTTTCTACTACCCCTGCAGAATTACAGGTAGCATGGCTGGGCCATTCTTCCATGATCCTCGATATTGACGGCGTTCGACTGCTCATTGATCCTGTTTTTAACAATGCATCCCCGGTACCTTTAACCGTTAACCGTTTTCAACCCTCCCCTATCAAGCGCAAAGAACTTCCCGAAGTGGATGCGGTGATAATTTCCCACGATCATTACGATCATCTTGAGATGAGCACTATCAAGTATTTATCACCGAAAGTTAAACGTTTCATCGTCCCCCTTGGAGTTGGTTCCCACCTGCGCAAATGGGGCTGCAAGTCGGAGCAGATTGTAGAACTCAACTGGAATGAATCCATCACTATCCGTGACGTCGAGATCATCGCCGCCCCCGCCCAGCACTTTTCCGGCCGAGGGCTGGGTGACAGGTTCAAGACTCTTTGGGCCTCATTCGTTTTCAAAGGAAAACAGCATCGGGCCTACTATTCCGGCGATGGCGGTTATGATGGTCGATTCAAGGAAATCGGTCAAAAATACGGTCCCTTCGACCTGACCATGATCGAATCCGGTGCTTACGACAAAGGCTGGAAGGATGTGCACATGATGCCTGAAGAATCCGTACAGGCACATATGGAACTTGGTGGTAAATTCATGCTTCCGGTACATTGGGGAGCATATGACCTTGCTTTTCACCAGTGGGATGAGCCTATCCGCAGAGTCTCAAATCTCGCTGCGGAACAAGGAATTAAGCTGCTGACCCCGCAAATGGGTGAGCTCTGCATGCCCGGACAAAGTACCCACGCTGCATGGTGGGAACCTGCCAAGCAACAAGAATTGGCAGTTGCAAATTAATTTGATGCGCTATCGCGCTTTTTAATAAAATAGAGGCCTTCGGCAACCCTGCCGGAGGCCTTTTGATACTGGCGGGGAGTGAGTCCATACCTGATCTTGAAAAGACGGGTCAGGTGGCTTTGGTCAGAAAAACCGCACAGTGCGGCTGTATCTGCGATAGGAGAGTTGGCGGCAATCATGCACCGGGCCTTTTCAAGACGCAGCTGGATCAGAAAAGAGTGCGGCGTCATACCCTTGTGACTGCGAAAAATGCGAATAAGGTGAAACTCTGTACATCCGGCTAGATCAGCAAGCTCGGCAAGGCTTAAGTTGCGCTCAATGTGGGCGTGCAGGTAATCAATAATCATGGATACCCGCCTATCTTCACTTCCGGGCCTGACAGTTCCGTCTCCGGCACGGCGGTACAACCCGGAAAGTACGGAAAGGATGTTTTCATCGATTTCCAGCTTTTCAACAGGGCTGAGCAGTTTATGATGAAGAACGGATAAATTCTGCCAGAGTTGCTTATTTTCTATAAGAATATTGCGGAATGGAGATGGCCCGTTTTCTTTGCCCAGTAATTTATAATTAAGCGATCGGACAAACTGTTCAGAAAAATAGAAGCTGCGCAGATGTCTGCGTTCGGTACAGCAGGGACGGTTGGAATGGACTGTCTCCGGCTCGATGATGCTTATGGAACCGGGCTGCAGGATATCAGAACATCCGTTGAGATGAAAAGTCTCCCCGGACTCGGAATTAAGCCAGAGCACATAACCGCCATGCAGATGACTTTTAAATTCCCTGCCGCTGCTGCACGAAAGTACTTCCAGCCCTTCCACGGGCGAAGAATAAATTACGTCACTTTTCTTACCATTCAATATTATTGATCCCGTCTGCTAATCAGTACTTAATGAAGCCGTTGTAGTCTCAAGCTGGGTTTCTAGGTTGGAATAATAGGAAAGCATTGTATCCAGCGCAGAATACTTACGTTCCAATGAAGTCTGGTAGGAATCCAGTCGAGCTTCTTCATTATAAATCTCATTTTCAAGCTTGGTCGTAAGATCCTCATAACTGGCCGCAAGGAGGGGGATGCTTCCGGTTGAAACGTCAGTCAACGAGGAGCAGAGGTCCGCAAGCTGACCAATCTTACCCTGCTTTATTGTTACAGTGCTGGAATATGAACCGTCAGTCAAATCAGAAATTTCCAAATACAAACCATTGGCATCACTGTCACTGCCGGCCAGCAGGGTATTACCGTCAATATACATATCCACGCCGTCTATGGTGGCAGAAGTAATAGTTCCCCCGGAAATAGTATACTCCACATCAAACTCCCCGGCACCGGTCAGCCCGGAAATTGTGGAAATAACGCGCATATCAGAACTATCCGTTTTAGCTTCACCTGATGCGGCAAACAACAAGGCAACGGCTTCCGGATCTTCAGCCAAGGCCTCTTCCAATTCATCATAATCGATTTCAAGCTGTCCGTAAGTAGATGAACCTTCGGTACTGTCAGTGGTAATACCTACAGATGAAAGTGAGGTAAACAGGTCTCCCTCTCCCGTATCACTGTCATAATAGAGAAACCCTAGTCCGGCAGAAGTAAGAGCACTTTTTACGGAACTGTATACAAGATCCATAGTTGCGTTCTTGATATAAACATTTTCATCGTCCTCGTCGTCCACATCAGCAAAAGCACCGGTCACGTCCAGCAGATCATAAAGGACCTGATTCACCTGACTGACAAATTCCTCAATAGTCTCAACCATTGAATCAGTATCATAAGAAACTCCTATATTAACCCCATCAGAATCAGTTGTTGCATTAAGGGTCAAAGTCATTCCGTCGATTACGTCATCTACAGAGTTGCTGCTTCTTTCGATCCATGTATTCGCATCTGAAGGAAAACCATCCACCTTCAACTGTGCGTTTTGTGCAGCCTGTGTATTGGAGAATGAACCCGCTGCATATCCGTCAATGGCAGCCATATCAGTCAGTACGATACTGTTATCCGCTCCGGTATCTTCCCCGGTAAGCTTGAGATAGTAGTTACTACCATCGCTGATCACTGAAGCTGAAATCTTATCATCACAATCTGGATCGGAATTTATCTGGTCCACCAGATCCTGCAATGTGGTCCCGGCGGTAACGTCCAATTTGATATCCTCTCCGGCATAGGTCAGGGTGATTGATGAGTTTGCAGAAATAATCTCATCATCTGTTGACGAATAGCTAAGTCCTTCGGAAATCCAGATATCCTTTTTAGCCAGCTGGTTTACGACCAAATTATAGTTCCCTTCCTCAGCCCCGTCTTCAAGGCTGGCAGCAACCTCTCCTTCCCCGGTGGTTGAAACTGAATATGACAAAAATTCATCCATCTCGTCATACCCCTGCAAGGTTCCGGCAAGATCAACCAGCTCCTCATCAAGGGCCTCAAGAAGGTCGCAAATGGTTTCCGCTTCCTCAAGATCAGCCTCATACTGCTCAAGATCATAACTTTCTGCTTCAACACAAGCTTCAATAAGATCGGTCCAGTCAGTACCGTCACCAAGTCCGTTAATGGTGAAACCGCCTGAAGTTGTGCTGGAACTGTATGAACTTCCAGAAATGGACATTGCCATGGTTGCACCCTCCTACAAATAATTCAGAATGGACATGCCGATCACATCTGAGGTTGAACTGAGCACTGCCTGATAGACGTACTTGGCTTTACTCAACTCAATAGTTAATGCTGCACTGTCTGCATCTTCCTCATTGCTGATGGAAGCACTGACCATTTCCCGGGTATATTTGACGCTGGTATCGATAAATTCGGCTTTTTCTTCTCTGGATCCCACATCAGCCATCATATTGGCGAGCTGCACCTCGCCATCGCCCACGGTTTCCAGTGTAGTTGCCACACCGTCTTCATCCCCTATCCAGGCATAGGCAATTGCATCGCTGATGGATTCAAAAAGATTGGGATCGGAATATGCATCTCCAGTATCAGCATCAACACCGCCGAAGATGTCGCTGCCCACAGTTGTTATATCAATTTCAACGCTCTCGGAAATATCAATGGACATAGCTTCATCCGCCCCCTTGTAAGCAACGGAATTACGGACAACAAAGCTGCTTCCGGAATCTGCGTCATCATCCCAGGCAGTGACTGCTACGCCTGAATTCATTTCCACGGAGACATCACCAAGTTCCATGGTGGTATCGGGAGGTAAAGCTGTCCCATCCATGGTTCCTGTGGTCCAGGTAGTGCCGCCGTCCAGCGAATATGTGTAAGAGACAACATCAGTACCTATGGTTCCGTCAGAGGTGAACTGCACGATAATCGGATCATTAAGTTCACCGCTTATTTCCGCAAAATCACTTTTTGCAGGTGAATCTCCGGTTACGGTTACACCGGGAACATATTCGTAAGGAGAAGTGTCTGTTGCTTCACCGGAGAATAAATAATCGCTGCCCAGTTTTGAATTTGCGACAGCCAGCAAGGAATCAAGGTATGCTTGAATTTCCCCGGAAATAAACTGACACTGAGTATC
This sequence comes from Maridesulfovibrio sp., assembly GCF_963666665.1. NCBI lineage: Bacteria > Pseudomonadati > Thermodesulfobacteriota > Desulfovibrionia > Desulfovibrionales > Desulfovibrionaceae > Maridesulfovibrio > Maridesulfovibrio sp. Next base: position 2,347,824 of record NZ_OY762999.1, read on the forward strand.
AGTATAAGTTCCGGTTGAAGCCTGTTCTACCTTTTCCAACACAGAAGTCATGGTCGTACTGGCTTCAAGGAGCAAACCGTCGGCACTTCCCAGATACTCCCCAGCCTGTTCAGCGTTATTGGAATACTGTTCAAGAGCGGAATCATAACTACGAAGGTTGACCACATTGGCCATTCCCGCAGGATCATCGGACGGTAAGTTTATATCCTTCTGGGAAGAGTTCCTCTCGATCACATCCATGTAGTTATTCAAGGAGTTGCTGACACTGGATATGGACTGTGAATAAATCTGTGAAGTGCTTATTCTCATAGCTGGCCTCCTTACATAATACCCAGAACAGTCTCGAACATTTCCTGAGTGACTGAAAGGATCTGACACGCAGCCTGATATTGCTGCTGATATATGGTCAGATTTATCAATTCCTCATCAATGTTGACCCCGCTGACCGACTCCTGCTGCTCAGCGTATAGCTCGGCTGAAGCAGTATCGCAGGCAACTTGAGTTTCCACCTTTGAAGCTGCGGAACCGACTTCGGCAACAGTCGCTGCAAGAAATTCTGAAAGAGTCGCGCTCTGGAGACTACTCCCCTCACCTATTGATACGGACTCGTTCGTCAAATCGTTTATGGCTTCGGCAACTAAATTGTTCCCGGACGAAACCGTTCCGTCATCAGCTACCGCCCCGGCATTTACATGGGACGAACTTTCCGTAACATACGAATTGATCGATATGTCTGAAGCTGAACTACCGGTAAAAAATGTATTTATGCCTGTTGCTGCCAAAAAACCGGAAGTATCGTCCGAAAATTCAAAAGTAGTATCACCGACAGCCTGAATCTCCAGCTCTCCGTCAGAATTCACCGAAGCTGTCAGTGAGCCGGAAAAAGCAGTATTTATCTGAGTAACAACATCATCGAGAGAATCTGTGGAAGGATCGATAGTAATAGATGCGTTAGAGGCAAGATTTCCATCAGCATCATAGGTATAGATGGAAAAAGATCCGGCCTCGATCTCATCTTCATAGTCCAAACCGCTATTTGAAAGCGCTGCAGTCTGGTCATCCACAGCATAAGTGCCTTCCACAGCTGAATGGTGTTCGGTTCCAGCGCCCTGTGAGTGTGCAGAGTTCACTTCCCAGATCAGGGCAGAAGCATAATCGTCAAGTTCATCAATAGTCGGTTCTATGTAATCGTCACGGACCTTGAACAAACCCGCGATACTACCGCCGGTAGTTCTGTTGGAAACATCATCACCACTTGAATCAGTCATGGGAGTTATGTTGACCAGCCCGCCGGAATCGCTTTCCCAGTACAGCCCGGTCTTGGCTACTACTGTGTAGCGGTCACCGGCTGTGTGGTCCGCAGTGGCACCGGAAAAGGAAATCTCCACCCCGGCTATGGTTACAGAATTGTCAGCATCATCGGCTGTATAAAGCAGAGTGTTACCGTTGGAGTCTTTTTCCCAAGTTTCCCCGCCATCAAGTGAGACCTTGAACTGGGCGGTCCCGTCCGGGCCGGATGACACAAATTCGATCAGGATTTCTTCACTGGAAGTTCCGGAATAGCTTATTTCTCCGTCATAGGCAGAACCGGGCTGCAGTGATTCAGTAGAACGTGACCCACTGTAAACCAGTGAATGTGTTTCAGTGCCCTCAACCAGAGGCTGTCCGGTTTCGGTATAGATTTTGGTCTGTCCGTCACTGGAACTGATAACCTCAACCCCGACGAGTTCATCGAGTTCCCGGATGGCCTGATCCCGGCTGGAGATGAGTTCTGTATTATCTGAATCCGCAGCAATTTTTTTATTGAGAAGCGCAATTGAATCAATCAACTCATTTGCAGTTGCAACCTGATCAACGATTTCAGATTCAACTGTGTTCGACATTTCCTGAAGCTCGGACGAAGTTGAGGTCAGAGAATAGATAAGGGTCTCAGCTTCGCTTAACAGTGAGGTTCTCTCAGCCAGTGAATCAGGGTCTGAAGCCAACTCGCTCCATGCGCTGAGAAACTCGTCCAATGTTGAAGCAAGACCCTCATCCTCACTCTGGTTGAATATGGTATCCATTTGGGAAAGGTAGTCGTACTGAGCTTCGCTTGAAGTCAGCTGTGCCGAGGCCGAAAGGTACTGCTTCTCAATAAAGCTGTCCCAGTTGGCCTGAACAGCAATAATATCTGCACCGGTGCCGATACTGTTGCCGCCGACACTGATATTGCAACTGCTGTCATAGACCGTATCTGTACGCTGGTATCCCTCGGTCTCGGCATTGGCAATATTGTTACTGGCATTCTCAATAGAGATCTGGGCATTGTTGATAGCCTTCTGCCCTATGTACATTGCGTTGCTTAAACTCATGACCTACCTCCGCTCCTTCCGGCTAACTATCTCTTCAATCCGATGGCGGTCTGAATCAACTCATCAGTGGTGGTAACGACCTTACTGTTGGCCTGATACGAAGACTGGATGATGATCAACTCGGTCATCTGTGAAGCAAGGTCGACGTTGGATGCTTCAAGTGCATTCGAAACAACTGAACCGAACCCGGCTGAACCGGCGGTACCGATAATAGCTTCACCTGAATCAGTGGTTGCGCGGAAGAGGTTGCTGCCTTCAGCTTCGAGACCGTCCTGATTGGTAAAGTCAGCTAAAGCAAGCTGGTAGAGTTCAATAGACTGGCTGTTGGAGTAATTACCGATGATAATGCCGTTTTCATCAACAGTGACAGACTCAAGTGAACCGGTGGCATAACCGTCCTGCGAAACAGTATAGGTTGCGGAAGAACTGTCGCTGTAACTGGTGGTGGCACTGTTCTCCAGAGTATAGTCACTGAATGAAGGTAGATCGGAATAGCTGGTTGCAGCCGTGATATCGTCAAGGCTGTCAATACCGCCGCTGGTATCCCAGGTATTGTTATCACTGGACATACCGAAACTGATTGCGACATCCTGCCCGTCACTACTGCCGGTGAAGTTGAGATTAACCTCAGGAAGACCGGAATCGCTGAAATCTGCCAACTCCCAACTTGATGCGAGTTTGGAATCCGCTGCGGCCGCGTTGCTGGCGAGAGTGAAGGAAGTCATGGAGACCAACTGCCCTTCAGAGTTAAAGGTCAGAGTACCGGTCATTGCCAGTCCCGCACCACTGGTTGTATTCAGGGCTGTTCCACCGGAACCGGTACGCATGTCATCTGATGCATCTGTTGCGGCAACATATTCCCAGACAATATTACCATCAGCGTCTACATCCACCGGGTCCATATAAAAGGTAAGGTCATGAGCCGAACCGTTTTCATCATAGATAGTCAGAGTGGTGGAATAGCTGTACTGAGAATCATCAAGCGGCGGATCATCGGTACCGTCGTAAAGTTCGAACAGCGAAGTGTACGGATTTGCAGTTACAGCTTCATCTGTGCTCTGAGAGTTCAGATTCAGGGTAACGCTTACTTCAGAAGTTGCTTTTGGCGGTGACTGAGACTGGTCCAATTGAATGGTGGTCAATGAACCGGAAGCTGTTCCATTTTCGACTTCCCAGCCCTGAACCTGATTCCCGTAAGTGTCCACGAGGTAACCATCCTTATCGAAATCAAAGTTCCCGGCACGGGTGTAGTATGTGGTGTTGGTATCCGGGTCGACTACGATAAAATATCCGTCTCCGTTAAGAGCCACGTTGGTGGAAATACTTGAGTCCTCATAAGACCCCTGAGTATAATCAGTGTTGACTGTTGCAACTCCGGCTCCGTTACCAACCTGATCACCGCCGCTTCCGGTGGTAATTGAAGAATAGAAAAGATCTTCGAATACGGTTGTGGAACCCTTGAAACCGATAGTACTTGAGTTTGCAAGGTTGTTTGAAACAACTGATGTTGCCTGAGAGTTAACATTAAGTCCTGAAATTCCGGTATACAATGAACTGGTGATACCCATTTTTGCGCTCCTATTAATTATAAGGTTAAGAAATCAGGCTGACATCAGTGATTGAGACTTCACGCCCGTCATCAAGTGTCAGAACTGTATCTCCGGAATCCTGCTGCACTGAGATGACAGTGCCTGCGGACAGGAGGGTCACATCAAGAGCGGAATCGTCCTCGTCATAACCAAAGGCCTCCACCGTATAAGTTCCGTCAGTATCCAAGTCGGCCTGGGCACTGAGAGCAGAACCGGAAATTTCTGTTTCACCAGCTTCAACATCGGTCATGTAAACCGTGTTCACGATGTTTCCGTCTGAATCGTAAATGTTAAGTCCGATAACAGATGCATCCTCTTCGACCTTGACGGTAATGTCGGAAACTTCACCATCTTCCACGGTAATAAATCCACCTTCAGCCATTACTTCCTTGCCCACGTAACTGGAGGTACTGAGGGCAGCCAGGGAATCCAGCTGGTTGATGATCGTTTCAAGGTTTTCGTTCTGGTTAACGTCTTCATCCAGCATGGCGTAGCTGGTCATCTGGTTGATCATTTCAGAGTTATCTACCGGGTTGGTGGGGTCCTGATATTCAAGCTGGGTTGTCAGCAGGGTCAGGAAGTCCACCTGATCCAGAGAAGTATTGTCACTGGAGGTCGTAGTGGTTGCGGTGGTAGTTGTGTCAGTGCTGGTGTAGCTGCTGATTGCTGTGGTCATGATACGACCCTCCTCTTAGTGGCCGCTGAAAAGTAGCGGCGGAGTTTTTGGATTGCCTGATGCTTGATGCAGCGTACTGTACGGGAGGTGATACCCAACTGTTCCGCTACTTCAACAGCCTTTAAATCTTCCCAAAAAATCATCCTTACGACTTCTTTTTGTCTGTTAGACAATATCTCTTCGGGAAAATTAAAATCTATTTTTTCATTTTTCTGTTCTGCAAAATCTTCAAGATCATCTATATTAATATATATACGATTATTTTTTCTCATATAATCAACTGCAACAGAACGGCTTATGATATATAACCAAGTATTTATGGAACTTTTTTCAGAGGAGTATCGAGATATGTAATCATTTTTTATTATTTTCAACGCTACTTCCTGACACACTTCATCAACATCATTTCTAGTAGCGCCTGAATATTTAGAAAATACAAACTTACTGACTACATTTTTAATAAAATTAATATTTTCATTAAAAAAACAACTTATTTCTCTTTCAGAAATATATTCGTATTTATGTTCAATGTAAGTATTCATAATCCCTCCTACTGCCTAGAAAGGAGCAACTTACATTCCTAGTAATATTAATTTACGATGCAATTACGTTTAGAATAAAACAGATTGAGTTTAGGATTTATTAAATAGATTTAGTCCAGCTAATGAAAAAAGGCCGAAATTAAGGATTCTTAAGCAGAAAAGAGTTATTTTCTGGCTGAGAGGGGAAAAATAAGCAGAGGGGAACTTTTTGCCGGAACATTTAACCGCCATGAAAAGAGAAAAAGGCTGTTATCCCAACAAGTCAGAACAACAGCCTCAGGCATAAACACAAAAAAAGGCCCGGTAATCCGGGCCTTGGTTAAATTTTTGAAGTTGACGAACTAGCCGATGAGTGACAGAGCCATCTGAGGCAGAGAGTTTGCCTGAGCAAGCATTGAAACCGCAGACTGGGTAATAATCTGCTGCTTGGAGTAATTGGTCATCTCGGTTGCGACATCCACATCTGAGATCTGGGATTCTGCGGCCTGCAGGTTTTCACCCTGAATCTCAAGGTTGGAAATGGTTGCCTCAAGTCTGTTTTCAAGAGCACCGAGGTTCGCCCTGATCTTATCCTTGGACGTAATGGCTGCATCAAGGGCAGCCAGAGAAGCCTGTGCAGCCTCCTGAGTTGATACTGCGAATCCGGCACCTTCTGCACTCTGGTTACCGATACCGAGAGCTGATGCGGTGCAGGTACCGATTTCCACATCATACTTGTCTTCTGCGCTATCGTTACCAGTTCCGAAGTGAATGGTAACAGCATTATCTCCGGAGACATTACCATTAAGCAGATAAATACCGTTGAAATCGGTAGCGCTGGCAATTCGGGTGATCTCAGAAGCCATTGCCTGATATTCCTGGTCAATCAAAGCACGCTGAGCTGATGTGTAGGTACCGGTTGCGGCTTGCTCTGCCAGCTCCTTCATACGGATGAGCTTTTCATCCACAACGCTGAGAGCTCCGTCCGCAGTCTGGATCATGGAAATACCGTCATTGGCATTTCGCACACCCTGCTGCAGAGTCGAAACATCTGAACGCATAAGTTCGCGGACAGCAAGACCTGCGGCATCATCTGCTGCAGAGTTGATGCGCAAACCGGAAGACATCTTTTCAGTAGAAGAACTGAGGGCGCTGTATGCATCATTAAGATGGCGAGCGGTAGCATTTGCAACGGTATTGTTATTGATTACTAATGACATAAAAACCTCCGTGTTTTATCGTACATCCTTGCACTATCAGCAGGCGACCGATTCACCTGCCTTTACTTGCTTATACGCAACGGAGGTAAAGAACGTTTATGAGGGAAATATTTTCACACCACGTTCAAATTGCGGACACTATATACAAATACAACATATCTTAATATTTCTTAATCTAATTAACACTTATTTACACTAAACTTATTTGCTTATCCCTTCTAAACACATAGTATGTGATGCAGGAGAAAATTATGAACAAGATACTTCTTATCGATGACGACCCGGAGATGGGGGAGCTTTTATCCACCTATCTGGACGGCGAGGGGTACAGCCTGCATCACAAATGTACTGCAAAGGAAGGACTTAAAGTCTTCGGCAGCGATGACTACGACCTCATCCTGCTGGACATTGTTCTGCCTGATATCAGCGGGCTTAATGTGCTGGAAAAAATCCGGCTGGACTCAACAGTTCCGGTAATCATGCTTACCGGTAAGGGAGATGAAGTTGACAGGGTGGTCGGCCTTGAGATGGGTGCTGACGACTACATATGCAAACCCTTTCCCCTACGCGAGCTGCTGGCCCGCATGCGCGCCTCCCTGCGTCGCTGCTCCATGACCCAGCAATCCCACAGCATCACCCCCAGTTCACGAGGCAAGCTCAAAGTCGGGGAACTTGATATCAACCTTGATTCCCACGCCATTATGGTCAAAGGAATCGAAACCCACTTCACCGCGGCCGAATTCAGCATCATTGAACATCTGGCCGCCAGTTGCGGAAAACTTATTGAACGTGACCAACTCATGGAAATCGCACTCGGCAGGAGCGCCGACTTTGATGACTATGTACTCAACGTGCACATGAGCAACCTGCGCCGTAAAATCGGTGATTCCGTCTCAATTAAAACCATCCGCGGTCGCGGGTATATGATGACCTCGAGGACTCAGGCTTAAGCATGATCCGGTTGCGGTTGGCAATTATTGCCCTCTCTCTCATTATTCTGGCCATGGTGGCCGGTACCGCACCAAGTTTTGCAGAAGACAAGGATGTCTCTGCTGAGCTGGAAAATCTCGACCTTGAAGACCTGTTGCAGGTCGAAATGGTCTCCCCCTCCGAGCGCAAGCAATCCCTTGAAAATATAGCAGGCTCATACACCATCCTCACCGAAGAGGACATCAAGCACAGTGGAGCCAAAACAGTTCCTGAAGCTCTGCGGACTGTTCCCGGCGTGGTTGTAACACGTACCGATACAGACAAATGGGCTATTGGCGTAAGGGGATTTTCAGGCACATTCAACAGCAAGCAACTCATCCTTGTCGACAACAGACCTATTACCTCCCCGTATTTTAACGGAGTTATCTGGTCCAGCCAGGATCTCCCCGTCCAGATGATTAAACGGATTGAAATCATTCGCGGTCCGTGGACCAGTCTCTGGGGTTCAGAATCATTTAACGGTGTAATCAACATCATAACCAAATCCGCTGCAGAAATGCAGGGAACCCAGAGCGTAACAACTGTCGGAACAGATGGTGTAAGCCAGTTCATCCGTAAAGGCGGACACATTTCCGAAAATGCGACTATGGCTGTATATGCCAAAGGCGGGTATGAACCGGGCAAGAATTACCGTATCAGAGAACGTACGGAAAAAGGCTCTACCGACTGGGCCACTGGTTCAGGAGGATTCCGCACAGACTGGCTTAATGCCTACACAGACCAGTTTTCTTTACAAGGCCAGATTTCAGGCTCAACAATTTCGGAATACGCTCCCCCGGGCAACCCCTTTTCCGCCAACAAAGATAAAGAAGATTACAGCGGCTATACGCAGCTGCTCTGGGACAGAAAAACCGGAGTAAAATCCGGAATGCAGTTCCGTACATCCTACACCAGATCTTTCATCACAGTTGCGGACATGGAGAACATATCCAATTCTGTTGACTCAGAATTCATATATTCCAACGAACAGTTTGAAGACCATTTCCTGACCTTCGGGCTGGGCGGAAAATATTTTTGGAATTCATTCAAGCAGGGAGAACATGTTCAGGTAGAAAACGACAGTATCTACCGGCTTGATTTCAGTGGATTCGCCAAAGACCGCATAACTCTGATCGACGATAAGCTTTTCCTGACCCTCGGTTTGAAACTGGATTATTCCGGTGACAGTGAACTGGCGCCGCAACCAACTGCACGTCTCCTGTACATGGAAGACGATGAAGAATACTGGCTGGCACTTTCCTATGCCAACCGCAAGCCAAGCTACTGGATTCGTGAAGGCAACTACCGGGTCAGAGTCAAAGACAAAGAATACACTGTCGATTTCGATGGAAACCTTGAGAACGAAAAACTGTCCACTATTGAAGCCGGGTACCGTAAGCTTTTCAGCGAAACCCTGAAGCTGGATCTTTCCCTGTACCTGAACAACTACGACCAGATGGTCACCTTCAGTTTTGATGACACCACAAATACCGCCACCCCCGTGAGCGGACTGTGCGGTATTTCTTACGGAACCGAAATTGCCCTTGACTGGCAGCCTTATTCATTCCTGACCCTGCGACCTTCAATCGACATTTCCAATCAGGATTTCCAGAATATCCCTCCCGGAATTCCCGGTTTTTCACCTCCGTTGAATACTCCGCTGTACAGCATAAAATTTCAGGCCCTGATCGACATTGCCGACGACTGGGAACTGGACCTGTTCACTTCATATATCAACAGCATGGATGACAAGGACCTTTCCACCGGATTCGGATTTGATGCCCGACTGGCATGGCAGGCACGTGAAGACCTGTCCGTAGAACTCATCGGCAACTACCTGTTGACCAATATTGACGAAGGTAACTATTCACCGACTGAACCGTCCTGCACGCTGAGGCTGACATGGGACTTCTAAAAAACCATAAAATACTGGCAATTACAATTGCCACTCTTTTTATGGTATGTTTCATAACCGAACTGACTGCTCATGCCGGCCCGAAAACAGGAATACAGCGCCATATCAAGGTTACCCAGCCGCAATTACAGGCTTTATTCATAAAGAAAATTACAAAATATGTACTTGGCCCGGACAAACGAAGAATCATTGCAGATCGTCCGGTCACCGTAGCTGCGATCGCTCCGAAGAAGATTTCCCGATTCTTCAAAAATCAGGATAAATTCAGACTGGTAAGCTGGCCGGATGAAGATTTCAAAGTCCTGTTTATTGATGTGGACAATCCGCGCATAATCGCTGCAGTGCTCAACCAAGTCAGGGGCAAGCCGGTTCTGACCATCGGCCAAAGCCCTGACTTTCTGCGCATGGGCGGCATGATCAACCTTGTCGAATCAGGTTCACGCTTCAAGCTGCAGGTCAATATCTGTGCAGCACGTGAAGCGGGACTGACCATCAGTTCCAAGTTGCTGAAATTATCTGAAATTTATTGCGGAGACACACCACAATGAAAAAATACCGGAACAGCATCGGGCGCAAAGTAGGCCTCGCGATTCTGGGTACGACCATTGCTGCGGTTGTGATCTCCCTGACCCTGAACATCGCCTCATTTTTCCACTCTTTCAGGCAGGCAACCCTGAAAAAAGCGACCTCGCTGACACAGGTGCTGGGTACTTCCGTTGCCCCGGCACTTGATTTTGATGACCGGGATTCTGCAACCGAAGTCCTAGAATCACTAACTCTTGTAGGTAATTCCATGGGAGCAGCCATATTTACCCCGGATGGTAAAATTTTCGCCGAATTCGGCACGTCAGCCAAAGAACTTCCGGTTGAAACGTCAGAAACAATCCAAGACTTCAACCGCTACCGCATTGTTAAAGAGATACGTTCCGGTGATGAACTTTTGGGCTTTATTGTGCTGGATGGTTGCTTCACTGAACAGCTGGACTGGTTCTTCCAGAATCTGGCCACTTCCGGTCTCATTCTGGTTACCGTATTGAGCACCTGTTTCCTGACCACTGGATATCTCCGCAGAAAACTGACTAAGCCCATAGGTCAGTTAACGGATACTGTGCGAGATATTTCCGAAAGCAAGGACTACGCCCGTCGAGTCTCCTACCGCAGTGACGATGAAATCGGCTATCTGGTCACGGAATTCAACTCCATGCTGGCCAAGATCGACAAGCGGGACCAGTGGTTGAACAGCCACAGAGAAATGCTGGAGAACATTGTTTCGCAGCGCACCAAGCAGTTACGCTCAAAACAGGCTGAACTGGAGAAAAAAAACAAGCTGCTGGTACAGCAGATTCACGAACGGCGCACCGCGGAAATGATCCGTGATGAGGTGGAACGCATCAACAGGCACGACCTCAAATCCTCACTCAACCTTGTAATCGGCTACCCGGAACTACTGCTCAACAGTGAAGAAGAGCTAAGTGCGGAGCAGCGTAAATACATCAAACGTATTGCTTCTGCAGGCTACCGCATGCTGGATATGATTCAGTTTCATCTGGATATGTTCAAAATGGAGCAGGGAATTTACCGCCTGAAAACCATGAATGTGGATCTGGTCGACCTGATGACTTCGCTGGAAGAGGAAATGGCCCTGCTGCTGAATCAATCAAAGGTAACTCTCTCCATCATGCTGGACGGCAAGGAAATAGAGGGGGTGGAAGAACTCTTCCTGACCGGGGAAGGCATGCTCCTGAGAACCATGTTCCGTAATCTGATCAAAAATGCGGTGGAAGCTTCCAATGAAGGCGATTCCGTAACCATAGCCATCAGCAGCGGCCCGCCCATAGCAGTAACCGTCAAGAATACTCTAGCGGTTCCCGAAGAGATCAGGGAAAGATTTTTCGATAAGTATGTCACACTTGGAAAAGAAGACGGGACCGGACTGGGTACATATTCCGCAAAGCTCATTGCCGAGACTCACAAGGCAACAATTATCATGCACTCTGCTGAAGAAACCGGAACAGAAGTTACAGCCTGCTTTGTGGATGAAAGCAGTGCGGCTTAGTCTCCCTGTCCGGAGTTACTCCGCATAGTAAAGCCCCTCGGAACACCCGAAAGCATCATTCAAGCTCTCTATGCTGCTTCCTGAAGTCAGTACGATCAGATAATCCCCGGCACCGACCCTCAAGGAAAACGGCGGCAGTTTATTCAGTTCCAATCCCTGACCTTTATCCTGACTCACCCCGATGGCCAGCACATTGAAGGATTCACGCAGTTCTTCAAAAATATCTCCATAACTCTGCCCGTCAAACCTGCTGCCTTCCTTGATAAAATACTGCTGAACATCATAATCCTGATTACCGTAAGCCGAAGAAAGAAGGTCTTCATTAAACTGAGCCACGCTGGGTTCGAAAATATAGCTGGCAACAATCTTGGAAGAAATATCATTGCGGCAAATGGTAAAATCCACTCCGGCGCTGGCAAATGTTTCCTTCAACTCGGAATTCTCAATAGTCGCCACAAAGGAAAGATGGGGATGGTACTTCTTGGCATTGAGTACGAAGACAAGATTCTTGGTGTCATCGCCGAGGCTTGGCATGAGTGAGACGGCTTCTGCGGCATTGGATTTTTTCAAGCACTCACGGCAATTCATATCCGAGAATATCACAAATACCTGCTTGCGCGAAAAGCTCTCGTAAATAAAATCAATATGATCTTTATTGTCCGTAACAATACATACTTTTTTACCGGCATGGACAAGCTGGGTAACCACATCTTCAGAGAATTCATTCCAGCCGACAATTATCACGTGGTTGCTAAAAACCGTTCCGTCAAAACCCATTTTACGCCTCTCCGCCAAAGTCTGTATATGTTCGCTAAGACTTCCGATGAAATAGCCGAGTATCCCTACACTTCCCAGCACCATGACCATGGAAACCATCTTCCCGACAACGGACGTGGGATAATGATCACCGTAACCGACAGTCGTCAGGGTAACCAGTGAATACCAGAAAGCATCAAAGAGAGTTCTGATATTGGAATTCTCACAGGCTGATTCAAAATGATAGATGAGCAGGATAGTGGCAAGATACCCCAGTAATGCTGCCCAAAAAAAGTAAGTGCCCTTTTTCATGCCTGATTTTTTAGCATGTTAAAGGGCACATAACAATGATGAAGAAAGAAATCCGCACATGAATTCATCCATGTGCGGAATAAAAAACCTGAAAACGGCTAGCAGGACTTATCCCGCACGTAATAATTAGCGGATTCCGTGACTATGCATGAAAGAGGTATACTTACGGTCTTCTCCCTGAATATGCTTCACCAGCCAATCCTTAAGGAAGTGCATGACATCCATGGTCACCTTAGCCTTACCGCTGAGCAATGCTGCTTCAAATTCAAGCACCTGATTGACGAACTTTTCGTGCAACGCCTTGTGTGCCGGAGTCTGTGAATAACCATAGCGGTCAAATATTTTTTCTTCAGTGCTGAAATGGTCGACGGTGTAATTCTTCAACTCTTCCACCAATCTTTTCATGACCGTATCAGATGCGCGGTCACGCATGGCCTTGTGCAGTCCGTTGATCATGCCGACCAACTTCTTGTGCTGCACATCAATGGCCCTGACGCCGACAGAAAAAGCGCTGTCACTCCAGGTAACCAGTTCAGCTCCTGCAGCAGAGGCAAGGTCTCCCTGAGCCATGCCATGGATCAAGGTATCAAGTTCCTGAACAAGGCTTGAAACCTCAAGAAGGATCTTGCGGGCCTCGCCCATTTCTTCTGCTGTTTCCTGTGCCACTTGGGTAACGTCGGAAACAGCATTATTGATTTCTTCACTGGTGGCTGACTGCTCTTCAGAAGCAGTGGCAATGGATTCAACCTGCTCGGAAGTAGATTCAATGATGGTTACGATTTCCTGCATGTACCTACCGGATTCAACTGCGGTTTCAGTACCGGCAACTATATCTGCTGCAGCGCGATCTACAGAAGCCACGTTGGTCTTGGCGTGTTCCTGAATATCAGTAATAGCTTCGCCAACCTCTTTGGTGGCTTCCATTGTTTTTTCAGCCAGTTTGCGGACCTCATCGGCAACAACGGCAAAGCCGCGCCCAGCCTCACCTGCCCTTGCGGCTTCAATGGCAGCATTCAGGGCCAGCAGGTTGGTCTGGTCTGCAATATCATTGATCACGTTAATGACGCGGTCAATATTTTCTGCCCGCTTGCCAAGCTGGCTCATGGTCTCTTTAAGGGAAAGGACTTCGTCCTCAACCTTCTTGATCGCATCAACAGCATCATTGACCCCACGTGCACCGGTTGCAGCATTTTCACGCGACTGATCCGCATTTCCGGCGGCAAGTGAAGCGTTACGGGCAACCTCAGCCACAGTGGAGTTCATCTCTTCCATTGCGGTGGCGGTTTCTGTCATACGGTCACGCTGAACCTCAACGCCTTCACCTACCTTTTCAATCCGCTCACTTAAATCACTAATACCCGAAAAAATACGTACGGAGGAATTACCGGCCTTGTCGGCCGCCTTTCGCATGGAAGCAATAAGTTTTTGAGTCTGCTCTTCCGTATCCCGGCTGGTTTTCAATGCTGCTTCAATTTCAATATTTTTTCTACGAGCCTCCTCGCTCAAGGATTCGGCTCTCTTGTTGGCCTCTTCCAGGCTGGCAACCATGGAGCAGACTGCCACCTTAAGCTCTTCCAGCTCATGCATGTAAAACCCGGCACACTCATCATTGGCTTTCCCTTTCTGCACATCAACGGCAAAATCCCGCAAATTTTCAATGGGAGAAATTACATTACGGCTGATGCTGTAAACGATAAAAAACGTAAGCACTAGACTCGCCGCAATTCCGCACAGCAGAACAGTAGAAGAGGCCGAACCGAAAACGAAATCCGGGCTGAAGACAAAGAGAATAATAGCGATAATTGCCGGGATAAAACCAAGGACAAAAGCAGAAAGCTTTAATCGAATAGAAATACTCATAAATTGTAACCTTTTTATTTATATATGGATTCAATTAAGTATGTGTGAAATAGCATCAACGCATTCAAAAAGAAATTTCTTTCGTGACGACTATTTGTATTTATAATTACTAACAGGCAAAAATTAGTAGTAATGATTACTATCAATGTCCAGCTTTATTTAAAAATAAAAATCAGTGATCACTGACAGGAAGAACTAATGGCTGGCACCGCTCAATTTCAGCCCTACAACTCCGGTAATAATCAGTAACAAACTGACAACTTTAAGTACTGAAACAGATTCCTTGAAAAAGAAAATCCCTATGGTGAAAATAATTGCTGTTCCAAGGCCGGACCAAATGGCGTAAGCTACGCTGACATCAATTTTCTTTAAAGCGAAAGCCAAAGCAGTAAAAGAAGCTCCGTACAAGACGAACATCAATGCAGAAGGAACAACTCTGGTAAAACCTTCTGAAAATTTCATAGCAATAGTTCCGCAAACCTCCAGCACAATTGCACATGCTAGTATAATCCAATATTGCATTTACTTCCTAAATCTTATTATAAACCTGAATTTAAGTTAATTTGCTTGCTGGACCGAAAACAACTCTGTCCCGGCCTTCCTGCTTGGCTTTATAAAGAGCCTTGTCAGCTATATCCATCAACCCTTCGAGCTTATCTGGACCGGAATTATCTGTATATCCGACACTTACGGTAACGGTCTCTCCATGAGGAAACTCATATGCCGAAACATCCTGCCGAAGTCGGTCAAGCAGGTTATGGGCATCATTGCTGGGAGCTTCAGGCATGACTAATACAAACTCCTCCCCACCAATACGGGCAAAGAGATCTGTTTTACGAATCCGCTTTGAAATCACATCTGCAAAGCTTTTCAGAACCTCATCTCCCACAGAATGCCCGAAATTATCGTTTATCAATTTGAAATGATCAATATCAAAGAGAGCAAGTGTTAGCGGATGGTTGTAGCGGCCGCTCAACCAGAGCAACTTTTCAACTTCACCGTAAAACCCGCGGCGGTTAGGAAGCCCGGTCAACTCATCAGTTACCGCCATTTCACGCATCAAGCTGAAAGTCTTCTCCAGCTTGGTTCGCATGTCATCCAGAGTTTTACCGAGCATGGAAAACTCATCCCGCCCCTCCCAACTGTACGGAATTCCTAGCTCTCCTTTTGACAGGACCTCCACCTGACTCATCAATCGGTTCAATGGCTTGAACACCTTAAAATAAATAGCCGGAACTATCAGCAGCAACCCGCCCATAAACATGGTAACAAACATGAATATGATACGGTTGCGCTCTTTTTGAATTCGCGGAGTTACCCAATCCTTGTCCACCGCTACCAGCACATATCCCAATTTTTCATCGTTTTTGGTTACTGTCTTAACCAGCTCAGATACATTGTACTGATGTTCAGGTGTTTCCTTAGAAACACGCAACAGGTAGAGATCATAAATAGATGAAAAAATTTCTATCCTTACAATGCGCTTATCCTGCAAAAGAGTCCTCACAATATTGCGTGCCTCTTCCGGCGAAAAGGAAAGCATCGAATCTTCAGCACTATCAACAAGAGTATCCAAAGAACTCTGATGAAATTCGGCAAGCTGGACCCTCATCTCCTTTTCTTCCAACGCAAACAGTATAACCATACCTGCAGCCAGAGGGACAACCAGTCCGATCAGCAGGACCTTCAGCAGAAACAGGGAAATACTATGCAGACTTATAACATATTTACTTATCATGGCTTGGACAGGTCGGATCTTCTGTATATTCGTTAACCGTAATTTCGCCGAGAACTATTTTCCTACGGATATTCTCAATGCGATTGCGCATCTCTTGCGTCACCAGCTTTTCGTTATGAGCATCGAACACAATCCCAACTGCTTCCTGCTCCAACCCCAAACGTTTATAATTGTCACGCCAGATACCTCTCCTGGCCAGCATCAACGCTGCATAAACAGCCTTATCCGTGTGTTTGACCATGGAAGTGAGCACGCTGTCGGGATAAAGACCGTTCTGGTTAATATCCACACCGATGCCAAGCTTACCGCGTTCAGCACAGGCTTTAAGAACAGCAGGTCCTGCTCCGCCGGCGGCCTGAAAGATAACATCAGCACCCTGATCCATCATTTTGTCAGCCATATGTGCGGTTGCATTACCATCGAACCATGCACCATCATAACTTCCAGTAAAAACTTCAAGCACCACGATATCCGGATTTATGTACTTGGCTCCTTGAGAATATCCACACAGAAAACGGCGCTGGAACCCTGTATCCACAATTGAAATAAACCCAAGTTTACCGCTTTTGGAAGCCATCGCCGCCAAAGCTCCGGCCAAAAAAGCACCTTCGTGGTCGGCAAGCACAAAAGAGTAGACATTCGGCTCATCACGCACAGTATCCAGAACAATAAATCTGGTTGCCGGATACTTGCGCACAAAGGGAACCATATTCGGAAAATGATTGCCATACATGAGAAATATCGGAGAATACCCCTCGTCAGCATACTTCGTAATTGTATCAATGTACTCCTTAAAGCTCATACCAACTTCAACTTCTGTGCACTTCTCTCCGGTATTGGCTTCGAATCTCTCTACCCCTTTATGAATTGCAACACTGAATGAATTCTTTTCAATCTTTCCCTGATAGACAAGAACCGGATTGAAATCCTCAGCGTTAGAACTGACTGGAAGCAGAACAAAAACGGCTACCATCACTAGTAGATTAAACAATTTCTTCATCATGCACCTTTAGATGAGCAAAATCAATTTACAGAAAACAGTCTAATACTTTAGCATATAGGCAGCTTAAAGTATTAAACAATATCAGCATTTTAAAAATAGTACTTTTTTATACTAAAAAGCAAGATATCATTCTTGCTTCTTTTTTTGATTCATTCTTCCTGTGCTGATATACTTGCCACAGCAATATGTTTCAGACTAATTCAAGGTAATATTGCTGATGACATGGAGAATTGATGCGCATATATATTCTGAATATATTTCTTCTATTAATACTGGCAGTTCCTGCAAACGCAAAAGAGATTCCTCAAACACTGACTATCACTAATTCAAACACATGGCCGCCCTATTCATTCACAGGAGAAAACGGCGAGCCCAGAGGGCTTCTGATCGATTTATGGCGGGAATTCGGCAGAAGAAACAAAAAGAAGGTTGAATTCATACTCACAGATTGGAGTGAATCCTTAGAGCTGCTCAAAAGTAAAAAAGACATCATCCACGGAGGGCTGTACAAGTCAAATGAACGTAGCGAATATATGGATTTCACGGAACCACTTGCGCTTCCGCTCAACACAAGGCTCTTCGTCTCCACGAAACTGAACATCACCAAATTATCAGAACTCGGCAACATCCCGTTAGCAGTGACCAAAGACGGTTATGCCGAAGCTTATATCCGCGAAAAATACCCGGAAATACAACTGACACCATTCCCCAATGAGAATGTAATATCAGAATCAAGACTTGCATTTGCCACCGATTATCCGGCGGCAATGTACCATCTGCACAGAATGGGTGCGCATGACAAATTCTATGTAGCAGAAACACTGTATACAAAAAGACTGAGTGTTGCCGTCAGCAAAGGAAATGAAGATCTGCGGGACTTCATCGAAAAAGGGATGAAAGATATTCCCGATCAGGAAATAAACCGTATTACTCAAAAATGGATTCAGGCTGTCAGTATCACTCCGGACTGGCTCCTGCCTGCAGCTATTACGGCTTTCTGTATAATGGCAGGTGGATTCATATTTCTTTACATATTCACACTGAAACGACAGGTAGCTGCCAGAACAAAAGAACTGCGTGAAATGTCCCAGACGGATATGCTTACCGGATTATATAACCGTAGAAGAATGGACGAAATCATGCAGCATGAATTCGACCGCTTCAGGCGATATAACACACCGCTGACATTAATCCTGATTGATATCGATTACTTCAAAAACATTAATGACACCCATGGGCATACAATCGGCGATGATGTCCTTATCCGTTTTGCGGAAATTCTTATTTCAAGCACCCGCAAGACAGACCGCATCGGCCGCTGGGGAGGGGAAGAATTTCTTATTGTATGTTCAGAAACAACCTCCGATGAAGGAGCTCTTCTCGCCGAGAAATTACGCCACCGAATTGCTGAAGCCAGTTTTCCAGCCATAAACAAATGCACGGCAAGCTTCGGTATCACCGAAATAAACAAAGATGATGACTTTACGAGCCTCTTTGCGAGATGCGATGCAGCACTCTACAGTTCAAAAGAGCAAGGCCGTAATAAAGTTACTGTGGTTTAAAGTTCAATGACAAGACATTAAAGCTCTAATTGACACCAATATGGACTAATTTTAAATTAAAGCATGCATATATTAAAAGACCCCGAATCATCATTCTTTTTCGCCTGTATTCTTTCAGGTCTGACAATACTTTTGTTCGGAATATCTTTTTATCTCAGACAGCTTCTCTCTCTGCGCAAACTGGAACCTACTCTGTATAAACAAACCCGCAAAAGTTTCCTCGTTCTAATTGGACTTATAGGTTCATTTCTTGCGGGATATTCTGCTGTTATTGTTGGTATTGCTTTTCACTACGAAATTGATTTCAACTCGATTTTCGGTCCTATATTATTTCTCGGTTCTTTATTTGTTCTGGCTACAGCATACCTGACGCTGAGTATGTTCAAAAAACTTTTGAAGTCGAGAAACGCATTAAAGAATCAAGCCTACCACGACTACATGACCAAGCTGCCAAACAGGCGGATGCTAACTAACCAATTGAATGCATATCTTGCGCAAGGCAAGGATACTGACCTGAAATTCAGTGTCTTTTTTCTCGATCTTTTGAATTTTAAAAAAGTAAATGACAGCTTCGGGCATCACATCGGCGACAGAATTCTCATACAATTTGCTGAAAGACTAACAGAAGCCATTGGTTCGGAAGGACTTGTATGCAGGCTTGGCGGAGATGATTTTATCATACTGCAAAAAGACATCTCACCTAATGAAAGTATTCTAAGGTTACGTAAATTACGTAAAAAAATATTACATCCCTTTGAGATTGACGGCCTGAACTTCAGCCTTGATATAAGCTTCGGAATTTACGCCTATAATAATCAGAAGAAAATAACCCCGGATGACATATTAAACCGTGCAAATATAGCCATGCGCCGTTCAAAACAGCGCGGCAACAATGTCGTGAGCATTTTTACCAAGACCATGCTTAACCAGACTCACGACATTTTAAAATTCGAAAACAGCTTCAGAACCGCATTGCAAGAAGACCAGTTTCAACTGGTTTTCCAACCCCAGTTCAGAATTCAGGAAGGGATAAGACTTTCAGGTTTTGAAGCTCTGGTTCGCTGGCACCACCCAGAACGGGGCATGGTCAGTCCTGCTGAATTTATCCCCTTAGCGGAAGAAACAGGGCTTATTGTTGAACTTGACCGCTTGGTAATGGAAAAAGCCTGCTCCATGTGGTCTGAATGCCTCAAACATTCAGGCGGGTGTAAAAACCTGCATATCTCCATCAACCTCAGTGCCAAACACATCACAGAATCATCCATGATGCGCTATATCGAAGAGACCATCAAAACTTATGACATCCCTCTGCAGTCTCTCTATCTGGAACTGACTGAATCAGCTTTCGTCAACGATCCTGAACTGGCAGCAGCGCGCCTTAAGTCTCTTAATAAGTTGGGAGTTCATTGCGCCATTGACGACTTCGGCACAGGATATTCATCACTGGCTTATCTTAACAACTTTCCGGCACGGAGCGTTAAGATTGACCGCAGTTTCATCAAAGGAATCGAGCCCGGAAATGATGGTACAAATTTATTGGAATCAATAATCAAACTGGCTCACGGATTGAATATGGAAGCTGTCGCAGAAGGGGTTGAGACTGAGCAGCAACTGGAAATACTGAAGGGACTGAACTGTGACACCGTACAAGGTTTCTATTTAGGTAGACCTATGCCCAAAGAAGAAGCCCTGCAACTTATCGCAAATCATAAAAAAATAAACGGGCCGGAAGAGTGAGCTTCCGGCCCGTTTGGCTTTCATGGGGACGAGGTGTATCCCATGTATGAGGACGTCGTATTCCGGACTACTGCGTTGTTGCCCTGAACGGCAGTGAATCACATCCCAAAATATGCTCTATTTATTTTGAGGAAAAATTAAATTTTTCATATCAAATTCATATACATGAGTTCGATATATGCGTCGCACACCGTCCCTGCAGTGTGCCGGAAACCTTCATTTAGGAGGTTTTCAGTTCCCGGCATCCGGAACAGACTTTATGTTGAATTAAATCCCGACCTTCGCTTCCCAGTTAGGGGAATGCAGTTTTACCCCGGATGAACGGGAGATCAGGCATTCACTTTGTTTCTGCGCGTTGATGAAACTGATCGCTTCCTTGGGATTCATCACGAATGCCGCAGTGGAAAGCGCATCCGCCTCCATCACCGTGGGGGCCACAACCGAAAGGCTGACACCCTGACACGCTGAAATCGCATTTTTAAAGTTTGGTACGTGATAACGGGCACGTTCGGCATCAAAGTAGTACTCATGGCCTCTGGAAGTAGATACAGCAGCATTCTTAAGCCTGACGACCGCAGTAGAACCGCCATTGCCGGAAGATTCCTCAATAGCGACAAGCCAAGGCTGTCCCGGAGAACGTTCACCGCAAGCGCGGATATCTCCGCCGGCGATGATCAAATGATTCTCCACTCCGTTTGCTGACAGCATATCCGAAGCCCTGTCCACAATGTAGCCCCTGCCGATCCCGTCCAAGGTAACAGCCATGGAACTTTTGCTGAAACTGATTCCGTTTTTGCAAACATTGACGGAATCAGCACCCACAAGGCCCAGAGCATCGTCAAAATCACTCTGGCTGAGCATCAGCCTGCCCTCGGGATCTCTATTCTTTTTCAACATTTCCAAAACAGGAAGTACCGTTGAATCAAATGCCCCATTGGAGAGGTGGTAATAAGCCTGTGCCCTGCCCATTACTTCATACAATTCGGGGGCAACATCGCTCAGTTTTCCAGTTTCGTTGAGATGGGAAACCGGGGTACCGGGCTGGTGACGGTCAAAGATTGCGGAAAGACGCTCTATCTCAAGAAAAGCCAGTTCTGCAGCATGATGAGCCGCGTCCTTGGACAGATGCAAGGCGACGATGCTGACTTCCGTCCCCATCAGGAAACGGGTCTCAGTATGCTTGTACCGCCTGTCACCGATTCGCAAGGTGTCCGCCAGTTTCATTGCCGCACCAAGGGGATGGGCAATGAGGGCAGCCTTGGAACCGATGTCTCCGAATGATTTGACGAATGAACGCCTAACCGCATTTTCCATGACCTAAGTCCCCTATTCCTTGCCCAGCTCGCTGAATTTCTGCACGTCAGGGTCCTGTGCGTATTCCGCACCGGCTTCCGCATCGTAGCAGGTCAGGCCGCAACGCAGGCAGCGACTGCCTTCCTTACGGGCTGCTTCATAAACGATTGAGCCTTTTACTTCTTCCTTGAATGTGGACCTGCGTTCTTCAACAGTTATCTCGGGAACCTTGATTCTCGGGATGGTGTAAGTAACGTCCATATTCTTGAGGATGGATTCAGGAATAACGCGCAGCTGCGGGTTCTTGGGCTCGGGAATTTCACCTTCGGTAACGAAGTGGTGGATTCCACGGGCTGCCATACGTCCGTCAGCAACGGCCTGAATAATGATTGAACGACCGGTATGCAGTTCACCACCAACGAATACGTTAGGCATGCTGGTCTGCATGGAGGTACTGTCGCAATCAATACCGCCGGTTTTCTTGTTGATTTTGAAGGGAATATTTCCTTCAGCATCAATAAACGGGGTCATATCGGGGACACGGTCAGTGGCGATAACGACCAGATCGGCATCAATGGTCTGCTCAGTGCCTTCAACAGGCAGGGGGTCGCCAAGGGCCTTCTGGGGATCCTTGTACTGAACTTCAATATATTCAACGCCGCTGAGCTTACCGTTTTCAGCAATAAAACGGGTAGGCTTGGTCAGGAAGAGAAGTTCACTTCCCAACTCAGTAGCGCGTTTAACTTCGTTCTTGTTGGCAGACATCTTACGCTGGATGCAACCGACCAGAGAGGTCACTTTGCAGTCCAGACGTGCTGCACTGCGCACAACATCCATAGCGGTGTTGGTGTCACCGACAACAACAATCTTCTTGCCTTTGAGGTCAGTGATGGACTTGCCGACTTCCTCAAGGAAGGTAATCGCATCCATAACGCCTTCAGCTTCAGCATTCTCAAGCTCAAGAGCGGGAACTTTCCAGGCACCTGTTGCGATGAACACAGCTTCAAAACCGTCACGCTCAAGGGTTTCGAAAGTGATATCCTTACCGAACTCAACGCCGTTCTTAACTTCAACTCCGAGGTCGAGGATGGTCTGAACCTCCCAGTCAACAACCTTGGAAGGCAGACGGTATTCAGGGATAATACCCTTCATCATACCGCCGGTCTGCTCACGCTTTTCAAAGATCACAGGTTCGTGACCGATACGGCGCAGAAAGTAAGCTGCGGAAAGACCTGCGGGACCGGCACCGATGATTGCAATCTTGTGACCGGAAGGCGGGTTGCAGTTCAGGTTCACGCGGGAACCGGAATTCATTTCCCAGTCAGCAACGAAACGGTGCAAAGTGTGGATAGCCACACCATCATCAGCGATGTTACGGCGGCAGATGGTTTCGCAGGGTGCGGGGCAGAGACGGCCAACGGCCAGCGGCAGCGGGTTGCGTTCCTTCATGGTCAGCAGTGCGCCGCGCATGTCGCCGTTTTTCATCTGGTTGATATAGGTACGAACGTCGATCTGGGCCGGGCATTTCTGCATGCAGGGAGCCAGACAATCGTCGATTTTGTTAAGATGGAGCAGGTCCATGGTCATACCGCTCACGCGGATAGCTCCGGTGGGGCAGACTTCTGCGCATTTACCGCAGGAAACGCAGGCGTTCATGTCTACAACAGGCACGCCGTCTTCGTTGAGGCGGATTGCATCAAAACCGCAGACCTTTACGCAGGAACCGAGACCGAGACAACCGAGACCGCAGGATTTCTCACCACCGTAAAGCAGTGCTTCAGCGCGGCAGTCTTCAACCCCTTCGTAATCGAAGAGCAAATTTGCGCGGGAACCACCGGTGCAGATGTTGTTGGCAACCTTGGGTTCTTTGAAAGAAGCTTCAAGGCCCATGATAGCTGCAATATTTTCGGCAATCTCAGGACCACCGGCAACGCAGATTTCGGGACCGGCTTCGCCCTTTACAATCGCTCCTGCAGCAGCACTGCAACCGGGATATCCGCAACCACCGCAGTTAGCGCCGGGAAAGCATCCTTCAACTTCAGCAATGCGGGGATCTTCCTCAACATGCAGGACTTTGGATGCGGCAGCCAGAACTGCTGCAGCGGTTAGACCGAGCATGAATAGGACCAGTATAGAAGAAGTAACCATAACTAAATATTCTCCTTGCTTTGCCTGTTAAGCGGCCATGCCCTTGAAGGCAAAAAAGACCAGAGACATGATTCCTGCAGTGATCAGTGCGATGGGTACGCCTCTGAAAACATGGGGAACCGGAGCTACGTCCAGACGTTCACGAATGGACGAAATGATGACCAAAGCGATGAGGAAACCGATACCGGAAGCCATACCGTAGGCCATGGACTTGATAAAAGAGTACCCGTTACGCTGAACCATGATTGCCACACCGAGCACTGCGCAGTTGGTGGTAATCAGGGGCAGGAAGAGACCCAGAGACTTGTACAGGGGCGGGATAACCTTTTTAAGAAACATCTCAACGAACTGTACCAGTGATGCGATGACCAGAATGAAAACAATGGTCTGCAGGTACTCAAGTCCGTGAGGAATAAGGATGTACTGGTGCAGAGGCCAAGTGATGGCAGTAGCCATCAGAATAACAAATATAACCGCTCCACCCATTCCGAGAGCAACATCGGTGGACTTGGAGGTTCCCATGAAGGGACATGCACCAAGGTACTGAACCAGTACGATGTTGTTGATGAAAATGGCGGAGATAAAAAGCAGAAAGTATTCCATTTTAACGCTCTCCCCTATTTATCCTTAAGATCTTGAATGCCGCCGCAAGCACCGCAGTGCGCACAACCGGAATTCATTACATCAGGTACGGTCTCACCCTTTTTGCGGCTCTGATACCTGTTGAAGGCGTTCATGCCTGCGAGGATTACACCGAGAGCCACGAAAGCTCCGGGAGCCATGATCATGAACTCGGCAGGCTTGAAGCTTTCCCACATAACCGGGACACCGAACACGGTTCCGGCACCGAGAACTTCACGGATAGCACCGAGGAAGGTAAGAGAGAGGGTAAAGCCAAGCCCCATACCCAATGCATCGGCAATGGAAAGTATAATTCCGTTCTTGGAAGCGAATGCTTCGGCTCGACCAAGGATCAGGCAGTTAACAACAATAAGCGGAACAAAGATGCCCAGTTTCTGATAAAGCGGATATGCGTAGGCCTGCATGAGCAGCTCAACCGCAACAACCAGTGACGCGGTGATAACAATGAAACAGGCGATACGTACTTTCGCGGGAATAATTTTCCTGAGGCAGGAAATAATCAGGTTGGACATGGTCAATACGAAGATGACCGCCATACCCATCCCCAGACCGTTCTCAGCAGTGGAGGTAACAGCCAGTGTGGGGCACAGGCCGAGAAGCACCCTGAAAGGAGGGAGTTCGGCCCAGAGTCCTTTTGCAAATTCTTTTACTAAACGGCTCATGGTTTCTCCTAGGACTTCTTCCAGATGTTGGTGATCTCAGGCTTAATGGACTGATAGACCTCGATAGCCTTGCGTACAGCGTCAACAGTACCCACGGAGGAGTAAGTTGCACCGGCAATGGAATCGATGTCCCCGCCTTTAGCGGTAATCTGCATGGAATCAAGACCGTGACCTTTAAACTTGTCGGTAAAAGAAGCTTTGGTCACCTTGGTCCCAAGACCGGGAGTCTCGGTCTGAGTAGTAATACCGATACCGAGAAGTTCATCATTGTCCACATCAAAACCGACCATGACGCCGATGTCGCCGGAATAACCGGGAGCAAAGGCTTCAAGTGCGATACCGACCAGCTTTCCGTCTTTCATAGCCGGGAAGACAGTCACGTCTTTTATTTTAACACGTTCCTTAATGGGATCGTTGTCACGATTATCAAGTACGGAGAGCAATGCGGGACCCTGTACATAAGTCAGAACCTGCTGCTCAATCTGGGATTTTGTGGCCTGCTTAAGGTTAACCAGCACCGCACCGGAAGTGGCGCAGATGATGGAGAGAACCACGAGCATATGAAGTATTTCGCGCATGACTTACTTGCCTCCGAAAGGTTTGGGACGTACGCGGTCCAGCAGGGGGGTAAGCAGGTTTGCCACCATGATGGCAAAAGGCACGCCGTCGGGGTAGATGCCGTACACACGGATGACTATGACCATGCTACCGGCAATGAGTCCGAAGAGGAGCTGCGGAATAACACCCACGGGGCTGGAAGCAACATCAGGAGCGAGAAAGAAAGCCCCGAACATTACAGATCCGGTCAGCAGGTGGAACAGCGGGTTGGCGTAAACTTCAGGATCGATCATCCAGAAGATGGAAGCGGTAACAGTCACACCCACGAGGAATGCCGCAGGAATGAACACTCGCACCCAACCGGTAGCGAGAAGGAAGATACCGCCGGCCAGCACTGCGATGATCTGGGAAGCCCCCAGTCCGCCAAGCTGTTTACCGAGGAAAAGGTCGGTGTAGTTGAACTGTCCGAGAGTATCGAGACCGAAGAACTTAAGCTGATCCAAAGGCGCGTTGATCATGAAGTGTGCGAGGTTCGCGTCGATATCCATGGCAGCAGGCCAGGAAAGACGACAGAAAGCCCAGGCAACCAGAGGCGCACAGATGGGGTTGCAACCGAATCCGCCGAAAACGGTACGGCCCAACACGATAGTCAGTACACCGCCGCAGGCTACCATCCACCACGGAGCACCCGCAGGCAGCAGGAAGGCGAAAAGAAGGCCTTCATAAAGAGCGGTGTAGTTATCTACATTAACATCCCGTTCCTGCACCTTGAGGAGAAGAGTCTCTGCGAGAACGGCAGCTGTTCCGGCAATACCTACTGTTGCGAGAGCTGGCAGGCCGAACATATTGAAAGCCATGAGCAATGCGGGAACCAGAGCCAAAAGATGAAACTGCATCATCTTCTCCACGGTGCGTTTGCTGCGCCAGTGGGGAGCAGGCGAAACCGTGAGTCTGACCGCAATGTCGGACATTGCTTTAATTACTGGAGGAGTCATATTTTAACCCTTGAAACTTGTATGTTTAACCGCAATCCGGTTGAATCCTGTATGATTATTCAATCAACACTTGAGACCTGATGATCCCGGGATTCCTTGTGCTACCGGAGGCGAAATCAAATCATTTAGCGCGAAGCGCAACACCTACGACTAAGAAGTCTTTTCAGCCTGACCGCTTGCAAGGAGCTGATCCTTGGCGAAACGGATGTACTGAAGGATAGGACGTCTGACCGTACAGTTGAAGGAGCAAAGACCACATTCGAAACAGCTATGCAGGTTATGCTTTTCAGCCATTTCAAACATCTCGTACTCTGCGTAGCGGCTGAGCATGTTCGGCTGGATTCTAGCCGGGCAGCTGAGCACACACTCCCCACAGTTAATACAAGTTGCGTCTTCAATTGAAGGAAAAGTACCGGCAGGAATTACGAACAGACCGTAATCACCCTTCTTTACACCTTCATCAAGGCTGTAGACGGCTTCCCCACGGAAAGGACCGTCGAGAACGACCTTGTCGCCTGATTTCACTTCAATACCCAGTTCATTGCAGATATGACTTACGGGAGTTCCGAAAAGCACCCGGTAGTTATTGTCCCCAATGGTCATGATGGTATCGGTGATGGGCATACCGGTCTTGTAAATCCTGCCGAGGTTGTAAAGATCCATGACGCTGATGACTTTGGTGTCATCAGGGAATTCCTTTCCGGTGACCTTCTTAACAACGAGGGCGTCAAGAGAGTTAGGATATTTGGGCTTCACAAAAACACGCTCTGTGCCGGCAAGTTCATATGAAGATCCGGCAGCAACAGCCAGAGTGGTATGCACCGGAATAATCAAGGACTCAGCGAGGCGCAGACCTGCTTCAATGGTTTCTTTCTCATCTTTAAGCAGCTGTTCAGCAACGGAAATACCCGGCTCGGGGTTGAGGCCGTTGATAACCAGTCTTTCAGCATGGGAAGAAAGAACAGCTGTGTTCATACCGAGTTCCTGCAGGGTACGGAGCAGCTCTTTGCCGGGACCCATGGACTTTACATCGATAGGCTCAACACTTTCTTCACCGCCGTCAGATTGAATGGTCAGGTGGTGGTAGTTGACTTTGGTTGCCTTACCGGAAAGGGCCGCACTACAGGCAGCACCATATTTGGAAGGACGCTCAGCAAGGAGTTCACCTGCCGCGAGCTTCTGGCCTTTCTTGATCTTCAGAATCTTGTTGCGCATGGAGATATTAAGTTCCGCAGGCGCAGTGATGTCGGAAATGGTCTTCTGAACATCAGATTCAAGGGAATAATGAATTTTAAGCATGAGACCTACCTCGCATGGCAATCGTAACAGGAGTCTTCACCGTAGGGGCCTCCGTCACTCTCGTGACAGCCCATACACTGAGCGTGGAAAGCTTCAGCACGCAGAGGAATGTTCTCGGTATCAGGCTTATCTTCTTCAGCGAGAGGACCAGTGGGAACATCCGCATGACAGCGCAAGCACGCCTCTTCACTGGGAAAATTCTTCTGATGTTCAGCCCTGAACTTTGCATCAAAAGCTACCGGATGACAGCTTCCGCAAGGAATCGGCCTTTCCTGACCGATGTCGTCATGGTGGCAGTCTGAGCATTCATAGCCATACTCATCAGCATGAACAAAATGAGTAAAAATCACCCTGCCACCACTGTTGTCCATCACAACACGGGCCGGATTTTCCTGCACTGCCGGCGGAAAAAGAAATCCCGCGATAGCCGCAACGGCCAAGACAGCAACAATTAAAGTTATTGGGATATATCTGTTCTTCAACGGATCAATCCTTAATTTAGAAAGATTCAAGATTAAGGCACTAAGGCCGGAAACTACCGATTAGAAGCAAACCCTATGCATCAATTTGCAGTTTCATCCTCCGGTAAATCTTTAAAAAGTGTATGGAACCCTCAACCCACAGCCTTAAGAAAGATTCGTCCGCCCCCGCGATTCTTTCTTCCGTAACCTTTTGGGAAAGGCTCGTAGTGAAGAAAGAATCGCGAGGACGGTTAGTGATTGGTCAATCATTCAGTATTTATTTCGGAGTAACCCTTTTCCAAAAAATACCGTTTCGGTCAAGTAGGGAATGCCCTCTTAACCAACGACCAGAGCCAATAAACAATTGCCTGAAACCACCGTCACCTGACCAGCAAGTGCCGAAGACAATTGATTATTCATTCAGCTCAGCGAAGCAAGCAAATACTATACCACGATTTTATAAATCCATGTCTGGATAATTATTTTAGGCACTCAACACATTGAAATATCATATTTTATTATAAAAAAACAAAACTTGTGAAAAAAATATTATAATTTCTTTGGGACCCAAGCACAAAACCATTTTGTGCTTTTTTGCACAAAGTCTGAAAAAAAAGAGTCTTAATTTTCAGACAATACTTAATAACTAGCCTAAAATACGTAATTTAACATTGTAAACTATCTTTTAAAAAGGGTCTTTTTTTCAAGACTGCATGGTATCAAAAAAATAATCGATCATTTTTTTGATACATAATTTCAGTAGCATAATTCTTTTCAAGAAATATTCTGAATATTGCTTGTCTGAGAATACGGAGTGGTGCTAAATCAGCTCTTTTTTAAACCAAAACGCACAACTTTGATAAGGAATGAACATATGTATGCGGTAATATTTGAAGTTTACCCAAAGACTGATGGGAAACAGGAATATTTTGAGATTGCAACGAGGGTCAGATCCTTCCTAGAAAACCGAGAAGGCTTTATTTCTATTGAAAGATTCCAAAGTCTTAACGACGAGGAAAAGATACTAAGTCTTTCATTCTGGGAAGATGAAGATGCGATAGAAAAATGGCGAAATCTACTTGATCATCGCGAAGCCCAACAGACAGGATTAGACAACCTGTTTAAATCTTACCGAATAAGAATTGGCAAAATCACAATAGATTATACAGACAATCAGAGAAACCTAGCCCCAAAAGACTCGAACGAATATTTATTTTCCTGATTATTTATTACCTTTACCTATTTAAAAAGTGTCAAAGCATGCCTACATTTTATAATTGATTCTATCCCGAAATTTACTACAATTCTTTATTGGTACTATAATTATGTCACTATAAGACATAATAAAGTATGGAAAAAGGCTTAAAAACACCTCTGGGGAGGGAGTGCTTTTAGCTGAAGGGAGAACTGCAATTTATAATCAAAAGGGTGTCATGACTTTTTCAATTCGAAACAAAATCGTGTTGATGGCAGTGGTGATTGCTTTACTGACCGCCACATCAATTTTCCTGACAGTTAACCACTACGTTGCCGAAGGATTCTCCGAGGAATCTATCCGCAACATTTCCACCATGAAGAAAGTTGTCGACCGCCATATTGACAGCTTATCCCAAGGTTTTCGTGAAAAAGCTGAATTATTGGCCCGGGATATTGACCTCATTACCGCTATAAAACAGGGAGATTCAGAAGCACTTCAAAAGAAACTCCGATCTTTGATGGTTGAGACAGATTCCGAATTCCTGACCCTGACCGACGCAAAAGGTGTAGTTCTTGGAAGAGCGCACGCCAACAGCTTCGGCGACAATGCCCAAGGACAGGAAACAGTAGGTAAAGCTTTAAGCGGAACCGTCACATCAGGTATCATTAAGGGCAAAGAGATTACTTTTTCCCTGCGGGCGGCAGCACCGATAAAAGAAAACGGCCGGATAATCGGTACCATATCCCTCGGAACCTCTCTTTCCGACAAAGACTTTGTTGATGATGTAAAAAGATTCTCCGACCTTGAGGTAACCGTATTCAATGGCGATACCCGGGAGATGACAACTATCATCAAAAACGGTCGTCGGGCCGTGGGTACCAAAATGACCAACCCGGAAGTTACTGCTACCGTCATAGATCGCGGTAAAACTTTCCTCGCCCGTAACAATATTCTCGGCATTGACTACCAGACAGCTTACTGGCCGATCAAATCGGTCAACGGTAAGAATATCGGCATGTGGTTTATTGGAATGCCCATTCAAACCATGATCAAAGCCCAGAATAATGTAAAAACTTCTTCCCTGCTGGTCATTGCTGTAATCCTGCCCATCATAATGCTTGCGGCATGGCTTTACGCTAGAACAATGGCCCGTCCCATCATTGATGCAACCAAGTATGCAACCCGGGTTGCTGCAGGTGACCTTGACCATGTTCTCGAAATCAAGACCCGCGATGAAGTCGGCATATTGGCTAATGACCTGAACGCAATGGTTGTTACGTTAAAAGAAAAAATCAGCGAAGCTCAGGAACAGACCAGACACGCGGCAGAAGAGACGGAAAAAGCACAACAGGCCATGTATGAGGCAGAAGAGGCACGCAAGGAAGCCGAAAACGCCAAACGCGAAGGCATGCATCAGGCTGCACGAGAGCTTGAAGACGTTGTTGTTATCATATCAACTGCTTCCGAAGAACTTTCCGCCCAGATTGAACAATCAGCAACCGGTTCAGACATGCAAAGCCAGAGGACCGCGGAGACAGCCACGGCCATGGAACAAATGAATGCTTCTGTGGTCGAAGTTGCCCGTAACTCAGGAGAAGCTTCAACAACCGCCGGAGATGCAAGCACAACCGCCACCAACGGGGCAAACGTTGTGAAGGAAATGGTCGAAGGAATCGGAGTTGTTCAGAATTACTCTGAAGCCCTTGAAAAAGAGATGGAAGAACTGGGCGAAAGTGCTGGAAAAATAGGTCAGATCATTGATGTGATTTCGGACATTGCCGACCAGACAAACCTGCTGGCCCTCAACGCTGCAATTGAAGCAGCCCGTGCAGGAGAAGCAGGACGCGGCTTCGCGGTTGTTGCTGACGAAGTCCGTAAACTGGCAGAAAAGACCATGACCGCAACTAACGAGGTTGAGGCTGCCATTTCGGAAATCCAACGCGGCACGAAAGAAAGTATCAGCCAGTGCGCATTCACAGTTAAGGAGATAGGTACAGTTTCAGATATGGCAGGAGATGCGGGCAAGTCTCTCAATGAGATTCTTTCACTTACCGATACGGTTTCCGAACAAATTCAGGGAATCGCCGCAGCATGTGAAGAACAGTCCGCCACTTCAGAACAGATCAACCGGGCTGTGGACGAGATCAACAACATCTCAACCGAGACAAACAGTGCTATGCGCCAGTCTTCAGAGGCTGTTTCCGACCTTGCAGCACAGGCACACCAACTCAAATCCATCATCGATAATATGAAATCAGCATAAAGATAAGGCCGGTGCGTTTCCACGCACCGGCCTTTCAACTTTCCTTCATACAGTACGAAACCACCCGGTTCCTGCCCTGCTCTTTGGCCTGATACAAACATTTGTCTGCATGTCTAAGGGCGACTTCAATATCTTCATCAGAACAGACCATGGTCAGGCCGATACTCACCGTAAATTTAACAACATGCCCACCGGAACGGACTTCCATATTCTCAACGGCCATACGCAGTCTCTCTGCAACCTGAATAGCCGAATCCACGGTCCCATGAACCAGCAAGGCCGCAAATTCTTCCCCGCCAAGCCTTCCGAATACATCCGAAGTTCGCAATGTCGAGGTACAACATTTGACCAGTTCCTTCAGAACAACGTCTCCTACACTGTGACCGTAGGTATCGTTTATATTCTTGAAGTGGTCGATATCCAACATCATGAGATACAGCTCTCCGCCATAACGGGTCAGCCTATCCAGCTCGGTTTCCGCCCGGCCCATAAAGTGACGCCTGTTGTGTGCACCGGTCAGATAGTCAGTACTGGCCAGCCGCTTAACTTCTTCAAGCATTTCTTTTTGTTCGGTAATATCGTGAGCCGTAATGCTTACAAGTCTATTTTCATCCTCCCCTGAATAAACAGGATGATAAGTTACTGTAAAAAATCGTTTCCCAAGCAGAGGCAAATCTATCCATGCCTCAAATCCGGTGGTCTGGCCTGCAAACGCAGAATCAATCAGCTTCTTGGAACGATTTTCAAAGAGATCTTTTCCGGTAACTTCATATACGGGTCGACCAATAAAAAAGTTTTTTGGTTTAGTAAAAAACCTCACATACGACTCATTTACCATCACATACCGATACTCAGAATCGAGCAGGGAAACCATATCCGGACTAAGCTCAACAAGCCTCTCGAATTGACGTAACCTTTGTTCTGCCAATCTACGCTGCCCAACCTCGTTTGCCATTGCCGAGTTAACCTGTCTTAAATCGTCAAGAGCGCGCTGCAACTCCTTGGTTCGATCCTCTACCTTGCCTTCCATTTCCAAATACGCCTGCCGCAGAGCTTCGTCCGCCTCTTTGCGGCGGACAATATTCCACATGCCATCCATCAGCAGGCTCAACTGGCGCACGTCTTCATCATCGTATGCATCTTCCTTGTTTCCGACACCGACAAGAAGCACTATTTTACCGTCATCGAAAAGAGGAACATTCATATGCCTAGTGATTGGCACATGCCCTTTGGGCAGCCCCTTCTTTGCCCCACACGCAGCATAGTCATTAAGAATCATGGGACGTCTTTGTCTGATAGCCTCTCCCCAGACCCCGACATCATTTACATGATAGACATCGGGGATTGATTCCACAGAACATTGAGGCATAACTTTTCGCGACCATGCATACAACCTCAGTTCAGATTCATCTTCATTGACAAAATAAATATAACCAATCTCACTTTTGGTTATTCTTACGGCTGCTTCCAAAGCAAAATCATATATCTGACCGAAATCGGCATCAGCCATACCGGCCAAGGTGCCGAGTGTTTCAAACCTTATCTCATTCAACTGGGTTTTCTTTCGCTCTGAAATATCCCTGACAATAGAGACAAGAACCGTCATTCCTCCCACATCCATTACTGACACACTGATGCTGGCAAAAAAAGAATTTCCATCCCGGTCCAAGACCTCTGCCTCGAAATCCTGCAGAGTTTTGCCCGAGGAAAGCAGATCGATCAGCCGCTCGCGGTCCTCGGCCTGCTTATATCTCTCAATCACGTTGAGCGGGATTGAATCTGTATCAACATAACCAAACAATTCCGCAGCACGGGAATTACCTGCCAAAACGTTTCCGTCCGCAGTTGTAATTACAATGGCATCGGGAGAAGCTTCTATAAATTTACTGCATAGACGGTCATTGGCAAATAAGCTTTGGAACATTTCACTCAAATAAAACAACTTCCCCCCCTTGAATTGATATTAAATACTGCCGTAAGCATACACTGCAACGACAACCGTTACCATATTTAAACCATGTCCCTTCTTCCCCCCCCGGTAAGCAGGGTCATGGCTGAGGAAAAACAACGTTTACGGACCAGCAGCAGAACGATAATTGATGAAAGTGCTGTAGATGCAACCAGCATGAACATGACCACAATCTGATATCGAACAGCCTCTTCAGGATCTGCCCCTGCCAGAATCTGGCCTGTCATCATACCGGGCAGAAAAACCAACCCCACACCCATTAAAGAATTTATGGCCGGGATCATACCTGCTCGCAAAGCATCGCGGAAAATATCAGCTGTTGCTTCTTTGTAATCCGCTCCGAGACAGAGCAGCATTTCAACTTCATTCCGGCGATTCCTGAGATCAGAAAAAAATCTTTCTAAAGAGAGCGCCAGCGAATTCATGGAGTTGCCTGCGATCATCCCGCCAATGGGTATAAAATACTGCGGATCCCACCACGGCTGGGCACCGATAACCAACTTGGTAACCAGAATAGTCACCAGCGAATAACTGAACATGACAGCCAGTCCGGTGGGCATTAGATACGATACATTCCTCTCTTTCACCCGCCCGTGGATGATGTGAACCGAAAAAAAGGTCATAACCAGATAAAGGCCCAGAACAAGTAGCGCGCTATTCAAGCCAAACAGAATTTTCAGCAAATAGCCCATGGTCAAAAGCTGAACAAAAGAACGCAATACGCCGACAGCCAGATCCTTTTCCAATTTAAGCTTGTAATAAATGGAAAGAACCCCGGAAATGGAAACAAGGCTTAAAGCTATTAACAACTGAATCCATGTTATGGAAATAAAGGCATTATTCATGAGAGCACCTCCACTTTACCATCGGAAACAGTCAGGTGCATATGCGGACAACTTGGGTGGTAACTGGTATGATTGACCATAAGCACGGAGATTCCTTCGGAGGCAAGTTCTTCAGCTATCGCCTCTACCCGTTCCCGGCTTTCCCGGTCTAGGGCACTGGTGGGTTCATCAAAACAGATAGCCATCGGCTTGGGCAGTACCGAACGTATCAGGCAAAGGCGCTGGCGTTGGCCCACGGAAAGATCGGAAGCATGGCTGTCTAACCTGATTTCACCCAATCCGACACGTTCCAGCCATTTATGAAGTTCATCATCCAATGGAACGTCCACTCCCTTCCTGACATTGAGAGTAAAGGGCAACAGCAGATTTTCGCGTACTGTTCCCGGAAGCACAGTCGGAGTCTGCTGCACAAAACCGATCTTGGACCGCAATTCCGGGGGATATATGGATTGTATAGGATCTCCCTTAACTAGGATATCACCCTGCCCTGCTTCTTCAAGACGGACGACAAGACGCAGCAAGGTTGATTTTCCCGCCCCTGAAGGTCCGGAAATAAGCACAAACTGTCCTGCAGAAACAGCAAAGGAGACGTCATGCAATCCTTTGCCACCCGGCCAGCGGAACGAAACATTCTTAAATTCAATTACAGGAATCTCTCCGGCAGACTTATCTTTAAGGGGTATATTCACTTTGCAGCTCCATAATGCATTAGCAAGTGCGGATCAGGACCCGGTACAGATATTTGGCAAATTACAGGTCTCGGGCTATCTTCAAGTCAACATCTCAGCTACAAATTCAATCTATGGTGGTATTTGCCCGCAAGTTTTTTAGCTGCACATCCTTCCTGCAATCTCTAACCATGAACCTACTTACATAGATATTATATTCCACACTGCCACTGCAATGTTTTCCTGACACAGGAAAAACCAAACTATTGCCAAAGCACACACGCAGATATATCTTTATAGATAACGAAGAGTTCGGAGGAAACATGGACAAAAGAACAAATCAGCAACAATTTCCAGAAGACAGGCACTGAAACTGACAGCAGGCGGCACGCTGGGTATCCTCAGCGGGTGCGCAATCAACCCTGTCACAGGTCAGCAACAGTTGATGCTGGTTTCCGAACAGCAGGAAATTCAGATGGACCGCCAGAATTCTCCGCACCAGTTCTCTGCGGACTACGGTGCGGTTCAGGATAGCCTGGTCAACAATTACATCACTGAAGTCGGAATATCCCTTTCCTCCAGCAGCCACCGACCCAACATGCCCTACTCTTTCCGCTGTGTTAATGCCAACTACGTTAACGCATACGCCTTTCCCGGCGGCAGTATAGCCTGTACCCGCGGCATTCTGGTCACCCTTGAAAACGAAGCGGAGCTTGCTGCGCTTCTAGGGCATGAGATCGGACATGTGAATGCCCGCCACACAGCCTCACGCATGAGTTCAGCCATAGCCGTACAGGGCATAGTCGCTGTCGGAGTAGGTGTTGCCGCAACTCAGGACAGCCGCCTCGTACCGCTGGCAGCAGGTCTGGGCGGAATAGGTGCCGGTATGCTCCTTGCGAGCTACTCCCGTTCTGATGAAAGGCAGGCCGACAGCCTCGGCATGGAATACATGGACAATGCCGGCTACGACCCTGAAGGAATGGTCGGACTTATGGAAGAGCTGGAAAAACTGCACAAGAGCAAGCCTTCATTCGTGCAACAGATGTTCGCTTCCCATCCAATGAGCTCCGAACGCTATGCAACCGCAGTAAAAAAACGGGATACCGTTTATGCCAACAGCCACGGTAAACTGCTGCGCGAACGATACATGGACAACATCGCATCCATACGCAAAATCAAGCCGGCCATTGAGGAAATGCAAAAAGGCGAAGGCGCCATGGGCAAAAAGAACTATAATGAAGCCGAAGAGCACTTTTCAAAAGCCTTACGCATAGCGCCCGATGACTACGCAGGATTACTGCTCATGTCTAAATGCCAGCTGGCACAAGGAAAAGCCAAGGAAGGACTACACTACGCCCAGCAGGCCAAAAACAGATATCCGCAGGAGGCTCAGGCCCTGCATATAACAGGCATGCTCAGTCTTGAGAATCATAAATTCAAACAGGCTCTGTCCAACTTCGACGCATACGAAAAGAGACTGCCCGGCAACCCCATGACTACATTTTTCAAGGGAGTCTCATACGAAGCCCTTGGCAATCGGGACATGGCTGCCAATGAGTACTACCGTTTCCTCAAGGTCAACAATCAGGGAGATTATGCTAAACATGCATATGACCGGCTGATAGGCTGGGGCTACCTGCAATAACAATCATCAAATCACAAAAAAATACCCCGGACAATGTTCCGGGGTATTTTTTTACCCTTCACAACAATAATACTACACTTTTGTAGTAACAAAAGATATACTGAAAAGTTAAACCCAATTGACATTTAAGTATCTTTACTCTAGTTATCACTATCAATTCAAATAGATAAACAGCAAAACAGTCAAAGGGGAGTTGGCCCGATGCTCAAAAATCTTAACGTAACTACTAAAATTGCAACAGGATTCGGACTGATCCTTATTCTGCTGGCGACAACTGCGGGGCAAGGCATTCTAAAGCTGACTGACAGCTCAGACGGTTTTGCAGGATACCGGTCATTGGCGCGGCAGACCAACCTGACAGGCAGAATCCAAGCCAATATGCTGCTGACCAACACGAGCGCAATCTCTTATATTCACTCGGGTGCAGACAACTCCCTGAAAGAATATAACGACAAGATCTCCACACTTCAAAAATTCATCCAAGAAGCAGAAAAAGAGATGAATTCCCCTAAGCGCATTGAATTGGTTAAAGAAATTGACCATGAAGTCGCTACCTATCAAAAAACATTCAACCAATTTCTTTCAGCAAAACAGAAAGAAAAAGATTCAATCAATCAGGCAAGCGAAAACGGGAAAGCACTAGTTAATGGACTGGAAACACTACTCCAAAGTGCAAACGAACGTGAAGACAGCTTCATGATTGCCATGGTGCAAAAAAGCAGGGCGGCACTGTTTAAGGCAAGGCTTGCAAACTCTGTATACATTTACAAAAGCCAACATAAAGATGATGCAGAAAAAGCAATCAAACTTTTTGATGAGTTTGCAAAAAGCATCGGCGAGATCCAGAACGTACTATACTCCCCTGCCGATCTGGGCCTTATCAATGAACTTACCGAGAACAATAAACAATACGTCCTGCACACCCAGAAGATAATTGAAGCGAACATAAAACAGGTTGCAGCAAAACAAAAAATAGACTCTCTCGGCCCCATCATAGCAAAGCATATCGAAGAGTTGAAATTATCCATAATGGAAGAACAGGATGATCTCGGCCCGAGAATGCAGGCAACCATTGCCGCAGCCGTAGACAATATGACCTTCATGTCTGCCCTGGCTTTATTGGGCGGAATTGTTCTCGCCTTTTTCATTGCCCGCAGCATCACTGTCCCGCTCTCCAAAGCCCGTCTTTTTGTTCAGGAACTGTCCAAAGGCAATTTCGACTGCATGATGGAGGTGAACCAAAAGGATGAGGTCGGCATGATCTGCAAAGATATGGCTCAAGTCGGCAGCACTCTGAATACTGTAATGACCAAGATTGACACGGCCATCACCGGAATCGAAGAAGGCCGAATTGACAGTCAGGCCGACAGCAGCGGATTCGAAGGCAGCTTTGCTGAACTCATCAACCGTACAAATCTGGCTATGCATGTCATGCGCTCCTTTATTGATGCTGTCCCCATGCCGGTAATGACCATAGACCGCGAAATGAAAATTTTGTTCATGAACAAACCCGGCACAAAACTGCTCGGCAGATCCCTTGAAGACCTCAAGAAAGATAAATGTTCCAGTGCACTGCATACAACAGACTGCGGCACAGACAGATGCGCCTGCGCCAAAACTTTCATTTCCCGTAAACCTGAAAACGGTTCAACCTCGGTAATGACCCCCGACGGCAGGCTGGACATGGACTACTTCGGCGTCCCCATTGAAAAGGACGGTAAAGTTGTCGGCGCCATTGAAGTCATACTCGACCAGACCGCCATCCGTGAAGCCCAGCGAAAGATGCAGGATGTTGCCGAACGCACTCAGGCCATTTCCGAACAGCTTTCATCCGCAAGTGAAGAATTGGCCGCACAGGTTGAACAGATCA
This sequence comes from Maridesulfovibrio sp., assembly GCF_963666665.1. Taxonomy (NCBI): domain Bacteria; kingdom Pseudomonadati; phylum Thermodesulfobacteriota; class Desulfovibrionia; order Desulfovibrionales; family Desulfovibrionaceae; genus Maridesulfovibrio; species Maridesulfovibrio sp. Next base: position 2,386,605 of record NZ_OY762999.1, read on the forward strand.
GCAACGGTTCCGAGATTCAACATGAAAGGATCACTGAAACTGCGACCGCTATGGAGCAGATGAACAGTACCATCATGGAAGTTGCCCGCAATGCTTCCAGTGCATCGGGAAAGAGCATGGAAGCCAAGCAGCAGGCAGAAGAAGGAGCACAGATCGTATCTCAATCGGTCCGCTCAATCACCGAAGTAAGCACTATTGCTGAAGACCTGCGCATCAACATGGAAAATCTCGGTAAACAGACCGAATCAATCGGCACGGTCATGGATGTAATTTCCGACATTGCCGACCAGACCAACCTGCTGGCCTTGAACGCGGCAATTGAAGCGGCCCGCGCAGGCGAAGCCGGACGTGGTTTCGCGGTCGTAGCTGATGAAGTCCGCAAACTTGCAGAAAAAACAATGACCGCCACCCATGAAGTAGGCAACAACGTGGAAAGCATCCAGCAGGCCATGCGAACCAATATGCAAGCTGTGGAAAATGCAGTAAATGCAGTAGAACAAACCACTGAACTGGCTGCAAAGTCAGGTTCTTCCCTTGAGGCGATTGTGAACACCGTGGAATACAGCGCAAGTCAGGTGGAAGGAATCGCAACTGCATCTGAAGAGCAGTCCAGTGCTTCCGAGCAGATCAACAGTGCCATAAGCGAAATCAACAATATTACCCGCGAAACGACTGAAGGGATTAAGCAATCAGCAAAAGCAGTTCAGGAACTGGCGGTCATGTCCAGTGAACTGACTGAACTGATCAGCGAACTTCGTTCAGCCTAACAACTCCTCAATCAAACTATGAAATCCCGGCAGCCCATATCGGACTGCCGGGATTTTTTTTGGTCCTGTTGACCCAAAGTGTAAAATTATGTCATTAATAATCAGGATCTCCCGTCTCTTTTAACGGGAACTGCATTTTTTGCTCGGTACAGGCTTCTGAAAACAAATTCCTGCGAACCCTAGATTACTGTGAGGTCACATGGATAAACTCAAAAAGTTTTCCCCTGTCATTGTTCCAATTGTTATGGCCCTCTTTCCCACACCGGAAGGACTGCAACCCGAAGCATGGTACTTCCTAAGTATTTTCGTCGGCGTTGTAGTCGGCCTGATTGTAGAGCCAGTTCCCGCCGCCTTGGTCGGCCTTGTGGGAGTGACGGTGGTGGCTATTCTGGGACTGGTCGATCCCAGTGCCACAGTAAGCCGCAACTGGGCCTTGTCCGGTTTTTCAAACGGTGTAATCTGGCTTATTTTTTCAGCCTTCATGTTCGCCATGGGCTACAAAAAAACAGGTCTGGGTAAACGGATCAGCCTTATCCTGATCAAACATCTGGGCAGGAACACCCTTGGATTGGGCTACGCCATTGCTTTTTCAGATCTGATCCTCTCACCGTTCATGCCTTCCAACACAGCCCGAAGCGCAGGAACTATCTATCCCATCGCCAGCAATATTCCGCCCATGTTCGATTCAACACCTGACCATGAACCGCGTAAAATAGGATCATACCTGACATGGGTGGCCTTTGCTGCAACCTGTGTAACCAGCTCCATGTTCTTGACCGCACTTGCCCCCAACCTGCTGGCCGTGGACTTGATCAGCCAAGGGACCGGAATAAGCATCCAATGGGGACAATGGGCCAAGATCATGATCCCGGTCATGCTTCCCCTGTTCCTGCTGACTCCCTGGCTGGCCTACGTCATCTACCCTCCTACCCAGAAACATTCGCCGGAAGCCCCGGCATGGGCTGCTGAAGAACTCATAAAGATGGGCAAGGTCAGCACCAAGGAACTCATGATGCTCGGCTATGCCCTGACAGCCCTCATCTTCTGGATTTTCGGCAAAGAACTTGGCGTAAACAGCACAGTAGCCGCCATGTTTGTATTGTCGCTGATGGTCTTAACAGACGTCATCAACTGGGAGGATGTCATAACCAACAAGGGCGCATGGAATGTGCTGGTCTGGTTCGCCACCCTTGTAGCTATGGCCAGTGGATTAAAAAAGGCCGGAGTGCTCAAATGGATCGGCGGCCTTGTTTCCGCCAACCTTCAGGGAATGCCGCCGGAAACGGTAGCAATCATGCTGGTTATTCTGTTTTTCGTACTGCACTATTTCTTTGCCAGCACAACTGCACACACCACGGCTTTGATGCCCCTGTTTATAGCCATTGCCCAGCCCCTGCTTCCCCCGGAGATGCTGCCGACAGTCGTACTCATGCTGGCGGGAAGCCTCGGTGTAATGGGTATCATCACCCCCTACGCCACCGGACCGGCACCAATCTGGTATGGTTCAGGCTTCATCAGTCAGGCCCGTTGGTGGGCACTGGGGGCTATCTTCGGCGGCCTCTACCTGCTCTGCATGGTTGCCGCAACCATCATGTACGCTTAAGCAACGAAGAGCCCGTTTAATCGTATAAACGGGCTCTTATTCCATCACTTTAAAAATTATATGATCCGTCCTGAAAGCAACCTAAGACGGACTCCCTTCAAATCTTAATAACATTCATAAATTACCCTGATACTCTGACCGTACATGATTGCATCACCATCAACCGTCCACCGGTTATTTGCATAGCCATATTTAAAAGTAACCGTGCCTTGCTTAACACCAGCATCGTCCAGCAGGTCCTGCACCTCACGACCTCCACTTTGATATTTGGCTGCTTCTTCAGCTGTCATTGTATCCTGAAAAGGTGTGGGGAAAAATTTCGCAACTTGAACAGGGCCGATAATCATAGGTGCGAGGCTTATCCTATGGCAGGTGAGCAGCCCTGTTTTAGCATTGCTCTCCGCCAGCGCAGTGCCTGCAAAACCGATAATCAACATGAGACTAAATAAAGCAAAAAGAATTTTCCTAGACATGCTTTCTCCTTCAATTAATTTTGATGAACTTTTTTAAATGCCGAAATTACAATTTCACTATTTATTACCCTGCTGAAACAGAATAACTACCTAAATTAGTGCTTATAGACTTGTAGCACTCGCAACTCTTGCAGACAAGTTTTTATGTAACTTTAGAAACATAAACTTAATCTGCATATATATTTTTTTTAAGATCTGTAAATGAAACCATCTTTTCCCCTAGCTGGAAAAATTAGTTCATGTTTTACTGAAAAATAAAAACAACAGGAGCGCGTATGAAAAGGTATTCCCTGCTAGTCATAGCTTCATTCTTATTTATCTGTTCAACATCCGTTTGGGCTGGAAATTATCCAATAGTAGACAGCGGTCAACAAGCCTGTTTCAACAACTCCCGGCAAATCAATTGCCCGGACAAAGGAAATGATTTCTACGGGCAGGATGCGCAATACAAAGGCAACCAGCCTCGTTACAAAGATAACGGAGACGGCACAATCTCCGATCTCGTCACCGGCCTTATGTGGGTCAAGGAACGCGGCCCCGCAGTCACTTGGCAGCAGGCTATGGACGGTGCAGATGACTGCAAAGTTGGCGGATATACTGACTGGCGCACCCCGAACATTAAAGAACTATACTCGCTCATCGACTTCAACGGCTGGGTTCAGGGTACTGAAAAAAGCTCAACCCCATTCATTGATACCAAGTATTTTGAATTCAAATTCGGTGATACATCCAAAGGACAACGCATCATCGATTGTCAGGACTGGTCCTCAACAACATATGTAAGCACAACCATGGATGGGAATCCTACCGCATTCGGAGTCAATTTCGCTGATGGGCGCATCAAAGGTTACGGCAAAAGAAATCCGCGCGGTAAATGTAGCAAATATATCCGCTATGTTCGCGGCAATCCGGAGTACGGAAAGAATCTATTCGTGGACCGCAAAGACGGAACCATTGAAGACAAAGCCACCGGGCTGGTCTGGCAACAGGTCGACAGCAGCAAAAAACTGAATTGGGAAGAAGCCTTGAGTTATTGCGAAAACCTTACTTATGCCGGACGCAGTGACTGGCGGCTGCCCAACGTGAAGGAACTGCAATCCATAGTGGATTACTCACGCAGCCCCGTAACCAGCAATTCAGCAGCCATCGATTCCATCTTCAAGGTAACGGACAAGGAATCCTACTACTGGTCATCCACCACCCACATGGATGGACCTAAACCTTCCCACGCCTCCTATATAGCCTTTGGCCGGGCCTTGGGTTATTTCGCTCCCCCGCGCAGCAACAATAAAAAATGGATGGACGTCCATGGAGCAGGGGCACAACGCAGTGACCCTAAATCAGGTAACCCGGAGGCCTTCCCTAACGGACGCGGTCCGCAAGGCGACGACATTCGCATCTATAATTACGCACGTTGTGTAGCTGGCGGAGGGGTCCAACCATACGACCCGCCCTACACCAAAATCCCCGCTTGGAAAGGCGGATCCCCCAATTCATTCTCTGACAGAATGAGTCCTATGGGCGGCAACGGACAAGGCATGGGGAGAAATCAAGGCCGTAATTCCGGCATGGGCCAAGGCATGATGCAGGGTGAAATGGGACAAGGTATGAGACAAGGCATGATGCAAAGTGAAATGGGACAAGGCATGGGACAGGGACGTGGTCCCGGTAACCTCCAAGGTCCACCCGAAGAAGCTTTCACTGCCTGCGAGGGCAAATCCCAAGAAGAGGAATGTACAGTTGAAACCCCGCGCGGTAAGCTTTCCGGATTATGCATGAGTCGGGGAGATCAAATCTTCTGCGTTCCCGAAGGGCACGGTCCCGGAGGAATGCGCGGCAGACAGATGCAGTAAATATAATAAAATACCCGGAATGGACTACCATTCCGGGCATTTTTACTATCCCAAAAAGATGAGATTTAAAGGCCTTCCACGTAATCCATAATCGCCTGCGCGGAATTCTTGGAACAACGCACGGCTTCAGCAACGGTTCTGGCTCCGGTGACAACGTCCCCTGAAGCGAACACGCCGTCACGAGTAGTGCGGCCTTCTTCATCAGTGATGACCAGTCCGGTCTTACCGATTTCTATTCCGGTCAGGTTATTGCGCGGAGCCTGACTTACAGCGATGAAAATAGAATCGGCCTGCTCCAGCTTTTCGGAACCTTCAATGGTAACCAGCTTGGTCTTGCCGTCTTCATCGGTTTCCTTTTCAGTACGCACACAAAGCACGCCTTCCTCGGAAAGCTCCAGCGGGGAATGGTAGAACTTGAAGCGCACCCCATCCAGTTTGGCGTAATCGTACTCATACTTGGTGGCGGACATATCTTCCTGACCACGACGGTAAAGCACGGTCACTTCCTCTGCGCCTTTACGCAAGGCTGTGCGGGCAACATCCATAGCCACATTACCGGCACCGATGACCGCAACTTTCTTACCCAGATCGTAGACATCGGGATTCTTCAAATAGTTGATAGCATAATGAACATTGCCAAGGGTTTCGCCCTTGAGTCGCAGCGGACGCGGATTCCAGACCCCGGTACCGATAAAAATAGCCTTGTAACCATCACGCAGCAGGTCGTCGATACTGATAACCGGACCGATGAGCATGTTGGGACGTATTTTCACACCGAGCTGCACCAGAACTTCACGCAGCTTCTCAAGAATATCCTTGGGCAAACGGAATTCAGGGATACCGTATTGCAAAACTCCGCCGATCTTTTCCTCGGATTCGAAAATTGTAACCTCATACCCTTTCAGGGCGAGGATGAAAGCCACAGTGATTCCAGCCGGACCGGAACCGACAACGGCAATGCGTGATTTACGTTTTTCCTTTTTCTGCGGCTGAAACTGAGCAAGATAATAGCGTGAAATATAGTTTTCAATATCGCTGCACTGCACCGGGGAACTCTTGCGCCCCAGAATGCAATGCCCTTCACAGAAATTTTCATGGGGGCAGATGAGTGAACAGACCACGGAAAGCGGGTTGTTCTCAAAAAGCATAGCCCCGGCCTCCTGCATTTTGCCGTCCAGCAGGAGTTCGATCATTTTATTGATAGGTGTTCCAAGGGGACAGCCCTTGCTGCAAAGCGGTTTCTTACACTGCAGGCAACGGCTTGCCTCTTCAATGATATGTTTTCCCATATGAATGATGTGTGGTTTGGCCCTTGGATGAAGGGGCGTGATTATCTTGAAAAGGAGAAGAAAGTAGTGCGTGGAAAGCGGGTAATAACAAGGGTAGACAGGGAGGTCCAGTGTATATTTACATTCAATTCAGGAGGTAAAGAAAGGCGGGCTCCCTTAAGGGAGCCCGCCTTTCTAATAATCAAGCTAAATAAATCTATTTCACGGCTTCAAGCAGGGCTTCTTCACCGAGACGGTCGACAAGACCGCTGATGCGTTCGCGCTTGCGGCCGTTTGCTTTGTAGAAATCAAGAGCCTTTTCAATCAGTGCGAGGGCTTCATCATCAACGAGCTGGGTGCCGATTTTTACGCCTGCGCGAACATTGCGTGCTGCACCGCCGCCGAAGAGGACATCCCAGCCTTTGGGGGTACCTACGAGGCCGATATCGCGCACATTGCTGAATGCACAAACCATTTTACAGCCGGAAACACCGCTTTTGATCTTGAAGGGGTAAGGACCGTTTGCTTTGATAACTTCAAGCAGCTTTTTACCCATGCCGCGGCTATCCTGAACACCGTATTTACAGACGCCAGCACCGGTGCAAACACCAACAGTCGGAGGAACTTTATCAACCTTGGTTCCAAGGCTGGCAATAACTTCATCCACTTTATCCTTGGGAATGCCTTCCAGATTCAAGCGCTGACCGGTGGTCACGCGAACAGAAGTCAGGCCGAACTTCGCCATGGTTTCCATTACAGTTTTCATCATTCCGGGGGTACACTGCCCCTGAACCAGAGGAATACGCATAGCGTAAGTTCCGTCTTTGCGTTCAACGGGCATAGCTGTAAGAGATTCAGCGACAATATTATCCATAAAAAGACTCCTTGCTTATTTTGATGGGTATCCATTTACATCAGAGCGTCCGGCAGTGCAAACGCTGGATGCCATTAGTAATTCCCCTATGAAAATGGGAGTTTTTGATAGGACCGCCCCTTTAAATGTGCTACAGAAAAGTAAAGTTTAATTTCTGATAAAGTAGTCAATTACTTACTTGCTGCACTTAGGAAGGAGACGCTTATGATTGAGACTGATTCCCGAATACTTGATTATATCGGTGCCGGAATGTTGATCTTTGTATTTCTGGTGCTGGTTTACGGCATCATCTTTATTCACGATATCCCATACAATATAGCCAAAAAGCGTAACCATCCCCATCAGGACGCCATCCATGCTGCAGGCTGGGTCAGTCTCTTCACCTTGCACGCAATCTGGCCCTTCCTCTGGATATGGGCCATGATCCATAAACCAGATCTGGAAAGCGATGAATCCTTTGTGGAACATAAAACAGAGCCTACTCCCACGGAAGAAGCAGTCGAACCGGAAGCGAAGGAGGTATAACCGTGGATATACTTATTGAATTAACATACGCGGCTATTGTCTTCTTTGCCTTCAAAGTCCTGAAAATCCCTGTGACCAAATGGACGATAACCACAGCTGTAGTGGGTGGAATATTTGTGGTCGGAGGAATTTTCCTGTGCATGGCCTTTTACCATCCCTACACCCCGGAAGCGAGAATCTACTTCCAGACCACCCCTATTGTTTCGCAAGTTCGGGGCAAAACCATTGCCGTGCATGTAAAGCCGAACACGCCTATCAAAGCCGGGGACAAACTTTTTTCCATAGACCCTACCCCGTTCAAAGCCCGGGTGGATGAAGTTAATGCCCAACTAGGTTTCGCCAAGCGCCGCCTTGCTGAATCCAAAGAACTGGCCAAGCATGCCGCAGGCAGTCAATATGATGTGGAACAATACCAGCAGGAAGTAGGCAAACTGCAATCCGAACTTGCCAAGGCCCTGTTCGACCTGAACAGCACCACAGTGGTAGCCCCCACTGACGGCTGGGTTACCCAACTGCGGCTGCGTCCGGGTATGATGGCCGTGCCTTTGCCTCTACGCCCGGTGATGACTTTTGTTCATTCCGAGGCCCCAATGCTGGTGGCTGCTTTCAAGCAGAACCCCCTCCAGAACATTAAACCCGGCTTCAAGGCTGAGGTCATATTCCCTGCTATCCCGGGCCGCGCCTTCAAAGGCGAGGTAACCAAGATTCAGGAAGCATTAGCTGAAGGCCAGCTCCAACCCTCCGGGGACCTCTTGAGCGTTTCCACCCATATCCCCGAAGGACGGGTTCCGGTTTTTATAAACGTGACGGACAACCTTTCCGCATACAACCTGCCCCTTGGCAGCGCGGCTGCGGTGAGTGTCTACAGTGAAAGCATGGAACCGCTGGCCCTGATCAGGCAGGTGCTGCTGCGTATGGTCAGTTGGCGGAACATCATCTGTTTTGAAGCCCTCTAAGCAGGAAAGAGCTATGTATAGCAATAGACAAAAATTCTTGTTGGCACTCGTAATCCTGCTGATTCTCTGCGGATGCAAGCGCAATTACTCCCACTCCGAAGCCTCCTCCGGGACGGACAAAACCAAAGCCGCTACTCCCGATAAATGGGCCGCTTCCGTTGTTGACAGTGGCACGGTCAAGGATGGCTGGATTCATGATTTCAAAGACCCGCAGCTTGATTCACTGGTTGCCGAAGCCATAAAAAACAACCCTGACCTGCAGGCTTCCGCAGCCAGAGTTGACCAAGCCAATGCCCTTGCCAAACAGGCTGGAGCAGCTCTGCTGCCAACTGTCGGACTAGGTGGACAACTGGCCGGGACGACTGCAGGGGGAACCTCCCGATCTCAAGGAGCAGGACTGGGGATTTCGTGGGAGGCTGATGTCTGGGGCAGGCTGGGACTCGGTAAACGTTCTGCCGAAGAATCTGCCAAGGCCGTGCAGGCAGATTATGAATTCGGACGCCAATCACTGGCTGCAGCCACGGCCCGCAACTGGTTCCTGCTCAATGAAATTGATGTTCAACAGGATTTTCTTGAATCCGTGATTGGTATTCTGGAAAAAATGAACGATATTGAGGAGCGCATGCAAAAAGTCGGCAAGGTCTCCATGATGGAAGTGCATCAGGTTCATGCCCATCTGGCCTCTGCTAAAGAAGCACTCATTAAATCTGAACAGTCCCGGGAAGAAGCAGCACGCAGCCTTGAGACCCTCATCGGGCGCTATCCTTCCAGCACACTTAAGGGGGCGGAAAAACTGGAGGCAACCCCTCCTGCTACCCCGGTTGGACAACCTTCATCCATCCTCGAAAGAAGGCCGGATATCATTGCTGCAGAAGATCGCGTGGCAGCGGCCTTTTACGCTGAGAAAGGAACCGAGCTACTGCACCTGCCCAGATTCACCTTCGGGGCCGGGGCCGGAATTGACGCACTGGGGGATGCCATTGCCGGACTGACTGCCGGTATTTTTGCTCCGCTTTATACGGGAGGAGAAATAGAAGCTGAGATAGAACAGGCTACAGCTATACAAAAGGAGGCAATCGCCAACTACGCATCAGTAGCACTGAATGCTTTCAAGGAAGTAGAAAACGCTCTTGCCGGAGAAAAATTGCTTAAGGAACGCGAGGAATATCTGACCCAAGCCACTGCGGACAACAAGAAAACCTTTGAACTTGCCCAGCTCCAATACAAAGTCGGCAAGATAGATTTGTTCGAACTGCTTGCCCACCAGACTCGCTGGATAGGCTCAGAAATGTCCCTGCTGGACGTCCGTCGTGAGCGTCTGGACAATAGGGTTAATCTGCATCTGGCCCTCGGCGGAACTTTTGAATAGTCTGATATTTATACAGGCCCTTATTTTGAAGGGCCTACTGGCTTTTTCAAAATAAATTATGTATCAGGACACAATGAAGCAACTCCTTACTTTCCTACTGACTACACTACTCTTAACCGCAACTTCAGCTTCAAGCTTAGCGCAGAACATAATTGTTCCTGTCTCAGATTACCCGCCATGGAGAATCGTCAACAACGACAATGATATCAGCGGGATCAATATCGACCTGACAAATGCCCTGCTCCAAAAATTAGGTCTGCAAGCAAACTACGTCATCCGTCCATGGAAACGTGCCCAACGGATGATGAAGAAAGGCACAGCCGACCTTATGAGCGGGCTGCTTAAACATGAGGATCGCGAACAAGACATGATCTTCCTTGAGCCACCATATAAGACACACAGCTCCAAGGCTTTTTATGTCTTAAAAGACAGCTCTACTAAAATTTCATCCTACGACGACCTGTACAAATATAGGATAGGGGTCACCCTAGGCACAAAATTCTTTCCCAGATTTGACCATGATGAAAACCTAAGAAAAGATATGGGGAAAGATGCGACAAACAATTTTAAAAAGCTGGAAATTGGACGCATAGACACACTGGTCCTTACTGAAACAGTCGGTGACTACCTTCGCTATAAACTTGGCTATCAGGACAAGGTGGAAAAAGCTGACTACGTCTACAACAAGCCCCTTGCCGTCTACTTCGCTATTTCTAAAAAATCGCCCTTGGCACATAGGGTTCCGGAACTCAACGCAGCCCTGAAAACGATGTTGGAGTCAGGTGAAGTGAAAACGATCATAGACCGTTTTCTGGCAAAATATCAGACCGTTCAGAGATGATCATTTAGGCCGGTATAAAATTACGTACCGATCAACAGACAATCCCTTTGTGCCGTATCAACAGCACAGTAAACCATATTGACTTACGCAGGCGTGAGTGCGAAATGTGGCTTCTATTCAAAGGAGAACGGAATGCGTATTTATATGGGTTTTGATGATACTGATGACAAAGACGCCACCATGGGAACCGGACGGCTGGTCCGTGAATTCGTTTACGGACTGGATAACGATTGCCACGTAATCGGCGTAGTCCGCCACCAGCTGCCCCGGCTGGATAATATTCCGTACACCTCCAACAACAGCTCAGCCTGCGCAATCATTGAAATTTCGCCGGACAGCAATCTTGATTACCTGCGAGAACAGGCCACTGAGCATCTGAACAAATATTGCGCCCCCGGCAGTGATCCGGGACTATGCATTGCCCGCGAAAATGAAGTAACGAGCGAGATTATCAACTTTTCCAAACAAGTCACCGGACGCATGCAAACCCAGCAGGACGCCATGTATGCCGCCCGCTCCATCGAGCTTTACGGACTGGGCGGAACCAATGATGGCATAATCGGAGCCACCGCAGCCGTGGGACTCACTGTCTACGGATGGTGCGGACGTTTCATCGAATACGGCCGCCTGCGCGAACTGGGCACAGCCCTACATGTCCAGGATCTGCTTGAAGCTGGTATAGATGTTATCTCCACTGATCGCGACCCGCTGGTGCCGCTGCCCGGGGATGAGCTCCTTAATGCCGAATGGATCAGGCCTTCACTCTGGGGAGGACGCCCGGTATTGCAGGTCAAACGTGTAGACTACGGTATCTGGGAACCGGCCCACGGCAAGCGCAAGAAAGGACACAACATGCAGTCAGGCTCTAAAAACCGGACTACAGTCGTGTCTACCAATTCACCGATGTGAATTAAGGCTTATTACCTTCCCTGTAGCGGGCAATGAAGCTGTCCAGTGCATCGCGCTGGCGTTCCATATGTATTATCCACGCTTCCAGAATTTCAAGCCCTTCGGGGGTGATGGCATAAACACGCTTTGCCGGACCGTCACCCTCAGCATCCCACTTTGATTCCACCAGACCTTCTTCATCCATCTGCCGTAGATGACGATAGATCATTCCGGGAGGCGCTTCCGCGCGCAAAAAACCATACCCGCTAATGGTCTGGATCAGTTCATAACCATACGAAGGACCTGACTTTAAAGCCAGTAACAGCGATGGCTGAACATATCTTTGGGGCTTGCCCCCACCTGTCTTTTTAGACATTTCTCACCTGTTCTTCTTGACTATATGTTCTTAGAGGATATATATCTAGTATAGACGAATATCCATAAAGACACAATAAACCGCAGAGGAGGGCTTTATGAAAATTTTCGTACGGGAAAGAGTTAAGGCCACAGATGGGGACAAGAGACCCCGTTACCGCGTAGTCGGTGTACAGGGTGAAGGTCTGACCATAAAGGTCAAACGCATCCGTAAGTGTGAACTGAAGGAAATTGCAAAGCACACCGGAGCTGAGATCGTTTATCTGGAACGTGACGGCAAGGGAAGCGAAGGCAAGAAAGATTAGAAAACGGGGAGCAGCAATAAAGCTGCTCCCCGTTTTTAATTTGTAGAGGATTTAATCTTTATAGACAATAGTTCCGACGTGTTCCCCGCGCAATGCAGCATGTACGCATTCCGGATCACGCAGCACATCAATAATCTGAAACTGCTTAAGGGTCTTGGCATTCTTGAGGAAGGTCAGAACAGCACGCTCAACGATCAGGTCATCAAGGTCCATCTCAATCAACTCCTCAACGTGGATACGATCGTAGAACTTCAAGGTTTCACGATCCTTGGCCTTCTTGGGGTCATCCGCGTAAAGACCTTTTTCATCCTTAAGATAAATCACTGACTTGGCGCCGATGTTTTCCGCCAGCAGGAACGCACCGGAGTCAGTGCGGTGCGGCGGAATGGAGCCGACTTCTGCCGGATGCTCGAAGAATCCGTAAGGGGGAATACCAGTTGTGATGGGCAGGTAACCGAGCTGGCAATACATGTTCAGCTGCTCAAGGTGATCGCCGTGACCGATCTTTACACCGCCGCGCTTAGCCAGCAGTACGGAGAGCATTTCAGCGTTCTGCCATGAAACCTTATCGCCCAGTTTTGAAAGCACACCGGTAGGCATGCCCAGATCAACTCCGATGTTGTAGACGTGGCGGGCACGGGTACCGCCCCCGGTCATAAGCAGAATCTTATGTTCTTCCTTGGCCTTGACCAGTTCATCAAGGATAGGCAGCAGGGCATTTGCTCCACGGTCCATAATGGACTGGCCACCAATCTTAAGAACATTCACATCGGGATGCATGTGGAAATATTTATCAGCCTCGGTATTACGCAGGCAATCCTTACCGACAAGAGATTCACCCAGCAATCTGGTTTCTATATGCAGACGGCCTTTTTCGCCTTCTTCCTTAATCAACTTACCCATTAGAACCTCCGTTTTAGCAGTATTCCCATCCCTAAGGACTGCGGGATGATTAAGTGTAAACTATTCACAGCTATTGTGACACCTTAAACCTTGAAAAAATAATACTTAGCAGAATCCCGGCACCAAAGGCCCATGCAAGATTCGCGAGAAGAGTAATGCAAAGCATGACTGCAATCACAGCCTGAGAGGACCTCGCGGTCATATCACGCATTGCCAGCACCAGTTGAACACCGGCAAACACCAACAAGACTCCAAGCACGCCCATAGGGATAAGCTGTAGGACCTTTACTGATCCCGCCCCGAAACCTATTGCCAGCAGCACGAATAGCCCCCCGATAATCAGGTTGGAACCGCAGGTTCTCGCACCGAAGCGGTAGTGGGCTGCCAGCCCCCCTGCTCCGTGACAGAGCGGCATTCCGCCGATAAGCGCGGCAAAACCATTGGCAATGCCCATACTCATGCACAAAGCACGATCAGTGACCCGCCGGCTTTCCGTACCGAAATATTCATGGCTCAAATCACGGTTGGCTATAACCGCATTGCCCAAAGTCATAGGAATCTGAGGCAAGACCAAGGCCAGCAGGGCAAAAGAAAAATCATCCGCAGTGGGAAAACCGAAAGGCATGAATTGCGGCAGATGAAAACCTAAATTAAGATCAACCAAGCCATGCCATGCCCCCAACAATCCGCCAAGAACAGCACCGCAGCCCACAACAACCAATCCGGCGGGATACCTCTTGCTGTTGATCAAGACCAAAGTGACGATCCCGAACAGAATTCCGAAAACCACACTAAGGGGCACAGGTCCGAAAGATTGGACAGCAAGAAACGGCTCAACCTTTCCCTGCGCAGCCTGTAATGTACTGGTTCCGGCCGCAAGGGAAACACCTTTCAGCAACAGTAATATTCCGGTTGAAACCTGAACCCCGCGGATAACTGGCAGCGGAATCATCTTTGCAGCTTTCTTAACCAAACCGCTGGCACCGAGAAAAAACATTAAGGCAGCAATTATAAGCCCGGACCCGGTGATAACAGTAGGACTAAGAGACTGGGCAATTGCATAAGCTGAAACCACTTTCATCGGCTGCACTGCAATAGGTACCCGATAGTACATTCCACCAATTATGTAGAACAGGCCAACCGATAACAGCACCCCGGTAGCCGAAAGCCCGTTGACCATAATCATGGCAAAGGCCAATGGCAGTAAGGCACCGAGATCACCAACAGCTCCGGCCCACTCCATCCTGTTGAAACTTATACGCACGGCAACTCCTATCATTATGTCAGCTAGTTATCTACCAATGTGCTCTATTATAACTAAACCACTACTGTATTATGTTACAAATTAACAATGTTTTTAAAAGCGGACACAACAGACATAATTACATTTCTACACAAAAAAACTCCCGGTCAGTAAAACCGACCGGGAGCAATTTACGCGAATACGGGTAGCAGCCTAATCTTCAAAGGCCATTGAGACTTTCCAAGCCTCCCAAACCTTACCTACGAGTTCAGGACCGGGGCTGAGAACTGTCTTACCGGGTTTCCAGCCGGAGGGGCAAACCTCGGCGGCACCTGTTGCCCTTACATGCTGATAGGCCTGAATCTGGCGCAAAGTTTCAGACACATTACGTCCGACCGGCGGAGTCAGAACTTCATAACCGACAATTACACCGTCAGGATCGATCAGAAAACGGCCACGAATATCAACACCGGAATTTTCATCATATACACCATACATTTCACCGACTTTACCTCCGCCATCCGAGAGCATTGGAAAAGGAACCTTGCCAGCTGTGATCATTTTGGAAAGTTCATCATATTCCCACATTTTATGAACGAAAACGCTGTCAGTGCTCATGGAAAGGACTTGAACTCCGAGGGCTTCAAATTCTGCATGTTTTTCGGCGACCGCCGAAACTTCAGTTGCTCAGACAAAGGTAAAATCACCGGGGTAGAAGCAAAGAACTACCCATCTTCCTGCGTAATCAGAGAGTTTTACTTCTTTGAACCCGCCATCCTGATAGGCCATTGCAGAAAAATCAGGGGCTTTCTGTCCAGCTTTAATCATTTTTCCTGCTCCTTTAGATGTTTCGGAGGCAACATTTTCAACTTCAGGCTGCACTTCTTCGGCGTTATTACCGACAGGCTTTGAGCAACCCGCTTGTACTTTACTCATATTTTGATTCCTCCAATTTGGTATTAAGACCCTTATATCATCTACACCTATTAGTATGAAATACTTTTATCAAAAAAAACTATAACAAAACCCACCAAGAACACTGACAGCAAACTGGATATGTCTTATCAGTACCAATCAGTTAAATATTATACATGGACGGCAGCGATATGATTGAAAACAGCAGGGTAAGCGATAGCGTATCTTCATTACTGAAAATCCATTACGATAAAAAATTTATTCCTGTCGCTCGGGACTTTATTGAATCTATGGCCGCGACTACAGGCGTAACCGAAGCATCATCCAAACGGCTTTGCCTTCTTGTTGAGGAGAGTCTGTCCTTTATTATTGATAAGTACATAGACAGCCGATACGAAGCGCATATTGAACTGCTTTTTAAATTACTGGATGATACTGCACTAATAGAAATCATCGACATTGGACCTCCAATCCATGAAGACAAAATGCCCAAATTCAATATTCAGGACCCGGAATCTGCTTCCGGGCTATGGTATAAATTAGTTAAGAATATTGCTGATGATTTTTCATTCATCAATAACCATAGGGATGGATGGCTGATACGAATAGAAAAGAAAGTTGATATGGACGAAGAAATAAAAAGAAACCAGATGCAGGAAGATAATCCAGATTCGGCACCTTGTCTTTCCAACCATAATCTCCGACTTGCTACGCCAGAAGATGCTCTGGAGCTGATTGATCTGGCCTACCTCACCTACCGATACTCATACGCTGGAGAATTTTATGACAAAAAGTTTTTAGAAGAATCCATCACCAGCGGGGCCTACGAAATCACTGTAGTCGACAATGGAAATAAAATTGTTGGTGCATATATAGTAAGCCATCCAAAATCAGGTGAAAAATGGGCTGAACTGGGAGGTGCCATGGTCCTTCCGGAATACAGGACGACAAGAGCCGTAATGTACCTGTTCCAAGCCATGAATCAGTATATGAAGGAGAACCCGCGCAACTGTGATTTCTTCACTTCCCATTCAGTGACGACCCATCCACGGTCTCAAAAACTGATCCATAGACTGAAACCGCCTTTCATGCCCTTATTTCTATTCCCGAACATGGTTCACAGCCCTGATTTCATAGGCATCCGACAGAATCAGCATAGTCGGGAATCACTACTATGGAGCTTCAGCCTATCACGTCCATTTAAACAGGAAATACTTTACGCTTCTGAGCTCCGTCATGGAATAATCCGGCAACTTCTGGATAATACCGGATTCGGCGAGACAGTTTCCATTAAGGATGAATTTCAGGAAACAATTATCGACTCATCACAAATTCTAGTAGAACGCGTAGAGCAGCAAGGATTTGCCATAATTCACCTTAAATCCATCGGCACAAACTGGTTCCCGGCAATAACAAAAGAAATTGTAACACTTACCGCCGCAGGCATAGAAAGCATTTGTGTAAGCGTATCCAGCAGCACCCCACCCCCTGCAGACATGGAGGAACAATTAAGATCAATAAATCTGATCTTTTCAGGAATTTATATAGACTCGCTGGACTCGCTTTGCCTCGCATACTGCATGACGACAAAGCCGATAGACTTCGAAAATATTAAGCTACAACACCCGGTTGCAATGAACCTGCTTGAATGCATGCGCACGGAATATCATTCACTCCAGACACCATAATCCCACTGAAATAAAAAAGGCCTTTCGCATAACGAAAGACCTTTTCAAATTCATTAACCGGCTTACCACGGCATGGGATCAGGCAGGATCACATCATCGGAGTAATCATACTGATCGAACTGCTCCGAAAACCAGTCGAAAAACTCAAAGTAAGGAAAAATCTTACGTCCGGCCTCAACCTTATCCAAAGTCTTTTCACCACTTACATCAATTTTCTTGGAATCAAGAGCCATGATGGGAACCAGATCTTCAGGGCAGACATAGGCCACATTGCCGATCACGTAGTAGCGGATATCATATTCTTTGAAGGTAACCTTCTTTACTTCAGTCTTACTCATAAACACCTCACGCTTGATCTCATTAAATTCAGGTGGTCATAAATCAAATGAGACTGGCGCACAAGCCAGTTAAATCTTGCGCTGGGTGTATGAGCTGAAATCAGTTTCCTTACGCTGGAATTCCCCTTCAAAAAAAGGAGAAGATATCAGGAATTCCGCAGAGGAACGATTGCTTGCGGTGGGGATATTGTAAAGAACAGCCAAACGCAGCAATGCCTTAACATCAACATCATGAGGCTGCGGCTGCATGGGATCCCAGAAAAAGATCAGCACATCAATCTTACCTTCGGAAATCATGGCCCCAAGCTGCTGATCTCCGCCCAAAGGACCGGATTTCATCCTGTTAACCGGCTTGAAATCGTATCCTTCATCTTGCATCTGCTCTACCCTTTCCCTGATCATTTTCTCGACCAGCCCACCGGTGGTACCGGTGGCTACAAGGTTATGCCGGGAAAGGATATTGTGATTGCAGTCAACAAAATCAAGCAACTCTTTCTTGCAGTTGTCATGGGCAACCACAGCTATATTCTTTACCTTACTCATGGAAGTCATCCTATTAAATTTAAAGGTATTTATTTCCGGATATTATGACATGACAAACAAGAAAAGTCACTGAAACAGTGTTGAGAATGGGAAAAGAATAGTGTCATAAGAAAGGCTGCTGAAATTTCAGCAGCCTATTCAACGTGTTTATGGAACTTATTAAAACCGCTCTTCCCATTCTTTAAGCTTGAAACCGATGAGAACAAAATCATCGTTCACAAGAATGGGACGTTTGACCAGCATTCCGTCAGCGGAAATCAGCTCAAAAAGCTCAGCATCGCTCATGGCATCAATGGTCTCTTTCAATCCCATATCCTTATATTTCTTACCGTTGGTATTAACGAACTTTTTCTTGTCCACCCCGGCAATCTTCTGCCATGCAAGAAATTCATCTTTGGTCGGGGTCTCTTTGACTATATGGCGGATGGTGAAATCAATACCTTTTTCCTCAAGCCAAGCCTTGGCTTTGCGGGAAGAGGTTCAACTGGGGTAATGTACTAAAATCATAGTATATCATCTCCGTCTGATGGTTGCGGGTAATTCTTATTACCAGACCCATTAATAACACAGATGAATAGCAGCTACAATTATAGAGAGAACTTAAAAAGACCGAAAATCACGACAGGAAGCCAGTTCCTTCTTTAGCTCTTCTTCATAATTATCCCCAAGCCGGACAGTCATATACTTGTGCTGGGACTTGGCTGCAGTGGCTAGAAATCCTTCCACCTTCTTGGCAGTGCTGTGATAGATATGCCGGATTGTAACCTGATGATCGACCACCACCGGAAATCCCGCTCGGTGGAGAGCCAGCGAATTCCAGACATCCACTCCGTAACCGTAGATATTGCCATCATAATCAAGCCCGCCGATTTTATTCAGGCATTCAATGTTGAACAGCGTGGAAATACCGTCAATGTAAGGAACTAGAGAGTATTGCATCCCCGGCTTTTCCACCATTTGCGGATGATACGGGCTACGATGAGTAGCCGGAGAATATACTCCAACAGGTCCTATCTTGGCATCCAGCTGTTCCAGACGTTTCCATGCCTTAAGGATGTGCGGAGGCTTTGAGCCGAACCAGATATCATTATTCAAAAACCAGAGATGGGTGTAGCCCCTGCCTTGAAACTCTTTAAGGCAGTAGTCCAATGCTCCAGCCCAATACAGATTTTCTTCAAGCCTGCGCCACGCTCCGGGAAAAGGTTCAGGTGCATGGTTATCAAGCACGTAAAGATGCTTTGACCACTTGGGATCGGACTGCTCAAGCTGCTCCTTGACCCTTGAAGTAAGGGCCGGATCACCATAATGCAGGATAACAATTGCCAGTTGCCTGTCTGCCACAGCAAACTCCTTGCAATGAATAAGGATTAACTAGTAAAGAAATACTCTAGAAGTTATTAACAATTCCATCAAGGGCAGTATCATGGACACATTCTGGAACAGGCTCCCACGAGAACTTGCAGAGAAATTTCTGGCCGGGGGCGTCGGACGCACTCATTTAACATCCATCGGCTACAAGTGCATTGAATTCAGCAAAAACGATCCCGCCAACCGCGAACTATTTATTAAGCTCGCCTTTGAAACCCTGATTTCTGCATGGTGCCATGATTCCCTGAATCTACAAAGCGCACAGCTGCAGCAAAACCTTATGGGGCAGGAAGGCCCGAACTCCCCCATGGGCAAAATGCTGGCCCGCATTGTGGAAGAATCCCATAAAGACGACTTCAGTACACAGGAAAAACGCCTGCGCAACCTGATCAGCCGAGAACGTTATGAGCAAGCCGCAGAAGTATTGGCCCAACTGCTTGAGGAATCTCCAACTTCACTTGCCCTGCTGAAAATTTCAAAAGAAATCTATGAAGCCACAGGAGAAAGACCGTTCCTTAATGCCTCTTTACAATTATTAGAAAATATCGATTTCAATTCCATGGAACCACTGCACGATTTTCTTTCCGCCAACCTGGCTTTCGCACAAGGGGAATACGCTCAGGCGGCCTCGTACTATGAAAAAGCCTACAATACAGGCTCATTCCCCGAAGCCCTGCCAAGACTGGGCGAATGCCTGCTGCGCATGGGCAACCGTGCCGAGGCTATCAGACTTTATCAGCAGGACACAGACGCACGACCTTGGCGGATCAATACCCTGCTGCGGACAGCGGACCTGATCAGCGAAACAGATCTCCTCAGCAGTCCTCCTCCGGGCAAAGTAGCTATCCTGATATACAGCTACAACAAGGCCAAAGAACTGGACGCCACCCTCGAAGCTGTATTCGCTGCAAAATATGAAAACACTTTTCTTGCAGTGCTGGATAACGGCAGCAATGACGGAACCGCAGCAATCATCGATAAATGGGAAGCTGAATCCAAAACAAGGGATGATCTGCCCATGATCCGCTTTGACTTGCATGTAAATATCGGCGCCCCGGCAGCACGCAACTGGCTGCTCTTTCATCCTCAAATTGCAAAGGCGGACTTCGCTGCTTTCCTTGATGACGACGCCCTGCCGCCACAGGACTGGCTACTTAAGCTTGGGGCTGCAATAAAGAATTACCCTGATGCCGGGGTCTGGGGCTGTAAAGTTGTGGATGCTCCTAATCCGCGCAAAATCCAAAGTGTAGACCTGCATATCAAGAATGAAAACAGCACGGACGGTTCGCAACTGCGCACAACCGACATTCAGCTCGAGACTATGGATTATGGACAGTTTGATTATATGCGCCCCTGTGGTTCAGTAACCGGATGCTGCCACATCATACGCATGGATGATCTTGAAACAGCAGGCGGATTCGACATCCGTTTCTCCCCCTCACAATTCGACGACCTCGACCGGGACTTGCGACTCTGCCTGCAAAAGAAAGTTCCGGTATATCAAGGACACCTGCAAGTCCGACATTTAAAGAGGACTGGAACTGCCGGAGCTACCAACAAGAAAGCCGCCGCCATCCAGATCGGAAATCAATCCCGGCTGGATATGAAATATTCATCCCTTGAAGCCCGCGACATTAACGAAGCAGACTTCAGGGCAGCCCTTGCAGATGTGCTGCGAAAAGAAAAAATAGTGCATAATTAAAAAGGTCTCCGGAGAAAATTCCGGAGACCTTTACTTTGCTCTCTACTAAAAACCTGCTTTAGAACTTTTCAAAATCACCATCATCAGCTTCCATATCCAGACTCAGCCCCCCCATATCAGAAGACGAGGCTGCAGCAACAGGCTTAGGAGCCGAAAGGGGGCGGGAGGCAGGAGCTTCCTGCCTTGTTTTTTCAACCGGAATGTGACTGACAGGTAAAGCTCTGGGCTGCGAATATGACAAACTTCCGTAACCGCTTACTTTAAAGAAAGACATGGTGTTTTCCAGCAAAGCACTCTGGGATGAAAGTTCCTCACTGGTGGAGGCCATTTCCTCAGAAGCCGAGGCATTTTGCTGAATAACGGAATCAAGCTGGGTAATGGCCTTACTGATCTGCTCTGCACCGGAATTTTGTTCCGTACTGGCGGAGGCTATTTCCTGAACCAGTTCTGCTGTTTTCTGGATGTTTGGAACAAGATTATCAAGCATGTCTCCGGCTTTTTCAGCCACGGTCACCGTACTAGAGGAAAGCTCACTGATTTCGCCGGCGGCTTTACCGCTTCGCTCGGCCAGCTTACGTACTTCCGCAGCAACAACGGCAAACCCTTTACCATGCTCCCCGGCTCGCGCAGCTTCAATGGCGGCATTAAGTGCCAGCAGGTTGGTCTGTCGGGCAATTTCTTCAATGATGGATATCTTCTCAGCAATATTCTTCATTGCTGAAACAGCTTCGGATACAGCCCCACCACTCTCCTGAGCATCTAAAGCAGACTTGAGAGCGATCTCTTCGGTTGTCTGAGCGTTCATGGTATTTTGCTTGATATTACTGGCCATCTCCTCAATAGAGGCTGAGACTTCCTCGATTGAAGCGGCCTGTTCGGTTGCCCCCTGTGAAAGCCCTTCTGCAGAGGCCGAAAGTTCAGTGCTACCTGAAGCTACGTTGCTTGCACCGGCCCGAACATCAGAAACAACCTGCGTAAGTTGTGCTGCCATGTTGCGCATGTTCCCGTAAACACCGATTGCAGGCTCAACAAACCTGAGATCCAAATCTCCGCCGGCAATGCGCTGGGCAACATTCGCGATTTCAGCCGGATCACTGCCAAGCTGCCTGTTAACAGTCCTGATGATAAAACCTGCGGTGACAACACCAACTGCAAGGGCAATAAGACTGATGCCGACCGCCATCATAATTGCTTGATTGTTGGCAGCCTGAAGTTTAGGCCCCAGCACATCCTGATCAGCCATAACAGAAAGCTTAACGTCTTCGACATTATTGGCTATCTCCGGTCCAAGTTTATCAAGATGATTTGCTATCACATCATTGCGGTCAAAAATAACCTTGGTCAAACCGGCAAAGGCAGACATATATTTTTCTTTCAGATCAATCACTTCACTGAGGAGGCGGCGGCGTTCAGGGTTTTGCAGGCTACGATCCAGATCTTCCAGCAACTTGCTAAAATCTTTCGCCTCACTTTTAACCCTATCTACTGAAGCCTGTGCGTTGTCATCCAAAAATTTAACCACATATAATCTGGCGAGCAAAAGGTTACGCATGGCATGACCGCTTAAAACAGCTGCGCTCATATCATTATCCCGCTCTGCTGTTTGTAAAATGCGGGTTAATTTTTGCTCCATCAAAGGACCATTTACGTTCAACACGTCATTTACATAATGATTGCGTTCTACCCTGAATTCTTTGATTTTTTCAAAGTATCCACCATATTCTCTAACCTCTGCATCTGCCTTGGCAATAAGGCTGGCCCTATCGGGCTTTTTAATTTCACTGACGGCCTCATCCATAAACCCGCGCATTTTTGCATAGTAATCGTCATATTCCTTTAGGTCCTTTTCACTACCGGTAAGGATAAAGTCCTTAACATTCATGCGGACCATCAGCATATTAGCCTGTAGCCGTCCACTCAGATTGGTATCCCTTGCCAATCCCCGGTATTGGTTGAAACCTTCACTGGAATTTTCAAGTGCCCAGAATGAGATAACTGCCAGAATAAGCAGCAAGCCAAGGACGGAACCAAAACCTAGCATTAGTTTTGCCGACAATTTCATTTTATCCCCCCAAAAAAGCTACTGAGTGAATCTGCTAAACAAGGCATAAAACAATACCTATGAAAATGAATAATACATCAAATTTTACTTTATTTAAAAGGGAAATGAATATTTTTTTAGGCAACTCAGAAAAAAGGCAACAACCTCTTTTACAACAAGCACTTACTCACAAAAAACAAATAAAAAAAAGGCGGCTGCAAAAGTCACAGCCGCCATTAAAAAACATGACTCTATTATTACTTCTAAATACTAACCTTCTCCGTACTGCTCGCCAGCCTTAGGAAAAGAATCCAGATGCGGCTTGATAGCTTTGCCCAACCAATCAATGGTACGTCCAAGATGATTCATATTTGCAATACCTTCATCATCGTTGAGAACTTCGCCCTTGTTCAATCCATACCCCATGTTCCAATAGGTGGACCCCGGCATGACCATTCCATTAATCTGGTATAGATGATTTATACTGTCAAAGACATGAGTAGCTCCACCTCGGCGTACGGCAACAGCTGCTCCGCCTATTTTTCCTGCCAACTGACGGTCATTGGCAAGGGCTACCATACCGGCCCGGTCTATCAAGGCTTTGATTTCTGTAGACACGTCAGCAAAATATGTGGGGGAGCCGATGACAATCGCATCAGCGCGGACCATCTTCTCGTAAACTTCATTAAGCTTGTCATTATCGACAACACACTTGCTGTCCTTATTTTCCCAACATTTCATGCAAGCCATGCAGCCCCGTATTTTCTTGCCTCCAAGCTGGTAAAGCTCAGTTTCCCAGCCTGCACTTTCAAGTGGTTCCAAAACTTTTTGCAGCATGCTTTCAGTATTACCGCCCTTACGGGGGCTGCCGTTAATAGCAAGTACGTACATTTTTTTCTCCATTAGTATGTTCTTCTTAAGTAAACCGGCCAAAATTTACGACCCTGTCTTCATGTACCATTAAAGCGCAAAAAAACGATTACTGATTCAAACTCACATGGCGTAGTTACACATCATACTTTTGGCTGAAATACTATTTGCAGTAGAGAGAAAAGCAGTCCTTACGGGTTAGGACTAAGCATTCGCTGCATCAGGCAACGAACCGAAACCAATCCGGCAAATTCACCATTTTTGGTTACAGCAATAGGATCAAACGTATAGCTTCCCTCGCGGGAAAGGGCACTGCGGGCAACTGAGTCAAGCCCCGATTCAGCGGATAGGACCAGCAGTTCCTTATCCATAACAACGGACACCGGACGGCCAAGAAATAGCGCTTTATCCGTTTCCCTGCGCACGATTTCATCCATACGTCCTTTAGTGATCATCCCTACCGGCGACAATCCATCAAGAACAATCAGACAGGCCCATTCGCCACTGTCATGCAACTTTAGAAGGGCATCGGAAACCTTGCTGTCGATTGCAATCGTCTGTGCAGGCCAAACCATTTCTCCCAGCGAACCTTCCAAATCCCTCTCTATAGCATCAGCCTTACCAATAACCTGATAAGTACGGATGGAATGCTGAATACCTTTGACGGAAATAGCCGCACGGCCCAGACAACGGAAATCCTCTTTCACCAAGGCCCATGTTTCGTGTGAAATCAATATCTGGTCCGGCGGTGCATTCTGCTCCAAACGGGCAGCGACATTAACCTGACCGCCGATAATCGTGTAATCCATCAGCTGCTTGGAACCAAAGTTGCCCACAGTACAAAAGCCCGTATTAATACCCATACGGATTTTAAAGGGACTTGAAATACCCAGTTCAAACCACTCCTGCTGCATTTCTTTAATAGCATCGCGCATCTCAATAGCCATATTCAAACATGCTACCGCATCCTCTTTATGGCCTTTGGACACAGGGTCGCCGAAAAAGATCAGCACGGCATCACCGATGTATTTATCGATAGTCCCACCATGTTTCAGGGCGATGGATGCCATCCGGTCAAGGTAGTTGTTCAGCAGCGCGGTCATATCCTCAGGTTCCATACGCTCTGTGGTGGAAGTAAAACCTACGATATCTGAAAAAAAGATCGTCAACTTTTTACGTTTGGCACCTATAAGCGTATCCTGAGTACCTTCAAATATGGATTCGTAAACCTGAGGAGAAAGATATCTTCCCAGTTTATCTGACAACTCGGCCAGCCTGTCTGCCTGTTCTTTCTGAATCAATGCGGACGCAACACGCCGCAGAACCATCGGCGGACTCAAGGGGCGGTATATGAAATCAAAAACCCCGCATTCAAAATAACCGTACTCTTCGTCCGGGCGGGTTGCCCCTGAAATCAAAAGAAGCGGAATATTGCGGGTCACCTCACTGAACTTTAACCTCCTGCCCAGATCCAGACAATCAACTTCAGGTAAATCAGCGTCCAAAAGGATTAAATCAGGCTGTTCCTTTGCTGCTATTTCGAACAGATGCGACCCGTTCATAGCCATCAGCAAGGCATAGTCATCACGCAGAATTTCCGCGAATACATCCATTTCTGGTTTATTTCTATCTACAATAAATATTGTCGGGCGGTTTCTTTTCGGCACAATAATTCTCCTTTTCCAACCTGCCTTTCAAACCTTCTTTACCCAACTGCAAAGGATATTAAAACAAAAATATAACAAACCCCATAACCAAAAGTCTGTTTTCTAAAATCGCATAGTCTGAGCAGACAAAAAGACCCTCAACAAATGAGGGTCTTTTAATTTTGTGAATTCGGCAACCTGCCGAAAATTAAACATTTCAAGATCCGCGATTGTAACCGACAGTCACATTGCCATCTTCTACAATCACTGGAATCCTTCTTTTTCCTCCGGAAAGCTCCAGCATTTTGTTCAGATCATCCACAGACATGAGCACATCCACAAATTCAGCATCCGGATACGCTTCCCGCGCTCTTCTGGTATGCGGGCATGTGGATTTACCATAAATAATCATTTTAGGCATGTCTCTCTCCTGTTCACATCAAAATAGCATTGGAAGAAGATTCATGTCCAACAGGATATTTTATCTACTATTTCGGCGCAGGCGTATGAATAAGGATCCCAAAGCAATTATTACCAAGAAAAGCGGACTATATTCATCATTCATCCCAATGGTGCACCCGGTCCCGCTGCCTCCGGCCCTGTTCATACCAAGAATCTGGGGATCATCTATCACCCCCGGCTCCGGATTTTCATCATAAGGTCCGCCATCCTTGATCACTGAGACAATATAATATGACGCCGTAGCATTTAACGCCCGGACAGGATCAACGAATTTCCCGGCCACATCTGTAAGCCACCAATTCCCATCTTTATAATCTTCAAAACCGGCGTAGTTAAACTGCATGTTGGTGCCGTTATTGAAAAGCTTTGCCAGAGTTAATTCGTCTGCTTTAACTTGCGGCAGACCGGTTGCAGCATATCGAATACTGATCAGGCCATCTGCTTGAGTCTGGACACAAAACGCTGATTGATCGCTATAAACATTGTTAAATGCTGTTCCATACACGGAATTAACATTTTCGGCAGTACGGGTCGCACGGGTCTTACTTAAAAATGTAGAGGTAGGTGCATCGGGCTGGTCTATATTAAGTTCAATTTCTCCTGCTGTCGGAGTATCACCTGCCATTGCACTCATAACTAATGCATACGGCTGCGGTCCGACGGGGATATTGTATGCTGATATTTCCGCCGTATATGTCCCTTTCTGCGGCTTATCAATAGTAACTGATACTGTATTGTTCAAACGGTCGAAACTGGTTGCGGCAACCTTTGTTCTGAAGGTAACTCCCATACCGGGCGTAATCGCTGCCTCCTGCCAGACACCGCCGACCTTAACCAAACCGCGGGTTGTCGGATTTCCAACCTGACAATAAACGCCGGACAAACTTCCGCTCTTTTCTACAGCGACCACCACGCTACCATCCGCAATGGTAACCCCAACAGGCAAGGCGTATTCTCCTGACGGAATATATGCAAATGACTTTCTGAAAATTTCATCTCCTACACCACCGTCATACCGGTAAACAACTATGGAAACCTCTTCAGCCACGCTGGCACTGTTAGAAAATGCAAGAATAACCGATTCAAGAGTAGCTGGATAGGAAGGAGGAGTAACCCGTACACCTATTGCGCTGCCTTTATACATGCCACTGACACTGGTAACATACAGGTATTTAGTCAAAGGACTGAGACTGACCGCGTTATCTGGATAAACCCATGTTCCGTCAGGTTGCTTAACCCTTAAGTCCAGATCATTAACCAGCCCTCCGCCAACCGCAGACGATCCGGGATAGTCAGTCCACCCAAGTGTTGCCTTAAACGGCTTTCCGTCATTCTCAACTTCAAAAGTAAAATTGCGCAGATAGGAATCATCTGAAGGAGCAGAATCCTTTATGTCATGATATTCAACCTTATACTGGGCATCAGAGTTGACAGAAGCCTCAAGATTAACCCGTCCCCAGCCCTGTGCATCGTCAGGTGCGTCATGGAGTTCCTGCGCTGCCTCTGTCCCATACTGACCGGGAGCAAGGGAAACAGCTCCGTGAATAAGCCCTGTTTTAATCAGGGCCGCACTTGGGTCGGTTATACTTTCCTCCTTGATCAGATACTCGCGGAAGATTGCCGCTGTACCGGAGACCAAAGGGGTAGCCATGCTGGTCCCGCCGGACCAGTAATAATCATCATTAAATGCACCCCACCCGTTGCCAAGCTGCGCGGAAGAACGGGTGGAAAGAAGATTGGTGCCAGGCGCAATAACTTCCGGCTTATAGCGGCCGTCAATGGTGGGACCTCGACTGGAAAAAGCGGCAACACCGTACGGCTTATCAGAAGTTGGATCAGAACCTACAGGATCGGCATAAGTCCTGAATTCACCCCAGTTCCTGACTGCAAACCCCTCCTTGCTCCCAGTGCGGTATGACTCTGAAGCCCCTACCGAAAGGCAATTCTTTGCTGTCGCCGGAGTATCAATGCAATAAATATCAACAATGCCGTCTTGGTCTTTGTCATATCCGGCATTGCCCGCTGCAAATAGAATCAGAAAATCCTTATTACTCCACATAAACTGATCGACACTGACGGACTCACTACTATAGTCCCCAACCCCGGAGGTCCCCCAGCTGTTACTGTGTATACGGGCTCCGGCATCAAAAGCAGGCTTGAAAAGATTTGCGAGATCCGATGGTATGCCCGGTAAACGGGAGCTGCCATCATCAGCACCTACACTTTGAACATAAAGCTGTGTCTTAGGCGCTATCCCGGCATAACAGCTGGAGGGGAAATTATTCTCTACAGGGGAAGAACCTGACTTAATTCCGTTTCCAGCTATAATTCCGGCAACATGAGTGCCATGCCCGCTACAGTCCTTGATGCTTGCACCGGAAAATACGCTATTGCTGACAATTCTG
The DNA here is from genome assembly GCF_963666665.1 of Maridesulfovibrio sp. NCBI lineage: Bacteria > Pseudomonadati > Thermodesulfobacteriota > Desulfovibrionia > Desulfovibrionales > Desulfovibrionaceae > Maridesulfovibrio > Maridesulfovibrio sp. The sequence goes on from NZ_OY762999.1 coordinate 2,414,826, forward strand.
CTTCCGCCCTGACCGTCGCTGAAATCCTCATGAAGATTATCAACATCTCCGGTATCAATTCCACTGTCACAAACAGCGACAATCTGCCCATTACCGAAGAGCTTGCTGCCTGAAACAGGCCAGACTTTGTCCTGCACTGAACGGGCTTCGATTATACCCACGGCAATATTATTGTCGGTGCGATGTTCAGGTGCTTTCTCAATCCATTTAACACCCTTGATATCTTTAAGTCCGCCGACTTCCTGAATCGAAATCCTGACTTCAAGCTGAACACTCCATTCAGAGGACGAACTTGAAAGGACTGCCCCTCCTGCAGAACGAATTTCTTGTTCCAGTGAATTCACATCTTCGCCGGGAAAAGCAACAACACGAACGTCCAGCAGGCTGCCCTGCTCCTTAAGTTTGCCGGGAGTAATATCGTACACATCGCTCGATAACTTCAAATCAGCTTCATACTTGCCGAGCCAACGAACGAAGCTAAGATCCTCAACAGCAGAAACCTTTGCCGTGCCAAGCTTGATGATAAATGCATATTGCGGAATATAGTCGTAAAAAACTACCCCCTGATCGGAGATAGACTCTTTCCATGCAGATTGCACTGGCCCGGAGAACTGCACTACATAGTAGTCATATTCTTCGACTATTGTGGCGGAGGAAAAGAGTAAACGTGTTGAGGGGGAGACTTTTGATGCAGAACTGGTAGCACCGGATTTTACAGAAGATGACTGAGTCTTCTTTGACAACAAAAGAGAAGAGCCCGGAACGATTTCCAACGGATCAACCTGTTGATTATGGAAAAACAGTTTAGGCGTTGATAAAGCACCATCTTCGGCCGATGCAGATTTAGACGACAGCAAGATAAAAACAGTACAAAACAAAAACAATTGTATAACGACAGCAAAAAGAGATAGGCGCACTATATATTTCCTTAGTATTCGTTGTCCTGCTGAAATATTAAACAACGTACTAACATGTCAAGAAATATGATATTTAACCTAACAGACACCCCACCATCTAGTATTACTATAATAAATTATTAATACTCCACTATAGAACGCAACTATTCGGAAAAATAAAAACGATCAACTAACGAGGATGATTCCCACGGAACCTGTTCTCCGCCTGTTTCCTGCACCACACCTTTGCGGGTGTAAAAAAAGACGTCACTGATATCGAGTCCCGGCTGCATCAGGTATTGAAGCAGATATTTTGTGTACACCCCATTACGACCGCTCCCATCAGCGGCAACGGAACCGGGTGCAGTAGAATAAGCCACGATGGATCCGGTTGGTGCATCCATACGGGCCAAGCCCCTCTGCGCCGAACGAAAGCTGCGGGCAAAGGGATTGTTACGGCAGGCATCGAGGATGACTATGTTAAGTGCATTGCCCGCATCCTCCATCTTGCCGAGAATACGTCCTGCATCCAGACATTCGTAGCGAACATCGGATTCAGACCTGATAGTAGCGTCAACAGGGATTAAGTAGTTCCTGCCGCCGACCTGCATACCATGCCCAGCATAGTAGAACAGCCCCACACCGCCTTTTTGCAGACTGGCGTAAAAGCGGTCCATGGCCTGCTCCATTTCGCGCAGCCTAGCATTATTGACCATAATGACATTGAATCCCAACCTGCGCAGGGCCTTGCCCACGTCTCTGGCATCATTAACCGGATTCTTCAACGGGGCGTTCTGATATGCGCTGTTACCCATAACCAGAGCATGCCGCTCACCCTTCACTGCAACCGGAGCGGGAACGGCAGTTACTACCACAACCGGCTCGTTGATATCTTCAAAGGCGGTTGTCAGCTTACGCGACGTGGTCAACTCGTCATTCAAGGCCTTAAGAGCCCTTCCCGCAGCCTCTGTATAGCCGAACGAATTAGCCGGAAAAGGAACTACCCCCACACCATGCCCAGCAATATCGGCAAGGACACGGCGATCCCAATCCAAGAACGAACCTTTGAGATCAACGGACGTTTGAGCGCCTGATGTCGCCCCCAGATCTATCTGCATGTCAAAAAGCATAACCACGTCTAAATTCATGAAATTAGCCTGTTCCAGAGAATCAACCTTGATCACTTCCCCGAATGATCGGGACAGGATCTTTTGAAGGTTCTTTTCAACGTAATCTACATCCAGATCATTCATGGCAGCGGTATTGGTCAAAAAGCCGATATCCATGGCTTTGCGATTTTTTAAAATAAAATCCCGTGACAGTTGGACATTTCCGGAGAAAAGCAGCCCAAGACGCATATCGTCAAACGCACGGACAGAGGTAGGAGTGGTATTGAGGTCGGCAAGCGGATCCTGATATTTAGGTGGAGGCAGGCAAGAAGTCAGCGCTGCGAGAAGAACAAAACCAAAAAAAAAGAGAAACAACTTACGAATTGTCCTAACTTTAAACGCAAGAGCTCTCCCAGAGATGCTGAAAATAAACATCACCCTCCTCCTATATTACTTTCAATTTACCAATAAGTAATGTCCGTGACAATAAGAAGGGGCTTAACCATCGGATCCACCGGAACAATACAATAAAAAAAGGACTCACGATTTATATCGTAAGTCCTTAAGAAATATCTGGTGGAGCTGCGGAGAATAAGGGAATCCAATTTTAAAAATATCTAAACAATCGGATCAAATTAACCTTTATGTAAATTTAATAAATATTTTTAGTTATTTAAAGCTAAAGATACTGCCAAACTTTACCAATATTTTTTTCCATAACGGCCACGGCGCAAAGATCAGTGAAAGCAATGCCCACAACCTCGGCCCGCAGGTGATCATCATCCTGATTTTTATTGAAAGCATCCATGATCTCGACAGACTCGCTACGATTGCGTGATTTAGGAGAACTGCCGTCATGGGTACGGGGGTGGTAGCCTATATAAATGCTTTTGACCTTCTTATATTCTTCGATCATTTCCTGTCCTCATTCTTTTTGATTGTTCTGCATTTGTTTCAGAGATCACAATATGTCTTAAAAGACATACTAGCAAAGAGCAAACAGGAATTGAATTTATATAATTTTATTCACCCTCTTACACTAAAAAGTATCTACCGTAGTTATAGGAATCAAAACAAACCAAAAAAGGACTCACGATTTTCATCGTAAGTCCTAGAAATATCTGGTGGAGCTGAAGAGAATTAAACTCATGGCCTCTTGAATGCCACACGGAAACAACCTCATCTCACCTGAAATAATTGGATTTAATTTTCCGAACAGTAACATATTTTGTGGATTTATCGTGGTTTGCGGCTGTAGTTGGTTCCCAACGGCTTCTCCCTAGTCTGAAATGCTAGAGTTAAGACATAAAATTATTACCTTACTTAACAGCAAAACTACTACTCAGCATCATCTTCCAGAGCAGCACCCTCTCCTATCATTTCCTGATCATCTTGCTTTTTCGCCAACTTGCGCTGCTTCTTTTCTTCTTTTTTTTTCTTCTTAGCCAGCTCTTTCTGGCGTTTTGCAAATGAATAATTCGGCTTTGCCATGGCGATATCCTGTTTTGTTATGAGAGATGTGAATGTTTGTAACCGCCCCTCACAAAGAAGGGCGGTTTTTATAATCTGTTACGCTGCAGATAAAATTACCAACGCGGACGTTCAACGCGTGGCTTGGCTTCGTTAACCTTGAGGTTACGGCCACCTAAATCCTGACCATCGAGTGCTTCAATGGCGGACAGGGCTGCGGAATCGTCGCGCATCTCGACAAAACCAAAGCCACGAGGACGCCCTGTTTCGCGATCTTCGATCAGTTTCACAGAAGCAACTTCACCGTAGGCTTCAAAAGCGTTGCGAATTTCATCTTCAGTGGTGGACCATGCGAGGTTGCCGACATAAATATTCTTGGACATAATTTTTTTCCTATTTGTTGTTGTGACGCCCACCGTCATTTTGAGGTGATACGTCTTTGTTATTGTTTCTTTGTAAAGAAGCTATCCAATTCCTATCCATTTCAAAAGACATAGGTAGGAAGGATTCCTATCAGGCGGCTGCTTGCTATGCTCGCAAAGGCTTACATTTACGCCTCTGGACAGTTTTTCTCACAGGAGAATGTGCAGATGGTTTTCTTGCTTTTGCACCATTGTTTCTGCTTGTGCCGTGAGCAGAATAGGCATCTTGTTCAATCGATACATCCATTACCTTTTGAATGGATTGCAACTGTGATGCGTCTTCCGATGTAACCAAGCTTATTGCGTGGCCGGAACGCCCTGCCCTGCCTGTTCTGCCAATTCGGTGTGTATAAGTTTCAACAGAGTCAGGCATGTCGTAATTAACGACGTGGGTAATACGATCACAGTCAATGCCGCGAGCAACGATATCCGTTGCTACCAAAATCGAATAACGACCGCAGCGGAAGCCATTCAAAGCTCTTTCTCGCTGTCCTTGACTCATGTTACCTTGCAGGAACGCGGAGCTATACCCAATATCATCCAACTTACGTGACAGTTTTTTGGCTTTATGCTTGGTCTTGGTAAAGATAAGCATGCTCTTGTGCTCTGATCGGGAGATGATTCCATCCAATAATGCGATCTTTCTGTCATTCTGCGTCCTGTAAAAGACATGCTCGACGCTAGAAACAGGGGAAGTGGCATTAATCTGAACAGTTTTGGGATTAACAAGGATACGCTTAGTCAAAGCCAGAATGGATTTAGGCATGGTCGCAGAAAAAAGCAGATTCTGTCTCTTTGCCGGAAGTTTAGCAATAACCCGTTCGATGTCAGGCAGAAAACCCATATCAAGCATTCTGTCCGCTTCATCGAGGACAAGTGTATCTACAGCTTTAAGATCAACGGCCCCTTTTGCGATGAGTCTGACAAGCCGCCCGGGGCAAGCAACGATGACATTCGAAGTACTAAACGCCTTAATTTGTGGCTGCATGCCGACGCCGCCAATGACGATGCTGCTGGTAATGTCTGTTTGTCGGGCAAGAGATGTGAAGCTCTCATCAATCTGAATCGCCAACTCACGAGTCGGAGCCAGGACCAGTACACGCGGTCCTGATTTAGAGGAAGTAGTTGTAAGAAGCTTCTGCATAATCGGCAGGACGAATGCGGCAGTCTTACCAGTGCCCGTCTGTGCCAATCCCATCACATCATGCCCATTCTGAACCAATGGAATGGCTTTGCGTTGAATGGGGGTAGGAGTGTCATAGCCACAGAGTTTGACACCGGCGTTGATACGACGGTCAAACGAAAAATCTGTAAAAGTCATAAAAGCCTTGGAAAAAAGGAATTAAAACGACGACGCGTGACAGCGGTCGATCCCGGATTTACCGGGTGATAATTGGAAGGCTCTGGTACGGGGGGAGTAAATCTAAAGCTTACGTGGAACGTATGTTGCCCAAGTGGGGGCCAAGAAGTAATCGTGCGTCCAGTCACGCTGAGTTAATAACTAATCAGTCATTCTCAGTAAGAAGTAAAGCTTTTTATTTTTTTAATTTTTATAGACAATAAAATCAGTCTGACAGATTTATGCACGCATAAATTTAACTGAACCCTACCCATTTTATTGAGGCTAGAAACAACCTGATCCTGTTCTCATAAGAACACAAAAACAAAAAAGAGGTTATCCATAAAGATGGATAACCTCTTGAAATATCTTGGTGGAGCTGAAGAGAATTGAACTCTTGGCCTCTTGAATGCCATGCGGGGGGACAATTCTTCAACGTTTGAAATACTTGGATTAATTTTGCCCCTTGGGAACGGGTCTTGGAGATTTTCCGGGATTTGCGGTTGTGGATGGTTCCCCAACAGAGCCACTTGGCATGATATCCCATCTATGCTTAAAGATATATGACTAAATGTTAACTTGTCCTCTATTCCTCTTGCTTCGCATTTTCCGATGTTTCAAAAAGGAATTTTCCTATCCACCAAATTGATTGGCCATAATTCAAAATCAGTTGTTCGCCCTGTCTCAAAAACGATCTACTGTGATCAATCCCAGCGAGTTTTAAAGCATTTCCTATCTTTGAACTAGTTGGATGCGCATCGCCTACTCGCATGTCATATACACCGACAATGGGCCCAAAAATCTCACGGGCTTTATCGTCTCCAACTTTCTGAGCAAGAATATCCTGCAAAAGTTTGTTTGAACCAAGTTTTACTTTGTCAGAATGATTTGAAAGCTTTTGAAGCTCACATTTGTTGAGTCGATCAGTAAAAACACGAACAAGTTCTTTAGCCAATCTTAGCAATGACGCTTGGTCCTTGCTTGAAAAACGGGAGATCTGTTTCATAGCTAAGGTACGGTCTACTGCATGTGAGTAAAGATTGACATTAAATTTTTGATAAAACCCACCCTCTAGCATATCCATGACCTTGAAAAGGGACTCTTCAACAGCATGAGTGGATGCTGGCTGCGAATTAACTTGTGAGGCCAATAGCTCACTAGAAACTTTTCCCTCAGGGACAACGTTATGCCCCCCCCAAATATGCTGCTCCCATGCTGCAAGACGTGCAACATCATAGGCATATACAGTAATTAAATCTGATGAATTAATTCCGAAATGAGTCATATATCCAGATGTAGAGCGAATACCACCTGTTTCTGCTGTATACCACTCAAGAGAAAATCCACGCAGACCGAGAAGCTCATTAATTATACTTGAACGAAACCACAACCATCGACCAATACCTTCACTATTTAAATCGGTAGAGATCATGCGTGTCCCGTCAGTCTCAACAATGAATTGGGGAAGATTAGTATCTACATCTCCTCTAACACGTTTACTTTGCTCCTTATGCTCAATCAATTCATTTCGCCAAAATTCGCCCTCTATCCGTGTACCTTCATAACCACCTAGATGCCCTTCTGAGCTTTCAAAATCGGTATTTTCATTATTCTCTGGCCCCATTACCGGAGCATCTTCGTCTTCATCAACATCAGTTCGCCATGTCCTAAATACCCCCCAACTTCCCCCATAAACATCTTCTAAATTGCGCATTAGAAGCACATATCGTCCGCCGTCGCGCTGTTCTTCGTGGCTCGCTAGATCAGAATATGTGCTACTTTCAAGTGAAGCGACATTTTCTACTCTTTGCCGATAGTAAGAAAGACGAAGTGAGAGATTTCGTGCTGCTAAATAATCAAGAAGAAATTCTCGCTTGATTTCAATAAGACAATGATTGCCATCATTATCAAAAGACTCACGAGCCACAACAACAAAATTTTCCTCTGGCCGAACCCAGTTATTTCCTTCCTTTACCAGACGTAGCGCAACAATCAAATCGGGATTCAATATCCATATCCTACCGCCAACTACTGGCTGAGGATGATCAAAAACAAGATGGACTCCTATTGGCTCTTTATCATTGTACTCATATTGCTCAATAGAAGAATAGCAGCCATCATCGTAAGCATAAGGCTGGGCGTCATGAATAAGTCCTATATCCATCCAGCCAAGTCGCTCAGCGGTTATCCGATGCTCAGGGGGAATTGCAACGGAACCGCACCCAAAGAACTCTCTCTTGTAGCCAATACTTCGAGCTTCACCTTTCTCGTCATTGTTGGATTCTCTCAAGGGAACCCAAGTCGCATTAGAATAATATCTTCGTGTTTCTTTTTTTTGTAGAATCCAGTCTTTATTCATAGAACAGGGACTTCCTTGAGTATAACAGTATCGTTTGAAATAATCATGAATAGAGAGGGGTAATACTTCTTAAATTTTAAAGCACAATAAATGGGAAATAACACATCCTCTTCTTCAGAAAACAGAATCAATCTTTAGGATATTTTTTCCATATACATAGAAGCTAAGAAAGGTAAAAAATAGTATCTTCTTTCTCCAGCGTGTATGAATGAATTTGCACATTTATTAATGGCCTCCATCGCATCTAAGTCATTGATATTCCACACAGACTCCTTTTCATTTCGTTCTTTATCTATCAGCTTACTTAAATTCTTAATCCCTATAGTCTGGTTATTGGCACGCATCAAAAGTTCAATATTATCCCTAGCGATAAACAACAAAATGAATGGATCATCAATTATTGGCAGTGCCCCAAGATGAACCATGTTATGCAATTTATAAAAACCATTATGCTTTCTTGTCCACGTACTACGCGCTTCACTTAAAGGAACCTTTTTTGCTCTACAAAATTGATGAAACATTGTTTTTATGTCACCAACAATATAACGAAGTATTCTGAGACGAATACGAATATATTTCTCCTCGACTGAGACTGAACCGCACTTTTCTTCAAATGGCATCACGAATCTATTAATCTCCCTCACCACAAGTAGCGCACCTAACATGCGAAACATAAAGTAATAATGGCGAGTATCAACATTCTGCAAATGATCATCTTCACAAGCAAAAGATTCTTTAACTATTTCATTCAAGGGAGGCTTTTCTTTGCCAAATGCTTCTAAAAGATCATTCTCAAATTTGTCAGCTGCAATTTGGATCTTGGTTTTAATTTTCTCAAATTCTTCGAGGGTACATTTCCCATTCTCAGGAATATAGGGCCATAACTCAGCAAACTCACACTTGCATATGTACTTAACAGACTTGGTAGGCATAAATAATCTCTTCATTTGGATATTGGAAATGGATTGCCCACAACTTCCGCATATTCCCTAGGAATTACAGTGGCAATTAAACTTAGACTGTTGGTTCGAACTGTTGAAGCCAACCTTCGCAAGAAGATTAGCTTTCATTTTTACATCATTTCAGCCTCACTAACCAAGCTAAATTCCTTCACAAAGCAAAAGTAGTTCACTGGCGAGAGGACATGATTCAAGTACCCTGTCATCGGGCACGGAAAACCCAAACTTATTTGAAATTATTCCTGCATGTTGCTTGGATATCCTATACCCGTGACTTTGGTCGTGTGCAGTTCCATCTCGATTAACTGCAAAGAGCTCTTTACCTCTACAATAAAAATGTAAATGGTCCTGAGTTTTAGTCCCCGTATTTCCAGAATCATATCGAACGGAATTTCCTTTTCCAATCTCCACCCATTTCGACTCATCCAGAAACTCCGCTGAAGAGTAAAAATGGAAAGTAGTTATCCCCTCAACAAAGGTTTTCCGGACAAAACTTTTACTGTTCTCAAGATTAGATATGAACTCTTTAAATCTCACAATTTCCTCCAAAAATATTATCTCCAATATACCAATAACAACATTAAACTTAACGATCATTCGCCAACAGGTTGCGGTGTCACTCAAAAGTCATCTAAAAGATCATTCTCAACTTGGACAAATGCCTCCCCAATTCCCTGCGCGATTTCTTCGCTTTTTTGTAACGCCATATAAGAACTGTTACTTAAAGTTAACAATCAAGACTTCAACAATATAACATTTAAGCAACATCACACTCAAAGCCCCTAACAATATCCTGAGCCCTTAAAAATTCTTCCCCATGTAGTTCGCGATACCTTTCAGCTATGGGGTATTTGTGATGAATATCAGAGAAGTCATCAAACCAATAATCAATGTTTCTTCGACGCAAAACAGTTCGTGGAAAGACTTCTCCATTAAGCAAGCTATGAAATTTTTTTTCATCAAGAACGACTCCATAGCACCTACTGTAAAGATTGTTTTCGTGTAATCTCTGTAGCATTTTATAAAAACTATGAAGCTGCCTAGACCCCCCTGCTCCGACATGTCCACTAATATGCCAAACCATAGGGCAGACTGAATATTTCAAGTCACTATGTTTTAAAACAATAAACATCTTGCAGCACTCATCTCTGCACTTAACAAAATAGATACTTTCGGGACCTTGTTCTTCAATCATGCCCAGATAGTCTTCAGGGAAATGGCGATGCTTGACAGTTGTTCTATACGGAGAGCTGTGTCCTGACGTTAACCACTCATAATTTAATCCCAGTTTGGAGGCGAACAACTCCAAAAAAGCAAACGATGGTTCTCTTTGCCCCGTAATAAACTCTTCAAGTTCACTAACACGTTTCAAATCTAAAAATTGTGCCAAATCAGAAACTGTATATGGTTGATAGCGTCCTGAATTCAGCAGTTTTAAAGCTTCAACCATTCTTACTGATACCATTTGAGATTCTGTTACTTCTGCTTCTTCTATAGTCTGACTTGCGGCCTTATTCTCATGTAGAGATACAGAGGAGTTTGCTTGACTACTTCCATCGGATTTAAACATATGTTTGAGCACAATTCCTAAAACAATTGTACCTGCTCCTGAGAAAAACCATTCGATAAAAGACATAGAAACAACTCCTCTAAAAGATCAGTTCACGATGAGACTATACCCAAACACCTGTCCGCTTTAATATCTTTGTATGGATTGATGGTAGAGACTGGAAAACAGGATTGTTTTGATTAACAGCTAACCATGATAAAGGTGAATCTGTTTCAGGAATATCCTTCGCCACCCGTAACGCGGTACTACGAGGCACGCATGCAGTCATCAAAGCCAAAGCTTTAGGGTCATTGCACCCCAGTTCCAGCATAGTGGATAGTCCCATAATTAGAGCGTAATCACTTTGCTCATCTTCTGGCAGAACAACCTTCAATATATCACTTACCAAGCTGTAATACTTAGCCATTTGATATGAAACACCTTTATTGATAAAATCTGTGACCTTAACAATTGCATCGTCAACATCCTTAGATCCAAATTGGTCACTATTCCTAGTTTTCTTAGGAATTGCACTTTCAACAAGCTCTTTAAACGAAGTACCGAACAACCATTTTTTACTAAATCTCAACAGCTGATCCCGATAAATTTTGCTATTTCCACGAGGATTAATGTCTTCAACTATACAAAAGACCTCATCAAGCAATTTAAACGTATCCTTGAGATCTTTTGAAAACCCTCTTTTAGAACGGATTTTCCACGCCTCAGGATTATCATTTATCAACTGAAATAGCTTATCCTGCAAAAAAGGATCTATGTAAGGGTTGTTGACAACCAGTTCCTCAGCAATATCAAGTCCATCCATTGAACCTGTTAGGGCTGCAATTAAGGTTGTTTTGTCACTCTCCGAAATATTTTTCCTTTGCAAATATTTTGCAGCCTCTTCCGGGTCGGCAAAAAATTTTGATCGCAACAAGGTAATTGTTGGTCGCAGCTCAACGCCTCTATCATCTTCAGGGGTTAAAACCCGCCCAGAGTTTATAACAGAAAGAATTTCTTCGAAGCTATTTCTGAGATGATTTTCAATTGCAGGCTGTACATACTTTCCTTTTCTTTTACGATATTTTTCAACCCAATTTTCATCCACTCCATCTGAGTCATTAGGAGAATGAACACAATAAATAGTACCACTTAAATGCTCATTTAATCGACCTGCTCTGCCGATCAGATTATTGAATTCAAAATCACTTAAGTCTTCAGAAGCTTTTTTGGGCGAGACCAAAAATATTTTTTCCGTCGGTAGATTAACCCCTTCAAGCAAAGTTGATGTGCAGAACAATGTTTTGATATCTCGTTCAGCAAACCTCTCTTCAATTTCTTCCCTTACAAAATCGGGCAACCCAGAATGATGATAGGCAACTCCACATTTTAGCCCCTCGATTAAAGAGCATTGGGGATGTATTGATTCATCGAGATAATCGATTAATTCCCAAAGAGAATCGGAAATATCTATTTCTTCATTAAGCAATTCAGCATATTTTTTTGCCCAATTTTGTGCTGTTTTAGGGCCATGGGCGTAAACGATAGAAGAAGAGTATCTACCAAATAGCATAACAGCATCAGTTACAGCCCTATAATTTGCTTTCCAGCGAGAAAACAGCTTCCGCTCTGAAGGTATGAAAACAGTATTGTCATGCTCCTTTGCCTTATCATCAAGGACAGTGAGAGCTATTTCTTTCTTCTCCTTTACTGGAGCTAATTGGACTAATATCTGAGAAACAGGAGACATGTCGGTAGACAAATCTTTCGATTGTTCAATAAAAATCTGACCTGCTAACTTCCTAACATTTTTAATATATGGACCAGCAGCAAAAATTTGCGCTGATGGCGACTTCATTTCTAATTCACTTAAAATGTATTCAAGAAGAGCCCCCCGTGAAGTCTGCTCTAAGGACTGAATTTCATCAGAAAAGATGAAATCAATCTCAGTTGCAAAATCCGATGACAACAGACGAATACAGCGTTCTTGAGTCAAAACAAAAACGGCTTTATTGCCATTAACTTCAAGTCCATCAGGAATCGAAGTCAAAATAGGAAACTCCAAATCGCTTTCTTTCTGAAATCTTCTATACAGCGAAGCAAACTGCGAAATCAGGGCTTTTGTTGGCACTATCAATAAGGCAAAAAATTTCCCTTTTTGACCAAGCCGCAATTTCAAACTTTCATGAACAACAAACGATTTTCCAGCTGAGGTGGGTGCTGAAAAAATTGCACGCTGTTCATTTGCGAGCAAGTGCAGAGCATCCTTTTGAAACTCGGTAACAACCGTCCCGCCAGCTAATGGGGTATAATAATTAAGGTATGTTTGATAAAATTCACTGGAAAGTAAGCCTAAGTCCCCACCGATAAATTGTTGTTTATCACCGACGACTTCATGTAAATGACGAGCAGCGGGCATAGCACCTGTCCGTGCGAAAATTGCGTAGCAAACAGTTTGAATTTGTTTTGACTGAGGGAGCTGAGAATAAGCTAGTGCAGCGAATAGCTGTGCTTTTTTGCGATGGGTTATTGAAGGGCTGGTCGAGAGATGGCTTGCTACAAAACAAGCAGTCCTGACCTCTTTATCTGATATTTCGCCTAGTTCAGTCCCTGCAACGTGAGCAAAAGTCATTTCTGTCAACACAGAAGACAAACCAACATGCTCAAAAGCCCATTCATAGCTATTTGTCATTCTCTCCCTCCAATTTTTACCGCTTTTTACTTTTCAAAGGAGGTTTATACTCACAGCCATGAAGCTTCCTGTAAAAATCATTTCTTAGCTTTAAGCAGTCTTCCACAGGAAGGAAAAAGAAATCCAGATAGACTTTAAAAGCTGAAGGGAATTTATCTTTTTTCTTCAGTATTAATTTCTGCCACCTTTTAACTTCTTTTTTTATCTGATCTTTAAGAAGAAATTCAGCAGATTTAGCATCCTCTGCATCAGTGGAAATTTTCAGGATGCTATCATAGTCATATGAGATAAATACTGGGTGAACAATAATTCGCTCAACCTCATCATTAAGTATGTCGAGCGCTTCTTGAAGAAGCTCTGCACTCAGTTCCCTTTCTTTTGGATATTTCCTGCAAATACATATTTCATGATCATAAGCCTTCTCACTTTCGTGAAATCGATGGAGTGATTCAATAGCACTTGATATCGCGCCAGTTAAGGAATTATGAATTTTTGACTCTCCAATAAGAAGTGCTTTTCTGCCTGAATATTCTCCAACAAAAACTCCATCTGCGCCTTTTACTTGATCATTTGGATTAGAAAGGTCTTTTAATTTATACGCAATCATAGGCGTTTGCAAAAAAGCTTCGACCATTATGTATAGTAGCATCTCTCCAAGCTTGCCATCAGATTCAGGATCATTATCCCCAAACTTATCACGTGCATCAGGCCAATCGTAATCGTCTTTTTCAGCCTCAGGAAAGACATAATGCTCTAACTGTTGACTAAGCAGCTTCATCAACTTCTTTGTGCGCTGTTGAGTTCCGGTAAATGGCAAAGTGTAGCCACGGCAGTGTAGCTTGTTATTAACAGGATGGATTTCATGGTTAACGAAAACACTTTCCACATCTTTATTCTCAACAGTGAGCAACTCTCCCCAATCCAATGCCATTCATCTCTCCTTAAACTCTGAAAGTAAGCATGTGATTAAAAGCTCTACTACACATAAAACATAAATTCAAATATCCAATAGCTTTTATACCTTATGATTAAAAATCTTAAAAACTAAAGCCAAATATTGATCAAAAACTAAAAACGCCTATAAGATGATAAAAAACAACTCTAAACGATATTTAAAGAGCATACTATATATACGCCTAAGACTCAGTTTTATATGCACAAATTTTATTATTTCATTGATTAGCACAAAACTCTAATTAAAGCGTGGGATTACTTCCAACCAATATTCCCACACTTTCCACCCCCAAATTTCGCACAAATCGCCCCCTTCCTGAAATTTTCCCCCAAAATACCATATTCCCCCCGAACTCCCATCCCAAAATCGCAGGAGGAGCAAAATTTACGCGAATCCTGCTCCGGTCAAAATTTGAAAAATTAAAAACAAGTACAGATAGTTACAAGCACTAACAGCACTAGCGAACATCCCGCCAACAGCTATTCCTATTCCCGTGACCGAACACATCCAGCGAGGATAAACTTTTAAGTTGATTAAAAATATTAACTGCAAAAGGAGTCCTAAATGTCAGAAGATGAATTCGAAGTGGTATACTCATACACCCGCAAGCAAGCTATCGAAGACGGTGTGCTGGTCGATGTAACTGAACAGGCCCAAGAAACGGGCTTCAAAGTTCCGGTGGCTATTACGGCGAACCTCTACCACCGCTACATCGAACCACCAGATGGACTGGAAGGCGAAGGTCAGTCGACCACAGGGCGGTTGCATGATGTGCTGCTTCTCACTTTTCTCGCAGCTAAGGACCGTTGGGACGGATCAATGGTAGAAATAGAACCACTATTCGTGATGGGGGAAGGGCCGAGGTTTGAGAAAGTGAAATGCTGGGCGGTGATCGGCCCCGGAGATTCAGGAGAACCAGTGCTGACGATCATGCTTCCTGAGGATTACTGATAAAAAATCCCACCTGCTTTGCTGCGGATGGGATTTTTTCTGAACTTAGGTAGGTGGTCTAAAAAAATGTGGGAAATGTGGGCAATCTGGGCCGAGGTGGAAAATTACAACAGGATCGCCTTAACAACACGGTGAAGGACCAACAACTGCTCATCGCTAGCTCCATCGAGCATATCGGTGATGCCAGCAACAACTTCGCCACGAGTCCTTGTATTCTGATCCAGTTCCAATAGGTCATGCAGGGATATTTTCAGACCGTCAGCAACCTTATTGAGAACTTCAACAGAAACCTTGCTGCCCCCACGTTCAACTTCACTGAGATATTTATCGCTAATTCCGGCAGCATCCCCCAACTGTTCTTGGGTCAGACCACGACTCTTTCGCAATGTTCTGATGCGCGTGCCTATCTGTTTTGAAATGTCGTCCATGCAAACTCCTTGAGTATCCATACAAAATACCCACCACAGATAGAGTGTGAACAACCTGAGGACTGAATTTTTTGTTGATTTTTCAATTTAAAGATAGAATTATGTTTATCAATTTCTGTCTGTGGTGGGATTTGGAGTTACTTTTTGAAAATAAGGAGATCATGATGAGAACGAAACAATGTATGCAGTGCAAAGCGGAAAACACCCTTAAAAGTAAAGAATGCTGGAATTGTGGTGCGCCCTTTGGACTCAAGGGAGCGATCAAAATGATTAAACCGCTATTAGTAATTGCGGCTATCTTTGCTGTTATCATGTTGATCGGGGGTAAATAGACAGGCTACCTATACTTCTACTTCTAGAGAGGCATAGAATCCCACCTGCCATGCTGCGGGTGGGATTTTTTCATTTGGGTAGGTGGCTTGGGAAAATGTAGGAAATGTGGGTAATCATTTATGCGATCATAAAGCTGTATAGATGTAAAAGGTAAAAACGATCATAAAATAGGAGAAAAATCATGCACTATCTCAATTGCATCGTACCGAACTTTGCATACAAATTCTTTTTCATCTTTATGATTTGTATATAAATAAACACTATCTTCATTTATAACTGTCTTATATACAAAACAATTTGCATCTCTGTGAGTAGGCCAAAGTGTAGGCCATGAATATTTGATAGCCACATCATAATCAGCAGTCCAACTATAACCATGTGATACGTAATCTCTAAGATCCTTACGACCAATAACACCTCTATATACAGTTAAAGGGAATTTATATGAATGCGAATCAGATTTATAAATCAATTTATCTCTATCGACATGCTCTAAGATATATTTTATAATTAAAACATCCATAGAATAGGAGTATTTAGGGCGAGATAGATACCATTCATAAAACACATCAGTTAAAACATCATACATCATAAACTGCATTAAATTATTACGAAAGAATAAGAACCTATAATGTTCGTCGATCTCGATAAAAACTTTTTTAAAATCCTCATCAATAAGAGCCCGTTGAACAGATTCTTTCTTAGAATAACTACAAAATGACAAATCGAAAAGGTCGGGATCAATAACATTACTCTTAACATTGTCATATATTTTATTCATTTGAATGGCTCTTTTTACATCGCCATATATAAAATCCTGAAATCGTATATAACGTTCTGACACACTAGTTCCTTTTACTACACAACTTAATCTCGTCGTAAGCCTTAGCAACATCACTAAATACGTCCATAAAGACGCCACATCTGCCACGGTTAGGTTTTTCTTCTCCTTCAGGGCATTTATCCACTTTACAAATATCACTCGATGGAATTGCAGGTATGTAGATATTTTTATATTTCCCCTCAGGGTATTTACGCATATGGTCTTTAACCGTATCAATGCGATTCATATAGTATTTAACATGTCTTTTATAGCACTTCAATTCGTTAACATTTATCTTTAATTTATACCGACATGATTCGCTACAGTACTTACCACCATCTTCATAATATTTCTTAGGTAAGAATAAAGATTGACAACTCGAACACACTCTAATTTTTTTATAGGTCTTACATAAATAAAAATATGAAACTAGCACAGAGACTGTAAAACTTGCCAAGGACCTCCATACCCCACTAAAAACATCATCTACTGTAGGAAATATTGGTTTTGAATCTCTAATAGGTAGATACTGTGACGTGCCAAATATATTTGTATCATCCCCTTTCATATTCTGAAAATTTATAGCCAAAGTATATATATATCTTTTTTTGTAGTATCTTTTGGAACTAAAAAAACTAAACGTCTTTCTATAGACTGATGTTTCTATTGATTCAGATTTTCGTTCCACGATATTTATCCCAAAATCGCTCATTCTAATTAGGTCCTGCCTAAAATCGCTCATTATTTTGTTAAAGACATTCAGAGAGCGAGGAGTGATCAGAATTGGTATTTTTGAAACCCCATCAGCTAAGTCTTCGCGCAAAGTTCCAGCATTACCCGCTCCCAAAAATAGAAATAAATCGTCACCGTCTTGCTCAAATGGAGAATTTAAGGAAAAGCCGGGCTGCGCTACGACGTCGTTTTCAGTAAAAGCATCAAAAAAATCTGGATCACAATAGCTACTTGAGTCTTCCCCTACCTGCGACATTCGCTGAATTTCTTCGGGAGTTATGAAATCACTGACCTCACCAAAAATAGGTCTAAACACAGATTTTATCTCTTCAAGGGGCAACTTAATATCTTCAAAATCATCTAATCCCATAAGGTAATCCATAGCTAAATCAGAATCAGTAGCAGGTTCATCAAATTCAGTATGATGGTACGAATATTTTGAAATAAATCGATCTTCCCTATCCCAGAAGTCGCCTAAACAAGCCTCCCAATCTCTCCCTTTTGTTATGGAATATAGCAAAAGCAACCGACGGAGGACCTCTTCAAGTGTCCTTATTCTCTCAGTATCGAATTTAGCCACAATCACAACCGCCTATAATTTTGACATAAAAAAAAGTGCACCGCTCAAAAAAACAAAACCATAAATTGAGGCCAGCACTTTGTGCTTTAACTCATTCCATCGCTTGCGTACACCTATAAACATGCTGCAGCAAAAAAAGCATAAACATCTAATAATATAAAAGAAAGAGGTCTATTATGACTAATATACATTTCATTGAATTCCCGGACACAACCTTCCCTGTCGTAGCCGAACGCAACGGCAAAAATGTCGGTAGAACAACCCAGATGGTCCGTATCAACGAGATCGCAAATAAACTTCATATATCCCCTAACACTCTCACTGCCGAACTAGCGCAGGCTGACTGTCCTCTCTATTCATACGAAGAAGATATTTTCGCCACTTGTGAAGATGTCAATTCAACGCTCAAGAATAAATCGATTCCTCTGTGCAACCTTGGTCAAAGCAACGTCACTTGTGAACTGATTCCATACATCGATAAATCGATCAGTGAGGGAACCGATATGCTTGAAGCCACGTATCGCATACTCGACCTCCATGACATCGCAATTCGGTCAGAAAAATTCACTCTCGCCCAAACCTCAGCTCTTTTAAACGTTGACTATTATGCTGAACTAGTTGGCGTTGATAGCAAATCTGTAGTTGGAAGCACTCTTGAGCAGGGCTATCCCGTGTTTTCGACAGGAAACGATGTGTTTGTTGCTGCGAAAGACCTTGCTGCATGCCTTGAATATTAACTGAACCGCACAAATAGCAAAAAAGGGCATGACTCTCGTGGTCTGCCCTCTCCCAACTCCAGCACGAAAACAAGCGACATAACAAGGAGGTCGCATGAATTATCCAACGTCCCCTGTCTCCCCCAAAAAACAAATATCTCGAACAACACCTGATCTTGAAATAATTGAATTAGGTTTAGAGGCAAAGATAGTCAAAAATTGTCACGACGGAGACTTCACCTTTGATGATGGCATGGTTTCTGCCGGTGCCAATCTCCTAGCTCACGATGAAAATGCTTTTAACCGTATATGTGCAAAGATTGTAGGCCAAGGAGCCAGTATTGAAAATTACAAACAAGCCGTCATTGCTACTATCACAGCTTCAGATGAGACATTAACCAATGCCTCCACCGACTCTAAAGAAGGAGTCTTTATCCGTAACAACGCATACTACCGCAACGTTGAAAATAAGGGAGAACTTGATGAAAAAAAACTTACCGCATTTATAGCAGAAATACTTATAGAAAGAGAACGCTATTCAGCAAGTGGAAAGCTGACACGCTCATATGTTATAAAGATCTATTTTGAGAATAGTGACAACACAAAAATTGTAGAGATCACCGCAAACGAGCTTGAAGACAAAAGATGGCTGGGCAATTACATTGGCACAAGGGGAAAATACAGTGGCAGCTACAAGGTTATACGCGATGCTATACTAGAATTAAGTCCCTCCGACGCTATAACCGTCGAAAAGGTATATGAAAGAACCGGGTTCACGGTAATTGATGGCAAGGAATGCTACCTTAGCAGTAAAGGGGCTTTTGACTATGAGGGGTATATTACTCATGTGAAAACTGACTTGAGCGGTGGACCATTCAATAATTGTTCAAATCTATACATCTCATCCAAAACTGAAATATCTGACGGAATAGACGCTACTCTCGATATACTCAGTTTAGCTCCATTGGATATTTCAATACCAATCCTCATAGCCCCCTTTCGAGGTATCCTAGCGGGATTATCCCGATCCAGCTGTTCTCTTTATATGCATGGAAAAAGTGGCACAGGCAAAAGCACTTCTGCAGGGTTCATTCTAGGTTTTTTCCAAAAAGGCCCCAACTACTATCAGCCCACCGCCTCCTACACCAGTTCAGAACCATACTTGAGCAAGCTTGTTGGAAACACGCATTCGGTGGTGACAGTTGTTGATGATCGCGTTGAAAAAAATGGAAACAAGAAGGAATTGAACAGAAAAGATGAGATCTTGTTCCGAACACAGGCAAATGGACAGACTAAAAGTACTTGCCTAGCCCAAAGCCAAGAACCTCGTGGGTTAATTGTCGCTACAGGGGAACAACCTATAGTAGGGGAATCCTTAGCTGCGAGAGTTTTAATTCTCCAATTTGATAAAGACACTCTTGACGGTACAGCACTGAATAAATGCAAACAGGCAGCTAAAGATGGCTCCTTCGTTGCATGTGGTTCCGGTTTTATTCAATGGTTAATCAGCAAAGGCGATGCAATCGTAGAAAAGTTTGAGTCTCGTCAGGTTGAACTTTGCGATGAGTTTGGCTTCCTGTCATCACTGCACCATAGAGTACCGGGTAATATTGCTGAATTCATGGCTACCTTTGAATTCTTCCTTGAGTATGCCTTCGACTATGATGTCATTACCGAGGAAGAGGTGGCGCAGCTGACGGCAAAAGCCAATGATGCTTTGATCCAGCTAGCAAAGAAACAGCAGAAATATCTTATCGATGGTGACGCTGAACAATATATTTTTGCTCTTAAACAAGCATTAGCTAGCAATAAATGCCACCTCGTAAACCTTGATGGTAACACTCCTGTCAATCCTGAAAAATATGGCTGGGTGCGCACAGACGACACCAATAATCAATGGCAGCCACAAGGAGAACAGGTGGGTTTTGTAGAAAAGCAAAACATGTACCTCATCCCTGACAAAGCCTATGCTGTCTATCAAGAATCAATGTTCTCTACGTTTGGTGGGGCAGCTTTGAAAAAGAAGAAGATTCACAAAGAATTAAACGATGCTGGCAAGGTCAAGAAACGTGCCCCCAAAACAATAGAAACTAGAAAAATGATTAATGGGGTAAAAAAATACTACCTGCATCTAGACCTCAACCTGATACTCTAAAAAATTACCCCGATAGGATGAGCCCATTATCCTATCGGGGTATTTCTTTTCCGCGCATGTCAAAAACCTGATTGAATTATATAAAAGTTTTTCCTTCGACAGCCTTAAAAAATGATTGGTGAAAAGGACTATATTGCATATAGACTCCTTTGCCCAGCATCGCGCGGAGAACTCTACCCATATCAGCCACCCCATCACGAAGAGTGTGACTGACAGCAGCATTGGTCGCCATTACCCAGAAGTCCGCAATTTTGATCTCGCCCACGACTTTAGGGAAGTCTCTCGCGGCAACTTTTTTTGCTTTCCGATCAACTGTCGCTGTTTTTACTTCTTTGAAAGCAAACCTAGAATAGATTTGATCGCCTGTGATGTTATAAAGTTGCTCAAGCGAATTTATCTTATTTTTTTTAAAGTATGGACGTTTAGCAACGATCTCTACCCTAGCTGAAAAATCCTCGTCTTTTTCCTTCACGTATGCTCGCCCGCCCATTGTTCGACTCTCACGCACATTATTCAGATAAACAGTCCCAGCATCATATCGAAAATTTTGACCGGGCCACTTCAATGTCAGTGTGTTCTTGATGAGACCAAAAAGGGCCGTAATATTATCAGAATAGAGGTCGGCAGTAAATTCAACCTTACTGATAAGGTATCTACAATTAAGGAGGTTAACAATACTATCAAGTACTTCTCTGTTTGGTTGAAATACTTTTAGTAATAACCCAAAGTAGCAACGTTCTTTGTAGCATTTACAAAAATAGCCTTTAAATTGGTGTTCATTGATATTTATATCGAAGCTACCGCGACCTCTATTAATTTTATATGAAGATATATTTAATAGTCTTAAAAAATGATCTGTTTGACAAATATTTAGATCTTCTGAGTAGGTATAAAGTCTTACAAAATCTAAAGATAAGTCGCATTTGATATTTTCTGATTCTGAAAATGGATTCTTGGCTATATAATTATCATATTCTTGCAAACTTTCTAGATCTGGAATATCTGCATACACCTCAACATCTGTTTTGTATTCTTTATTTGTATTTTTCTTCATTCTAAACAGATAACACTGAAGAGCAACTCGTCAACGCAAAATAAAAATAATTCAAAATATAGATGCAATTGACCACATTTCCCACATTTATTCAGTATCAATACAGAGCAAAAAGTATTTCAAAAAGATCTGCCCTCCTTTCACTCCAAACCCCGAAGGGGTAAAAAAAATGTAGCCAATATGGGCAGGACATCTCTGGTGGTCACATTTCCCACATTTTTTTAATGTCCATACTGTCGGTAAAAAATCGGAGGGCTACCCACCCTCCTTCTTCAATGCATATATATTATTGAAGGACAAACGCCGAGGTCCCTCAGAAAATGTCCATCATGGAAGATGAGACCGCCAGCTATAAATTCCTGCTGTGAATTTCGGAGTAGCAGAAATTGCAATTTCAATGGTGGCTGGCAGCCTCTCCCGATGCATACATATTTTTATTTGGTCACCGAGTCCTTCCTTGAAGATCAGTTATCGAAATCAGCTTACCTTCTTTCCATGTAAGGGAATAATTTTTCAGTTTTCACAACTGGTGTTCAGGTAAAACTGCTCTCCAACCTGCTTCTTACAGGGTCCTCGGCTGTATGATACTGAAATTCATAAAAATTCTATCGACAAAACACCCCATATCCTCGCAGTAAACATTTTTTCTAACCTTCCCATACCCAAAACATAAAACTCGCAGGATAACCCCAATTATGGGCGATTTCTTGCCTTTTTGCTGAAAAAACAGCTTAAAATTTTAACTTTCTACCTCAACATATAGAAATAAAAGAAGAAACGCCAATAAACGGAGGTAGGCATGGTTAAAAAGGATACATCTGGCACTGGCAAGGCAATGTTCGAAAGCAAGTACAATGCTGATGAACTTCGTAAAATGATCGTTGATGATAAGCTGAATGCAGATCAGATTCAGGAGAAGCTTGGTATAGCTTCAAAACAATCTCTGCGTCAGCACATCATGCGTCTTTGTAATGAGGATCGTAAGTTCTACGAAGTTCCGGGCCTGTATAAGCAGGGCAACAGGAAATTGCCCATGGTGAATTTCAAAGGTGAGGTGCGCCTGACCAAGAACATGCTCAAGGGAGAATTCAAGTATGAAGATCGATTCAATATTGAAATCGTTGACGGTAGCAAGATCATTCTCAAGAAGGTGGTATCGGAAAACAAGGAAAATACTGAAAATCCTGCGGGAGCAGTAAAGAAAGAAGACGCTGATGCAAAGAAGTAGTCTTCAAAGAAAACCGTGCTTACCAATGGGGTACGGTTTTTTTGCGAATGATAAGGTTATCGCGCAATTTGTCGAGTTTTCAAAAAATAATGAAGGGCAGGGCCTGACACCCCCATGACCTTGGCTACGGAGGCCTTTGAAATTCCTTTCTCCAACATCTCTGCTATTTCATTCTTTTTTTCATCCAATATTGAAGACTGAGAACTTTTCGGACGACCAAGCGTTTTGCCGTTAGCCTTTGCACGAGCCAGACCAGAACGAGTACGGTCACTGATAAGGTCTCTTTCGATTTCAGCGAGTACACCGAACATAGCAATCTGGATTTTGGCAGTCATATCGTTTTTGCCATCAAGGATCATGTTTTGCTTGATAGCAATGAACGTCACATTCCTTTCTATCAGTTCATCCACGATAGCCACAATCTGGGAAAGAGACCTACCGAGTCGAGAAAGCTCCGACACGATTAAGGTATCGCCAGATGCCAACATATCCATCAACTCATCGATGCGGCGGTCCCTCAAGGACTTCCGAGAAGATATTTCCAACTTGAACCAGTGGTCGATATTCATGTCGTTGCTGCTGGCATATCTAAGAATTTCCAGTTCCTGATTCTCGGTGTCCTGCTTGTGAGTGCTGACGCGCATATAGGCAACTACTTTGGTCATAATCTGCTCCGTTTTCTTCAGTGTAAAATAAAACCCCAAAACCAATTTAATTTTACGATAACAGTAAAAGAAAAGGCACGTTTTATTTTAAGATTTGCGCTTAAAAAGTGTAAAAGAAAACGAACGTTTTGTTGTCATTGGATTTGTATAATCAGCTTTTATATAGAGAAATTCCATATATGTGAGCCATATCAAAAGTGGACTCCAGAAGGGTTAGGGCTCAACAACATACCGGATGGGTTTCATTTTGCATTTGCAATAATGAATGGAGGGCTTCTGGTTGTCCGCACACTTTTGATTGGGTTCGTGCACAGCACACACAAAAGGTCCTACAAAAGTAGGTTAGTCCAGTGGTAATGGACTTCCCCCCGATCTTCGGGTCGGGGGGTGGAAAGTTTTTTTAGATTTCTTCTTGACTATCTCTAGACTATTTGCGTAGAAGATTAGACAATGGGAGATTTTATCCTTCCTTACAACTCACTCCCAGAGATTGGGAATCGGGAAACGATCATCGTAAGCCCAACCCTGTCAGAAGTCAGGGCAGTTAATCTTCAAGTCATCCCTGACGGATGACACCTATTACTGAAGCACACAGCTTCGACATTATTATTCACGATATTCACTGCGTCTTGAAGAGCAGGCAAACCCATACGGGGTGCCTCATTGGGAGGCTATTGCCCAATCATCTTTTTGGTTCAAGGAATACACATCAAAATGGAGAAACAGCAATTATGTAATCAAGTTGAAATTACTGGTCCTTTCTACAATCTCAAAAACGCCGCCGAATACTGCGGTTACTCACCGGACCATTTCAGACACCTTGCAACAGAACATCAGGTTCCTCGTTGTGGCCCTAATCGAAATAGATTTGCGGCCTCAACATTGAACACGTGGATGAGCACTCCCAACTGCTTTAAAATTAGGACTTTTACTAACAAAAGAAGCCTTAAAAAGTTGGAGGTGTAACATGAGTGTACATAGAAGACCTGAAACTGGATCATGGTTTGTCAAATACAGAGATGAATTCGGAAAACAGAGAACCCAAACCTTTGGCAAAACAACTCAAGACAAACGAAATGCGGAAGCATTCGACCTTGAGGTCAAGCTGAAGAAGAAAATCGGCGCAAACATCAATCCTCATCACGATGACATGTACCTTGATGAGCTGACTCAATTATACATTGATCAGAAGAAGTGTGAGGGCAAAGCAGGACGTTGGCTCAAAGACTTCGCCTTCATCATGAACGACCACATACTCCCTGAACTGGGAACTGTACCTGTGAACAGACTCACGCAGAAAAAAATTGTGAGATTCATGATGTCACGCTACGCCGACAACTCCCCTACTACTCGTAATCGCTACATGTCTTACTTGAAGATCATCTTCAACTTCGGAGTAGACCAAGGATACACCGAACAGAATCCATTACAAAAATGGAAGAAGGCTAAGGAAAAACCCAGACAATCCACGCTATCGGTAGATGAGCTCAAATTAATCATAAAACATGCCACACAGCATGTAGCGTGGGCTATCGAGATTGCTTTTAATCTTGGGGTCCGCACTGGAGAAAGTGAGCTACTCTCTTTGCAATGGAAATGGGTAGACTGGGAAAATAAACAAGTGCGAGTTTTCGCCACAAAAACAAACACATGGAGGACAATACCTGTAACCGATAGATTCCTTAGCAAACTAAGAAAATATCGGAAAAACGCGACCACACCGTACTTGGTCGAGTATAATGGTAGGCCGATCAAAAGCATACGCAAAGGATTTAGAAATGCATGCAAAAGAGCAGGCTTGCCCGACAGCATTATAACGTATGATATTAGACACTTACATGCAACCTCAGCACTTAATAACGGGGCAGATTTAGCATCTGTGTCAGCGATACTAGGCCATGCCTCAACGAAGATGACCGCTGACCAGTACTATCATGTCCAGAAAAATGAAAAAATACGTGCTGTAAACTTATTACCTCAACTGTAGAAAACACGATGTCGGGGACAGGGTCCTCGGCATCGCATTTAAACCAGAAATAATTAAAAAAGAGGAATTCAAAATGAAAAATATGTATGAAAATAACGAAATGCAAACTCAGAACTATCACCAGAATAGATACCTTGGCTCCCCTGCAAACCTTAAATACCACGTTGATCAATCCGGTGTTCAAGGTCATTGGGAAACTCAGGCCAATCGATACATCTACCATCTTTTAAACGGTGGCGAACTGTATTGGTATCCGAAAGATGGTTCAATTGACCTTCTAGGCGCACAGGAAGGTGACAAACAGGCTCTTGCAACCCAGCTCACCTGTTTTGCCACTCCTTAATCAAATAACTCGACAACCAAACCTTAACGCGCCAGTCCTTCTTCGGAGGGGCTGGCATTTTTTGTTGGTTTAATAATAAGCTAACAATGAATCGTACTTAACCCTAGAACATATAACTGTCCAAAGGTCGGTCCTACCAATTGACAAGAGAAGACACTTCATGGAATTAACCAACTAATAACAACTCCAATCACAGCCATAGAAGGTCGATATATAATGCCAACAATTGAGAACCTACGAATCACCTACACTTCTACTATATACAGGAAGAAAAGTCGTATCACGAAAAAATTTCTGACGAAGCTATTTACCACTGCATCTTCAGGAAGGGTTGGTCATCCGATCATTAACGAAAAACAAGTAATTAGAGGTACCGACGGAAATGAATACAAATGGTCTTGCTTACTCGTAAAATTTAAAACCCAGCCGACTTTTTTAGAGAATACGCCAATAAAAAATGAAATCCACGGCTACCTACTTCTCATTGAGCATGACGAATATGTATTCATTTTTAAAGACAAAATTAACGATATTTCAACCGTCATCAAAGGTTATCTTGAAAAAATAAATTATGAAGAACTATGCAGCCTTTTTCAACATGAAGAGGCAGCTTATGAAAGCATAACCCTAAATTCACTAAATACTTCACCAGTAGCTGTAAGATCCAAAAAGCTTGAAGCCATGAACCTTAAAAAAAGTATCTCCCGTTTAGGCACAAACAGACAAATACCTAAGAACCTAAAGAAAAGAACAGATGGCACCTGCGTGTCCATAACCCCAGTTTCATCAAGGATAAGTAGTTACACTAAAAAGGCCAGTGTTGATGAAATTGCTCAATGGACCATGTCCATTGTTTCGGACATCAAATTAGGGCACACATTGGACGATTTCTTACAAAATTTCGCAGAGCCAATATCATATGAACAAAAGAGAAACGAATTAAAACCGTTAGGTGTTTTTTTTGATCTCAATGAAATCGAAGAAGATTTGAAAAACTCTCCAAATGCTGAACTCTACTGGTTGTGCAAAGACGGAGAGAAAATAATCCCACTAAAAAATAGACAGCGTGAGCGGCTATTCACTACAGCCAAAAACACCTTTGTCGTCGAACAACATGGGGATGACTATACTGTAAAATTGGAAGATTTTAATATTTGCTCGCTAAATTTGAATAAAAAAACAATCACTGCGACAGGAGGAATATTAAAAAACATCATATACAAGGATGATTTCATAGAAGAAAAACTACACATATTGCTAAGAAAAAAAAGAGCTTTACATGTTTCATTCGATGACCACAAACTGCTGTATTGCAATGGCAACCTATTTCAAGACACTAAAATACTGAGAGACATAGAAGGACTTCTTAGTTCATTCATCACTGATGATTCTCTAGTAAACGTCAAATCTGAAAAAGGTTTTAAACACCTTACCGAACACTCTACCGAATTTCACAGTGAGTCCCTATTCTACTTCGTAGAGAACATATACTCCAAGGATGACTTCCTTATTTGCGATGACTTGGGAGATGAATGGGCTGACCACATAGGCTTCAAGCGTGGTGGCGGAAGTAATCCTGAGATATCATTTTACATATCGAAACATAAACATGGAACGTCATCAAGTGCATCACAACTACAAGATGTCATCGGGCAAGCTCAGAAAAATATAGGTCGCATTTTTATTGACACCGAAGAATTTAAGAAAAAAATAACACATAAATGGGCAGAACCATTCAATGCTAATAAGATAACAACCAAAATTAGTAGAATACGTAAAAATTCAGGCGATATAGTTCGCTCATT
This sequence comes from Maridesulfovibrio sp., assembly GCF_963666665.1. Lineage (NCBI taxonomy): Bacteria > Pseudomonadati > Thermodesulfobacteriota > Desulfovibrionia > Desulfovibrionales > Desulfovibrionaceae > Maridesulfovibrio > Maridesulfovibrio sp. Next base: position 2,442,373 of record NZ_OY762999.1, read on the forward strand.
TGAAGAAATCAGTTCCTACCCCAATACCGTACGGCAAATGGTTATTGTAGCTGACTTCATATCAAAATCTAAACTCCAAAAAATACTTGTTGATTTAAAGACTGGGATCGAACGCCGCCCACACTATACTCAACTCTTTTGGATTTTGTCCTCTTTCATGGGAGTTTGCCAAGAAATGGGGGTCCGCCCATTGGTTGTTTGTGCCCCGTAAGACGAGACAAGAGCCGCGATAGTGAAATGACACCTACACCCAAAGTCTTTGACTCCCAAAATCACCAAACAGGTGAACCACAAATGTTCCCCGCCCGGTTCCCCAAACGAAAAAAGGACTTACAACTATTGTCGTAACTCCTTGAAATATCTGGTGGAGCTGAGGAGAATTGAACTCCTGGCCTCTTGAATGCCATGCGGGGTGCCCGTTCTCCAACGCTTGAAATACTTGGATTAATTTTAACCCTTGGGAACAGGTTTTTGGAATTTTCCGGGTTTTGCGGGGGTGGGTGGCTCATCTTTCGCTACACCCCTTCTTACCAATCCGCATACTCAGCTAACCGCTCAGGGGAAAATATTTCAAACTTATTCTTGGTTATCTTACCGATAATATTCTCTTTGCGAAGCTCAGCCAAAGCCCTAGAAATCGTCATCAGATGAATTCCTAGAAAACTACTGATATCCAAATGACTCAAATAAATCCCAGCATTGTTCTCATGTAACTGCAAAAGGAGCTCAGCCACCCGCGTAATCGGTTTGTTATTGGATAGGTTGGCAACAAAGTGGCTGAGATATATCCTCTTGAAAATTATATATTGCGAGAGGTTAATGCTTAATTCCGGATATGTCCGGACAAAATCCACATCCATAAAGAGATTTGGGGGGAAAACATACACTTGGGTGTCCGCAAGAAATTCGAATGAGACACGCCCTTTCAGTTTGATCATACTCCCGGCCTCATTGAACAGGGAATCCCGCCCCACAAAATACAAGATACGCCTTTCACCGCCACGTAAATAGACACTGTAGCTGATACACCCTTCCTTCATCAGATACATTCCATCATCGGCCTGATCAACTACCTGCCCTTTGGAAAACGACTGCAAGCTTGCCAAATGAGTTACCTCTGACCAGCAGGAGTTCATCCCCTCTATCAGGAAATTTTCCTTTGAACTTTCTGAAAAATTATAACGGTCTTCTCTCATCCCCCCTCCACAACATTTATTGCGCTACGCGCTTCCCGCTCCCTCCAATACATAAAATATAATTCCTCTTTCAAAAAACAACAAATGTTATTTTTTATCCCCGGTACTCAGCTTAATATTGATTCTGAATGAATTTAGAGGACGTTCAACACGCATGGCGACAAGCCCCGTGTTCACAGGTGAACCTTAGTATAAGCTTCGGTTCTTCAGACCGATAAAGCATCAGGGTGCAAAATGACACAGACCAACTCACCGAAAAATAAAAATCGAATTCTGGTTTTAGGGATTCTAACCGGGTTTGTTCTAGCAACAGGCGCAATGCTCGCTTCAGGGTACATGATTGCAGCGACGAACAAAGATACTTTCTGTGTAAGTTGCCATGCCATGAAACCTTTTCGCAGTGCCTGGAAAAACTCCAAACACGGCATGCGTAATGCTAAAGGACTGGCCGCACAGTGTACGGATTGCCACCTGCCCCATGACGGTTTGATCAACTATGTCACTACCAAGGCATACACCGGCGCGCGGGACATCATTAACAACCTGATCATCGACCCATACGAATATGATTGGGTGAGGCGTGCCGAGGCCAGAAGGGAATTTACTTATGATTCCTCCTGTCGGGCTTGTCATCAAAACCTCACCCCGCAAGGCATGCGTACGGCAGGCATTCTCGCTCACAGAGAATATCTGCTGGGCGATCTGGATAAACGTTGCGTGGATTGCCACAAGCACGTTGGCCACAAAAACCTCAAAACAGAAGTCCGTAATTACTTTGGAGGATAACAATGGAAGCAGATGTGCCCGGCAGAATACGTCAAGGCCGCTCTGACATTGGATTCACCCACCCATTAAAGGAGGAGGTAGGATGAAAACTTTAAGGATAACCCTATTAATACTGAGCACCTTCAGTTTTATTATGATCGGAACGGCTCATGCTGAGCAAACACAGACCGATGGCCTTAAACTTCAACACAAAGCGCTCGTCGTGAACAGGGGATACACGGAAGAAGCAAAAAACTGCATTGAATGCCACTCTCAAAAAACTCCCGGAATTGTCGAGAACTGGAAGAACGGCAAAATGGGACATGCCTCCATTTCCTGCTATGATTGTCATGTGGTGGAAAAGGACTCACCCATGGCCTCCCAGTGCGAAGGATTGCGTGGTACGGATATTTATACATCCCCCATGGTCTCATCGTCCACCTGTGGTCGCTGCCATCCCCGTGAAGTGGAACAGTTTCTAAAATCATCACATGCAGAACTATCCAATAAAATCATTAATGATACCCCCTGGACCAAACGTCTCATATATTACGAAGAAGGAGCGCAGTCATTGGGGGTGAAGCCGGGGTCAGCAACTAATATCGTCCCCCGCAATTCATGTCAGGCATGTCATGGAGCAAATGTAGAACTGGGTCCAGACAACAAGCCTATCAACATGACCTGGCCGGGAGGTCACAGCACCCGCTACCCGGATGGTTCGCTTGGCAACTGCGGGACCTGTCATACCCGCCACGAATTTTCTGTAGCAGAGGCCCGTAAACCTGAAGCATGTGGAAGCTGTCATCTGGGACCGGATCATCCTCAGATCGAAATATACGAGGCCTCCAAGCACGGACAGCTCTTCAGCGTACACGGCGAAGAATGGAACTTTGAGGCAGCCCCGGAAACCTGGGAACCCGGCGATTACGATGCTCCCACATGCGCGGTCTGTCATATGAGCGGAATCGGTGAACTTTCCACCACCCATAACATAAATGAACGTCTTACTTGGAATCTCTGGGCTCCACGCACAGAAAAACGCACAGGTGAACGTGGAGACGGACTAAAGGGCGACAAGGAGATGAGAAAGGCTTGCAAAGGTTGTCACAGCTCTCTTCATTCAAACGTAGCTTTTGAAATTCGGGACGAAACAATCAATCTTTACAATGTATATTGGGATAAAACTGCCGAAATGAATAAAGAACTTGCTGAGAAAAATCTCTTAGGGAAAGACCCTCTTAGTGATGGATTCCTGCAGCTTAAGCAGTATCTGTACATGTATGCCGGCAGACGGGCCCGACAAGGTGCGGCTATGGCTGGAGCAGACATGGCTCAACTGCAGGGGCTCTACACCATAGTGAAGGTATTTAAAGACCTTGAGGCAATATACAATTACCGGATCAAGAATAACAAAATAGAAGAATTATCAACCGTAATGAATGGCGGTGATATCTAAATATTAGATGTAAACCATCAAAGGAGAATTAAATATGTTTAAAAGAATTGATCATGTAGAAATAGTGCCGACAGATGCAGAAAGAACTATTAACTTCTATGTCGATATCATCGGATTTAAGATTCAGAGTCGAAATGAAATAAATATGCCGCCAATGAAAGAAGTTATCTATCTTAAATTGGGCGATACGGTCATCGAAATCATGTCGATAGACAACCCGGAGCCAAAGTCGGAAGCTCCGTGGAAAGTCGGCTACCGAGCACTGGCCTTAGAGGTTGAGGATATGTCCAAGGCCGTCGCCTATATGGAAAGCAAAAAGATTCCTATCACATGGGGGCCCGCTGATCTGGGTGAAGTCTTACGCGCTGAGATTCAAGATCCTGATGGCCTAATCATTGAACTCCGTCAGTGGAAGAAACAAAGCACCCAGTCTTTGACATAGACTTACTTTAGTACGCCAGCCCCTCTCTAAAGGGGCTGGCTGTTATTATTTTAAACACCACCCAAAATCACCAACACGGTGAACCACAAATGTTCCCCGCCCGGTTACCCAAACGAAAAAAGGACCTACAATTTTCACTGTAAGTCCTTGAAATATCTGGTGGAGCTGAAGAGAATTGAACTCTTGGCCTCTTGAATGCCATTGACGGAGACAGTCGTCCAACCATTTAAATAATTGAATTAATTCAATCTATTGAAAACTTGTTTTGGTGATTTTCCAGGATTTGCGGCTGTGGGTGGTTCCCCTTATTGAAGACCAGATTGTTTCCTTTTCAACAAAAAACAAGCAATCTATCCTTTCAGTGGAGCAAGAGAATTCTTAGCGGGTCCATCTCCCTGTGAAGTACCCTATAGATGACGGATAGTCTCTGAGAAGTTAAGGTCAGCTCATGGAGACAGTCATGAGTAACCGAAAGTATTCAGAAGAATTTAAGAAGTCTGCCGTTAAGCTGGTCACCGAACTTGGATATTCATACAACGAAGCTGCGGAGCAGCTTGGATGCAGTTCATGATCATCCGGCAATGGGCTAAAAAATATAGCAAAATTAAAAAGGCGCGTACTCGCAGCCGAAGGGATGAAATCTCAAACAAAGCGTAAGCATCGCTATCCAAAAACGCACCGAGATGAACATTTTGCACCGTTTGTACATCTCACCGAGCAACGTCTCGAAGAAATCAGCAGGACGTTTGTTGTTAGCATCAGAGAAGGTTGAACGTGATATCTTATTGACCCCGAGGTGGTAGAATTGCTAATAAATTGCATCAAAATTACGGATTCCGTCACGCATGGAAGGCCTACGGCCAAATAACAAACTGAGCCCAGCGGGTAAAAACACGAGCCTTTCTTGCACTCGGATGCTCCCGCTCCACGGCTTCAAAAACATGTCTAGGTATCAGCTGTAGCAGTTGGGAAAGAATTGTGTCACTATAAGTACGTCCAAACTCTCCTTTGTTTTTCATTATTTAACCTCAAATTACATAACATTTTTTGAGGAGTTTTTGGACGTTTTTATTCCAGCTTAACCGGACACGATTGATACGTAATCTGTGCCATGCATGAATAATGATTAGCTGCGAATTCTGTTTTGGGGAGGTATTTCGCTCGATGGGAACAGCAACCACTGTATGGGATTTTTCGCCGGGAACCTGCTTGCGTTCAAACTTCCGCTTCCAGCAACCAAGCACCCGCTCAGAAATATTAGCCTGTTTGCTGAATTCAGCTTGGCTCAGGACGCTTTCGCGCCAGTTGTTCACCAGTTTCTGCCAATACTTTTCATTATTCGACCTGCTTCCAATATTTTCTGACATAAACACTCCTTTGGGCTTGATGAATGAGTATGCAAAATTTCAAAAAATATAAATAGATAGGACCGCCAAGACACTTACGGTGCGGTCCCTAATCCTGCGGCAATCTTAATGCCCGGAGTGGGCTAGGAAAGTTGGCCCTGTGTGCTTAAGAAGAGGTAGTCTTTCTGTCAAATTGATATCTTTTGCGCATAAGAAAATTCTAAGAACTTGATTTGTTGGCATGTATTTTGTATTTCTTTTTGTGTGGTTTGTAGCAGGGAAATAATGCACCTTTAGTCACAAGTGCACAATATGGAAAACTCCACTTGGGAGAAAGCTATGCGTTTGAAAGGTATCACGATGATTATCCGCTCATTGATGGGGGGCGGTGCCGAACGTGTCATGAGTACAATGGCCAATTATTGGGTCGCCATGGGAATTTCTGTTACTATTATTACCTCTGTTTCACCCGAAACGGATGCATATCCTGTTGATCCTAGGGTTAGGCGGGTCTGGCTTAAACCAAACCTATCATTGGCTCAACTACTTGGATTTCCTTGGCGTATCAGTTCATTACGGAAGGCTATTGTTGAAGAAGGCAATGATCTGGTTGTCAGTTTTATGGACAGGACAAATATTCCGGTTATTGTTGCAACCCGCTCGATAGGGGTTAAGGTTGTTATTGCCGAACGGATAGATCCCCACACCCAAAATTACGGCCTGTTGAAGAAGGCATTGATGCGAATGTGTTATCCCTGTGCTGATGCTGTCACTGTTTTGACAAGCAACGTCAAAAAAGAATGGGCTGACAAGTTTCTTGCTTCTCATAAAGTTCATGTCATTCATAATCCGGTTCTGCCGCTGGATATCGGCGGAGATGAAAAACCGGAGTGGCTTCCCGACAAGTTCATTTGTTGTATGGGGCGACTTCATCCCCAGAAAGGCTTTGACCTGTTGTTGAAAGTTATGCCTGAGGTTTTTACGCGCTGGCCCGAATATTCACTTGTTATTCTGGGAGAAGGGGAAAACAGGAAAGATCTTGAGTTACAGGCTGAAATACTTGGAATTGCCGATAAAGTTTTTATGCCTGGATTTATTAAAAATCCCCATTCCATAATCCAGCATGCTTCTTTGTTCGTTTTCCCTTCACGTTTCGAAGGTTTTCCAAATGCGCTGGTCGAATCCATGGCCATAGGACTTCCCGTAGTCAGCTTTGATTGTCCATCCGGTCCGGGATTCATGATTGAACCCGGAAAAAACGGCCAACTGGTTCCCCTTGAAGATACCGAAGCTCTGCTCAAAAATATTCTGTTTATGCTTGATAATCCTGACAAAGCTGCACAGATGGGAGCTGAAGCAAAAAAGATTTGTAAAAAATGTAACCCTGACTTTGTAATGGGAATGTGGACAAATTTACTTGAGGCAGTCCTCGAAGGGAAACAGAATTTTGTCCAGGATAAATCCCCATTTATTAAAGCCTGTCAGGATTTTTCCAAGTAAACTCCCATTCAATTCTCTACAGGGAAGATTCTTGAAGAAAAACTTTATTGACTCAGCTCTGAATACTGTTGTTCTTGTTCTACCTGTTCTTTGTTTTGGCGGGGCTGAGCGATGCATGGTGAACATGGCTAACTGGTGGGCTGCGAGAGGGGTAAAAGTTTATCTAATTACCTTCCATAAAGATGTTCAGGACTATGAACTGGATAGTCGTATAATCTGGCTGGGGCTGGATGATTATGAAGAAGCCGTTCCTGCCGAAACCGTTTGGACAGAAGAAAATTATAATATAGCTTGTCTGAGAAAGGCGATTGAGTTTTGTCTGGCTTCCTCCGTTGCACGCCCTTTGCCAGTCATAAGTTTTCTGACCCGGATGAACTTGCGCACAATTTTGGCAACCAAAGATCTCCCTTGCCGTACCGTTGTTTCAGAAAGATCCTACCCTCCTTCAAATCCTTTTCCTGAGAGAGAAGAGAAATTAAGGTGTCAGGTTTATCCTCAAGCCCACAAGGTCGTCCTTCAGACTGAAACAGGTCGTGATTTTTGGGGACGCAATATACTTACAGAAGAAAAAATGTCTGTTATCCCTAATCCTGTTTCAGAAAGCTATTGTTCCGAGACCTTCGTTGAAAATAATTTTGTTCACGGATCAAATCTACTTCCCGATTCCCGTTTTCTTGTTACTGCCGGACGTCTGGAATGCGAAAAACGCATAGACCATTTTATAAGGCTTTTTAGCGTGTTAGTCTTGGATTTCCCGGAAATAAATGCTTTAGTTCTTGGCGAAGGTAGTTTAAGGGAGGAACTGGAGGCATTGGTTTGTGCTGAAGGGCTTGAGGATCGAGTGCACATGCCCGGGGCTTTGGAAGATTTGAAAGGGATCTTTGAACAGGCAGAACTATTTGTTCTCACATCAAAATTCGAAGGATTTCCCAATGTCCTGCTGGAGAGTATGGCTTCGGGCTGTCCGGTTCTTAGTTATGACTGTCTCACAGGTCCCCGGGAAATTATACGGGACGGAGTTGACGGCATTCTGATTCCACCCGGAGACGAACATGCTTTACAGCAATCTGCCAAAAAAATTCTTGGGAACGATGCTTTGCGCTTCTCCATGGCACGGGAGGCGAAAAGCGTTTGTGAGCGTTTCCATCCCGATAAGATAATGTTGAATTGGGAAAAGTTTTTTTAAGAGGATTACATGTGCGGTATCTGTGGAATAATTGATTACTCGGGTGGGAGCAGTGTCGATGATTTGGTGGCTGTTAAACGTATGACTGCTGCGCTCTACCACCGGGGGCCGAATAATCAGAATATTTGGGGCCAAGGTCCTGCCTCTTTAGGGCATTCCAGACTTTCCATTCTTGATCTTTCCTCTGCTGCAAACCAGCCCATGAGAAGTTATGACGGCAGGTATGTAATCGTTTTTAATGGCGAAATATATAATTTTAGAAAGTTGCGTTCCTCACTGGAAGCTACAGGTTATTCCTTTCACACAGATTCAGACACTGAAGTGCTTTTGCAGATGTATGTTGCATTCGGCCCGAAATGTGTAAACATGCTTTCAGGAATGTTCGCCTTTGCTGTGTGGGATAGTGGGGCGCAGACTTTGTTTGCGGCGCGTGACCGTTTTGGGCAGAAACCATTATTTTTTTCTCATGAAGGTGAACGCTTGAGTTTTTCTTCCGAACTCAATTCGCTATTTGAAGATAGAACTCTGACAAGAGAACCTGACCTGAATGCTGTTTATCATTATTTGACAGTGCAATCTGTTCCGGCTCCATTATGCGCATTCAAAGGGATCAATAAGCTGGGGCCGGGGGAATGCTTTTTTTTGGAAAGCGGGAGCATGAAAAAATGGAGATACTGGACTCCTGTATTTAGCAATAGATTTTCCGGAAGTGATCTAGAAGCCGCGGAAGAGCTGGATCTACTGCTGCAGAATGCAGTTAGTACTCATCTAGAAAGTGAGGTCCCGCTGGGACTTTTTCTTTCCGGCGGAGTGGACAGTTCTCTAATTACCGCCATTGCCTGCCGAAACCATGGAGATATGCGCAGTTTTTCCATGGGATTTGATGACCAGGAATATGATGAGCGGCCATTCGCCGATGAAATTGCACGTATTTATGAAACGAAACATCACTCTGAAGTTGTATCTCCTAAAATCAAATATTTATTACCCGCTATAGTGCGACAATACGGTGAACCCTATGCCGACTCATCTGCTGTTCCGACCTGGATGCTTGCTGATATTACAGCAAAGCATGTTACAGTTGTTCTTTCTGGTGATGGAGGGGATGATCTTTTCGGAGGTTATGAAAGATTTTTAAACCCCTTTATTTATGGGGATGTAGTTAAAGATAATCCTCATCTGCTCGCTTTTATGGATGAATTAAAACATAATTTGCGTAATAGATGTACCGATGAAGTTCTGAAGGCGTGGGACATTGATGCAGGGACAGCCAAATATTATTATCATTGGGCAAGGGTCTGTGGTGAGGCTAAGAAACGGATCTGTTCTCAAGAACTGATTGCTGCTGCAACCCCACCACTTTCTTTGTGTTTAATGCTAAAACATTTTTCCACGAACATTAGCAATGCCCCTTTGGACCGTATACAACTTTTTGAGTTGGATTATTATTTAGCAAGCACCTTAATGCCGAAAATAGACATAGCTTCTATGGCATCATCGCTGGAGGTGCGTTCTCCGTTTCTAGACAATGATGTTGCTGATTTTGCGCTTTCCCTGCCAACAAGGTTCAGGATTCGCCGCACAAAAGTGGATAACTGTGGGAGTTTTAGTGTCGGTTTTGAACCGAAGTGGCTTGTAAAAGAATTGGCTAGAAAATATCTGCCATCAAATTTAGTCTATCGACGCAAAAAAGGTTTTGGAGCCCCTATTGCAAAGTGGTTGAGGCAGGATCTGTTGGAGTTACTCGCAGATAGTCTCTTGTCAAAATCTGCCAGAGAACGGGCATGGGTAAATACCTCTATTGTGGAAAAAATGATAAATGATCATTCTTCCGGTAAAGGGCGGCATGGTAATGTTTTGTGGGGGCTGCTTATGTTAGAGTTGTGGGCACAAGAATTTTTGTAAGTCTGGATTTTTTCGAACTGCTAATTGATGAGTGAAGAATAAACCTCACAGTCGGTTAATGTGTCTGGGAATTGTATGAATATTCTAGCTAGTCAGCCCTAAAAAACATACACCATCTTGAAATAAATTAACAAATCCCTCCACGCAATGTACTTTTTTCGCCCAGTAAATATTGTTTTTATTTAGAAAACCGGTCGAAATGATGTAGTATAAGTTTGGGCGCAAGGCATCTGTGGTAGTGACAAAAACTACGGGTATCATTGTCGGCGCGATGAGCTTCGATACGAACATTTATGACGTACACAATTTGCCGAAGGTACGGTAATCCCCCCGAAAATTAATTGTTCTGAAAAGTAGGATTTTCTCGTAAAGAAAACCGGGGAAATTCAGATGAAAAAGTCCCGTTACAGCGACAGTCGGATTTTGAGTATTTTGAAGCAGGCCGAAAACGGTCTTCCCGTTGCCGAATTTTGCCGTGAACACGGAATGAGCAGAGCCACGTTCTACAAGTGGCGTTCCAAGTACGGCGGTATGAACGCATCCTTGATGGCCCGAATGAAAGAGCTGGAGCGCGAGAATCGTCAGCTAACGAAAATGTATGCCGAAGAACGATTGAAAGCTGAGATCGTCAAGGAAGCTCTCGAAAAAAAGTGGTAAAGCCGTCTTGTCGGCGCAAGATGGCAAAGGCATCTGTAAAGGAAGAAAAAGTCAATATCCGTCAGGCGTGCGAAGCCTTTCACATCAGCCAAACTTGCTACAGGTATGAACCCAAACTATCCGCTGAGAATGAACTTATTGCTGACTGGCTGATCCGGTTGACGCACAATCAACGCAACTGGGGCTTTGGATTGTGCTTCCTGTATCTGCGCAACGTGCAGGGCTTTTCATGCAATAATAAGCGTGTGTATCGAATTTACCGAGAGCTTGAGCTTAACATGTGCATTAAGCCTAAGAAACGGCTCGTGCGAGAAAAGCCGGAGTCATTATCGCAGCCCGAAGCTGCTAATCAAATTTGGTCCATGGATTTTATGCATGACCAATTGGAAGATGGGCGCAGTTTTGGTTTGTTGAACGTGATCGATGATTATAATCGTGAAGGCTTGAGCATTGAAGTAGATCTGTCATTGCCTGCGGATCGTGTTGTTCGAACGTTGAATCAGATTATCGAATGGCGCGGTAAGCCCAATGCAATAAGGTGCAATAACGGTCCTGAGTATATCAGCAACAGACTGCTATCGTGGGCAGAAAAAGAAAATATACGACTTGAATATATCCAACCGGGAAAACCGCAACAGAATGCGTATGTTGAACGCTTCAATCGGACCGTGCGGTACGACTGGTTGAGCCACTACATGTTTGAAAGCATCCAAGAAGTGCAAGGCTACGCAACCAAATGGCTCTGGACATACAATAATGAACGCCCCAATATGGGCATTGGCGGCATCACCCCGATGCAAAAACTGAGAATGGCTGCATAGCCTCTACTTTTCAGCCCCCCTATAAATGGGGGGACTACCGTACTAACACAGTATTGGAGCATCACTGAAACCTGTCCATCAGTAGCAATCTGTGACCGTGGCAACAGAGGTTTAAAGCAAGTCGGAGATGTACAAATCCTGACTTCCAAGCCTCCCAAGAAAAACGACTCACAGTATCAGCGACAGAAGGCCCGACACCATTTTCCTCGCCGTGCCGCCATCAAGCCGATCATAGGCCATCTCAAACACGACCGTAGAATGGCCCGGTGCGACCTCAAAGGCGTGGATGCGGCAGTTGGAAGAGTTTTTTGCTCTCTTTGATCCTGCCACACTTTTCGATCGTCAACTCAAGGCTGTGACTTGCTGCAAATTTTGAATAGCTGTTGAAACAGCTTTTTCAGGACTGACTAGCTATAGGATTGACGTTTCTTGCTGCAGTGTTTAAAAATAACTAATTTATATTAAAATTTAGAAAAATTGGGGGATTTATGTTTGAAAAGCTATATAAGGTAGTACAGGAAGAATTCGAAAAATTACCTGCGGATATTCCGCAGCATTATTTGCCATATCCTCCAAAGTCACTACAAGATAAATTTCGATGGCTGTTGGCTTGCGGTAAGATTTTTTGTCCTGAATATCGTTTTAAATCTCCACATGTTGATTGGTGGAATGATGAGGAATTTTGCAATTATTTAAGTGCAATGGGTGAAGACTGGCTGATGAATTCAGATAGACGGTGGAACATGTTGCAGTTTATGAAGTTTGCTCATGCTGTCCCTGGAGATACTGCGGAATGCGGCGCATACAGAGGTTCCTCGTCCTACCTGATCTGTAAAGAAAATAAAGAAGCTGGAAGTAATCGTCATCACCATATATTTGATTCATTTGAGGGATTGTCGGAACCCAACGAATTTGATGGGGGACATTGGGAAAAAAATGCGCTTCAAGCTTCTGAAGTGGAGTTGATGGAGAATCTCCAGGAATTCGTTGAAAATATATCTGTTTACAAAGGTTGGATTCCAGATCATTTTCATAAAGTTGAGGATTTGAAATTTTCATTTGTACATATTGACGTAGATCTTTATGCCCCCACCCTGCAAAGCATACGTTTCTTTTATCCAAGATTGAATCCTGGCGGAGTACTTGTGTGCGATGATTACGGTGTTGGAACTTGTCCAGGATGCACAAAAGCAATTAATGAATTTATGGCGGACAAGCCCGAAAGTGTAATTTCTCTTTCTACAGGAGCTTGTGTGCTAATTAAAGATACTTAGCAAAGAGACATTTTTGTATATGTCTGTGAGTGCGTATAGTGTTGTGTTGCGATAGTTGGTGTACTCATTTTTTCTTTGCTATGCATGTCATTATCATACCTCTTCTGAGTCTTGTTGCTATGGCGTCTATCGTGGGAGCTAGTTTGTTGTCTAATCTGCTTAGATAATATATTAATCTCGATGGTTTTCCGTGGAGCATGTCGCAAAATTCTTTTCGCCTGCCTGGCTGTCTGTGCTGCGCTACTATGGAATCCATAGACTCTCCCAAAAGCCTTTTGACAAGAAAGACAAGCATCCCTCGATGTGAACCGGAGTAAATGCTATTTCCGTAGTCCCAGCTTATAGGTTCCAAGCCATGCTGCTCCAGCAACAGCGATAAGCTTTTGGGGGTAAATAGATTCACATGTCTCGGAATGTCATCCTGCTGCATCCACCTGCCAGGAATGCTGTCAAAATTAGTAACCAAACTGACAAACAGTCCTCCGGGACGGAGTCGTTTAACAGCTTCAGTCATAAGTTCTTCTAGGTTTAACGCATGTTCAAGTACAGCCCACGCTGTTAGAACATCAAATTGTCTGTTCGAATAGGCCTCTTGTATTCTACCGTGGAGAATTCTATCTGAACAGGTGCTGTCGGGCAGATCTGACCATTCGTAACCATGTGCATCCCATTTGTCTTTAGATGCATAATCAACGAACTCTCCTCCTGCGCACCCAATATCGAGAAGGCTGCCCTTTTCTGTGAATTGGGTAACCATTTTAAGTTTACGGTCTGAAATAGTGTCAGTAACATAACGGGCTTTGTTGGCGATATAAAAAGATTTTGGGTAAAAAACAGGCATGGTTTCTTGTGTAGGTCGTTGTTGTAGATAGCCCATGCCGCATTCTTCACATTGCACAACAGGGAAGCTATATTTACTCACCATCCGCGAATGATCCTGACGCGAAAATATAAATTTTGCACGGCAACTTTTGCATACAGGGCAGCATATCGATTCAAGTGTAAGGTCAGGTTTATTCTGGTTAGACATTGTAGTTCGCTCTCTGTGTTCATGGTTGTGCATGGTATACGTGTCTAGCTATATATAAAGAATAATTTTATAGGGTGGTTGGGGCATAGGTCATAAATTGTGTGCTGTGAACTATGGTTGTGTTTAGTTCTCTTAGCTGGATAATATTGTTATGTATTCAAGAAAGCTGTATGGTTCTTTGCCGCAATACTCATAAGTTTTCTTTTTGAGATTTGCCAGTGTTTCTGCTGATACTGCCATAAACATGACTATGTCTGCTGCGGCCAATTCTTTAGGCGGAATGCTTTTCATGGTCTTAATGTCCAAACCGAATTTTGTCTGGCCTGCTTTTTTAGGATCATCATCTATAAAACCCAATGTATTAATCTGGTTAGCTTTTAGTAGTTGGTATAATCTGTTGCCAAACCATCCTGCGCCATAAATATATACGGGAGCGGTCTTTTTGTTAGTGTCTTTATTTAAAAAAGCAATCCATTGTTCTTCAATTTTGTGTTGTTCTTCGGCTGAAACAGGTTTACTGAAAAGCATTTGTTTCAAAACAGCCTCTACATGAAGGCCGTTCTGTTTGCATATTTTGCATATCGAAGATTCCTTTTTCTTTTTGAAAATTTCAGCTGAACTATGTTGAAAGATATTTCCGATTAATAACTCTCTACTGTATCCAGTCTGGCAGCATGTATATATGTCTCCAATATAATTTAAATAAAGAACCTGACTTTGAAAGTGACACGGAATGTCTTGAAGTTTGTCTGTCAGGGTGGGCTTCCAATGTTTTGCATTGATAAGTCGTGGAAAAACCTCCTCCGCCCTTGGAGGAAAACGGTGTTCTGCTGAATTCATAAGGTCTAAAAAATAATCCCAAGTAAGCATGTATATAGCGGTTGTCGGGTCGAAATTGAACCCCCAGTCTTCGCTTAGCTTTTTGAATTCTATATAGTCCCGATAATTGTCTGAATATTTATGAAATTTGATATGGACTTTTTTAGATTGAGGATAATTTTTAATCGAGTGTAGATTTTCAATAACACGGCTTATATTTCCGCCTTTATGACCCTTGGAATAAGTTTCTTGCGTGTATCCAGAAACAGATACATCCACTCTTGTTATGGCCGGATGTGATAGAACGCTTGCAAGATCACAATTAACATTAAGGTTTGTGCTTATCTCACATGTTAGCCCATTCTTCTGGACAAGATCCAAAACACCAAGAATGTCGGGGTGTAGAAGAGGCTCGTTAAATGTATAAAGTTTAAGTGACACATTCGTTCCAAAAAGTTCTACCATTCGGGAGAAGATCTTTTCGCATGTGTTCAGAGGGGTATGTCTTAGCTTTTGATTGTCAGCTAATTCGTCCGCTGGACATGACGGACAGCGAAGATTGCAGCGACTGGTAATGGGAAAGGCGATGTCTATCATTTGTTGTTCCTTGTGTTTATTCAGTCTTGTCTGTCAAAATTGCAGACCATTTCGGTGACAAGGAGTCACATGCTTCTTATACCATCGACAGTATTTAACCATTTTATTATATTTGTTGTATATTTCTTTATTCTCTTGTGAAGAGACTTCGGCAGTGAAATGTTTATTGAAGAAAACTTTTGGAATTAAGGTCATTTTGTGCTCTGTCTTCTCTGGCTCATTAAGGTAAGCAATGATTTTGTCACATGCGTTTTCAGGCGACATGGTTTTTGTGGCGTATGTGTAACATTCATGGGCAATTTTTAACCTTGCAGGAAAGTTCATTATTAACTTTGCTAGCTTTTGAACAGCATTTTCAGGTGTAACAAAGATACCGGGTCTATTAATGGCATTTTCGAGGAGCCCTGAATGTTTCAGCCACAGCTTATGGTTTTGGGATGTTGGAGGGATGGCTTCATTGTTCAGGAATTCATCTGCATTTTTTATGTAACTTTCAGCCGTAGCAGCGTATCCTCTTCCTACCGGAATACACCCTGCCGCCATGGCTTCCAGGCTCGCTCTTCCTCCATAGATAAGTGAATCACAGAATATGTCCGCTGAGGCATATTCTTCAGGCATTTGGGAGTGGGGGAGTCCTTGAACAATTTTAGTTCCAAATTTTAGGCCTGATGAGCGTAATATGTCAAAGACCTGAAGCCATGCTCCAGTTCCTTTGGTGGCAGTTTTTGATGGAGCATGTAAAATTATGGGATATTCATTTTGCCGTGTTTCCTTTGCATATCCATCAGAATTGAACAGGCATGCGTGGGTATGCGAGGCGGGACGAAGCGAAAAGTCCGAGTGTCCTATAATTAAATCTGCGTACAGTTCCGCAGTTCTCAAATAGCGGAGTTTTTTTTCAATTATAGCAGGGGTGTTTTCCATGTATTCAGTATAGGGACTGCTGTAAAAGAGGTGAGCTTCCTTTGATATTTCGGGGATTCTGACTTCTGATCCGCAAAGGCGGATAATAATTTTTTTCCCCATTTTTTTCAGCAGTCGTATGTCCGATGCGTCCTTTAGGAAGGATTCCCAAAAAAACATGCATACATCTGAATTGAGTGCTTTATCCCAGGCCTCCTTTAGCAGGCTGTCACTATAGATGGCTAGGTCTTCATTGGTGGTGCCTTCTTTTTGTTTTGCCGCAAGCATATGAGGGATGCAAAGGTCAACATCTTGACTTTGAATGGGGCTGTCTCCCAAATGAACGGAAAAAACTTCATGTCCCAGCTTTTGAAATCCTGCGGTGTAGTCATGCATCAAGCTGGCGATGTTGTACATTCCCATGAATATCTTCATTTTGTTTCCTTATTGAAGAAAAAAGTGTTTCTGTTTTTTTAGAGTGCTTGTTTTATTTATGTCAACACGCAAATGGCCAGCCTTTGCCCTTTTGGGAAGGCCGTCGTTCAAAGACATGGAGTAAAGACTCGTAGGGATGAGGCCGCAGGCCTTGGCGGTCTAGATACGAGAATAGAGACGATGGGACTGGCCTTTGCGTCTCAAGGAGAACCGGCGAAGAGCCTGTTCTTCCACCCCACGACGAAGGGATGGCTTTTTCAGCCACGTTGTTATCCGGTTACTGGGGAATCCGAATACCCCGGTAGAAATACAACAGAAAGCCACTGAGCGGACGCCCCGAACCTGAGCAGCCAGCTCCAAGCAGGAGATATAACATGAACCCAGCAGCCGATCCAGCAGGAACTGAATCTCATCCGGGATGGGCTGTGGATGTCGCATGGTCAGCAGTTTGCGATACTTCTCATAGTCGGCTTCTACAGAAAAAAATATCCTTTCACTCGGAACAAAAGAATTTCAGGAGAGTTGCAACAGCCCCCCTTATCGACATCAGCCAATGGCTTTATTGCCACGTGCTCAAAAGGTTCATCAAGCTGAACGGCCTGCCGGTATGCACGCAGTGCGCATTGATTTTCCACCTTTTCTCCGCCTGTGCATGGGCAAATTCCGCATGCGGAGACAGACGGAATCTTCCACTTGATTATTCTTGGTTCTTAAAATTAACCATTAGCATTTTTCCACTCGGACCGGGGCAAAATTTCCTCAATGGTGTCCCAGTGTTCCACTATTTTTCCATCCTCGACCCTGAACAGATCGTAGAATGAAACATACTTGCCTAGGAACTCGCCTTCGGAAACGCTCAGCACGAAGCTTCCTTCTCCGAGTATCATGTGATTATTGGTATATATCATAGGTGTTCCAGCATCAGCCATAGCTTTGAGGGCTGCGCCAAATCCCGCAAGCCCGTCACCCACGGCGGGGTTGTGCTGGGTATAGTTGTCAAGCGCGATATATTTGGTGATCCGGTCCGGATTTGCGCCCATGAGCAGAGCAATTTCTGCTTCAAGTTTATCTGAAAATTTTCTGTGATAGACCATTTGCGTTTTTAAGGTGTGAAAAAAGGACTCGGCAACTGCATTATCCCGGCGACTCATGCTTTGAATACAGCCATGTTTCACGAGCATTTCTCTGAATTCTCGACTGACATACTGCACCCCCTGATCACTGTGAATCATCAGTCCTTTGGAGGGGCTACGCCGTACCAGAGCTTTATTGAAGGCTCGAATAACTGAACTTCTTTCCAGTGAATCACTTAAATCCCAGCCAACAACAATACGTGAAAATTAGTCTATAAAAACCGTAAGGTAGAACCATTTTCTGCCTACTTTAATATACGTAATATCCGTTACCCAAACTGTGTTCGGCCTAGATACAAAAAACTGGCGGTTCAGTAGATTGGGTGCTGCAGGCTCCTTGTGAGAGGAATCAGTGGTAACCACAAATTCTCGTACGGTTTTACACTGAAGTCCCATGGCCTTCATTTTCCTTGCAACTCGTGTGCAGCTGACTTTGCTGAATCATTCTTCAGCTTGCAAATCTGCTGTAATCATAGGGCTTCCCGCCATTTGACCATGTTCAAAATAAAGTTCTCGAATGCGTTGCTGCAACTCTTTATTTTCAATAGATCTTTTTGCTTCAGGCCTTGATAACCACCCGTAAAAACCGCTCCGGGAAACTTCTAAGGTTTGGCACATCTTCTTCACCGGAAAAATGGAGCGGTTCGTTTTGATAAATTGGAATCTCATTTCGGTGCTCTGCTGAAGATGGCCAATGCTTTTTTTAGGATATCCCGCTCTGTTTCAGCGTCACGTAGCTTTTTTTCTAGGTCTTTGATTCTGCGTTTTTCATCGGTTAAAACTTCGTTCCCCTGACCGGAAAAGGCTGCTCCACCATCTCGTAATAATTCACGGCGCCATCGATAAAGAATCTCACGAGAAATTCCGAAGCTCTCAGCAACTTCGGAATGTGTGCGAGACGGATCTTCACTCAAAAGAACTGCATTACGTTTGAATTCTGGGTCATAAGTCCGACGTTTGGGATTAGTCATTTGCTTCTCCTGTAAATGTCAGGATAGCGGCTTAACCTTGTGTCCACAATCTTGTAGCAGGATCATTTTGTTCCGAACGCAGGCAAATGGACAGACTAAAAGTACCTGCCTAGCCCAAAGCCGAGAACCACGAGGATTAATTGTCGGGGGATTACCGCGGAAGTAATCCTGAGATATCATTTTACATATCGAAACATAAACATGGAACGTCATCGAGTGCATCACAACTACAAGATGTCATCGGGCAAGCTCAGAAAAATATCGGTCACATTTTTATTGACACCGAAGAATTTAAGAAAAAATAACACATAAGTGGGCAGAACCATTCAATGCTAATAAAATAACAACCCAAATTAATAGAATACGTAAAAATACAGGCGATATAGTTCGCTCATTTGAAGAAATCAGTTCCTACCCCAACACTGTACGGCAAATGGTTATTGTAGCTGACTTCATATCAAAATCTAAACTCCAAAAAATACTTGTCGATTTAAAGGCTGGGGTCGAACGCCGCCCACACTATACTCAACTCTTTTGGATTTTGTCCTCTTTTATGGGATTTTGCCAAGAAATGGGGGTCCGTCCATTGGTTGATTGTGCCCCATAAGACGAGGCAAGAGTGCGATAGTGAAATGACACCTACACCCAAAGCCTTTGACTCTCAAAATCATCAAACAGGTGAACCGCAAATGTTCCCCGCCCGGTTCCCCAAACAAAAAAAGGACTTACAATTTTCATTGTAAGTCCTTGAAATATCTGGTGGAGCTGAGGAGAATTGAACTCCTGGCCTCTTGAATGCCATTCAAGCGCTCTCCCAACTGAGCTACAGCCCCACTCGTGTTGGGTGAAAAAGTGTTTATAGAATCCAGCAACTACTGTCAACACTCTTTCTCAAATTAAACACAAAAATATCAGGACCTACCCTACCCGCATACACTTTCAGGACCTTTAACGGGAATGCGGATCACAAAACGGGTCCATTCTCCCGGCTCAGAAAACACTTCCATGGAACCTCTATGCTGCTTGACGACAATGAAATATGACACTGACAGACCAAGCCCTGTTCCTTTTCCGGGTCCTTTAGTGGAGAAAAAAGGTTCAAAAACTTTCTTACGCGCATCCTCAGTCACCCCCGGACCATTATCCTCCACCTCAATCACACTCATATTATCTCTGATATAGTTTCTGATAATCAACCGGGGGGTATCATCAACATATTCCTTATCGGCCATGGCATGGGCTGCATTCTTGAGCAGATTGAAAAATACCTGCTGAATCTGATTGCTGTAACAAATCACATTACCGTTGGAATCGGCATATTCCTTTATGATATCGATCTTCTTGAAATCGTAATTTTTCTTGAGATCGTAATCATTGCTGACAAGTTTGATTGTCCTGTCCATTAAATCCGTAACTTTGTTACTGACAAGAGACTTCTCGCTCTGACGGCTGAAGCTGAGCATATCCTTAACAATATCCGCCGCCCGCTTTCCAGATTCGTAGATAGACTCAACCATTTTGTCGCAATCACGGGCCTGTGCGTAACTGACCATACTATCAAATGAAGTTCCGCATTCTTCAGCGATTTTAATATTCATGGGGTTTTCCTTGAGCAACCTGTTGCGCAGGTTCTGGCAAGACCCGACAATCGCTGCCAGCGGGTTATTGATCTCATGGGCCATGCCGGCTGCAAGCCCGCCAAGCGACATCATCTTTTCATTCTGAATAATAAATTCCTCAGCCCTTTTCTGGCTGGTCATATCCCTGAATTCAAGAACCTGAACAAGACGTCCCTTATAAGGAATATTTCTGGACTCAAGCCGGACCGGATACTCAAAACCACCTTTACGCTTGGCTTTGGCTTCATAAGAATCCTCAACTTCGTTGCGAATGTTGTTCTGAACAAGATTACGGGATGATTCGGATATCAATTCCATAATATCCATGCCCACAAGGGTATCTACATCAAAGCCGGATATTTCAGCCAACCCCTGATTACAATCGAGAATAATACCCTGCTCATGGATGGCTATCCCGCCGAACGAAGCATTATGCAAAGCGCGGAAACGCTCTTCACTACGCAAAAGAGCTTCTTCTGATTCTTTCCTGATCTGCACCTCATGCTCCAACTCTTCAAGCATACGTTGCAGATTGCGGGTCATATCATCAAAAGCCAAAGATAACTCTTTAATCTCCTTAAAACCGCTGACCGTGATTCCGGGATAAAAACCGTCTTCCCTGATATTCAGTGCTGCTTCAGTCAAAAGCTTAACCGGACTGGTAATCCTCCGAACATTTCGAACTGTGGCGACAAAGACTAAGGCTGCGGTAAGGAGCGTTGCGAGCAGAGCCACTCCTGCGGACCGTATTGCAGGGACCAGAGCAGCTTCAACCTCACGCTCAGCAACGACCATATACGTGAGTCCTCCAAGTTTTAAATCAGCGCTGGCACCAATGACCCACTTTCCATCAAAATTCTTTCTAATCCTGCTGCCAGCGTTAAGAGACAAGCTTCTTTTGGCAAGGACCACCGAAGGGTTGGGGTGGGCCAGAACATTTCCATCCTCAGCTATGAGAAATACATTTTCTCCATCCCGATAATTCTGATCCACAACATTATTCCAGAGCACATCCAGCCTGAATTGAGCCAAGAGAACAATCTCAAGTCGACCTGTTGCTCTGTCCTTTAGCGGCACGCCCACCAGCATCAATGACTCTCGGAAATTGGGGTCATCATGAACAGGACCGTAGTTGACCTGTCCGGTTTTGATTATTTCCTTATAAAGTTGCAAGTCGGCAGGATCTAAAGGTTCCGATCCGTCATAAACAATATTAGGTGAAACTCTTGTTTTAATCCTGCCAGTATCATCAAGAATTATTATGGAATAGATGAAAGACTTTCGGGCGATCATCTCCTGCGCAACATCACGTATTTCCTGATCCGTCAGGGCAGTAAAATTCCGGTACTGGTTCAAACTGAAAAGTTTATCTTCCAACATGGAAAAATGCTGCCTCAAATCATGGGCAATATATCTGGCCATTGCCTGCTCCTGCCGTAAAGAAGCATCAATCTGACCGCTGCCAATCCAGACTGTCAGCATTATGCCCAACAAAACCAGCGGAACAAGCGCAAGCACTATGTAGGAACGGAAAAGGATAGAATAAAGAGATCGCATTATAACCTAATTATCTGACTATATTCTTAGCCTGACGCAAAAGGGTATCACTGATATCCACGCCGATAGCTTTAGCGGTTTTCAAGTTTATAAAGAGGTAATCTTCGGATATTTCCACTGGAAGCGAAGAAACCGGAGCACCGGAAAAAAGCATATGTGCCATGCGGGCGCTCTGTCTGCCTATTTCATATCCATTGAATCCATACCCGGTCAGAGCACCGGCCTCCACCTGTTTGAAACGTGGTGTAGAAAGAGGCAATTTGCGTTCAAGGCAAAGGGCAACAAAATCATTGATCCGAGACATGACCAGCCCTTCTCTGGGAAGAAGGACCGCATCAACATCCGCAGGCACATATTCCTTGTCAGCAAAGAGGTCAGTTTCCCGGTAAAAAGGCTTCTTAACAAGCTCTACCCCAACTTTGGGAGCAGCCTCTTCAAGCATTTTCAAGCTTGCTGCTGCGCTTTTATCCCCAAGACTATAGGGTATAAAAACTTTAGTCACTGCAGGCGCAACATACTTCAGGTACTGCAGCCTTCGGCCATCACTGGCCGAAAGTCTGACTCCGGTAATATTTCCTTCCGGAGCACGCTCATTCTTCACTATTCCTGCTGCCACGGGATCATTTACAGGCGCAAAAATCACCGGAATATTTGTGCCGTGTGTAATTTGTTTTGCAACTATTGCCGCCGGGGTGGGGGATGCAAAAATTAAATCAGGTTTATTCTCTAGCAACGTATGCATGTAGCTTCCAAGATCTTTCTTGGTGGGAGCCGGCCCTGCAAAGTCAAACTCAATATTTTTACCTTCAATATAACCGAGCTCTCTTAAACCGTCCTTGAAGCCCTGCAGTGTGGACAGATTGTTGCTGGTAAACTGCAGAACACCGACCCTGTATAATTTATTATCCGCCCTGAATGGCAGCAATAGATAGATTGCGATGGTAAATAAAAGCAGTAACCCGACTGCGCCTAAGACACTTCTCCTCATATGAACCTCCAGTCCAAAAGGAATTTGAGGTTATATTAAAATAATCTATCGGCTCAGTCAGGTAAACCATAATATAAAATAACTTGAAGCCACGGATTAAATCCGGACTTCAACAGTATTATCATTCAAGGTCGTAGCCTCTCCAATATCGGAAAGTCTTTCATGATGCAGGGTATTTACCAGATTCCCATTCCCTGATTGCCTGCGCATAAAGATTCCTGCAGCAGCAACCGCCCCCTTGGCGACCAGAGGAGTCACCCGGGCGGTAAAAGCAACTTCTCCCAGATCGTTGTAGGCCACAATACTGTCACCATCTGTGATGGAACGGTCCGCGGCATCATCAGGATGAATCTCCAAAAACATGGAACCGCGGCTTTGCACCAACTCGTCACGCTCAAGGAATATGGAATTAAGAGTTTCGGAACTAGGCACCGCAATCAGGTGCAGGGGATAAGGCCCACCGTGGCACTCCTGATAGTGCGGAACTTGATCTTTCAATGTGCTGTTAATTATCTCAATTTTTCCAGAAGGAGTCTGCCAGCTTGTATGGTCGGCAAAATGCAGGGAAATCATGCCACCGGTTTTCAAAACCTCACGCTGCTTGGGAGTAATGTCCTGCAATCCAGCCATGGGGTTATCAAGAAGTTCCGCCAGCAAATCATCTTCAGAGCGCTGGAAATGACTGTCGGTATAGCCCATACCTTTCGCAAGTAGACAAAAGATATCCCAGTTGCTCTTGCTCTCTCCGGCAGCGGGGATAATTTTATAAGCCGCTCCAAAAGAACAATAGCCGTAAGCACTGTAGCAATCAGACTGTTCCACAGAGAAAGTGGCAGGGAGAATAATATCCGCATAGCGGGCTGTATCGGTCATAAACCGTTCGTGGACCACGGTGAAAAGATCAGGGTCAGCAAGACCCTGCTCAATGCCGAGCTGGTTGGAAACAGAACCGACCGGATTGCTGCCGTAGATATGCAGGCAGCGAATCGGAGTCTGCCCTTCTTCACCTTTCAGGGCCATGGCAAGCTGGTTGATGTTGACCTTGCGTCCTTCACGGCTTCGCAGATCAGGCCGGGTGATACGGGAAGCGTCAATATACTCCCGCATTCCGGGATTACAACCGCAAAGACCGCCGCCCGGCTGCTTCCATGCTCCGGTAAAAGCAGAAAAGATAGTTATCAGACGGACAGTCATGCCGCCATTTCCGTAGCGGGAGTTCCCGCTTCCAAGGATGATTGCCGGAGCTGAAGCAGCGGCATATTCACGGGCCAATTCAACAATCACCTGTGCAGGCACACCGCATACAGACTCAGCCCACTGCGGTGTGTACTCATCGAGAGTATTCTTGAATTCAGCATAACCAACTGATTCATTCTGCAGAAAGTCAGCATCATCCAGACTTTCCTTGACCAGCACGTGCATCATGCCGAGAGCCAATGCTCCGTCAGTTCCCGGTTTTACGAGCACTACCTGATCGGCATACTGAGCCATTTCCCCGGCAAAGGATTCGATAAGGACGACATGCTTGCCCTGCTTACGACCTTTGACCAGATCAGGCATGCTCTGCAAACGGGTAGCCTTCATGTTGCTGCCCCATACGATATACATATCGCTATCCGCCAGTTCGCGGGGATCAAGCCCCCCGGTGTTGCCCATAACGGCTTGATACCCTACACCCTTGGCTGAACAACAAAGGGTCTTGATCAATTGGCAGGCCCCCATTTTATTGAACAAAGCATCGCCGCAGTTGCGCTGAATAAGGCTCATGACTCCGGAATAATAAAAAGGAAGAATTGAGTCCGGTCCGTACTCATCCAAAGACTGCTTCCATTTTCCGGTAATGGTTTCCACAGCCTCATCCCATGAGATGGGTTCAAATCTCCCCTCACCTTTCTGTCCGGTACGCTTTAGGGGAGTTAAAATTCTGTCCGGGGAATGAATAGATTTTTCATAGCGCTGCATCTTACGGCAGATCAGTCCACCACAGATGGGATCATCGGGATCACCCTTCACTTTGGTAATTCGGGTTCCGTCGCTCTCTACGAGAAGGCCGCAGGTGGTAGGACAGTCGTAAGGACAGATTGATTTATATATCGGCATAGCTTTTACCTTGGGATAATATGAAAATATTGGAAGGAAATTTGAAAACGTCGTCAGTAAAATTCATACTATCGTAGAAGGTGTGCTTAATCCAGTACCGAACACAGGACAGGCGTACCCCCAAAGAGGATCACGCCTGCTACTTTCTTTGTCTAATCTGCATATAGCTACAAATATAACTCCGGCTCCTTAGGTTCAGCAAATAACTTACTCAACCTAAACCGGGCATCTTTTACCGGACCGTCTTTCATTGTCCGGGCCTGATTGGGACATTTCTTGAGACAGGCACAGCAGGTGATACATTTGACTATATCGATTACTGAACTATCCTCGGCATCGACAGCACCTGTGGGGCAAATTTCAGCACATATCCCGCATTGTACGCAGGAGTCATCTACTGCAATAAAGTCCACATCCCACAATTCCGTGCTGCCGCGATAAGGGAATTCACCGGGAAGATCATTCACGCATGACTCTGCAAGGTCAGTTATTGAATCCAGTTTTTCCCGAATCTTAGAACCGAACATTTCGGCGTGGCTTAAATCTCTATTATCAGGACGGCCCTGTGCTGTTGGAATTTCGGCATTTGAGAAAGAATGCTCCCCGATATATGCCGCACAAGCTACAGGCATAGCACCCTGCCTTTGCAGCAGATCCTTCAACTCAAGCAGGGCATCTTCATAAACGCGGTTTCCATAGACAACCACGCAAACCACCGGACTGCCGGCAGCCTGAATTTTATCGAACCATTCCTGCAACAATCCCGGAACCCTGCCCATATACACAGGCACACCAACCACAATCAATTCATCTTCTGAAAATTCCAGCTGACGCAACCTTGCTTCCGGCTTGGTTATATCAATCAGCTCAACTTCTTTAACACCAATCCCCCGTGCAACAGCCCGTAAAACCCGCTCAGTGGTTCCTGTAGGAGAAAAATATATTAATTTTATAGACTTAATATTCATTAAAGCACTCCGCGTTTAATTATGATTTTAGTTTTAATCTCTCTCTTAATTTAATTACGATACGTAACGAAAATAAACTTGTCAATACACTCAAAGCATGGCACAAGACAGCATCAGCTAAAACAAGGTGAAATATATGACTAAGACTAAAGCCGGGCGCCCAAGAAGTGAAAAGGCACAACAGGCCGTATTGAACGCGACTTATAAGTTGCTGAATGAACATGGCGGAAAAAAACTTACAATCGAAGCAATTGCCAGAGAAGCCGGGGTAGGCAAACCGACAATCTACCGCTGGTGGGCTTCACTGGCCGATATTGTTCTCGAAGCGGTTCTAAGTCAGGCGGACCTTAAAATACCTGTTCCACCCTACGAATCGTTAAAAACGACCCTGCGCCAGTTTCTCCGAAGCTCCATGAAATCGATCAATGAAGGGGACGGAAGCAACCTTCGGTACCTGATGTCCTTAGCGCAGCAAGATGAGTCATTCAGAGACAGATTCAGGGGAAATTTCGTGGCAAAGCGTCAGGAAATTCTAAGATCCATTCTTGAGCAGGCATCTGAAGCAGGTGAGATTTCTTTAACTCAAGATTTGGACATACTTGTTGACCTAATATTCGGGTCCATGTGGTATCGGCTACTGATCGGACATGGAGCGATAGATGAAGCATTTGCAGACGAACTTACTGAGATAATCATTAAACTCGGAAAGCATGGAGATATATAGGGAGAGCTGAGATTAGTAGAAGTACACAAAGCTAAATATTTTAAGATAGAACCCGCAAACTATTTCTCAACCAGAACATTAGCTTGCGTTTCTGCAAATTCCGCCTTTGCTGCTTTCTTCATGTCCTTGCTGCCTTTAAGCATAGTAAGACCGCGTGTCTTCACTCCAAGATCATTGATATTATTATCAATAACCAAAAGTTCTCCGGACCTCTGTCCCTGATAGCTTTGCATTGGACTGGTAGAGGTATAGAGAATGAGTTTCTCTTTACCCAACGGAGGCGTTATCTGGAGAGTGAACGAATCACCCTGCCCGGGAATTTCATAAATAACACCGCCTTTGTAGTAAGCTGAACGGTTGGATGGTGTTACCTCGATAAGATTTCCTTCAGCATCTTCATATACTGCATGGGCATAGAAAGGCTTATTGCCCCGGAAATAAAATTTCATAAAATCGCCCAGCTTGTATGTATCCTTATCGGTCCAGAGTTCAACGGTTAAAGGCGCGCGGGGATTATTAATGGCTTGTTGATGAATGCTCTGAACAGCATTCGATTCAGCAGGTATTATCTCGGCTTTAATCTTAATTTTGTAACACTGGTCAAGATACCCACTCTTGTCCTTTGACTGAAGCCAGCCCTTCTCAAGTTCTTCAAGCACCTTGACTGTAGCCCGCGAATAGACATCAATAAGGTCCTTGCTGACTTTACCTTTATCAACACTGGTCTCCCGTGAAACATAAGTGCTGACCCGTTCGCTAGCACTTCTCTTGGCATCATCCAAAGCTAATTTGCGCACTTGAGTGCGGGTACGGTCAAGTCCGAGACAGGCCATGCCTTCGGCTTCTATGAGTACGGAAGACTTGGAGATCTGTTTCTCGCCGTCAGCCAGAACCGGAACAGTCAGACATAAACTTATGAAACCAAGTAGGAAAAGCTGGATAGTTTTTTTCATGAAGACTTTCCTCCTACATTACTTTTCAATCAGATCTTCAACCAAATCACCCAGCCCACCTGTCCTAAGGGGCAACCGTAAACAGACTTCGGCATTACCGGTGGCAGGATTGTATTGTTCCCCGCAGAGGGGAAAAAACTTAATAAACCCCTTGGCCTTGGTTTGGATGATATCCCCTTGAACTTTGCCTTCTTTGACAAGCGTATTTCGCTCAACTTCAATCCCTTCCACAATCTCAACCAGACGCGCCTGTGCCACCGAACGTGCAGCGAGCAGAGCCATGGATTTGGACTCTCCATTTCCGCGCCCGACTACCTGAAAATACCCTTTATCGAACGCCTCCTTCTTATCGGAGACCTCTGTGTAGCTGGTGCTGAACTCGGGGGCTGTTGAATCGACATTTTTTTTACAGGCAGGAAGAGTCGCAATCAGTAATAAGGCTATAATAAAACTATGGAAGCACTTCATGAATTATCCTTTTGTAGGAATAATATCAACGGTCAAATAACCGCATACTCCTGACAATACATCAAAATTTAACCTACTATCAAGGCGCGATAAACACTAAATCGATAACACCAAGTCTCTCGACTTTTCATAACTGCAGCTTTCATTTACATATTATTGTTTACCCATGCTTTTTACCTCTCACCCATGTTCATCATGCGGAATGGTGTCGAAGGAAGGAATCTTTTCCAATTGGGCATCCCAATTAGCCTTTGATGCAACATAGATATGTCCATCAGGGCTGATCGGAACATCACAATCGAGGCTTCCCGCCGGAACAACGAGCAAGGTCCCTTCCATTTGAATATTTGGAAGGGCGGACCCGCAATGGATACAAAAGCTTTTTATGTGGCCTTCCAAATCAAAGGTCCTCACGTATTCTTCACCTTGCAACCATCTTAACTCGGCTTCAGACGAAAACAAATTTGCAGCATGTGCAGAACCTGAATCCTTCCTACACCGTTCGCAATGGCACAGGTAGAAATTATTAAAAGAACCTTCAACCTCAAAAACAACTTCACCACATAGGCATGACCCTGTATATGTCATAATCATCCCTTCCTTTAACTTATTCCTGTTTATTGATTATTGGGTCGGGGAAATTATTCATATCACCCATCACACTTAACCATCCACTGTTCTTTCCATGCTTTTTGGCTTGTTGCTTACTGTTCAATATTTTGTGTAAATAAACTGAAGTTAACTGATTAGTTTGTTTCCTTTGAGTAAAACACCCTCACTTTAATAAATTAACTTCCTAATATTTTATGAAAACAATTATCTTAATTCCACCATCCGAAGGTAAAGCTGAGGGTGGACACAATGAGCCTTTAAAGGCTGTATCAGGTATTACCGCTGACTTAATTGAAGCGATTAAAGAAGCTGATCCCAAAAAATTGTATGGGCTTAAGGAAAAAGCACTCGAAAAAGCAATTACCGTAAATAAAGAAATCTTAAGCTCAAGAACAATGCCGGCAATGGAACGCTACACAGGTGTTGTTTACGACGCTATTGAGTATAAAACTTTAAAGAATAAATCTGACTTTGATCAAAAAGTGTTAATTGTCTCAGGATTATTCGGTCTTGTCAGGCCTACTGATTTAATTCCTAATTATCGTTTGAAGATTGATAAATTAAAGGCAGCCAAGTTATGGTTGAACTCCAATTCCGAACAATTAAAAGATAAATTTATTATTGATTTACTACCGCAAGCACACAAGAAAACTGTTAAGTATGACAATGGAATTGAGGTTGAATTTGTCCTGAAGAAAGCAGGAAAAAAGATGCCGGCAGGTCATCAGGGCAAACACATCAAAGGTCGTTTTGTCAGGTGGCTTATTGAAAATAATATCACCGACCAAAAGCATTTTAGTGATTTTACGGAAGAAGGCTATAAGTGGACCGGTGATGTTTTCTTGAAGGAAATTTAATTCATTTCTAAAACGTACCAACGCCATAAGCGACACTTTTATTAACTGCCATCTGGCAGCTTTGACTTTTTATCGACACTCCTCTGGTAGTTTACTAACTCTTCCAAAACACTCTCTCCCCAATCACCGGCCTCACCAATCACCAGACTATAAAATTCTTGGGAGTATTTTTGTAGAATCTCAAACCCCTCTCCTACCTCTTTGGAAGAGCATTCTCCGGCACTGACTCTCGATTTATAAAAAAGCCAATCCAATCGAGTCGACACAACGAGCTGCTCCAACTTGAACTGGGTGGTTGCATATCGTACATGTCCGCTCGTTCCGCCGAAAAGAGTATTCGCACCCAAAAAACTAGCTGCTGCAACGAGAAACACATAACCAAGCTTTCCATTAGGATCAAAACTGAACTGATGGTCAGAAAGAAACGGCAAAACAACTCCAACAAAGCCTGCCGCCCAACCTAGACTGCGAAAAACAATAGATAGGAGAGCCTGCCGCTTCCTTCGCCCGTAATAATACTGGAGTTTCTCCTCTGCCAAAGCATCCAATGCATTGAATACTAACGAAAGAGACTCAATTTCATCACCCTTAACCCACTTAATGCGCTTTAACTCATCCCTAAAAGAATTTAACTTTTTAATGCCCTCAGATTCATGATTACCAAGCAAATAAGTCATATCAACCCAACCCATTATAGTTAACTTACCCAGTCAGCTAAGCTCGTTCCTTTCGTCTCTACACACAAGAATATAAATCAATTCGCAAGAACCACAAAAAAGAAATTACAATTCTGTTGCGATTCGGCTGGTTCATGACTCTATGTAAAATCAATCACCCTCTTGACATAGTTTTAATACACTTGTATTAATACATTTGTATTAAATGGAGTCATGAGCAATGATTGATTACTCTTTTAATAACTTTTATGATGCAAGGGGCTGTCTTTGCGGAAGGAGGAAAGATGCTCAAAACAGTTGAACTTCAAGGTAACTACTACGAAATCGGCAAGGGATGGGGAGAAGTGTTCAGACAGGAAATGAACCGAATCATCATGTCAGAACTCGGTCTAATTGCTGCTTACTACGGCATCGATAACGCGACCGTAATAGAACTCGGTAAAAAATATCTTCCTGCTGCTCAAAAATATGATCCCGAATTTATAGAAGTGCTGCATGGATTTTCTGAAGGTGCAGGAGTTAGTTTTGATACTATTTTTGCTATTCGATCAGTTTTCGATATTCTCTGTTCTGGGCCTCCGCGCCAAGGCATGTGCACTTCATTAGCTGTTGGCGCTTCTGCCTCTCAGAATGGACAGGTCATTATCGGACAAAATATAGACTGGCATCCGGAACTCCCTATGGCTCTTTTGAAGATAAGCTGGCCCAATGGAGTAAAACAACTTGCTCTATCAATGAGCGGGGTCTGGGAATACACGCTTTCTGCTTACGCTGAATCATCCCCATTTGCCATTATGTCCACTTTGACCGTTACTCCCGACACAAATCCCGACATACCTGTACCGATCAGCTTCATTATGAACAAAGCGTCTCGCCAAAAACGGTTGGAGAACGCTCTAGAAGTCTTTACAAACGCAACCTCCATCATGCCCAGCTATCTACTGGCAAATGGTGCAGGAAAAATGATCGGGATTGAACTTGGACTCCATAGCCATGAACTGCTCTATCCCGAATCTGATGTTCTTATACACGCCAATCATAACATTTCAGAACGATTCGCAGCGAGGGATGCATTCCTTCAATTTGTACCTGATTCGCCATTTAGATATGATCGTATGAAAAAACTCGTTGCCCAGAACCATGGTAAAATTACACCCAAGCACGTCATGACATTCCTGGCTGATCACGAAAACTATCCGAAGGGAATATGCAGTCATGTTGACCCGGAATCCCAGTTACCACCATCGGCTACGGTTGCCTCGGTTGTGATCATCCCAGAAGAAGCTGCAATGTACATAGCAGTTGGAAATCCATGTGAAAATGAGTATGAACGATATCACCTCAAAACGGATTAAACCGATTGGGCAAAACTAAAAATATTCACCATGGGCAACGATACAAAAAACAATATCCTAATGGCCGCAATCAAAGAGTTTGCAGAACACGGTTATCAGGCGGCAACTGTGCGTAGAATTGTGGAACAGGCCGGAGCTAAGAACCTCAATGCCGTGGTTTATTACTTCGACAGCAAGGAAGGACTATATAAAGCGGTATTAGAATTCATGTTCCAGGAAGCGGAGAAGTTTAAGGGAAAAAGCAACATTGCCACATTTGAATCTCTCCCCATCGAGGAAAGACTGGCCTCAATGATTCGCTTTTACTGCAAAGCCTACTACTCCGTAGAAACTGATCTTGACCGGGATTTATATAGCATCTTCACCAACGAGGCACGCAATCCATCGCCTTACTTCAATGATATTGTTTCCCGATACCTAAAACCAAGCCGCGACTATATGTGCTCCCTTTTAAAGGAGTACCTCGGGCCTGATACGACGGATAATGTTGTCAGAAATTGTGAATACAGTATTACCGCCCAAATCCTCTACGGGGTTCTTGGCTGGTCCATTATTAGCGGAACTGTGCCGGGACAAAAACCATTTGGGGAGCGCGTGGATGAACTGGCGGAGCACGTGACTAATTTTTCCTTAGCAGCACTATCCGCCTTTAAAAAATCTTAAAACCGGCAATAGTTTTCGCCGCAGATGGGCGTGCTGTATATTCTGGTCCCGGTTTATACATCTCGGCAAATGCCATTTTTCTCGTATGCGTACCACCTCCCCCCCCCTAACTTCTATCTTCAGAATCGTCTCTGCAAAGCCTTTTCCCAAAAGCATCAATATCCGAATCCAACAATTATGTTTGCGTTAAAATATGTGTTAGAATATTTTTATCATAGTGTTGTTGTGATATTATTAGTGGGTTACAAATAACTTTACTGAATCATTTAAGCATGTGCTTTGGACCCTTACAACAAGTGTCCTACTCAGGAAAACTCTTAATTCTGTGAGGTTTACATGAGTGATCAAACAGTATCGAAGCTTTTCGTCAATGGCCGGATT
The DNA here is from genome assembly GCF_963666665.1 of Maridesulfovibrio sp. Lineage (NCBI taxonomy): Bacteria > Pseudomonadati > Thermodesulfobacteriota > Desulfovibrionia > Desulfovibrionales > Desulfovibrionaceae > Maridesulfovibrio > Maridesulfovibrio sp. Next base: position 2,474,731 of record NZ_OY762999.1, read on the forward strand.
TATCAAGACGCGGTTCGTAGGGTGAACAACCTTCTTGTGGAAGATGACCTTGTCGTTGCCGTGGATGTGGATCCTTCCAATCATACTGATGCGGAAGTCATAGATTTAGACGGTAACGCCCTTTATCCCGGTTTTTGCGACAGTCACGTCCATTTGGTGGAGTCTGCTCTCATGTTCAGTGGTGGAGACCTGCGTGGTGATAATAACGCTGAATCGATTGTCCAAGCGGTGAAAACAGCCATATCCAAACATTCCGATGAAGATCCTTTTTTTGCCGGAGGATTTTCATTGGACAACTATGACTCATGGTCCTTGGATGATCTTGCCGCACTCGACGCTGTTACCGGTGACCGAATCGTTCTTTTAAGTGACGACCTCGGCCATAATCTTATTATAAATTCTGCCGCCATAAATGCAGCGGACCTTTCCAAGCACTTGGATGATGTTCCGTCAGGAGGAAAAGTCGTTGTCGAAAATGGCAAGCCAACTGGTATGTTGCGTGAAGAAGCCATGACCTTGGCTGGAAATCCCCTTCTCCCCCGTTTCACAGATGCGTCGATTCAACCGGGGACACAATACTACATGAATTTATGGGCTCAGATGGGCTATACGGGAATCGTAGACCTTATGGGTGCGCCCATCGGCCGTATCATGCATGCTGATATGTGCCGGAAAATGGAAAGCAATGGCCTTCTGCCCCTTCGCGTCAATTATAACTACACCTTCTTCGGCCTTGATGACCTTGAAGGCGGTCTTAAGGAAATGGGCAAGGACACGGATTTGGTGAGATTCATTGGAAACAAGCTCTTTGTTGACGGGGCCTACGCCGGAGGAGAGGCATGGACAACCTGGGAGAATAAACAAGGTAACCATGGCTTGCATACGGTCACAGCTGGCGATTCCATGGGCAAAAACCAGAACATTTATCGCATAGTCGCCCGGCTGGAGGAAGTCGGCCTCAATTGCCATTACCATATTCAGGGTGACGAGGCCCTGAATGTTACTTTGGATGCGCTGGAAGCAGCGGCGGCCAAGAAGGGCGGACTTAGCTGTGTGCATACGCTGATTCATCTGGCCTTTCCCCGCCCTGACCAATTACAGCGCATCAACAAGCTCAATAACAAAGTCGTCTCTACGGTCCAACCGGGATTCTGGAAGGCCGAGGCCGGACTTGACAGGTATTATGGCAAGGCAAATGACGCGTCATATCCTATTAAGGAATTGATGGAAGCCGGCATAAGTACTGGTATGAGCACCGATTTTGGAGTCTCTCCTCTGGAGTTGAGCGCTCCCACAACAATTATGAACATCTCCATGCTGGGCGAAGGAGCGGCGCGTACACCGCTGACCATGCAGGACGTCATTAGAGGGCTGACACAGGGAAGCGCCGCAACAACTGGACACAACGATGTGGGCGCACTTTATCCGGGCATGAAAGCCGACATGGTGCGCTTTGAGCGAGATCTATACGATGAAAAGCCGGAGAATCTGGCAACGAATCCTCCGAAAGTTCTGGAGACGTGGATAAGTGGGAAAAAAGTTGTAATACATGAGACTCCTAAATAAACGAAGGCTCTACCTCAAATAAAGCCACAAAAAAAGGACTTACGATTTTCATCGTAAGTCCTTGAAATATCTGGTGGAGCTGAAGAGAATTGAACTCTTGGCCTCTTGAATGCCATTCAAGCGCTCTCCCAACTGAGCTACAGCCCCACTCGTGTTGGGTGAAGTAGGATTTATAAAAACCTGCCTCCGCTGTCAACTCTCTTTTTCAATTATTTTAGCATAAATGGATTTCCCTGCCTGCCGGCTTGGGTTAAGCTTGCCTTCACGTCGATCTTTGTAAACAAAACACAACATTAGTTTACTTTTTATAAACACAAACTATTGCCTCCGGCGTCGACTTGAAGTATCTTGCCTCCAGATTGACGCTGTCTAAACTGCTATTTTTACACGAGGTACCATGCTGGACATTGCCTTAAAAATTCTTTCAAAATTCGCTTGGGTTTCCGTTGTCTTTATCGGCATTACGGTAATCAGCTTCTGGGTTATTCACCTTGCTCCCGGTTCGCCCACTGACATGGAAACCACACTCAACCCGACAGCCACGGTTGAAACTCGCCTGAAACTGGAAAAACTGTACGGTCTGGATAAACCTATCCACGAACAATATATTAACTGGGTGGCCCGTCTGGCAAAATTCGATTTCGGATTATCCATGTCCGGTGACCGGCGTCCGGTATGGGACCGCATTAAGGAACGTTTGCCGCTTACCTTCGGTATGAACATGGCTTCGCTTTTCCTTACACTTATAATTGCCGTACCCATAGGAATGTATTCGGCATGGCGGCAGGACGGCTGGTTTGACCGGGGGATGACCGTACTGGTCTTTATCGGCTTCGCTGTGCCGGGATTCTGGCTTGCGCTGCTGCTTATGCTCTGGCTGGGTATTTACTACCCCATATTTCCCATATCCGGTCTGACCTCCCTTGATTTTAAACTGCTCTCCCCGTGGGGCAAAATGCTCGATCTGGCCCACCATCTGGCCCTGCCGATCTTTATTTATACCTTCGGCAGTCTCGCCGGGATGTCCAGATTCATGCGTTCTTCCATGCTGGAAGTGCTGCGGCAGGATTACATCACTACCGCCAAAGCCAAAGGTCTGCCCATGCGCAAGGTGCTTTTCAAGCACGCCCTGCGCAACGGCCTTCTCCCGGTGATTACCATCCTCGGCCTGTCCATTCCCGGACTGATCGGCGGCAGCGTTATCATTGAATCCATCTTCGCCCTGCCCGGACTGGGACAGCTTTTCTACGGTGCGGTCATGGCCCGCGACTATTCGCTGATCATGGGCTCACTGGTGCTCGGCGCCATGCTGACCTTAGCCGGTAACCTGCTGGCAGATATGGCCTACGGACTTGCCGATCCGCGTATTCGTGCAGGAGGGCAGGACTGATGGCTAATAAAAAACCGCTTACCCCTCCCTCAAAACTGCAAAGATACGGTTTGCTGTATCTCGGTCTTTTCCTTGTGGGAACGGTATCGCTGGCGGCTATTTTTGCCCCCTTACTTACCCCGTATGATCCCAATGCCCTGAATGTTGACCATCTGCTGCAAGGGCCCAGCGCTACTCATTTATTCGGTACCGATGCACTGGGCCGTGATGTTTTTACTCGCATGCTCTACGGCGGGCGGGTTTCACTTTGGGTCGGCTTTGTTGCGGTTGGAATTTCCACAGCCATCGGGCTGGCACTGGGCCTCGCTGCCGGATATTTCGGAGGACTGGTGGATGAAATAATTATGCGCGGGGTGGATGTAATGCTCTGCTTCCCGTCATTTTTCCTGATTCTCGCGGTCATCGCATTTCTGGAACCGGGACTCACCAACATCATGATCGTCATCGGCTTCACCTCGTGGATGGGTGTGGCAAGATTGGTGCGTGCGGAAACCCTCTCCCTGCGTAAACGTGATTTCGTGCAAGCCTCACGCTTGGCAGGCGCAGGACCGATCCGCATCATGCTGACCCACATTCTGCCCAACGCCATTACCCCGGTGCTGGTATCAGCGACCCTTGGTGTAGCCGGAGCAATCCTTGTGGAATCATCACTCAGCTTCCTCGGACTCGGAGTTCAACCTCCTGATCCTTCATGGGGCAACCTGCTCATGGACGGAAAGGAAGTGCTAGAAATAGCTCCATGGCTGTCAATATTTCCCGGCATGGCAATCCTGCTGACCGTACTCGGCTACAACCTGCTCGGCGAAGCCCTGCGCGATATCCTCGACCCCAGACTCAAACAATAACGGTAAAAACAATGCTGGAACTGCTCAGAATACGCGACCTCGCACTTATCGAAGATGCTGAAATTGAGTTCTCTGCGGGCATGAACGTGCTAACCGGGGAAACCGGAGCCGGTAAATCCTTCATCCTGCGAGCCATTGACTTCCTGACCGGACAAAAAATGCGTCCTGATATGGTCCGTCCCGGTAAGGAACAGGCTTTTGTTGAAGCGCTGTTCATCCATTCCGATGGATCGGAATCCATTGTCCGCCGGGTACTATCAGCTGATACAGGCCGCAGCAGAGTCTATGTGAATGACAAGCTCAGCTCCCAGAACACAATCCGTGAAATGGGCGCGTCCATGATTCTGCACACCAGCCAGCACGCCCAGCAGAAGCTTCTCCAGCCGGCCTACCAATGCCGCATGCTGGATACCTTTCTTGCCGATACAACACTCCCGGAAAAGAAAGATGGAATCCTGACCTCTCTGCGGGCTTTGCTGACCAAAAAGGAAGAGCTGAAAACTCGTTCTGCATCCCTGCTGGAAAAAAAAGATTTCCTCGAATTCCAACGGACTGAGATTGAAAAAGTATCCCCATACCCCGGCGAGGAAGATGAGCTGCTGGAAAAGAAAAACGCCTTGCGGGCGCAGGAAGATGCGGGAAAATGCATCGACACCGCCATGGATATTATGCGCGGACAGCTTGATGTTTCCGGTGGAGTTTCCGCTCTCGGCTCTGAAATGGAACGAATCTGCGAACTTTTCCCGGATTACGAACAGGATCGCGAAACAGTTGTCGAATTTAAGCATTTCTTGGATGAACTGGTCGGAAAACTGCGTACTCAGCCCCTTGATTTCGATTCCGAAGACAACATCGACGACATTGAAGCCCGACTTTACGAGCTTTCCAAACTTAAACGCAAACTAGGCCGTACTCTTGATGAGATCGTAGACCTGAAAAATGAAATTCAAGAGAACCTCGACTTTTTGGATTCCTGCTCACTTGAGCTGGCCCAGCTGGAAAAACAAGAAAAAGAGCTAGTTGAAAAACTTTCCAAAGCGCTGGACAAACTGTCTGCAGCTCGTGAAATTGCAGCGAAAAAGCTTACTGACCGCGTAGTTGCAGAGCTGAAAGGACTCGGCTTTTCCGAGCACGTGCAGGTCAAATTTGAATTCCAACCCCACGAGCTTTATCCGGGGCTCAATGAAATGCGTGGCCGTCTGATGTGGATTCCCAACCCCGGTCAGGCCCCCCAGCCGCTGGACAAAATCGCATCCGGCGGAGAGCTTTCCCGTTTCCTGCTCGCAATTACCGGATTACAGGGTGAATCAGAAAAACCGACCCTTATCTTTGACGAAGTTGACTCCGGCATCGGCGGGCATACCCTGAATCGCGTTGGTGAAAAAATGCAGGAACTTGCCGACCGCCAGCAACTCATCGTCATCACCCACTGGCCACAACTTGCTGCATTAGCCGAACGTCACTTCCTGATCCACAAGGGAGTTGTTAATAAAGAAACTTTCACCACCTGCCGCCAACTGAATAGTTCGGAAGTCGAAGCTGAATTGTCTAGGATGGCTGGGAAGGAGTAAGTCAGAACTCCGAGTCAGTCTTTGACACTTTTTTCAGCCGGCTTTAAATCAACAAAACATAAAACTGACTGGTCAGTTCTGAAGAGGATTACAATTCACTTCAGAAAACTGTTGTGAGCTCGAAAACATGAAAGAATATTCCGAAAAAGAAACCCGTATCTTGGACACAGCTGCGGAGATGTTCGCAAATCAGGCTTTTCATAAGGTTCTGTTGAGTGATGTCGCTCATGCCGCAAGAGTAGGAAAGGGAACCCTTTATCTTTACTTCAAGAATAAAGACGACCTTTACTTTGCAGTTCTTTTCAGGGGATTTTCAATTCTGGTTGATACGTTAAGACAACATATCAATCAGAAAAATATTTCGCCTACGGAAAAAATGGAAGGCATCATTAGAGAGATGTCCACTTACATGTTTATGAAAGCTACCAATGCACATTTGCTGAGCAGAGTTATGCATTTTCCTGAAGGCGGGGAATGGCAGGACAAGAGAACAGAATTATGGGGCTTGATCCAAGAGGTCATTGAGGAAGGGGTTGAAACAGGAGAATTCGAAGATTCCTGTCCCAGATTTACTTCTCAATACATCCCGAGTTTTGTCCGTTCCATCTCCATATTTCCCCCTGAAGGTCTGAACCATGAAGAATTCTGCGCACACGCATGCAATTTTGTATTTAAAGCCCTCAAGCCAGACCGTTAAAGCCATATTTATCAGGTAAAAATTATGAATAAAGAGTCCCACCCGAAACAAGAAATTCAGACTAAAAACAAAATCCCGGCCAAAAAACTTAAAATCACAATTCTCTCCTGCATATTTGTACTGATTCTTGGAGTTGCAGTAGCATTCCCTTTTTATGAACACGCAATAAATCATGAATCAACGGATGATGCGTTCATTGAGGCGCATGTAGTCTCAATCAGCCCAAGGGTTCCCGGACATGTTTCGAAAGTCTTTGTTTCAGACAACCAAAAAGTCGAAGAAGGACAACTTCTCGCTGAAATCGATCTCAGAAATTATCAGGTTGCACTGGAAATTGCCGAAGCACGTAAGGATTCTGCAACTGCAGCGGTAAAGGAAGCAGAGGCTCTGGTAGTGGCTGCCCAAAAGAAACTGTCTCAAAAGCAGGCTGAATTATCATCCCAGACAGCTGTGCTTTCAAGATACAGGGCACAGGTAAGCGAAGCCGAAGCGGGTCATTTCCGCGATGCAAATGACCTTAACCGTATCAGCCGTATTGCCAAGGCCGGAGCAGTCAGCATTCAGGAATTTGACCATGCAAAAGCTCAGGAAAAAATGGCCCGTGCTAACTTGAGATCCGCTAAATCAAATATCAATACGCAAAATGCCAAGATACTTGAAGCACAGGCAGGCATAGAAGCCGCAGCCGGTAAGCTCCAGCAGGCTTTCGCTCAAACAGATATGCGCAAGGCCAAACTTGAAGAAGCCGAAGCACAAGTAAGACAGGCCCAGTTGAATCTATCCTACACCCGCATTACTGCCCCCTGCTCCGGGTACGTCACCAAGAAAACAGTTGAATCCGGTAACTATATCATGGCCGGACAAAAATTGCTCAATATTGTCAGCCCCGAAGTTTGGATTATTGCAAATTTCAAAGAAACCCAAATAAAAAATATGCGCGAAGGACAGCATGTTGATATTGATGTTGATTCATTCCCCGGAATTGAGTTCAGCGGACATGTGGACTCAATCCAGCACGGAACAGGATCAAGATTTACATTGCTGCCTCCGGAGAATGCCGCCGGAAACTTTATTAAAGTAGTCCAGCGCGTTCCGGTAAAAATCGTTTTCGACGATCCTGCTTCAATTTATACACTCGCCCCCGGCATGTCGGTAATTCCCAGTGTTGATATATCTTCCAAGACAGGAGAACCGCAGCAGGTTGCTTCCTCCGAAGGACGGAAATAAAATTGTCCAGCTTCAAATCTCCGGAAGAAACATCCCCGGCTGAGCGCTGGACCATAGCTATCACCGTAATGCTTGGAGCTTTTATCGCGGTGATGGATACCAGCGTGGTCAATGTTTCCATGTCCCATATGATGGGCAGTTTCGGAGCCAGCGTTTCATCAATTACCTGGGTTGCAACCAGCTACAGCATCGCGGAAATCATCATGGTCACCATGGCCGGATGGTGGAGTTCCCTGCTGGGACGGCGGAATTTCTACCTGCTTTCAATGCTTCTCTTTACACTTGGTTCCATTTTCTGCGGCATTGCCACCAGTTTCGAAGAAATGATCATTTACCGCATTATTCAGGGGATCGGAGGAGGAGCACTTATTCCCATCTCGCAAGCCATATTGCGTGAAACTTTCCCCCTTGAGGAACAGGGAATGGCCATGTCCATTTACGGCATGGGGGTAGTACTGGCCCCGGCAATGGGACCTATTTTGGGTGGCATACTTACGGACCAGTGGGGCTGGCCATGGATTTTTTACATCAATATTCCCGTATGCATAGGAACACTTTTCTTGACGGCTAAATTTGTTCATGACCCGCCTTATCTGCGTAGAGGCATCCAATCCATCGACTGGCTCGGCATAGGGTTGCTTACCGTCTTTCTAACCGGAATGCAGATTGTGCTGGAACGGGGACAGGAAGAACAATGGTTTGAATCCGAATTCATAACCATAATGAGTATTGCCACAGTCCTTTCCTTTCTGGTCATGATCTTCTGGGAATTGCGCTGCAAAGATCCGGTGGTCAACCTGCGCATTCTTAAAGACAAGAACCTTACATTAGGTTCTCTCATGGGAATGATCTTCGGCATATCTCTTTTCGGGACAACATTTGTGCTGCCGCAGTTTACCCAGCAACTGCTTGGCTACCCTGCATTTGAATCCGGACTGGCTCTCGCTCCCAGAGCCATTACTTTGATGCTGTTCATGCCGGTTGCGGGGATACTTTACCAAAAGGTCGGCCCCAAAGCGCTCGTTTTTTCAGGCATAGTAATCATCCTGTACTCATACTATGACCTCATGCAGCTGAACACCCAAGCAGGAATGGACGATATGGTCTGGCCCCTGCTTATCATGGGCATAGGCATGCCTTTCATGTTCATCCCGCTCAGTGCTGTTTCCTTGTGCACAATGGAAAAAGCCCACATTACCGATGCTTCGAGCATATACACACTCGGCAGGCGTATCGGTGGAAACATAGGTTATGCTCTGGTAGCTGTTCTTCTGGACAGGAAGATTCAGATTCACACTTCATTCCTGATGGAAAACGTCAGTGACGGACGGCATGTATCTCAAGACTTCCTTACAGAAACAACACGGCTTATCCACGAACTCGGAGTAAACTCAGTCGCAGCATCACAATATACTCTCGGTTTGTTAAACCAGATTGTGGTCAAACAGGCGAAGATGCTCGCCTACAATGACATATCATTTATTTTCGGCTGCTTATTCTTATTACTGGTACCCCTTATTTTTATTATGCCCAGTAAATCGGCCATTCTGGCTTTGAATAAAAAAGGCAAATAAATCCGACAGAAGACAACAATATCACCCATTCCCCAAAAAAGTTATTGACGGACTACCATCCCGTGAATATCTTGTTGCTACGTTCTTTGAAGCGAAAAATATTTACTCATGTAGAGGATGCGAGGGAAATCGGCCCGTTGACCATCCGGCAACCTGCTTCCGCAGCAAGGTGCCAATGCCTTCCCGTTACGGGACCCATGAGAGGGATTAAGACACTAAAATTTCTTAAAGGCATTTCCGATTGGAGATGCCTTTTTTCGTTTCTGGATACTCGGCATTCAAATTTTGATCAGCCAGGGAATCCGGTGGGAGGATTTATGGATACTTGCGCTCCCACCTAAAAAAACAGATGCCGCTAAAATGCCCGGATGAGGAAAGTTTTGCTCGGCACAAATAGTGCTAGCAAAACATCAGGCGTCAAATGCTTCAGGGCATTCTTTTGGAAGCAGGACGCAAACATGGAGACAAACCAATGACCGACATCGTAAAAAAAGCCACCGGCAATTTCCACTCCGGAACAATCTGCTTCTTCTGCAGGGATAACGAAAGTGAGCCTTTCCCGGCTGATTATACCGATCCCCTCACATTGCTTGGCGATATCAGTGAGCTTCATCTGGGCAAAATCCAGAAAGAAGAACTGCGTAAGATCCTTGCCCGTGAAATCGAAGAAGACGGAGCAGAATCCGTATGGAAAAACCGTACTTACCGTAAGAACATCATCCTGTCCTTCGGCAAGCTGGTCTAACCTCCACGGCTCCAGCCGAAAGTGACCTCAAAGCCCTCCCGGATCAATCCGGGAGGGCTTTTTTCTATCCTTGCAATTCACACCGTGTACGATTAAATAAAGGCAACATCACAATCCGGGAGAAAACCATGAACATCAAAGGCTTCTTGAAAACCGCAGTACTGCCCGCAGCCCTGCTGGCTATGACAGTCACATCCGCTGCAGCTGATGAAAAGATTTTTACTGTCATCAACCATACAGACTCCATTATCAGAGTCTGGGGAAAGTCCAACGATTACAAATTCGGGCGCATCAACCCCAAGACCATTGCCGACTGTACCTGCAACTCTCTTTATAATAAAGACTGCTTTGACAAAAAAGGCGACAAAGCCAAAATCAAGCTGGCCCTTGAAGACAAAAACGGCAAGGATTTATACTCCGGCGACACCTGCACCAAACTTTATGTTGATCCCGGCACATATATTGATGTTACTTACGATACAGATGGGAGGCACATTCGCTGCGCCATCATTGATAAGTATGAAATAAGACAGCCCATTCCTTCATTTGCCGAAGCTGATCTCAACAAGGACGGTAAAATTGATGAGCAGGAAGCTGAAGCTATCCATCTGAAAGCTAACATGAAAGATTTCGACGATGACCTGAACCGGGAACTGAACCCCAAGGAATTCGACCGGGCTATCGACAAGGTCAATATTTTCCGCGGCGTACCCTTCTAAACACAGGAGTAATCATGGTTAAAACCAATCCTGTCCTAGAAGCTATTTATACTCGCCGTTCTATCAGGAAGTTTACTGCTGAGCCAGTCTCAAAAGATGACCTGACAGCTATTCTCGAAGCCGGACGCTGGACACCCAGCGGGCTGAACAATCAGCCATACCGTTTTCTGGTCATCCATGATGATGACGCACGAATCGAATCTCTCGCTGAATGCACCAAGTACGGTCATATCGTCAAAGCCGCAAAAGTACTGCTCTGCGTATTTCTCGATAAACAGGCCATGTACAGCGAAATGAAAGATCATCAGGGTGCCGGAGCATGCACGCAAAACATAATGCTGGCCGCCCATTCACTTGGGCTGGGAACAGTCTGGCTCGGCGAAATCATAAACCAGCAGGAGCAAGTATTGGAAGTGCTGAACCTTCCTGCCGAACGCTATGAACTGCAGGTTGTAATTGCCCTCGGTCACCCGGACCAGCTGGGCAGCTCAAAACGAAACGAACTCTCAGAATATATGTTGGAGGATTTTTAATGGAAATCAAGATTTTTCCCCTCGGCCCCCTTGAAACTAACTGCTTTGTTATCGTCAATGAAAACAAGGCACTGGTTATTGATCCGGGCGGAGACCCGACCCCGGTACTTTCCTACCTGAAAAAAAACGGAGTAGAGCTGGAGCGCATCCTGAACACACATCTCCACTTTGACCACATCCTCGGCGACCGCGCATTGGCCGATGCAACCGGAAAAACCATTTATGCCTCCAACGATGACCTCGTTCTCATGGATACACAGGTTGGACGCGGCGGTCTGATGGGCATCCCGGAAGTTCCGCACTTTGAAAGTGAACACATAGGCGAAGGCGAAACCGAGCTGATCGGATTGGAATGTAAAATATACTCTACTCCCGGGCACACTCCGGGCAGCCTGACCTTCCATTTCCCGGCCCTGAAATCGGCAATCGTAGGAGACCTCATTTTCCGCCGCTCCATCGGCAGGACAGATTTCCCTTACGGAGACACTGAACAACTGCTGAATTCAGTTAAAGAAAAGATATTCACCCTTCCGGCTGAAACAGAACTCTTCGCCGGACATGGACCGTCTACCAGTGTTGGCGACGAAATGAATCACAACCCCTATTTCAGCGGGGTCCAGATCTAAGCGGAGGACAAAATGAGCGAGAAAAAGATCGTTGATGTCCGCAACAAATGCTGAGGCGTAGGACTGGAGGTAGGTTGGTACCTCCGTTTTGCGCGGACCGATGAAATAACCGCCCTTGTGGATAAAGGAACTGTTGAGCAGCTTTACCATCAACTGGAAATCCTGCCCGAATGGACCCTTGAAACATTTGAAGAGGAAGATCACGTTCGCGCGGTTTTCCATAGCAAAATACCACGGGGCAAAAATAACGATTAACTATGAAACAACTACCGGTATTATTCAAATGCAGCCATCACAGAAAAGGTAACAGCGACCTCGCTGCAGACCTTTTCCTTGAAGGAATCCTATCAGCAGGCGGTGACGCTGAAATCATCACACTCGGCGATATGGATTTCGAACATTGCATCGGCTGCCTGAAATGCCGCACAGCAGCGGACAACCGCTGTATATTCGCAGACAAAGACGGGGCGCAGGAATTGTACGATAAAATAATTTCCGCCCCTTTCACTTTCTTTGCCTCTCCTATATACTTTTACCATTTGCCTTCACGGTTAAAGACCTTCATAGACCGGGGTCAGTGGGCCTTTGAAGCTGCCACCGGCAACTCTCCGGTAATGAACGGACTGCAAAAACGTCCTGCATATGCATGTCTTCTGGCAGGAAGGCCCAAAGGTGAAAAACTGTTTGAGGGCGCGGAACTTTCGCTCAAGTTCTTCCTCAGATTCTTCAAAGCAGAACTCCAACCTGCTGTAGTCTTTAAGGGGATCGACGAACCGCAGGACTTGAGCATTGATGCTGAAAAGTGCGCGCTCATCTCTCAATACGGAAAAGAAGCATGGCAGAGGATTTTGGGTAATGTCTGATTTTTCCTTTCCCGATTTACGCATTCTGGTAGCTGAAGATTCAGCTCCGGTCCGGCTGGTGCTAAAGACCTATCTTGGCAAGCTGGGTATTAGGCCACGCTTTGCCGTAGACGGACGCGAAGCTTTGTCATTGCTGACAGAAAACCGCTTTGATATGGTTTTTATGGACGTTCATATGCCTGAAATAGATGGTCCCGAAGTCGTTGCCGAAATACGTAAAAGAGGAATGACAATTCCAGTAATCGCCATGACCACCGGAGACAATCCGAATCTGCTGACCCGCTGCATCGAATGCGGCTATAACAGCATCCTGCTCAAGCCCATCATGAAAGAGGACGTATTTCGTAAAGTTAAAGAATTTCTTCCGACAGCCTAAGCAATGTTCGCCAAACTTATACGATACTTGTTACCTTTTAGCGCGCTGGAAAGCCTTAAAAAGTCCTTTTCAGAAAGACGCTGTCCGGCCTGCCTGCTGCCCCATACAGACAAAGGGGTATGCAAAGCATGTCTCACCTCCTTGGACGCAAGACCGGATAACATCTGCATGGTCTGCGGCAATGAAAACAATTCCCCTGATGCGGACAAACTGCCCTGCATCAGCTGCCAAACTGTCCCACGCAACTTCAGCAGACTTTATTTTTACGGCATACACAAAGGACTGCTGCGGGAAATGCTCCTGGACTGGAAATTCAATAATCAATACGGATACAATACAGTCTTCGGGCAATTCATTGCTTCTTTATGTACAGATTTACCGAAAGCCAGCCACCCGGACCTGATAATTCCTGTTCCCCTGCACTCTTCAAGACTGCGTGAACGCGGTTTCAACCAATCCATGATTCTTGCCCGTTTTGCTTCTTCCACACTCAACGCAAAACTATCCGGACAAGCCCTGACCAGGGCACGGAAAACAATTCCTCAAACAAAGCTCAGCGGCGCTGAACGTCGTACCAATCTACACACAGCATTTATTGCCTCCCCATCCATTGTAGCCGGCAAACAGATTTTACTCATAGATGATGTATACACTACAGGCTCAACTGTGGATGAATGCGCCCGAACACTTCTTGAAGCCGGGGCCGTCCGCATAGAAGTGATGACCCTTTCCCGGGCCTTGATCTAAGCCCCAGATATAGGTAAAATTTGTTTTTCACCTAAAATTTTCCAAATACATACTTTTCAAGGAGATAGGATTTGTCCTTTAATATCGCTGAATGGACCCGTATTATTCACAACGAAACTCCTATATATATCAGACCCGATTCACCGGATTGGTTTGTTCCCACCCCAAAAGGCGACGCACTGCTCTGCAGTCTGCTGAAGAATAAAAAACCTGAATTTTCCCCTCTGGAACAATCAGAGAACCTTTCAATAGACGACAAACGGTTCCTGATGCGTCTGCCGGACAGCAATGAAACTGTTTATCCCGGAAGATACGAACTGCTGAAAACAGACACCCTGCGTGAACTCTGGTTCCATATCACCGACAATTGCAACATGTCCTGCTCCCATTGCCTCTTTTCCTCTTCCCCGCTGGCTAAGCGGGAACTTGCCACAGAACGGGTGCTGGAACTGACCGCGCAGGCAAAAGCATTAGGCTGTAAAATGTTCGCTCTCACCGGAGGGGAACCGTTGGTCCACAAAGGACTTGATAAAATCCTGACCAGCATGCTGGAAATCGAATCCAGCCACGTAGCAGTACTCACCAACGGGTTGGCAGTGGAAAAATTCTTCTCCAGACACAGTTATGATTTCAGCCGCCTCCACTTGCAAATCAGTGTAGACGGCATCGGTAAAACCCACGACAAATTGCGCGGCGAAGGAATGTTCGCCGCACTTGAAAAATCCCTGAAATGGCTTTCCGCTGCAGGAATCCCTTTTACCCTGTCCATGTGCGTAACCAAAGACAATGTGCATGAGATGAAAGATGTCGTAGATTTTGCTGCTAAAACCGGAGCCTCCAACGTCCACTTCATGTGGTATTTTGTACGCGGCCGTGGTGAATCCGAACAATTTGTCGAGCCGGATGTAATTTACACCCACCTGCTGAAGGCATGGGAAACCGGGGAGCGAACAGGGGTAACCATAGATAATATTGAAGCAGTCAAAAGTATGATTTTCGCTCCCTGCGGGACCATACATGACGGATCTACAGCCGGGTGGGAATCCCTTGCTATAGGACCGGACGAAAAGATTTACCCGTCAGCAGCCACCGTTGATATTGATGCTCTATCAACCTGTATTAATGGCAATTTAGAGCAAGCATGGAAGCAAAGTTACATCCTTGAAGAGCTGCGCAAAAGCAGTGGGAAAAATATTGAGTCACCCTTTAAATTAATTCTTGGGGGCGGAGATACCGACCACAGCTACATGCACAAGGAAAGTTTCATCGGCGATGACCCTTACAGTGTCCTCTACGAAAAACTGGCTCTTGAGCTGATATCCCGCAAGGCGGCTGAATCGCAACAGCATGACAGCCCGCAACTGCTGCTCAAAATGGGTGATAAGCTGGACCGCTGTTCCGGGCACGGCGCAGTAGCCCTGACCCACACGAACTGCCTTCTGGCTGTAGCCGGAAACAACAGTCTTGCTGTAGTGAAAGACTTCTACACTGAAGCAGCCGACACAGCTAAGGAAGACATTCTCAATCCGGCCTGCTACGATCCGGCGCTCATGGCCCATATCCCAGAGCAATACCGTTTCCGGGGTTACGGCTGTGGTTCTCCGGTCATGGATGCCGGAATTTCAGAAGGCGAACATGTGGTAGACCTTGGCAGCGGACGTGGAATTGAATGTTTCATCGCTGCCAAGCAGTTGGGACCGAACGGCAAGGTCACCGGCATAGACATGCTTGACCCCATGCTGAATCATGCCCGCAAGGGACAGGCTGCAGTGGCAGAATCCATGGGCTACGACAACATGGATTTCCGCAAAGGTTACCTCGAAACCCTGCCCCTCAAAGACGACTGTGCCGATCTGCTGCTCTCCAACTGCGTGCTCAATCTTTCCACCGACAAACGACGCACTTTTTCCGAGATGTTCAGGGTACTCAAGCCCGGAGGCAGACTGACCATCTCTGACGTTGTCTGCGAAACTGAACCGGGACCGGAAATCCGCAATGATGACACCCTACACGGTGAATGTATTGCCGGAGCGCAGACCCAGAAGAACCTTTGCGGGCTTCTGGAAGAAGCAGGATTTGAATCACTCATAATGATCAAACGCTTTCCCTATCGCACAGTAGGCGGACACCAATTCTTTTCACTGACCTTCTCGGCCCGCAAGCCGCTCAAGGGTGAAATGGTCAAAACCGTCTACCGTGGACCGCTGAAAACCGCCATCACCGCCAGCGGCGCCATCCTGACTCCCGGTAGCGTGATTGACATCCCTGAACAGGAAGCAAACCTGCTCGGAGAGCAATTATTCATAATAAATAATGAAGGCTCCGTGGATAATATTTTCATCGGTGAATCATGCTGCTGCCCTACTCCGGATTCTTTTGACAAGCCGGAAACTGAACCCAAGAAAGACACCAACCACTCCAACTTTTCCCTGAAAAGCATGGAAGGTTGCATGGTCTGCGGAGCAGAGCTTGAATACCTGACCGAATACCGCAAAATAACCTGCTCTTTCTGCGGCGAAGAACACGAAGCCAACGGGCACTGTACCAGCGGTCACTTTGTCTGTGATAAATGCCACACCGAAGACGGCATGGAAGTTCTGCCCCATCTGCTGAAGTCCAGCACGGAGACGGATATGATCCAACTGCTCAAGAAAGCACGCAATCATCCGGCCATTCCCATGCACGGACCTGAGCATCATGCCCTTGTACCCGGTGTGATTACAGCTGCTTACAGAAATTGCGGCGGGGGTATTGACGACAGGGTCATAGATACGGCAATATCACGCGGCGCAAAAGTCGCAGGAGGCTTCTGCGGATTCATGGGAGTCTGCGGAGCAGCCATCGGCGTAGGTGTGGCCATGAGTGCAATTCTGGAAGCAACCCCGTTAACAGCGTCTGAACGCTCCATTGCCCAGAAAGGGACCCTCGCAGCCCTTAAATTAATTGCAGACATTGAAGCCGCCCGTTGTTGCCAGCGTGACTGCTGGCTGGCCCTGAAAGCCGCCTCACAGGTATCTGAAGAGGTTCTTGGCTTGCGGTTGCGGGCTGATGCGCATATACTGTGTGATCAAATGAAAAACAATAAAGAGTGCATGGGACGAAATTGCCCGGTAATAAGAAACAGTAAGGGCGATCATCCTCCCGTGATGCAACTTCTGGGGTCGATAGCAGATTCTGAAAAAAAAGTTTAAAAGCTACTTGACTTTTCAACCTAGATACGAATATCTTCCCCTCTCTTACGTGACGGAGGTAAGTTAAAAATGTATGCAATAATTGAGACTGGCGGCAAGCAGTTCCGCGTTGAAGAAGGTCTGGAACTCAATGTCCAGAAAATGGACGCTGAAGCAGGCACAAAAGTCGATCTGGATAAAATTCTTCTTATCGGTCAGGGCGAAGACGTTAAAATCGGCGCTCCTTATGTTGAAGGTGCGAAGGTTTCCTGCACTGTTGTAGAACACGGTCGTGATAAAAAGATCGTTGTTTTCAAGAAAAGACGCAGGAAAGACTCTCAGACCAAACAGGGTCATCGTCAGGACTACACCAGAATCAAAGTGGAAGCCATTCAGGCTTAAGCTTGACGACAGAACCTACTAAGGAGGCTAATAATGGCTCATAAGAAAGCGGGCGGTAGCTCGAAGAACGGTCGCGATAGTAATGCCCAAAGACGTGGTGTGAAACGTTTCGGTGGTCAGGAAGTACTGGCTGGCAACATTCTTGTTCGCCAGGTTGGTAGCAAAGTCCACGCTGGTAAAAACGTTGGCACCGGCAAAGACTACACCTTGTTTGCACTGGTTGACGGTGTTGTGCAGTACGAAAAGTACGTGCGCAAAAACCGCGTAAAAACCAGAGTACACATCGTACCTGCAGAAGCCTAGACATCAGGCGAAAGCTTTTTTCAGGCAGGGGTCGCATTACTTAATGCGTCCCCTGCCTTTTCGTGTTTGGATCTTTGAAATATTCAAGGCCAAACAAGTTAAGGCTTTTCAAAAACACAAAACGGGAGGTACACTCTCCTCCCACGCTAATTTAGCGATCACACCCAATGACCGACCCTCAAGGATTCCAAAGGTAATTATTCCCTTTGGCCGCCGGAGGCGAAATCACCTATAAAAGCGCACAGCGCATCAATTAATCCTATGAAATTTATAGATGAAGCAACAATTACGGTTCGTTCCGGCAAGGGCGGCAACGGATGCGTGGCATTCCGCAGGGAAAGATTTATACCCAAAGGCGGCCCCAGTGGCGGCGACGGCGGCAAAGGCGGAGATCTTATTCTGCGCGGAAACTCCCAGCTGCTGACCCTTTATGACTTCAGGCTCAAGCGTGTTTACGAAGCAAAGAACGGTGAGCCCGGACAGGGCCGCGACAAATACGGTAAAGGAGCCGATGATTTGATCGTCGATCTCCCGCTCGGAACACTGGTATACGAAGTGAACACCGAAGACGGCAGCGAAAAGCTTGTCGCCGACCTTACTCAGGAAGGCAGTGAAATAGTTATCTGCAAGGGCGGTGACGGAGGGCGTGGAAACATCCACTTCAAATCCTCCACCAACCAGACCCCGCGTCAGGCAGAAGAAGGATTCCCCGGAGAAGAAAAACGCATCCGCCTGCAGCTCAAAATCATTGCGGACGTAGGTCTGCTCGGTCTGCCAAACGCAGGTAAATCCACCTTTATTTCCAAAATTTCCGCTGCGAAGCCCAAAATCGCAGCCTATCCCTTCACCACTCTCGTGCCCAACCTCGGCGTGGTGGATGATGATATGGGCAGCAAGCTGGTCATCGCCGATATTCCCGGCCTGATTGAAGGAGCCAGCGAAGGACATGGACTTGGTCACCGCTTCCTCAAACACGTGGAACGCACCAGATTCCTTGTCCATATTCTCAGTGCAGAAGATCTGAGTCTTGAAGATCCCTTTGAAGGGTTCAGCATGCTTGACGAAGAACTGCGCATCTTTGATGAAGAAATGGCCAATAAAACCCAGCTGAGGGTCATCAACAAAATCGACCTTCTCTCCGAGGAAGACCTTGAAGCAATCAAGGCCAAGGCCGAAGAAGCAGGGATAAAAATTTACTTCATATCCGCACTTCACAGTGACGGAGTTCAGGAACTCCTCAGTGACATGTGGGACAGATTCAAGGCAATGAATCAAGAGGAAGAAAATGACCAGGATGAGCAACAGGATTCAGACTCTTAAGGAAGCTAAACGCATTGTTGTAAAAATCGGCAGCGCGGTACTGACTACGGCTGAGGGCATCAACCTCGGCCTGATCTGCCGCCTTGCCGATCAGCTGGCGACCCTGCACGAACGCGGGGTCGACATAGTCCTCGTCTCGTCCGGTGCGGTTGCCGCCGGACGAAAATCCATCCCGTCCGGCGCAAAGCTGGATGACCTGCCTGCGCGTCAGGCAGCATCGGCCATTGGTCAGTCACGGCTCATGCATGAGTATGACGAGACTTTCCGCCGCTTCGGTCTGGTTACTTCTCAGGTCCTGCTTACCCGCGACGACCTCAAACACCGCGACCGTTTCCTGAATGCCCGCAACACCCTTTCAAGACTCCTTGAATGGCGGGTAATCCCCATCATCAACGAAAACGACACAGTCGCAGTTCAGGAACTGGAATTCGGTGATAACGACACCCTCGCCAGCCTGATCTTAAACGTTGTTGAAGCAGACCTTTTCATCAACCTCACTTCAGCTGACGGTGTTTTCGATAAAAACCCGGATAAGAACCCCGATGCCAAGCCGCTGACCTGCATTGAGAACATTCACGACCTCGACCTTGACGCCATGTGCGACGGCAAGACTGCCGTTGGGTCCGGGGGCATGTTCTCCAAGATGCGTGCTGCCAACCGTGCAGCCCAGCTCGGTGTGCCGACCCTGATCCTTGCGGGCAAGGACCGTATGATCATTGAGCGCATATTTAACGGAGAAGAACGCGGCACATGGATTGTACCTGACGAGAAATCTGTTTCCCGCCGCAAATACTGGCTGGCTTACCATTGCGACCCTGCAGGTGATCTGATCATTGACGAAGGAGCGCAGAAGGCACTGCTTTCCGGAGGAAAGAGTCTGCTGCCCGCAGGTATTGTCGAAGTGGATGGTAAATTCAAGGCCGGGGAGCTTGTTCGTGTGGTTAACAAGGAAGGCAAATCGCTTGCTGTCGGATTATCCTGTTATAATTCTACAGACATGATCAAAATTATGGGCTGCAAGTCCTGTGATATCGAGACGATTCTCGGTAAATGCCCCTACCCGGAGGCTATCCACCGGGATAATTTACTCTTAGACGCTGCTCTTTAAGAATGCCTCCTGCGGCTTAAACCCTTTCATTAAGGCTTCGCCGCCAACGCACTAGATTTATCTATATTCATTTAATAGGACAGGCTTAACCGCCTGTCCTATTTTTTTATTCGATAATTGTGCCATGAATGGATCAATTATTTCCATCTATATTTTTATCATATAAATATAAAGTTTTCTCAAGAACAACCGATTATTCGCTTTATACAAGACCCGCTTTTAACCTAATTCCAGAGGCTTGGAAATGCGTATCGGCTCAACTCTTGGCAGCAATGCATACAATACTGACCCCAGTTCATATCTGGAGGGATTCAGCAGCACTATGCGTGCGCGCCAAGCTAAGAGAGACGCACTAAATAACTTCAACCAAGCCATTGATGATAAGAAGAGCTTCAGCACCTCTGCGACCAACCGTGCCCCGGAACAAGCCCATCCTAAACAAGCTTTACCTTTTGACCCTGAAGCTGCCATCCAAAAGGTGGTCAAAGATAATGCCGAGTATCTGGATTATAAAATCAGCCAGATTTTTGAGGAAGACAAGTCCAAGCTCCTCTCCGGCAAATCAGACGCTGAATATAATAAAAATCTGGAAGAACTGACCCGTGCCGTTGAAGGTCAAGACTTCGATAACGCCAAGAAAATACTCAAAGAATTCTACAATGGCGATTCTGATCAGGTCATCAGCAAAATAGAAGAAACCCTGACCAAGGTTGAAGACAAATTCTGGGGAGACATGAAAAAAGTCCTCGGTCAGATGGGACAGGCTCAAGGGCTTACCATTACCGATGGAATACAGGAAGAGAAATGGATTTCCGGCTATGATCTGGTGGACAGAGCAATTGAAAATGCCAAGCAGAAAACCGGTTCTCTTGCCGATATGGATTTTTCTGAACTGATTGACGAAGTCCGTGCGGACGCAGTGGATTATGCTGCCCGCAAAATCCGTGAAGCCGGTAATGAAGCCTCTGAAGACTCCGCAAAAAAACAAGCCCAAAATGCTGTTCAATCCGCTTCCCTGTACACCAAACATACTCTCTTCGGGGGAGATGGAGTTGCCGACAAACTTGCGGATCAGGAACTGAACATGACTTCCCGTATTGAAGAGCAAAAAGGGAATTCAGGCTCAATGCGCATTATGCGCTACATGACCATTGAGGATCTGAAAGAAAGCTCTCCTGAGCAGGCAATCACAGATGAGCAACTGAGCAGAAGTGCCGGATTAGGCATCACATCTAAGAGTAAAATCGCCCACCAATTAAACAAGATGGGTGTAACGGTTGTCGAGGAACTCAAAGATCTTGCCTCCAAGGCAAGACGAGACGGCCCTTCCGTTCAAGTTGAAGAACTATCCGGCACAGAAGAACAGCCCTTTGAAATGAATAAACCCGCTGATTTTGTGGGCAATGAAGACTGGCGTTCATTCCGTGAAGATCTATCCGCAGTATATGCAACAGCAACCGGGAAATACGCTGCTCGATACAAGAAAATTTACAAATCAATGATGAAAAACAGTTCATCATCTTCATCCTTTAACTTCCGGGTCTAGAATAAGAGGTAATCACAATGCGTATCTCATCATTCGGACAAGTACCTTCCGCTTTCGACCTCAAAGCAATTGCCGATGATTTCAAAAAGAAAAATGCGGATAAAATTGCTGATGAAAAGAAGAAAATTGAAGAGGAAATCAAAACCCGAAAAGATATTCCGCAAACCGACCTCGGTTTTACAATTGAAATGGCCATAAACGATTCCTGCAAATTTCTGCATGAAGGATTATCCAAAATATTCATAGGTGGAGAATCCACACTGGCTGGCAGGACTAGTAAAGAATACGACAAGCACATCGAAAAGCTATCCGAAGCAATACAACAGCAGGACTACAAAAAAGCAGAAAAGCTCATAGACAAGTTCTTCGGCGGAAGCACCGATAAGATCGTTGGTAAAATTAAAATGCTGGCCGAAGCAACTGAAGACAAATTCTGGAACACATTACAAGAAGGGATTGAAGCTTTGCCGGGAGGAGGTTCTCAGTATAATTTCAGATACGATGGTAAGACATATGAAAAAATTACCATGAAAGAGATGACCGTGTTGGCTTTGAGGCTCTCTAGAGAAGAGGTTGACCCTTTTTCAAATCAGGATTTTTCAGGCATTACCGATTCCATCCGCAAAGCAGCAGTTGATAATGCCAAAGTAAAACTGGAACATGCCGGACGTAACAAATACTCTGAGGATGCAGTAAGTGTCATAGCTTCAGCTGCGGAATTTTCCCGTAACAAAATTTTTAATACTAACGATACCGTCATCAAGGAAGACGAAGAACAATTAGCCGACATTTATGCGCTTGAACCCGGCGAGGAGCTAAGTCAGGAACAACTCGAGAGACTTAAACACCGTAACACGCGTAAGACAGACAATTTTTACGATTACGCAGAGGAACGAGTTGAGCGTTTCCAGTCAATATACGTGAGCCTGAAAAGAACTGCTATGCTGGTTAAAAAAGGTGAAGAAGAGCAGGAAACACAGGGTGAAACATCTGGACTGATAACAGAAGACGGAGCCTTAGGGCAGCAGACAGCTGAGTCAGCGCAGACATCACTTACGGCTCCAACGCAACCATTGGTCAAAGCGCAACAAGACCAAATACAGTTACAAAATGATATCAGCAACGAGCTCCTGCATGAGCAGTCAAAAAAGAACAATGCTTATAAAACCGATGCGATAGACAAATACAAGACCCAGCAGACCAAATGGGAAGAATATTTATCCGGTTCAATTCAGGAGGATAAATAATCATGCGCATACAAGGTTTCAATCAATCCAGCCAGATGCAGGCCGGTTCTTTCAAGTTCAGTAAGAGAGGTCAGGAACAGTTAAACACTCCAGAAGAGATTACCGCCGACCTCGAAAAAAACGGCCTGAGGATGTCACAGAATAACGTCAAATTCCAGCTTGAAAAAGCAATGAACCAATCCTCCAAATTTATCCATAAAGAATTAGGCAAAATATTTGATAATGGAGAGCAATTGCTGGCCGGAAGAAATACCGCTGAATACCAGAAACATATTGATGAGCTGAGCAAAGCCATTCAGGGACAGGATTTTAAGACCGCTGAAAAGTTGATCGACAAATTTTATAATGGAGACACTGAAACTATTATCAACCGCGTTCAGAACCTTGCCAAGGCTGCAGAGAACAACTTCTGGCAGACTATGGAAGATTCGTTTGGATATCTGAAAAATGACGGCCTTAAGTGGACCATGTTTGTAGACGGGAAACTGCGTGACGACCTCGGAACATTCGACCTCGCCATGATGGCCATTGAAGAAGCACGAAACGAAGTCGAAAAATTCTCGTCCGAAGAACTTGGCGATATAGTTAAAGCCACCCGTGATGGAGCTGTTGCCTACGCCAAAGGCAAGCTAAAAGATGCAGGACAGAACCAGTATTCTGAAACTGCATACAGCGTAACCAACGCAGCAACTACATACGCAAAAGGTAAGATTTTCAACACCGATGACTCTAATTATGAAGAAGATGAAACCAAACTTAAAGATATTAACGAGCTTCGCAGTGACCAAAATATTACGGAAGAGCAACTGGATAGACTAACCCATCAAAACACCCGCAAAGGCGACAGATTCACAGAATATATGCGCGGCCGCGCCGACTCTTTCGAAGAAAAATTCTATGATCTGCAACTTTCCGGCACTCCCAGAACTGTAAAGCAGGCAACGAATCAGGTCCAAAATGACCCCGCATCCGCCAATCAAAATCATCACTTCTTAGCCATAGTTAATAAGCCGCTGCTACGCCCAATTGAGGACAGTATATCCGAATCTTCCCAGCTACAGCAGCAGAATGATTTAGCTAAAATCGCAAAATATACAGCATTCTCCACTGAAGACCTCCTTTCTTCAATCGACTGGAAAATCTAATCGAGGAACACCATGCAAATCAATTCCACCGCCCAAAGTTCAGTTGGTTCTTTTAACTTTCGCACTCAGCAGGAAGAAGCCACTTCACGCAAAGTAGAAAACGAGGATGCCAAAACCTCAACCGCCAAGTCAGTTAACGGCAAGGAAGAACTGACTGTAATCAACCCGGTTGCATGGGAAAAGATCGAATTTGAAATTGCCATGCTCGTTGATCACAAATCAAATGAGCTTCAAGAAGGGCTAGAAAAAATTTTCGAGGAGGGTAACGAGAACTTCCTTTCCGGCAAATCAGGACTTGAATACGACAAACACATCAAGGAACTGGCCGCAGCAATCGATGGACAGGATTCCGCAGGGGCCAGAAAGATAATTGACAAGTTTTTCACGGGTGACAAAAGCGCAGTTATTGAAAGGGTTCAAAGTCTTGCTAATTCAGTCAAAGATAGCTTTTGGAATAAAGTCCGCGACCAATTCAAAAACATGTATGTTGCCGAACACCGCACCACATACAAAAAAGGCGAAGAGCCTGAAAGTGCCTTGCCATACGTGCAACGAGCCATTGAGCGAGCCAAGGCCGCATCTGCAGAATTCGACATCAGCGACAAAGATATTGCGGATAGGGTAAGCTCTACCATCGATACAGGGACAGAGCAGGCAAAGGGCAAACTCAAAAACGCTGGGCGTAACCGCTACTCCGAAAGTTCAGAAAGTGTTACCCACAAAACTGCCCAGTATGCCCGGAACAATATTTTCGGAGGAGATGAAAATTCAAGAGCAGAGGATATAATCAACAAAAGTATGGCCTACGAAAGAATAAACTCTGAATTTAGCTCTCTCTCACAAGAAGCAGTGAACAAACTGAATGACGCCAACAAAAGTAAAAGAGACGATTTTTCCAAATATCTGTTTAAAGGTGGAGAAGCCTATTTTGAAGCATTACAGTCAGAACTTGGACCATTGAAACTTTGCGGTAAATCATACACCACAGTTGAAGAGGAACAGACTTACCAGGAACACCTCAAATCAAGACAAAATAAGCCTGTAAAGCCGCCCAAAATAGAGCGAGACCTCATCAGTGATATCCCCATGACCCTTGCTCTTCAGGACAGCACAACAAAACAAGCCCTCTACTCCCCGGTAAAGGTAACCGAGCTTTACGGCAACGAACAAAAGGAACAATTCGGCAATATCAAGAAAGGACAGTTAAGCGATTTCAGCGGCTGGACCTAAGGCCGATCTATTTCGTCAGGCCCTTGCTGTTCTCTGCCGGAATGTCCTAAATTTTGCTGAGAAAGGAAGGCGCCGAGAATTCCGGCAATAAATACCGCCAAGTACATCTGCCCGAAAAGGCCCTGCAGAATAGTAAGTGAACGGGCCATAAACGATACCGGAAGGATATCACCATATCCCACGGTGAGCATGGTTACGTAGCTGAAGTAGGTTAAGGCCCCCCGGATGGCAAATACATTATCTCTGAGCTCAATTCCTGAGAAAGAACCGGTTCGGAAGATCTCGCACAGGCTGTAGGCATCGGACCAAGCCAGACCAGCCAGCATATAGATGCAGATTGCACCGGAAATTAAGTCGCGGGTAACCCTTTTCTGCCGCCACATGAAATTCTGAATACCCCAAATGGCAATCAGCAGCATGAGCATATCGACAGCCTCGCTTCCTGCCAGCCACAGCATGGAACGAGTCCTAAAAAACAGGATAGAACTGACCAGCGAAATTCCATAAAGTCCGAAATAAAAATATAGTTGTTTTTTATTAACAACAATTGCTGAAACAGCAGATAGCAGCACCAGATAAGTATAAAAATAAAGGACCTGCTGCAGGAACAAAGAGTTACCGGCAATGGGGCTGATGAATATCTGGCCTACCAAAAAGCCAAGCAGGACCGTGAATTTAGACGGGCTGTTTTTAAAAAAATGATAAAGCCTGAACATAAACGGGCTGTATTTGAATTCATGATTTGATAAGGACATAAGGCATCATTACCTCACAACAATATGTAATTCCATATTTTTGTAGCGAGTAAACGGTTTTGAGCTTTCCCCGGCGGTTGCTAAGAGTCCCGATTGAGAGTAGCTTTCTTTGTTCACATCACTCCAAAGGACTATTCGCTGATGGAAGCTTTATATAAAAACAAGAACTTACAGATAGTTTTCGCTGTCACTCTCATGGCTATCATGGGCGTTTCAAGCATTATCCCGGCCCTGCCGGAAATGATCCGGGAATTCGGTATCTCTGCATCAACAATCGGGCTGATCTTTACCATCTTTACCCTTCCCGGAATCCTCTTCGCTCCCTTGGCCGGTATCTTTGCCGACCGACTGGGCCGCAAGAAAATACTCGTTCCCTCACTGATAATCTTCGGACTTGCAGGTACAGCCTGCTTTTTTACCAAAGACTTCCACTCCCTGCTTCTGGTCCGCTTTATTCAAGGAATCGGAGCAGCGTCAATCGGGGTCATCAACCTGACCATCATCGGCGATCTTTTCAGTGGCAAGGATAGAATCAAGGCTATGGGGCTCAATGCCGGAGTCCTGAGTATGGGAACTGCGATTTTCCCGGCCATTGGCGGGATACTGGCTCAAATCAGCTGGGAGGCACCTTTCCTGCTCTCACTCGTAGCTCTGCCGCTGGCATGGGTTGTTGCTTTCAAGCTGGATAACCCGGAACCCTCATCAAGTGACAACTTTAAAAGGTACATGAAAGCAGCCTTCGCAGGTATGCGCAGCAAAGAGGTTTTAAGCCTTTTCGCCATTTCACTGCTGACTTTCATCATTCTCTACGGCCCGATTGTCACTTATCTGCCCCTGCTGCTCAATTCACGCTTTCATGCATCACCACTCATGATCGGGCTGGTAATTTCCAGTGCTTCATTCATCACTGCACTGGCTGCATCACAAATGGGAAGACTGTCATATTTCATGTCCCAACCGCTGATGATATCCCTTTCCGCATTTGCATACGGTGCGGCAATGATCATGCTTCCTGCTGCAGATTCGGCTTTGTGGTGCATTCTACCGGTCTGTATGTTCGGGCTGGGGCAGGGGCTGAATATGCCCAACTCCATGTCCATGCTCACGGCAATAGCTCCCATGGAACAACGGGCAGTATTTATGTCCGTAAACGGAATGCTGCTACGGGCGGGCCAGACAATAGCCCCGATCCTGATGGGTCTGGTCTATTCCGGATTCAGCCTGCAGGCAGTCTTCTATGCCGGAGCAGTGGTTGCAGCAGCGATACTGGTTATTTCAACTGTGTTTTTGCGCGGATTTGAAGCGGAAACTGCGCAATAGCACTATGACAAGTGCAATAATTGACTGAAGAGTAATTTTTGTTCATTTTCGGATTTCTTGAATCAGGGATCAATTTAAAAAGGGACTGTCCGAAAAAATGAAAGTTGGATTTATTGCCTTCATGGAGCACATCTTCAATCCGCTCCACATATATTGCAGACTTGTAGATTGCGGCCTTTCTTCAACCAAAGCGAGAAAGGTGGCCCGAACCTACGAGATGTGCCTATTCAAGCCTGCCACCCTGTGCATCCCCGCTATCAAACATCAAAAGCGGGCGAAGTAAGCTCGCTATCAATGGTATCTGCGTCTTCAGCATTAAATTGTATCAAGCGGCGCAAGTGCGTAAAACTGATTTCATCCATGTGATGAAAATCAGCTGCCAAACCGTCTTTGTCTGAACGGACCACCTTTGCGCTAACTCTTATTATCGCATCTTCAGAGAGCGGAATTGATATTTCGCATTCATCACCCACGAAAAAACCATTTACGGGATCACAGAGAATTCCCTTCAAGCTCAGATTATGCGACTCCACATAAGCATCAAAATCTTCTTTGTGTAATACAACTCTGAATCCGGCATTTACGCGGGTCCTACGTCTCTTGTTCTGGTCCATGAATACTCCAAGCACTTTTTAAAAACTGTAAAACCTTGTTTCTGTCTATTTACTCAATATTGCATCCTTCTTCAATAACAACATAAGAGTTTAAAGTTTAAAAAGAAAACTTCCTGTAGCTTAGCTTCCTTTTTTCACCGGAACAAGGCTCTTAACCTTATTCAAGGCAAAACGAGTACAAACTGGTCCCGCTATCTCAAAAAAAACTGTCGCCATTGCTATTACCGAAACCACGGATTGAAACTCCTCAAACCTGTTCGCAGCAGTAAGGGCCATCCCAAGGGCAATGCCCGCTTGCGGCATCAACGACATTCCCATCCAGCCGCTGAACGCAATGGACTTTCCGGCAAACAAGCCGCCAAAATAGGCACCAATAAAACGGCCAGAAATCCGCAGCAATATATATAAAACTATCAACAACAAATGTTGTAGAAAATATTCCAACTGGACACTGACGCCTGCAAAGATAAAGAAAACTACCAGCAGCGGCCACTCCACACCCTCGACAGCACAGAACGGACGGTCATGATGCCGGGCAACATTTGCCACAACAGCACCCATCACCATTGCAGAAAGAAGATATGAAGCATCCAGCCACAAAGCAAAGCCGCTACAGATAAAGACCATACCCAATCCCTCAACAAGACTGGGTTCACCAGATTGTATCCGGCCAGTAAGAAAACTCATTGGAACACCGAGGACCACACCGATAAAGACAGAAACGAAAATTTCCGAGATACCACCCAGCAATGTATGCAACCCGCCGCCGTCAAGCATCTCTATCTGCGCGGCAGCGAACATCAGGCTGAAAACAATGAGTCCCCAAGCATCGTCAATAGCTGTAATCTTGAGCAGAGTATCAGGGAACTCTCCTTCAACCTTAGACTCCCTGATTACATCCACAGTTGAAGCCGGGTCAGTGGCCGGAGCTATTCCCCCATAGATAAGGGCTACAGGAAGAGAGCATCCGAAGAGCCACAATCCACCTGCGACCCCGACAGCTGTAGAGATTGCAACGAATAAAGAAATGGATAATACGGCTTTACCAGATTTACGTATTTCACTGACATTAAAAGAATTACCCAAAAGAAACCCGATAGAGGCAAGGGCTATATCAGAGACAATGGGCATCCAGTGCCCAATCGACACAGGAAGAAGATTAAATCCTGCCGGACCGATAAGAATCCCGAAAACAATCAATGCTGAAACACGTGGGACCGGAGTGTTTCGACCTATCAAATCAGCAATCAATCCCAAAAAGAACAAAAAGCCCAAAGTCATTAAAGTCAATGCTGAAACAGACACAGGCCCTCCCCTCTAAAAGGATTAAAAAGAGCAACCCTCACGGTTTATCTTCCGCCTTTCGCCCGGAGTTATGTCGCCGACCTTTTTTAGAGCTAAACTACTGCGACAAGAGTCAAGGCGGATACGCTCATCCGGATTTCATTCCCAACATTTTAAATAGTTCTGGTTTCATCTTCTGCTTCATACTATACTCATTATAAACAATTTTCACGAAACCAAAAAGATTATCCGCAAATGGAGAGAAGAAAGAAACTGGTTACACATTCATTTCCAGCACAATTCAACATCTTAAAAAGGGGTGAAAAGATATGGTAAAAGAATTTATAACTTGCATTTAAATACATTTTAATCTAGCTGAATGAGCGTTCACTACTCACAAAACACACCCACACTCCAACCAACACCCACCACTCACATTTTCCTCTGCCCCACCGACAGTGGAAAGCCGGATCAAGTGTGTTTTGAAAGACTTATTTTTAGGAGAGAAAAATGGAATCAAAACTCGCTAACCCCGCCCCGTTAGGCCTTATGGGCTTCGGCATGACCACCATCCTGTTGAATATCCATAACGCAGGATTTTTCCCCATCAGCTCCATGATCTTGGCTATGGGTATTTTTTACGGCGGCATCGCGCAGGTAATCGCCGGAGTGATGGAATTCAAGAAAGGCAATACCTTCGGAACCACTGCCTTCACTTCCTACGGCCTGTTCTGGCTGACCCTCGTAGCATTGATTGTAATGCCCAAGATGGGACTGGCAGAACCCACCCCGCACGCATTCATGGGCTGGTACCTGCTCCTGTGGGGTATCTTCACCCTGTTTATGTTCGTTGGCACCCTGAAAGGCAACAAGGTACTGCAGTTCATCTTCTTTTCCCTGACAGTACTTTTCTTCCTGCTGGCTGTGCGCGATTTCACCGGCAACCACTTCATTGGCACCATTGCCGGATGGGAAGGAATAGTCTGCGGAGCATCCGCATTCTACCTCGCCATGGCTGAAGTCATCAACGAACAGCACGGCCGTACTGTCCTGCCCATCGGCTAATAACACGCCCCGCTTCTCATGAAAGTATTAAGGCCGCTCTACCTAAATGGTAGGGCGGCCTTTTTTGATGCCATCACGCGGCTAAGAATCCCGCTCTTCCCCTCATTCGAGTTTTAAATTATAGATAGCGGACGCTATGCGGAATATATGTCCGCTTAAGCACAGAATAAGCTTCAGGAGAAAACCGAACATGAATATGGAACATGATATTACAAGGGCCAAATTTCTGATTGAATCGCTGCCGTACATCAAAGAATTCTACGGCGAAACAATCGTCATCAAATACGGCGGCAACGCCATGATCGATGAAGACCTGAAGCGAGCATTCGCCCTGAACATCATCCTACTGAAATACATCGGCATCAATCCGGTAGTGGTGCATGGAGGCGGGCCGCAGATTCAAAAAATGCTCAGCGCGCTGAACATCGACAGCCAGTTCAAGAGCGGATACCGGGTCACAGACGAAGCGACAATGGATGTCGTCGAAATGGTTCTGGTGGGTCAGGTCAACAAACAGATCGTCAATCTGATCAACCTGAACGGCGGTAAGGCTGTTGGACTTTCCGGTAAGGATGGCATGCTTATCAAGGCCGAACAAAAGGAACTGGTCATTGAATCCGAGACTAAAGCACCTGAAATTATCGACCTCGGCAAGGTCGGCGAAGTGACCGAAGTCAACACCACTCTCATCGAGTCACTGCAAAGCGAAGGCTTCATCCCGGTTATCGCCCCCGTAGGCGTAGACGAAGAAGGTTCCACCTACAACATCAACGCCGACTCTGTTGCCGGAGCTGTTGCCGCAGCCATGAACGCTAAGCGCCTGCACCTGCTGACCGACGTACAAGGACTGCTCGATGCAGATAAGAATCTTATTTCTTCACTGACTTGCCGCGAAGCAGCCGAGGCCATTGATTCCGGTATTGCCAAAGGCGGAATGATCCCCAAACTGAGCTGCTGCCTTGAAGCTGTTCACAGCGGAGTTGAGAAAGCTCACATCATTGACGGACGGGTTGAAAACTGCGTGCTGCTCGAACTTTTCACCAAGAGCGGTATCGGAACAGAGATCGTAAGTTAGTACGGAGATAAATATAATGAAAGCGATAGCCATCGTCGGGAAAAAGAAGACCGGCAAAACCACCATGGGTCTTGCGCTGGTCAAGAAGCTCACTGAAAAAGGCTACAAAGTCGGGGTGCTCAAGCATTCCCACCACGGCTTTGACGGAGCAGAAGGCGCAGACACCGAGGAATACAAGAAAATAGCCTCCTGTGTGGCAGCGTACTCTCCCAGCGAGTCCTTTGTTTCATGGAAACAGGAACGCACAGTTCAGGATCTGGTTCCGCTCATGGACGCCGACGTAATCGTCATGGAAGGCGGCAACAAGGTAGGCTGGCTGCCCCGGATGATCATGGTCCGCGAAGACAACGACGACAAAGAATTTTACCCCAAACTCGCCTTAAAACAAATTCCGGCCTGTTCGCCTGAAAATCAGCCTTCCGATGAACTTCTGGAAGAGCTGTCCGACTTGGTCATGGACAAAGGTTTCATCCTGCCGGGTCTTAACTGCGGCGCCTGCGGACGCGAATTCTGTATGGATTTCGTGGCTGACATTATTGCCGGAAAAGCCCGCGTTTCCGGATGTCAGGCCATGAAAACCCAGATGTCCGTCACCTGTAATGGCGTAGAACTTGGATTCAACCCCTTTGTGGCCGACATGCTTTCCGCCGGAATTACCGCCATGCTCAAGCAGCTCAAAGGGTACGTTCCCGGAGACATTGAAATTATAATTAAGAATTAAAAACTGCCCCTCCGGAGGCATCCATTGATAAACCACGAATTTTTTAAAATTATCAGCAGGGTCGAATTTGAAGCCCTGCTGAATTCTTTTGCAGCGGTGGACACAGAAACGGTTTCCATTTCCGATGCTTGCGGGCTGGTACTTGGCGAAGATATCATCTCACCGGAAGACCTTCCCCCGGCCAACCGTTCCTGCATGGACGGTTATGCAGTAAACGCCCGTGATGCTTTCGGTGCAACCGAAGGCAACCCGGCTTATCTGGAATGCTCCGCCACCCTTAAGGTGGATGAAGATCCCGACTTCGAGCTCCAGCCCGGAGAATGTGCTGCCATCCCCACCGGAGGAACTCTGCCTGACGGAGCAGATGCTGTGGTTATGGTCGAACATACTCAGGAACTGGGGGCCGGAACCATTGAGATCCGTAAATCTTCCGCTCCGGGTGAACACACCATGCTCAAGGGCGAAGATGCTGCAAAAGGAGATCTGATATTTCAGGCCGGACACAAGGTCCGCTTTCAGGATGTCGGATTGCTGGCGGCGCTGGGAATCAAGGAAGTTGTTGTCCACCGCAAACCGCGCGTGGGCATCATTTCCACCGGAGATGAACTGGTAGAGATAGACTCCCCGCAAAAAATCGGAACTATCCGCGACGTAAACTCGCACACACTGCGCTGTCTGGTAAATAATGCCGGCGCGGAAGCCGTCAATTACGGCATTGTGGGCGATGAGCTGGAAAAACTTGAAACCACGCTTGAAAAAGCAATCACCGAAAACGATCTGGTACTTCTTTCCGGCGGAAGCTCGGTGGGCATGCGTGATTTGACCGTTCAAGCCATCGAATCCATGCATGATTCCGAAATACTTGCTCACGGCGTGGCAATCAGCCCCGGAAAACCGACCATACTCGGGCGGGCAGGAAGCAAGCCCGTACTGGGACTGCCTGGACAGGTAACTTCGGTTCAAGTCGTTATGCTGGCTCTGGTCGTCCCCTTTATCCGTCAGCTTATGGGCCAGAGGAATGCATTCTCCAGCACTGATCGCATGCTTGTACAGGCCGAACTGGGCCGCAACACCGTATCCAAGCCGGGACGCGAAGACTACGTACGCATGAAACTGACCTACCGCGAAGGAAAACTGCCTCTGGCTGAACCTATTTACGGTAAATCCGGCCTACTCAAGACCATGATCCAAGCTGACGGGTTAATGATCATCCCCGCTGACACCGAAGGATTCTACGCCGGAAACACAGTAAATATCTGGAAAATTTAAAAAGGAAGCCCCATGAGTGACCGCAATATATACCTGAAGACCATTCCTGTTCCTGAAGCCGTAAAAACTGTCATGAACAATCTTGACCGCGATTCACTGGTACAGACCGAAACCATTCCGGTTCACGAAGCCCTTGGGCGAGTCACTGCGGAAGCAGTAATCGCCCGCTGTTCTTCTCCAACCTATCATTCGGCAGCAATGGACGGTTATGCTGTAAAAAGCGAAACAACCTTCACTGCCCGTGAAGGACAGCCCCTGCTGCTGAAAAAGGAAGAAGGCTGCATTCCGGTCAACACCGGTAATCCGCTGCCTGACGGAATGGACGCCATCATCATGATTGAACATGTGGTGGATGAAGGCGAAAATATTTCAATCGAAGCACCGGCCTTTCCGTGGCAGCATGTACGCCGCATTGGTGAAGATATTGTGGCTACGGAAATGCTGCTCCCGCGCAAGCACACCATTTCCGCTTTTGATATGGGTGCGCTGCTTTCTGCCGGGATTTACGAGATCAAAGTTTATGAAAAAATCCGCATGACCTTCATCCCGACTGGAGATGAGGTCCTGCCCTTCGCAGACCGCCCTACCCCCAAACCGGGTGAAGTCATCGAATCCAATTCACAGGTATTCAAATCACTGGCAGCCGGACTTGATGTAGAATTCAACTTCACTGCTCCGGTCAAAGACCGTGAGGAGAAATTAACTGCAGCAGTGGAAGAGGCCCTCAAGACCTCACACATTGTGGTGGTCGGCGCCGGGTCCTCAGCCGGGAGCAAGGATTTCACACGCATCGTTTTTGAAAAACTGGGTAAGCTGCTGGTTCACGGCATTGCGGTAATGCCCGGAAAGCCCACTGTGCTGGGAACCGCACAGGGCAAACTGCTTGTGGGTGCACCGGGATATCCGGTCAGCGCAGTGGTCTGCTTTGAAGACGTGCTCACCCCGATCATTTCATGGCTGGCAGGTAAACATGAGCCGCAGCGCGACAAAGTACAAGTTCGTCTTGCACGGCGTACACCTTCCAAACCCGGTCAGGAAGAAATAGTCAGATTGGCAGTGGGGCAGGTTGGCGATGAATACATCGGTGTCCCGCTTTCACGCGGCGCAGGAATGATCACTACCCTGACCAAAGCGCAAGGCTTTACCCGTGTTCCTGCGGACAGTGAAGGAGTTGAGCTGAATGAGACCGTGAATGTAGAACTTTTTTCCAGCCGTGCCGAGCTGGACAAGGTGCTCATGCATGTAGGCAGCCATGACAATACCATCGACTTGCTTGCCGACATGCTCATGGGCGGAAACAATCCGCTGCGCCTGGTATCAACTCACGCGGGGTCTATGGGCGGACTTACTGCACTGAAAAATGACATGGCTCTTTTTGCCGGAGCACATTTATTCGACCCCGAAACAAATGATTTCAACTTCCCGTTTATCGAAAGGTACCTGCCCGGAATGGAGGTAACTGTTGTCAACCTCGCTATCCGCCATCAGGGATTCATCGTCCCCAAAGGCAACCCCAAGAACATCAAAGGCATTGAGTCTCTGGACGGTCTTGATATTAATTTCATTAACCGTCAGCGCGGAGCCGGAACCAGAATCCTCTTTGACTACCACATGAAGAAAGCAGGCCTGAAACCGATGAACATTCTCGGTTATGACCGTGAAGAATTCACCCACATGGCCGTTGCCGCCAACGTACTTACCGGAGCCGCAGATTGCGGACTGGGTATTTTTGCGGCAGCCAAGGCACTGGACCTCGACTTCGTGCCGCTGGCCCATGAAAGATACGATCTGATCATTCCGCAAAAACACATGGAAGACCGCCGGATAAAAACACTGCTCGCGTTAATAAAATCTGATAAGGTCAAACAGGCTATCAGCAAACTGGGCGGCTATGAAACCGACCTCACCGGAAAGGAAATGAAGCCGGGAGTCGGTCTGGGATACTAAAAATAACATCTTGCCGGAGGGGGTATGAACAAGGACAAAGAACACATCGTCAGGCAGAAATGCCATGAAAACGTGATCGGCTTTGCCCCGTTCCGCTACCGCTTCGGCAAAGGCAGCTTCATCCGCGAAGGACTGCTCAATATCGGTATATTTGATGACAAGGAAGGCGGACATCTGGTGCTGACCTTCATCTTCGATTCCGACTCA
The DNA here is from genome assembly GCF_963666665.1 of Maridesulfovibrio sp. Classification (NCBI taxonomy): domain Bacteria; kingdom Pseudomonadati; phylum Thermodesulfobacteriota; class Desulfovibrionia; order Desulfovibrionales; family Desulfovibrionaceae; genus Maridesulfovibrio; species Maridesulfovibrio sp. The sequence continues at coordinate 2,509,938 of NZ_OY762999.1, forward strand.
ATCATGACCGACAACGATATCCTCGACCGCATGGGACGTCTCGATTTCAGTCCCATGACCCGCAAAGGATTACTGACCGCATTACGCAATTCAGCTGAATTCGAGCAGAACGAAAATTTCGCCATGCACGAATTCAGCTTTTATTTTGACAAAATGCCTGCCGACATTCCCAAGCTGATTAATCACTGTTTCATCCCCTTCTTTCTGGAGCACCTTTACATGCGTATCGGGGAAGTTGAATGGATGGAAGACGAAAAGATCAAGGGGGTGTTTTGCAGGATGAAAGATCACTTTAAATGGTAAAATTTCAGGAGAAAGATAATGCCCGTAATTAAAGTTGAGATGTTCGAAGGCAGAACCATCGAACAGAAGCGAGAGCTTGTAGAAGTGCTCTCCAAAGAAACCGCCCGCATCACCGGATGCAGCGTGGAATCAATTTATGTTGTCATTGATGAAGTAAAAAAGGAAAACTGGGGAGCAGGAGGAGAGCTTTGCTCTGATAAGTATCCGGACAAATAAACAACATACAACATATATAACAATCCTACCATTGACCAAATAGTCCTGATCCTTTATTTAAAAACAGGCATCCGCACAAGGTAATTGATTTTTGTCGCTTGAACCGGCGATGATAACTAAACGGTTAGGCCGCTGGCTTAACTATTCCAGCGTAACCTTCTGGTTACTTTTAACCCTTGCTCTGCAACAGGTTTGAATTCCCATGCGGGTGCCAATTTTTTTAAGGATTCCGCATGTCATACACAGACACATTAAAACAATTCCAAAATCTATCAAACTTATCCGACTTAGCATATTTCTTAGGATTCCAACCCAAAACGCTAAGCTATATCATTTTTAAACTCGGTGGCGGAATCAATGGGCAATATTATAATTTTACTATAAAAAAAAGAAATGGAAAAATACGTGAAATATCTGCTCCATTAACAAGTTTAATGGAAGTACAAAAACGTCTTAATAAAAAACTTACTGAAATATATTTAGTAAAAAAATCCGCCCATGGCTTTATCCCAAAAAGAAGCATCATTTCAAATGCAACCAACCATTCACGCAAAAAATTTGTTTTCAATATAGATCTTAAAAACTTTTTCCCATCCATCCATTTTGGGAGAGTACTTGGTCTACTTCAATCTCGACCATACTTAATTAAAAGGGATGTTGCCGTTCTTATGACAAAAATAGTTTGTTACAACGACATATTGCCTCAAGGGAGTCCCTGCTCTCCTGTTATTTCAAATATGATCTGTTCATATATGGACCGTCAACTTAGCGACTTAGCAAAAGAATTTGGATGTTTTTATACCCGTTATGCAGATGATATTACCTTCTCAACTAATCGTCGTGATTTCCCCAAAACAATTGCGACTTTTGGTGAAGGGGCTTGGCTTCCCGGCAAAAGACTAAAGGATTTGATTTCAAAACAAGGCTTCGAGATCAATTCCCAAAAAACGTCACTCAGAACACGCTCTGACAGACAACTAGTTACGGGCTTAGTGGTAAATGATAGACCCAACATTAGACGTAAATCATTAAAGCAAGTACGTGCAATGTTGCATGACTGGAAAACAAATGGCCTAGATCAAGCCTTCCGCAACTATATTTCTAGAGAAGACATTAAATCCCTACGTAACACTCCTAGTGACCCTATACATTTTACAAAAGTGGTCAGAGGAAAATTAGAATTTATTCGAACAGTGAGAAACCACAGAATAAAACTCCTCAACCACATAGACAAAGAAGAATCTATTAGAAAAAGAGAGCAATATAATCGAAGAAATTTTCAATCTGATTATCACGACCAATATTACAAATATATAATTAGATACCAGCATTTAATTTTCAGAGACTGCGAAATGGCTACGATAATCGGAGAAGGTGAAACAGATTGGATGCATCTACGAAAAGCATACTATGCAATTAAATCAAACATCAAAGACATTCCTGAATTGAATATATACAAGCACAAAAAATATATAAATGGTGGATGGACAAACCTTAAATATTTCTGCGAAAATGCAGATAAACACTATGTAAAATTCAACAAACCAATTATTTGTGTATTTGATCGTGACATTGGATCAATTAACAATATACATAAAGGCAAAGAGTTTTTATTCTGGGGAAACAATATTTTTTCGATTGTGCTAAGCAAACCAGACCATCGTACAACAGAAGACTATTCTATTGAACAACTTTATTTTGATAAAGATCTTTTACAAGAAGACGTCAATCATAGAAGATTATACCTAAGCAGTGAATTTCATAACAACGGTAAATTAAAGAAAAATTCTGGAATTACATACGGCAAAAGAGCTAAAGATGGGAAAGAGATAAATGGATGGAAAAAAACGATCGAAGGACCTGAAAAAATTATTGATGATGGAGTGTGCGCAATAAATGGCCCCAAAGTAATCAATATAGCTTTAAGCAAAAAAGACTTCGCAACATATGTATATAAAGCAGAGTCACCTTTTGTTAAAATTGAATTTTCCGCTTTCACGCCAACATTCAAAATCATTTCAAAAATATGTAACTTAACGGAAAAAGAAATTTCAAAGTTGAAAAAACAAAAATAATACCCCGGCAGGATTATCCTGCCGGGGTATTATTAATTTGTTATTTCCTAACCACACCCTACTTCTCATGAACCTCCCATTCCTCAGCCTTGTAATCTGCGGGAACTTCTTCCCAGCCGGAGAACATGGCGGCAATATGGGCGGTTATGTTGTGTCCGGTGGTGGTCATGTAGATATGGACTACGAGGAAAGCCAGCAATGCGTAGGCGCAGGCCATATGCACGTTGGCTACCACATTCAGGCTCAGGAAATCCAAGCCGTAAGCAGCCCAGTCGTTGTAAGTCCAGTAAAGCAACCCCGTGATCATCTGCAAAGGCAGCAGGATCGCCGAGAGGCCTAGATAGACTAAGCGCTGCAAGGGGTTGTGCTTGGCATCCTTGCTCTTATGTACAGGATGCGCCTCACCCTTGAAGATACCGGAAGCGTAATACATGGCTACATCAAAGAGCTTCTTGGATGTGGGGATATACTGCTTCCACTCTCCGGTGGTCAAAAGCCAGAAGATGATGAATACGAACAGGATCAGCCAGCTGATGCCCAGAGTATTGTGCAGTTCCACAGCCTTTTGAAAGCCGAAAAGGGTGAATAATCCATGCACTTCCAGCCCGGTAAGCATGAGCAGCATGATCAGGATGGCTTGGGTCCAGTGCCAGAAACGCTCGAACTTCGAATAGAGGTAAATCTTCTTCATGTTATGTACGCTCATGGCTAGTCCTCCTTACGTCCTGACATGAATATGCGTCCAAGGGCATGCAGAATGACACCCACTGCCGAGGCAAGCACTATGAACCAGCCCCCGGCATCCACAACGGCAGAAGCATCACGTCCGGGCATGTAGAAACAGGTCATCTTATCAAGACGGCCCTGCTTGCTATGGCATTCCTCACAGGCAACCGCGTTTTCCTTGGGGGCAACCATGTGAGTTGTCGGATAAACATATTCAGTTTCCACAAAGCCAACTTCGCCGCTGAACGGCAATCCGGCATACTTCATACCCGCTGTTACGGCCTTTTCCCAATTAAAGCCCTTCCAATAGGCATCGTTATCCTTACCGAACAGATGCGGGATAACCATGTTCTTGTTGACCTTATCGTAGGGAGTCATACCGCGATGCACCTTGAAAGGCATAATCCGGGAGTTCCTGTCCTCAATTGAACCGACAGGCTTTGAAACCTGCACAGGCTTGGTCGGATCGATGGTGGTCTGGGCGGTAATGGTGTCGATAGTACCGTTGAACCAGTAGTATTCAGGCACAACGTCCTTTTCCCAACGCATATCGCCCTTCTTGGACATATAGACAGGCTTGCCCCATTCACCCTTTTCTTCATAAGGCTTGCCGTCCTTGAGCTTGCCCGCAGCGGACCAGTCCCACCACATCTTGGTAGGCAGTTCACGGGCAAAGGTCGGAATATGGCAGCTCTGACAAGCGAGCTTATCAGTATGATCGTTGAGCTTTATACCAAGTTCGGACTTATGCGGACGGTCACTGTGGCAGGATTCACACATGATCTTGGAACCGAGGTCATCTTCCAGCAACGACTTACGCTCGGTAGCAGCCGGAGTTGAATAGATACGTCCCGCGATGTCGTGCTTCACCGTGGTGTGGCAACGGACACAGGTAAAATTCTGCCCGTCCATGCCCATATGAACATCAAGAGCCTTGGAAGGCTTAAGCATGGATGAATCAAGGTCACCGTGCTTAACGCCGTCACCGCCACCACCGTAGAAGTGACAGGTTCCGCAGTTCTTGCGGGTCGGACGCGCTACAGACTGGGCCACCTTGTTCCATTGGGGGGCAGCGTAAAACTTACCGTTCCCCTTGAACTTCATACCCGGCGGCGGAGCAGGATTGCCCGCCCCGGAGGGAAACTTCTTATAAGTTCCGGTTTGCTCATGACAGACCAGACAGTCGATCTTTTCCTGCGAAGTAAAATCAAAATCCTTGTTCTTCCAGCCATAACCGGCGTGACAGGATGTACAGCGAGGTTCGTTGGACTGGATATTGATGCAAAAATTGTTAACCACCAGACCGCCCTTACCGACCTTAAGCTCCTTTTCCGCCTTGGGATCAAGCCATGTCCAGTGAATGGTCTTGTGGAACTGATGTCCGGCTTCGGTATGACAGGTCAGGCAGGCCTTGGTCACTTCCGGTCCGCTCTCAAACGGCTGCTTCAATGCATCAAACTTTGAATGGTCAGCCGTAATCCACAGCTCCTTGCCCTTGGTAGCCTGACGGGCCATTTCCCTGCCGGGAGCAGTATCCCCGGCGGCAAATGCACTTGCGCCCAGAAAGACCACCGCCAACAGCAGCAGTACTGAGTTCCGCATGAGTCTCATTTCCACCCTCCGTAAGTTTATGAACCACCGGGGCAAAGGCCCCGGTATATTTACTTCATAAATCCAAGCCCCGACACTTTTTCCAGATACGGCTTCCGCCCCCTGAAAAAGGCATACATCGCTGCCACGCCCAGCAGCATTGCAAACCCCAGATGCGTCCAATCGATAACCATGACCATAAACGGATCAAAGGTCACAGAGTGCAGATTTTTAACCACCCGCAACGCTCCGGTGCCCACAACCGCCACGTAGAGAAAAACGCGCACCATGCCGGTAGAAGACAGCTTGAAATACTGCTTCCCGACCAAGATGAACATGGTCAGCAGATACAGAACCATAAATATAAGCACTGCACCAAAGATGTAATGAACCTTATTGGTCAGGTAGAAATCAGCCAGCCAGCCCAAACCCGGAATATCCGAAATATAGTAACGCTTGAATATGGGCATCTGGGCTACCCCGGTAAGAGCCATGATGAAAATGGTCAGCTTGAAAATGAGCTTAAAAAGCGGGCTAGTCATTGTCCTTACCTCCTGCTGCGGAAGCAAGGAATCTCCCGGCCTTTATTACTCCGGCTGCTATCCCTGCAAAGGGAGCGAGACCCACTGCATAAGCCAGCTTCTCCTCGTCAGCCATGGAATCTTCCACCCGAGCAAGCCCGGGCTTTCCGGGGCCCTTATCCACAGCCTCATTGAGCAGCTCAAAAGGAACCGGAGAAAGATAAATTGTGTTGGTGCCGCCGTTCTCTTCCTCACCGTAGATGAACCAGTTGTTCTGCTCAGCCAGTTCATGGGCCTTCTTGAGGATTTCACTGCGCGGCCCGATAGTCTGCACATTCTCCGGACAGACTTCGATGCAGGCAGGGAGCTTGCCTTGATCGATGCGGTTGTAGCAACGGTCACACTTGTACATGACTCCGTTACCGGCAAAGTTGGGCAACAGCCGCAGATACAGCCCCACCCCGGTCTGCCGCTGGGGAATATGCCAAGGACAAACCTTACGGCACTTGGACCCGCCAAGACAGACATCCGCATTGATACGCACGATACCGTTCTTCTGCTTTCCTGCTGCACCCCATGGACAGAGATTTGCGCAGGGAGCATTACGGCAGTGCAGGCAACGCCGGGGGATATTGATTTCATGGACCTCCCCTTCAAACTCCACTTCGGCACTCTGGATGTAGAGCCAGTTGTACGGAGTCAGACGGTCATCGACATCTCTGCGATCCGACCAATCCTCGACCTTTGCCCGAGTGGTGGGATACATTTCCGGATAAGGCTTCTTGGGGTCGGGAAACTTGGGGGCATTAACTTCGTGGCATGCAGAAACACATTCACCGCACCCAATACACTTGGAAAGGTCAAGCAGGGTGCAGAGTTCTTCTTCACTGGTGCCTGATGCCGCAACCTCACGCGCAGGAAGGAGCATGGCAGCACTTCCGGCTCCCAGCCCCTTCAGGAAATTTCTGCGGGAAATTCCATTCTTCTTATCTGTCATATATTATCCTTTATTAACTGCTATATTTTCAGCTTCATCATGAAAAGGTTCACTCAAAACAAAGCAGAATCCGTACCTTTTTTTAATATTCTGATAATAACTACCATATTTATGCGGTTAATGGCTAGTTCTCCGAACATTTCAACATATTTATTATTTGCTTTAGCCGCCAAAGCGTTGCACACATGTTCAAACATATGTACAATCAAACACACAAAATTGAACAATTGAACACTTTTTAAACACCGGACTAATCCATGACCGAGCAGGATATCGACCTTTATCTGCGGGAAGTAATAGACACCATGAATGACGGGCTGATCATTGTAAGCCCTAAGGGAATCATCATGAAGGTTAATGACGCCCTGCTGCGCATGACCGGATTTTCCAAAGATGAGCTGCTGAACAAGCCCTGTTCAGTGCTGGGGTGCGATGCCTGCAGGATTGTGCGCGAACAAGCTGACGGACACTGGTGCGGATTGTTTGAAAGGAAGAAGGAAAGCCGAAAAAACTGCCATATAATCGATAAATGCGGAAACTACCTGCATGTATTGAAAAATGCATCACTGCTCCGGGATGACGAAGATAATATTCTCGGTGCGGTGGAAACACTCACCGATATCAGTGAACTGGACCGCAAGGAACTGAAAATCCGGGAACTCTCCCAAAAACTGCAACACGAGGAAAACGGATTCTGCGGATTCGTGGGCCATTCCCCGGCAATGCAAAGAGTATACACCCTGCTGGGCAAAGCCGCCCTTTCCGATGCTCCGGTCATAATTTACGGCGAATCAGGCACAGGTAAAGAACTGGCAGCACAGGCCATCCATGAAATGAGCCCGCGTGCGGACAAACCTTTTGTTCAGCTCAACTGCGCCGCACTGAATGAATCCCTGCTGGAAAGCGAACTGTTCGGGCATGTAAAGGGAGCCTTCACCGGGGCTTACCGCCACAGGCAGGGCCGTTTTGAGGAAGCGGCTGACGGTTCCATATTTCTTGATGAGATCGGAGATGTTCCGTTGCCCATTCAGGTAAAGCTGCTGCGGGTGCTGGAAACACGTTCCTTTGAACGGGTCGGGGAAAATATCAACCTGTCCATGGATGCAAGGCTGATAACAGCCACCAATCAGGACCTCAACCAACTGGTGCAGGACAAACAGTTCCGCGAAGATTTTTTCTTCCGCATCAACGTAATCCCTGTGCACCTGCCGCCCCTGCGCGAACGAAAGGAAGACCTGCCTCTGCTGGTGGATCATTTCATCAATATCATCGACCACCTCGATCATAACGAAGGCCCGGCCCCGGAAACCATGCGCAAGCTGATGGAGTACCAATGGCCCGGAAATGTGCGTGAACTGAAAAGTGCGCTGGAATATGCCGCAGTGGTCAAAGACAACGGCCCAATTCAACCCGAACATCTGCCGCCGCAGATAAATGCCGTTACAGCTGATTGCTGCCCCTGTCTCGATACCACAATCCCTGCAACAGAACCCGAAGAAAAACAGGAACTTATCAATGCCCTAAAGCAAGCCGGAGGCAACAAAAGCAAAACCGCAAAGCTCCTCGGCGTCAGTAGGGGAACCATTCACAACCGCATGCGCAAATATTCGGTTCAATATCGGTTGGAGGGGTAATTACATACCTAAAAATCAGCACTGTGAATGAACTTTATGCGGATCAGATTGTTGTTATAGAAAGATTATACTGTTGGCAGCGCTGGACTTTTCTGATGTTTTTGATTAAATACTTTTCCAACATCGGGAAAAAGCATCCGCTGATTCCCTACAAAGCGCCGTACAACCATTTACGCTGGTAGGCAGTGAATCACACCCTGCCCCAGTCCGAAAGAAATCACATTTCTGCCCGCTTACATATCCGGACCAGCAAGGCTTCAGTCCCTGCCCCCGGACCGCAAGACCCGGCATCATGCAGGTTTGCACTCAACTGAATCTCAGTATGCAAATCCTGCATTTGAGTGGTGCTTGATTTTGCCAAGAAACATAACTTCTCAATAGCGGCACAGACAATTAACCGGAGGACACGACATGACCGATAAAGACATTGCGATCCTTAAGTATGACGGCAAAGAATACGAACTGCCCGTAATTCATGGAACAGAGGGCGAAACCGGTATCGACATCACTCAACTCCGAGCGCAAAGCGGCCTTATCACCTATGATCCGGGCTATGGGAACACCGGCGCCTGCACCAGCAACATCACCTTTGTTGACGGTGAAAAAGGGATTCTGCGTTACCGCGGATATCCCATCGAAGACCTTGCCGAGCATGGCAAGTTCATTGAAACCGCATGGCTGCTCATCTTCGGCGAACTTCCGCTCAAGGAAGACCTTGCCCGCTTTTCTGCACTGCTTACTGCGGAAGAACTCATCCATGAAGACCTGCGGCACCACTTTGAGGGCTTCCCGTCCCACAAAAACCAGCCCATGGCGATCCTGTCCGCAGTTATCAACGCACTGGGCAGCTATCACCCTGACCTCTACGACATTAACGACAAGTCCGAATTTTTCCTCGCAGTTGGCAAGATCATCTCCAAGGTAAGAACCATCGCGGCCTTTTCATACCGTAAATCAATCGGTCGGCCCTTTGTTTACCCGGACCCGGATCTCAGCTACTGCCATAACTTCCTGCATATGATGTTCTCCATCCCCTACAAGCAGTATGATCCGCCGGAAGAAGCCGTCAAAGCCCTCTCGCTGATCTTCCAGTTGCATGCGGACCACGAACAGAACTGCTCCACATCCACAGTAAGGATGGTCGGGTCCACTCAGGCAAACATCTTTGCCTCAGTATCATCCGGTATCTGCGCACTCTGGGGCCGCCTGCACGGTGGAGCCAACGCTGCGGTTATCGACATGCTCGAAACCATCTACAACGGCGACTACACCATCGATCAATACATCGAAAAGGTTAAAAACAGAGAATGCCGTCTCATGGGCTTCGGTCATCGCATTTACAAAAGCTTTGACCCGCGGGCAAAAATCCTCAAAAAAGCGACCCACGACCTGCTCCAGCACGGTTTCAGCGACGAATTGCTGGACATCGCCATGCAGCTTGAAGAGCGTGCCCTTTCCGATGATTTCTTCACCGAACGCAAGCTCTACCCTAACGTAGACTTCTATTCCGGCATCATTCTACGTGCGCTGGGTATCCCGGTTGCAATGTTCCCGGTTATGTTCGCCATCGGCCGCATGCCCGGATGGATCGCACACTGGTACGAAGATTACACCAACCCGACATCAAGAATTAACCGCCCGAGACAGATTTACACTGGCGAAACTCCAAGAAATTACGTACCTATAGATTTCAGGAAATAATTCTAGTCAATATCGGTTCGAGGCTTATCCGGCCCCGGAACGATGGATATACCTACCCGGATATGCCCGTAATCCTGCTCTGTACAAAGGGTGAGATTACGGGCAATACTTTTTTCAAGAGGCTGTAATTTAAATTATTTCCATAAAAATTCATTTTTTTTTGAAAAAAAAGCTTGCAATTAACAAGCGATATTTATAAACAGTTTCTCGCCGTGCCGAAGTGGTGGAATTGGTAGACACGCTAGGTTCAGGGTCTAGTGGAGGTTTCTCCGTGGAAGTTCGAGTCTTCTCTTCGGCACCATATTTCTGAAAAAGCCGCAACAAATGTTGCGGCTTTTTTGTTTTCAAAACCCCAAAATCACCTCAGCCCTACTCCCCATTGGGCTGAGAGGCTTTCTAAACAAAAACCAGAAAAAATTATTGACCGCAGAGCACGGTTTGTTAAGCTTCGGTTCGTTGTGTTTTCACTTCAGGACCACTTCAATTAATCAGGGAACCCGTTTAAAGTGCGGGGCGGTTCTGCCGCTGTGATTCCATCCGCTAAAGGACTAGGAAAAGCCAGCACCCCTGCCTGAAGCATATCTGCGCCAAGCAGATCAGTAACCTCATCTCTTCGAATAAGCAGATTACGCCTTCTGGGCTTCCTGCAACACAAATCAAGAATTATGACTCCGCACGGGAGCATTATTGCCGACAAATGTATTTTAGTGAGATACAATTTGTTCCGTGGTTGGGTATTGCTCTGCGTAAATCAAAAAAACTCAACGAAACCACATGCGCCCCTGCTTGAAAAGCAGCTAATTATTGACTCAAGGCTAAATAAGCCATCTAAAGGAACTTCATCATAATGACTGAACATTCTGTTATCACCCGCGAATCAGCTAAAATGGCCCTGGAAGAACACACCCGTTTTCAGGAAACCGTCAGTTCCAAAAAATATCAGATCCGTGACCGCAAAGGTCGTCTTCAGGAACACTCATTCAACGACGTCAAAAACAGGCTCTGCCGTGAATTCTTAAAGAATTCCCAATTTGAAAAAAGCGAAAATGAACAGGTCTGCGAAATGCTCCAGTCCGGACGTTTTATCCCCGCAGGCTCCATTCTTTCAGGCTTGGGCAATGAACACGCCAAATGCTCGCTCAGCAACTGCTATCTGGCCAAAATCGAATCAGATTCCCTTGAAGGAATTTTCGAAGCCCAGAAAAAACTTGCCCGCACATACTCCTACCGTGGCGGAAGCGGCATCGACATCACCATCCTGCGCCCCTCCGGCGACCCGGTAAACAATGCTGCGGTAACTTCGTCCGGCGCCGTAAGCTTCATGCCCCTTTTCAGCGAACTGACCAACACAATCGGCCAAAACGGCAGGCGCGGTGCATTGATGATCTCCATAGACATCAGGCATCCTGAAACCCGCCGTTTCATCTGGTGCAAGAGCAAACCCGAAGAGATTTTCGGAGTAGATTCCTTAACCGGAAAAGTTCAGGATGTTTTCGGGGCCAATATCAGCCTCAAGGTCACCGATGAATTCATGCAGGCCGTGGAAGAAGATAAGGACTGGACCTTCATTTTCCCCGACAGATTCAAAATCAGCGGTAAAATCATTAATGAATCCACCCTGCAACTGCTGCCAGAAGTATACGAGGCCCTGAATCCGCAGGTCGGAGACCGCATCGAAGCAGAAATCACCTACAAGGTTATCGGGATCGAACCTAAAAAGCACCAGATCAAGGTCCAGCCGGACCTTCCGGTCAACGAAGACAGTGCTGCTCTTTCCGAGGAAACCCTGACCTTCATCCTCTCCAGAAGGCGCAACGAGACATCCGACATCTTTGATCCGGTAAAGTCCGTTTACAACACCCTCTGGGACGGTGATTACAGCCGTTGGCAGGAGCTTGGACTCCCCCTCAGAAAATACGATACCGTCAAGGCACGGGACCTGCTGGAAGAAATCAGTGAATCCGCATGGAAATCCGGTGATCCGGGCATTCTTTATCAGGACACCACCCAGCGAAACACTCCCGGCACATACATTGATCCCCTGCGGTTGAAGCCCATGTCCACCAACCCCTGCGGCGAGCAGGCCCTCGGTTACTGGAGCAACTGCCTGCTCGGAGCGATGGTTCTGTACCGTTACGTGGTCAACCCCTTCACCAAGGAAGCACGCTTCGACAGCGACCTTTTCCACGATGACCTGACCCGGACCATGGCCTTCATGGACACCATGTCCGACCTTAACCAGAACAAGCACCCCCTGCAGAAGCACAGGGATGCAGACAAGTACGGCAAAAGGATCGGCATTGAGTTCACCGGGCTGGGCGACATGCTTGCAATGCTGGGCATGCGCTACGGCAGCGAAGAGTCCATTGAATTCATCAAAGAAATCATGCGCGACAAGGCCATCACTGAAATTTCCGTAAGTGCCGATATTGCTGAACGTTTCGGTGAAGTTGAAGCTCTGAAAGATAAGGATGCACGCCAGCGTTTTCTGGACTGCCCCTACATCAGCAATCTGGGACTGCCCAATAAGCTGCAAAAGAAAATCCTGAGCACAGGACTGCGCCATACCGCATTCAACACCGTCGGACCTTCCGGTTCCATCTCCATCATGTCCGACAACTGCACTTCCGGCATTGAGCCTGTTTTCATGTTCAGCTATGCCCGCGAAACAAGACTCGAAGCCGGAAAGATCTTTGAGTTCATCCACATGCCGCCGCTGAAATGGATGCTGGAAACAAATCAGGAACACCTGTTCGGCAAATACACAGCCCAACAACTCAAGGAAAAGCTGAATTACGTACAGGCTGATGAACTGGATTACAAGGACCGCATCCGCATGCAGGCCGCAATCCAGCAGTATACTGACAGCTCCATTTCCTCGACCATCAACCTTTCCGAGGAAACACCCAAGGAAACCATATTCGAAATCTATCTCGAATCATGGAAACACGGCCTCAAGGGTGTGACTGTTTTCCGCAACGGCTGCAAAAAAGGTGTACTGAGCAAGAAAGAAGACTCCAAGGAAGCAAATCCGACCATGAAGGGCCAGAACCCGACCTTAATTGAAAGGGAACTTGGTGATATTGAACGCGCTGAGCGGCACCGGGTCATGTGGAAAGGCTCCAAGATGTACATCATTGTATCCTTGGACGAAACAGGCAACCCCATTGAAATATTCGTAAAGCTGCCCAAGGAAGCTGGATTAACCGGAAACGGTTTCTACAACGAGCAGGTCTTTCAGGAAAAATACTCCCTCTGGGAAACCATCACCCGTTTGACCAGCATGCTCCTGCGCGTCGGCATGCCCATTGACCGCATCCTGACCCAGCTGGACCGCTCCAGCTACAACATAATCGACGCGGCAGCTATCATCTCCCGCATCCTGCGCCAGTACATCTCTCTGGACATGGATGATCAGACCATTGTATCCAAAGGTCTCGGCGATCCCTGCCCTGAATGCAGCAAGAAAGCATACGTCCCCGAGGGCGGCTGCAAAATCTGCAAGGCTTGCGGGTACACTACCTGCGGGTAAATTAATTAGACCGGAATTATCCGGTAATACGGGTAAATTTAAAAGCCGCAACATTTGTTGCGGCTTTTTTGGCGTTTGCCACTCTTACTCAAGCCTTCCCCTTTACATCCGCGCACTTTCGTGCAACACCATCACAATCCTATCACTAGTATAATTGGATGTACTCACTCATGAAAAGAACACTCATTTTAATCGTTATATTACTCCTTTCTTTTCCGTCCTCAGGACAAGGTAAAATGATAATACCTGTCACTATCCTGCAGGGCACCCTTGATAGCTACAACGAATTACTTTCCCATACAGATAAACCACCTTACCTTCTGGACGAATTCCCAAATGCGAAAATAAGCCGATCTCTCGCCGATGTAATCATAGCCCAGAAAGCCCTTCTGCTCGGCGGAATAGAACCGGAATTTATTTTTAAACCTATCCCCAACAGCAGACGCGCTACAGAAGATGCGGCCAATGGTCTGGTGGCCTTCTATCCCCATGAACTAAATCTGAAAACTTTGGATGTTCCAAGATATAAAAATATTTTTCTGGTTAGCGATCCGATCACAAGGTTTGGAGAATTTCAGAAGGTATTCTACTGCCTTCCATCTAACTCCGCACTGCTTTCAGCCACCAATGCAGCGGAAATCAATTTAAACGGCAAAGGAATCGTCGGACAGCATTGGCACAATGACAAAAAAGTGCTTGAGGACATGGGCATCACAAACATAATAGATGCCCCGACCTTTAATTGCATGGCTAAAATGATCGCAGCAGGACGGGCAGACTGGATTCCTTTAGAAATATCAAACTCCAAAGATTCCAGCATGACCATCAACGGAATACATCTAGTCCCTATTCCGGGGATCAAGTTCTCGCTCCTTGAAAGCAGACATTTCTTTATTTCTAAAGCCCACCCGGAAGGGAAGATAATCTATAGAGCTTTACAAAAAGGGATTAGGGAGCTGCGCAAACAAGGTTTTATCCATAAGATTCTCACTCAAGCAGGGATGTTTAATCCGTACGTTGATTCATGGACGATTTTAAATGGCGAGAAGATGAAGGCAGGATTGAACTGATTCAACAGTTGCAATAAAAATAAAAGCCGCAACAAGAGTTGCGGCTTTTTTGCGTTCTACAATTTTGATTTAAAATCAGGAAATCATCTTTTTCCAGTCAGCCATGAACTGCTTGAACACCGGAAATGTATCCTTGATATAAAAAACACCTTCTCCACCGACAAATGTGCTCAGGTACTTTTCCGAACCGATCAGCTCCTTGAAAGCCCGAATGACGTTGGGGGTAAGTTCAAACGGAGGTTTAACCGGTTCCTTATCCGAACGCATTACCGCGACAGTGGTGTAATCATATTCTTCATTTTCAATGTAGACTGCATTTTCAAACAGCTCATCAATAAACAGCCAGTGCGGCTTAACCTGCATGTCCGGACGGTTTTTCGAAGTAACTTTCCAGCAGAGAACCCACTTTCCTTTCCTGATCTTATCTCCGGCAGCTAAATGCATTTCATCGTCGATAAGACTTTCATAGTTTTCTATGTCGCCGCGATACTCAACGTTGTCGCAAACACCGTACCATGCAATATAAAAATCAGTTTCACTAAGCACCGCGTAATCGAGAAGCTCCTCGCCATCCTCCTCGATTTCTTCAGCCCCATTGCTCCTCTCGCGCTCGCGCCAGATATTATACAAATCGGAAAGGGCCTGCTTTTTCATTTCCTCCGCAGGATATTTCTTCATGGCGCTCTGCTTGATTTCAGAAAAATAGGAGCTGAGATTTTCAATTTCCCGCAAATCAGTAATTTCCACAGCAGCTTCTTCCAGCCCAGCTTCCGCAATTCCGTTCCTGCTCAGGTTGGGGCTTCCCAGAATGGCGGTCTGTTCGCCAATGTAAAATTTGCAATGCAGGTTATCCAAAAAGTGTACATTGTCCCATGAAAGGCAATCCACAAGGGACTGAATTCCCTTTGGATTCGACCCCTCAGTGGGAGAAACAACGACCTCTTTAACTTTCTCTTTGTCGATAAATTTCTCCCAGTCCAACCCGACATACGCAACAGCGATCCTCTCAGGCTCGCAACGCTCAACCGCTCCGCGTATTTCTCCAGTTTTCAACAGTTTCATAATGCCTCCGAACTGTTAAGAGTCCTGACGGGAATCTATGTGAGAGGGAACTTAATTTCAATAGAATTTTGTGGGAAGTTGGGTGGTAGGTAATTGGGGGGGGAGGAAGCATACGATGAGTCTCGATAGACTTTATACTCTGAATACTTGCCCCCTATTCGTAGCTATAGTACGGCGTATAAGAGAAAAACATTAATGCTCACCTGATATATAAGAATAAAGACATGAAGGAATCATAAAATGCTCATAGAAAAAATCAAACTATCAGAACTACTCAGTTTCCCGCCTGACTCAGACTGGATTCCGCTCGACAAACTTAATGTTATTATTGGCCCCAACGGAGCAGGAAAATCAAATTTAATTGAAGCTATCTCTCTTTTACAGTCGACTCCGGAAGACTTCACATCCCCAATTCGCAAGGGAGGAGGTGCTAAAGAATGGATATGGAAAAAGAGAAACGGACAACGGGCTACTATAGAAGCAATTATTCCAAAAGAGAATTTACGATATGCTAAAAACATCCATTACAAAATTGAATTCACTGAATCAGGACAACGAGTTGAAATAACCGATGAAAAAATCGAAGAAGAAAAACCTGCTGCAGGAGAAAGCACCCCTTATTTCTACTACAGCATTCAAAATGGAATCCCCATTATAAACAACAACTCAACTACTGGACCACGCAGACTGGAAAGAGATTCTGTTAACCCTGAACAATCGATTCTTGCCCAAAGAAGAGACCCGGAACAATATCCAGAACTGACATGGCTAGGTGATGAATTCCGCCAGATTAAAATATATGACACATGGGAATTCGGCAGATTTACCGAACTACGCAGACAACAACCAGCTGATGGAAAGACTAACTTTCTTGATGAAGACTGCTTAAATTTAGGACTTATTTTAAATAATTTTAGAGGAAAACCAGAAGTAAAACGTAAGGTAAAAGAATATCTAGCTAAGTTCTGTCCTTCAGCAACAGACATAGAGTCGATAATAGAAGGCAACGGAGTTAGAATCTTTCTCGAAGAAGGAGATTTATCCACCCCTGCGAATAGGTTATCTGATGGAACAATTCGTTTTTTATGTTTACTCGCTATTCTGTGCCACCCAACCCCACCTTCACTCATCTGCATTGAAGAACCGGAAATGGGCCTGCACCCTGACGCAATAGTGCTGCTTAAAGATTTATTAATTGAAGCATCTGAACACACTCAAATAATTATAACGACACACTCAGACATACTTATCGACGCCTTAAGTGAAACACCGGAATATGTCATGGTATGTGAAAAGGCAGAAGGCAAAACAAAGATAATCCGTCTGGATAGGTTAAATCTAAAATCATGGCTTGAAAATTACTCTCTGGGAGACCTCTGGATCAATGGCTACTTAGGAGGAACCCTGTGAGCACTATCATGGTTTTTGTAGAAGGCGGAGCTTTAAGAAATAAACAATTAAACATTGACTGCCGCAGAGCTTTTAAAGTTTTTTTCAAAAAATACGGAATAGCTGACAATAAAATAAAAGTAATTGCATGCGGGTCGCGTCAATTTGCATACAGAGATTTTTGCATAGAAATAAGTCAAGCAAAAGAACCGAAACATATCATCCTTTTAGTGGACAGTGAAAAGCATGTAGAAAAGAAGCACAGATATAAACCATGGGATCATTTCAAGGAGCGAGAGGGGGACAAGCACTGGCAAAAACCAACGCAGGCAGATGATAACTCTGCGCAACTTATGGTCCAATGTATGGAAGCGTGGTTTATGGCTGATAAGACAGCATTAAAAGAGTACTATAAAAAAAATTTTAAAGTAACCGTACTCCCAACCAGCCAAGACATTGAAAATATCGACAAAAAGATCCTTTATTCTTCACTAGAAAAAGCCACAAAGGACACACAAAAAGGGAAATATAGTAAAGGCAACCATTCTTTTAAAATTTTGGCCGAAATAAACCCTGTCAATGTTAAAGACAAATCATCGTGGGCCGAGCGACTTTTAGAACATTTAAAAGAACTCTGTCCTTAATTCCCTAAAGAAAACCCTTGACCCAACACCCATTCGGTGCTTAATGCTCCTCGCGTCCGTCCATATCCGGTTGTTTTGGGTCCATAGAGACCCGAGTTTTAAGACAAGGGCAGTGTACTTGCTTCGTACATCGTCCTTATGTGACGATTTTCCTGAAACCTAATTAAGAGATTGGGACCAGTTATGCAGGCAGTTCGCCTTGCTGTTTCAGGAAAAAGTACGATCTGCCTTTGTGAGTTTTTTACCCACCTTTTGTAGATCGAGATAACCGGACGGTCCCTCCAAAAATACCGGACATTTATTACGGTAGCTAGAAGCCTCCCCTGCTTTTAAGGGGCTGGCATTGCTTTGTTTTTCACCCCCATTTCCGCAAGACCGGAGCATTCCCCGGATCAGGCCGCACGTGCGGTTTGCTGATTCGTGTTGCTGTACTTTTGCCAGTGATAACAAACGACCCGATTTAATAAATCCGGCCCAGCTGAAACGGGAATTAACACGCGCCCAGTTGAGAACTGAGACGCGCTCATGTTTTATTGCCCTTTTAAATATAACTTTTATTTTCACTACATTTTAGAGAGATACATACATCATGGAAAAATTTAGAAACCTCGGTCTTTCCGATGCCATTATTGAAGCACTTGAGAAAAAAGGCTTCACCGCGCCCACTCCTATTCAGGAAAAAACCATTCCCATGCTCCTTTCCGGTGAAAAGGACATCGTAGGTCAGGCTCAGACAGGTACCGGTAAAACCGCAGCATTCGGCCTGCCCATCATTGAAAATGTCCGCGAAGGTGCAGGACACGTTCAGGCCATCATCCTGACCCCTACCCGTGAACTTGCTATGCAGGTTGCGGATGAAATCATTTCTTTCCGCGGCACACGCAAAGTTTTCGTAGCCACTGTCTACGGCGGACAGCCCATGCTTCCGCAGCTGAAGGCCCTCAAACGCGGTGCGGACATCGTTGTCGGTACCCCCGGCCGTGTTCTGGACCACATCCGCAGAAAAACCCTCGACCTTTCCAAAATCAACAACTTCGTACTCGATGAAGCTGACGAAATGTGCAACATGGGCTTCCTTGAAGAAGTATCCGAGATTATGGAAAATGCCGGAGAAGATCGCCGCACCCTGCTTTTCTCCGCTACCATGCCCCGCGAAGTAATGAACATCGCCAAGAAATTCATGGGCGATTACGATGTGGTTTCTGTAAAACGCGAAAAAGACGAAGCTCCGCTGACCGAACTGATTTTTCACGAAGTGAACGAGCGTGACCGCTTTGAAGCACTCTGCCGTGTTGTTGATGCACAACCCGAATTTTACGGTCTGGTCTTCTGCCGTACCCGCGCCGATGCCGACCGCGTAGCCGGGACACTCGCTGAGCGCGGCTACCCCGCCGAACCGATTCACGGTGATCTTTCACAGGCCCGCCGCGAAGACATCCTCATGCGTTTCCGCAACCGCCGTTGTAAAATCCTTGTGGCTACCGACGTTGCTGCCCGTGGTATCGACGTTCCCGATCTTTCGCACGTTGTTAACTTCGCACTTCCGCAGGATCCGCAGAGCTTTGTTCACCGCGTAGGCCGTACCGGACGTGCAGGTAAAAAAGGTGTTGCTGTAACCCTGATTACCCCCCGTGAATTCGGCAAGCTCCGCTACATCACTAAAATAACCAAACTCAGTGTGGATAAGCAGCCCCTGCCGACCATTGATCAGGTTATTGATGTGAAAAAATCCCGCATGGGCGCAGAGCTGAGCGACATTGTTGAAGCAGGAAAGCATCTTTCCTACCTCGACCTCGCCCACGAGCTTCTCGACGGAGTTGATCCCATTGAAGCTGTTGCAGCACTGCTCAAGCATTCTCAGGGCAGCGTTCTGGACAAACGCAGCTACCGTAAGATCGAGGAATGCGGCGGTCCCGCTGCAAACCGTGGTCGCGTACGCTTCACTGCAGGCGTTGGCCGTGCACACGGCATGACCCCGCGTAAACTGGTAGATATGATCTGCCGCCGCGCGCGCATCAACCCGGTACGCATCCAGCACGTTAAAATTCAGGGACGCCAGTCCACATTCACCGTGCCCGCAGGTGATTCCGACAACGTAATGCGCGCTGTGAACAGGGCTTCCAAAAACGAAGGCCCCTTGCTCAGAAAAGGCTAGTTTCTAATAATTCAAAAGCCCGGTTCGAACCATGTTCGAACCGGGCTTTTTTTGTTTATTCTTCCAGTCCCATGCCGGGATGGTGAGCCGGATAACCCATGTCGTCCTCATGGCAGACCGTGCAGGTTCCGGCTGCTCCCATGGGCTGAGCTTCACCCATATATTGCAGCGGGCGCAGATTATCGCGCTCGTTTGCTGCCGGGAAGATGGCATGCGGTGCGTTGTGGCAGGCAGCACACATTACAGCACCCATTTCATCCTTGCGGTTACGGAACAACCCTTCCCTGTCCTCAGTCCACTTATTAAAAGCGGAGTCCGAATCAGGAGCGGCAAATTCAACGTGACAGGTCAGGCAATCAGGCTGCTGCTCGTTGGGCTGGCGTGAGTTGATCTCTTCAAGCTCATACTCAACAGGAGTAATCAACTTAATTAACTGCTTGGCTGCGGGTTTAGCTTCCTCACCTTTAAGCAAGGCAAGGGCGTGATTTTCCATGGATCCGTGACAGTTCACGCATTCCATTCCGGCATTAACATGCACCCCGCGCAGGCTTTCCTGCGGATGGCACATCATGCAGGCGTCGTTTTCCCTTCCGGAAAGATAAACCGCATGGAAACCGTGGAGGGCGGTGGACAGGTTGAGCTGCAATTCACCGTCATGACACCCCATGCAATCAATGATCTCGTTATCCTTCAGACGCTGCTTGAAGTTGGTTTTGTTGTCACGGTCATGTACCCCGGCGATATCCACCGCTGTGCGGGCGGAGAATCCGCCCTGTTCCGGTATATCCCAGCCTCCGCCGTGACAATTATTGCAACCCGGACGGGTGGAAACCGGAAGCACGATAGTTGTGCTAGCGAGAACATTCCCATCCGCATCAAGGGCTTGAACGTCCACCTGAGGCAAGGGTTGGTACGCTTCCTTGGTGTAGGGCAGAATTTCTATGGGACCGGACTGAAAATAGCCGTCTTTGACCGCAAGTTCAAAACTCTCATCCATACCCTGCGGCTTGCAGACGATCTTCACATCATCAGTGATTACTTCGGGAGGATCGCCACGCAACAAAAGCTGAGCACGTACAGTGCTGCCCTTGTCGGTGATTGACATGGCCCGGTCTTTATCAATGATCAAGCGCAGCCCTTCCAGCGGCCAAGCCATGAGCACGTATTCCTGATCAGCTTTGAAGGGACCGGGGCTAAGCTCCGCCTCTTCAGGGTCCGGCAGGACTGGATCATATCCAGCTCCTACAGAATGAATATATTCCGCAAGAACGTTGCGTTCTTCAGCAGTACCGATGAATTCGGGCATATACTTATTAACTTTGCCCATGCCGGAGATAAAGGCATCCAGCCCGGCAGTTGTGTATTTTGATGTGCGGCGCACAATATCATTCATGGGACCGTTAACAGCGTGGCAAGGACCGCATTCCATCTGGTAAAGCCATGATCCGGCTTTCAGACGGTTCTGGTCTGTTATCTCGCGCAGATCCTGCGGAATCCATTTAGCATTCTGCAAAATCGACTCGCCATGCAGCTTTTTTGCCTGCTCCACAGTGATGTTGGTGGAATAGACCTCACCCCAGACAACATAAGGTTTACGGCCGGCCTCGCGCATGAACTCAAAAGAGCCGTAAAACATCAGGGCCACCACCAGCATTACCATTGCCGAGCTGAAATTAACCCGGCGCGGGGCACAGATAGCCATAAAGAGCCCGCCGACCAGAAGTACCGGAGCTGTGTATTTGAAAACCTGCATGAAGAAAGCCACGCGGTGTGACTTGTGAACTACCTGCATGGCCTGTTCAGCGGGGATGTTGCCCATATACCAGTAGCCGGAAAATACGGTCAAAACCAATCCGGTCAGGGTCCAGATGCCGCAGAAACGGACCAGCATGCAGCGCAGGCTCTTGTCCTTAATCCGCGCCGCAGTCACAAAACCGAACAATCCGGCCAGCATGCCGCAAAGCGCGGTACGGAAAAAAAGTGCCGGCCAGAAGGTCGGGTTGAAAATGGCATCCCAAAAACTTCTGGTTTCCTGCCAAACTCCGGGGGTGAGCATGAAGGAAACCACGCCGTTGATGGTCACGAGGGACAGAAAAGCGAAAAGGAAATAGAACCAGCCGATAATCAGGTGATCACGGCGGTTCATCTTATCCCAATAGTAATAATAGATAAGCAGGGCGACAATCTCACCCACAAACCAGACCCATTCCGTAGCCCATGCAAAAAGAAATTCACGGACCAGCACAAGGGTTCCCTGCGGACTGAGCAGGGCCATGGTGAACCAGAGGGCCACCCCGGTTCCGCCGCCGAAAACCATGGTCAGCAGCAGGAAAAACTTGGAATGTTTTTTTACGTAATCTCGCAACTCGCTTGATTCAGTCTTATAAGCCAGTTTTTCTGTGACTACGAGAAACAGCCCGCCACCCACGGCAAACTGAGCCACGAAAACATGTATGGTCGCGATGAATGCGATCCAGAATCCACCGCCGAAAGTAGTTAAATGCCAGATTGGATATTCCATCATTAACTCCTTTCAGCCTTGAGCATGAGTTTCAGCATGTAGACGATGCAGAATCCGCCTGCGATGAGTGAGAGAATGAAAAGTATGAAAGGGTCCCATTGTCCGGAGACAGGTGCTGTGTCGAGCGAGAAATAAGGTTCAAGGTATTTCTGGCGCACAAGGTGGCGCATGGTCGCCATAACCGGGACGATGAAGACAGTTGCAGCTGTCCCCCAGCAGACATTCTTGGTGAATCCGGCATGAAGCATGGCGAAAGTTGCCAATAATCCCACGCAGAGCAGAATCGTGGCAAACATATCACCGCCCATAAAGATAAGCATGACCTCCTTGGGCAGGGCCACCAGAAACCAGAACCCCATAAGAACATTCACCAATGTTGAACGGGAGAACCATTTCATTCCCGTATCAACAAACTCGGAATCACCTTTGCGCTTGCCCACAAGGGCCACCAGAAGTCCCCCCACAGCCAGCGCAGATATGGCAAAATGCATGAACCGCGGATAAAGAACCGGATCACTCAGGTTAAGGTTGAACCCGTGCGGATCGGTAAAATATTCAGGCCAGACTTCCGGGCGCAGCATCAGAGTCATTTTATTGGAAAGCATGAAGCCGATGTAGACGATTGCAGCCAGAACTGCTGCCATGGTAATCCTGCGTCCTGAGATGCCCAAATTTTCATAACGGTAATTATGAAAATACAAACCATAATAGCCGCCGATCAGGGCAGCAATTACCGCCAGCCAGAAAACAGCCATAAGAATTGAGGAAACATAGCTGAACTGGCCGTAAACTGCCTGCAGGAACAAGAGCGGCGGAACTCCGGCATTGATTGCCAAAGCCAGCAGGGTCGGCAGTTTCTTGGAAATATTTTTGGAAATCGCTGTCCCTCCGGAAAGGGAGTGGACAAAAACGATAGCCGCCCCCCCGAAAACTGCATTCATGAGCAACAGGTGAACAGAAAAAGTGATGATTGAAAGAGTTACCGGCCAGATAGGATGAATAGAGATACCAATAGCAGCCGGAACCAGCGTGGACGGATCCATGAATTTCCCCCTTATTAATTTTCTAGCTAGGCTTTGTATAACAGGAGAAAACAGGCTCCACAATTAGAAAGCAATTACTTTTTGAGTGACACTTTTCCAGCGAAAACAGCTTTTTTGCAATTTATTTACGATTTAACAAAAAAAGTCCTTGCCAAAGCAAGTCGAAATCAATAAACACGTTTCTACCGAGTGCCGAAGTGGTGGAATTGGTAGACACGCTAGGTTCAGGGTCTAGTGGAGGTTTCTCCGTGGAAGTTCGAGTCTTCTCTTCGGCACCACTCGTAAACAAAGAAAGCCGCAACGCAAGTTGCGGCTTTTTTCGTTTTATACCCCCTCATTACGCAAAAGCAGTAGCTTTTCCCATGCTTTCTCCTGCAAAGAAAGACTCCTGATTACACTTCCTTTTCTAATGGAAAAATCCCTTCAATCGAGTATACTGCAGTCCTAACCTAAAAGAACATGGAGAAAGCAAAATGAAAAATTACCGTTCCCGCTTGATAGTTGTTTCCCTGCTGACCTTGGCATGTATGCTTTTTCAAGCTTCCGCAGTGTTGGCCTTCAGCCTGAACGACCTGTCCTCTTCCGCTGAAACGGCCAAAAGCACAGCAGAAGGTGCAAGCCTGCTTGACCGGGCCAAAAACGTCTATACGGGCTTTTACGATTCCACTGAGAACCTCGTGGATGCACAGACTGTGACTATGAGCCTGCTCAATCCTGATGAAGGCGCAGCCCTGACTTCACAGCTCGGTGACATCAATTCCGGTTCGACCTTCACCAGACTTGCCAAGCTCGTAGGATTTTCCGAAAGCATGGATGCCGGAACAACAGACTCTTCCCTGACCTCAAAACTGACCAAGATCATCACTACTCCCGGCAGCTTTGATAAGGCTAAGAAAGTTTACGATCATGCATCCACCGCTTACACTTCCGGCAACAATTCCGTAGGCGAAGCCAAGACCTTGTACAAGGAAATCAAAGACTTTATCGCTTCACCTTCATCCAAGGGGATCAGCGAAACCCTGCTTTCCGGACTGGGAGAATATTCCGATAAGATTCTGCCCTTCATCATTGAGAACGGTCCGGAGCGGGTAAAAACAGCCGCCCAGATCGCTGATGCATTTAAAGGATTTTTGTAGAAAGACCTATTAGCAAAAAAAGCCCTTCAATCCAATTGGATTGAAGGGCTTTTTTATGCAGCTATGAATAACGTAATTTATTAATTGAAATATCCGTCACTCTTCAGATCAGTTACCAATCTCTCGCACATGGCAGCACGGTTCAGGCTGTAGATATGAACTCCCGGCGCCCCCTTATCAAGCAGATCTGCTATCTGTTTGCGTGCAAATTCAAAACCGAACGCCATGACCGCTTCATCTCCGCCCTTCTCAAAAGCCTTTTCCACCCCGCAATAAAGGTCACCGGGAATGCCTGCCCCGCAAAGAGACATAATCCGGCGCAAAGAGCTTAAAGACTGTATCGGCAGGACACCGGGGATTACCGGAGCACTGCTGCCAAGCTCGCCCAACCTGTCCACGTAATCGAAGTAGAGTCTGTTGTCGAAGAAAAGCTGGGTCATGGTGAAATCCGCCCCTTTGGACAACTTTGAATTATGGATTTCAATATCCGCGGCAATGGAAGGAGATTCTGGATGACCTCCGGGATATCCGGCTACGGCAATCCCCACTTCGGAAAATTTGTCATCAACATATTCCACAAGGTCAGAAGCATGGAAAAAACGGCTCTGGACTTCGCCGTTTCCATCTTTAACCCCGTCACCTCCAAGAGCCAGAATATCAGAAACACCGGCCTGTCCTAAACGGGAGACAAACTCATCAATGGACTGTTCACTGGCACCGACACAAGTCAGATGGGCGAGGATATCAATACCCATATCTTTTTTAAGCAGGGAGCAAATCTCGAGAGAGTTGTCGTGGCTGGTTCCTCCTGCTCCATAAGTAACTGAAGCAAAGAGGGGTTTTAATGCGGCCAGCCTTGCAGCCCTTTCCATAAATACGGGCCATGTGGATTTATCCTTGGGCGGGAAAAATTCAAAAGAAAAAAACTGTCCAGCTTCATTGATATTCTGTGCCACCTGCATTCTAATTCTCCATTTATTATCTGCTTGATTCCCGGACCGCAGATACGGCCCGGGAAATTTATTGTTGTTTACTGAATCTTGCGACGAATAATTTCAGCCGCCTGAACCATATTTTTAAGTGCCGGGACAACCTCGTCCCATTTGCGGGTTTTGAGTCCGCAATCCGGGTTTACCCACAGCCGTTCTGCTGGAATGACTTCCAATGCTTTTTCAAGCAGCTGGGCCATATCATCAGCCGCCGGAATGGCAGGACTGTGAATGTCGTAAACACCGGGACCGACTTCATTGGGATAGCTGAAGTGTTTAAAACTTCCTAAAAGTTCCATGCGGCTGCGGCTGGCCTCAATGCTGATAACATCGGCATCAAGTGCGGCAATGGAATCCATGATTTCATCAAATTCGCAGTAGCACATGTGGGTATGAATCTGAGTTGAATCCTCTACGCAGGAAGCGGAAAGACGAAAGCACTCTTCAGCCCACTTCAGGTATTCCGGCTGCTCTGCCTTACGCAACGGCAAACCTTCACGCAGGGCAGGTTCATCTATCTGAATGACTTTAACCCCGCTCTTTTCAAGATCCGCAACTTCGTCACGTACTGCCAGTGCGATCTGACGGCAGGTTTCACTGCGCGGTTGGTCATCACGAACGAAACTCCAGCAAAGTATGGTTACCGGACCGGTGAGCATACCCTTAACCTCGCGAGCGGAAAGGGAGCGGGCATAGTTGATCCAATCGACTGTGATGGGAGCGGGACGGGAAACATCACCGAAAATAACCGGAGGCTTCACGCAACGGGAACCGTAACTCTGGACCCAGCCGTTGGATGTAAAGCAATAACCGTCAAAATTTTCTCCGAAATACTCAACCATGTCATTGCGCTCCGGCTCGCCATGAACCAGCACATCAAGACCGATAACTTCCTGAAGGCGGATGCAGTCTTCGATATATCCGCGCATGAAAATTTCGTAATCAGCGCGGTCAATACGCCCGTTCTTGAAACCACTTCTGGTGGAACGCACTTCCGGGGTCTGGGGGAATGAACCGATGGTGGTCGTCGGCAGGATAGGAAATCCAAGATCACGCTGAATTTCAGCCCGTTTTTCATAAACTGAATTACGGTGGTAATCTTCGGGCTGAAGTGCTGCCACCCTCAGGGCAACCTCCGGATTGTTCACTCTATGACTAATCTTGCGTGATTCAAGAATCCTGCGATTCTCAGCAAGAACTGCGTCAACGTCCTTACCTGTTGCAGCGTCGGCAATGGTTCTGATTTCAGCACATTTCTGGCGGGCAAAAGACATCCATGATTTAATATCAGCGTCCAGATTTGTTTCCAGATCAAGATCAAAAGGAACATGCAAAAGTGAGCATGAAGGAGCCACCAGCACACGCTCCCGACCAAGTATCGCATATGCAGATTCAACCGCAACCACAGCCCGGTCAAGGTCAGCACGCCATATATTTCTACCGTCAACTACACCGAGCGAGAGGCTCAAGTTATCTGCCAGCTTAGCCAGCAAAGGTTCAAGGTCCTGTGATCCACGAACAAGATCCACATGCAAACCGTCAACAGGCAGAGCTGCAGCCGCTTCAAGATTATTTCCAAGAGCGCCGAAATATGTAGCGACCAAAATTCTACTGTCAGCAGCCTCTTTAAGTGTGCGGTAAACAGGGATGAAAAGTTTGCGCGTCGATTCTTCAAGATCAAGAGCCAATACGGGTTCATCAAACTGAATCCATTCGCATTTGGCGGAAAGTTTCTCAATGAGTTCCACATAGGCTGGCAACAATTTTTCCAGCAGGTCCAGACGGTCAAAGTCCTGATCTGCGCATTTGCCCAACAACAGGAAAGTCAGCGGACCGGGCAGCACAGCCTTCACTCTATGCCCCAGCTGAATAGCTTCTTCCACCTGCTCAAGGATGGTTTCGTCAGCGAGGATAAACTCCTGATCCCTGCTGAATTCGGGCACGATGTAATGATAGTTGGTATCGAACCATTTGGTCATTTCCATGGCTGCCACGCCGTTTTCTCCGGCTTCGCCACGTGCCATCCTGAAATAATCATCAAGGGAAGGCTTAGCGCCATCTACGTTATATCTGGCAGGGATAACACCAAACCTTACCGCGTTGTCGAGCATATGGTCGTAGTAGGAAAAATCACCTACAGGAAGAAGATCAACTCCGGCCAGCTTCTGATTTTCCCAGTGCAACTCACGGAGTTTCCTGGCAGTCAGGGCAAGATCATCCGCCCCGGCTTCACCTCTCCAGTAAGATTCAAGTTTTCGTTTAAGTTCGCGATTACTGCCCATTCTGGGATAGCCTAAAGTGTGCGTCAGCATTGTAGTTCTCCATATTAAAAGTGTCCGCTTAGCGGCGGGACTATTGCCCCTGTTTCACAGACCTGTTCGCGAGGTCCGGCACTTGCTCCCGCAGGACGTCTTCTGGCTTCCGGGCCTATTCGACGCACAGCACCGCTCCTTCCCGTTTTCTAACAGTGGACCGACACTATTCCCTTCTTGATTTACCCGGTTACAGCAGCGCGCCTGCGACGGATTTCCACCGTCTTCCGTTTCCTGCGGGCGCATACAAACCAAATTCAATATATAAAAATATTGTTATATAGTGATGGAGAAATGACATTCTTCAATCCCAAAGTCAAGGGTTGTTGCAAGATTTTGCTGAGACAAATAAAAAGGCCCTCGGAATAAATCCGAGAGCCTCAAAAAAACATTCTGTTATTTTGCTGTATTATTCGCAATCTCTAACATTCAATTTTTCGCGGAAATTTCCATCGGCAGTGGGAAACTTGGAAAAAGCCCCTTTGACCAGACATCTACCTACAACATCCAGACCTTCACGATCCTGACTTGTAGCCATGCCACGCCACAGGTAGGTCTTCATACCTTCATTTTCGGGAGTCATCAGGTAGATACGTACAGTGTTGTCCACCCTAGGAGCATCAGCGGTCTTAACCACCCCGATATCGGTATTGGTCTTAGTGATGTAATCGTACTCATAAGCTTCACGCTTGTAAGTTACGCCCCTTTCCATGAAAGCCTTGGACCCGAAATTCACCACAACCATAAAATCCGGTGAATTAGGATCGTAACTGAAACCTTTGGCTTCAAGTTCCTGTTTCGCAGTGTTGAGCAGAATAGCCTCAAGATCCTTTTTGGATTCACTTTTCTGCTTAAATGCAAAAGTTTTCAAACCATTAAAATCAACACCCGGAACAGGCTTATTCTCAACATCCATATTTACGTATACGCACCCGGAAAGCAGCATCCCGATCAGCGCAAAAACAACGAGTAACTTCCTCACCACATTCTCCTGACTTTATTAGTTACGACCCTCCCCTTAAATTCAGGCCGCATTAGATATAATATTACACATTCCTATAACATAACCATTTATCTTTTTTACCAGCTTTAGCCAAGAGTAAAAACAGAATTAGATAGGGTAAATGCTGCTGCATAAAAAAATCAATCGTAAAAGCAAACCTGATTGCGCCCGGATTCCTTAGCATCATATAAAGCCATGTCCGCCATACGCAGCAAGCGCTCAGGGTCCAGCCTGCGTGAACTCATCGTAGCCACCCCGATACTGGCTGTGCAATGAATGAAACCATCCAAGGCAGGGACTTCACTTTCCGCAAATTTTCTGCGCATACGCTCGGCCACGGTTATGCCACCCGTAAGATCTGTTCCAGGTAAAAATACCGCAAATTCCTCTCCACCCATTCTGGCAAAGACATCGTCTTCCCTGATCACAGCCCTGCAAACATCGGCAAAATATTTAAGGACCGCATCTCCGACCTCATGACCATACGAGTCATTAATCTTTTTGAAGTCATCAAGATCAATCATCAACATTGCCGGCCCAGCAGGATTACGATTCTCGTTACTCATAAACAACTCAACCAGCCGAAAAAACTCCCGGCGGTTATAAGCACCGGTAAGACTGTCAGTTGTTGCCAGTAAAACCAACCGGTCTTCTTCAGCCTTACGCAAAGAAATATCGTCAACAACCCAAAGCACACCGCGATTAAGATCAGCAGGGACATTAACATCCACGGCCTGACCGGATAAAGAACACCACAAGGATTTACCGTCCCTGCGCCGCAGTTGGTATTCAATGTTCACTTGGGCCTTATTCACAAGAGTATAGTAATACAATCTTCCGAATTCGTGGAATTTTTCTTCAGTTAAATGCAAGTCAAGCATACTCAGGCCGATCATATCCGCAGGAGACTCATACCCCAAAATATCTGCGAGTGCCTGATTAGCCCGCTTCAAGATTCTTCCTCCCTGCAGGAACATCATTCCGACCCTGCTGCTCTCAAAAATTATTCCCAGCTCATGCAGGGTTTCGCGGAGTTCCATTTCGGTTGCTTTCAGGTAAGAAATATCACGCATGGCTGAGATACGATAAATCCTGTCTCGCAATTCTACGGTCCGTCCACGAATTTCAGCAGGAAAAACAGAACCATCCTTGCGCTTGCCCATAACGAAATAAGGCTGGTCATATCTGGTGGATATTTTTTCTTTTACGAGTTCACGATAGTCATCGGCAATAAAATTCAGTCCGTGCATGCCGATAACTTCTCCATGTGAATACCCCAAAACCTTAAGAACTTCTTTGTTAACTGCCACGCAATGCATATCTTCCCCAAACACACCAATGGATTCGGAAGAAGAATCCGCAATGAGTGTCTGCAATTCAAGCTGTTCTTTTAATTCAAAGATATATTTCTGAAGAGCGTCAGCCCCCATAACTTTCCCCGTATTTATAGGCCATTTAATCCTGAGAAAACCTAAAAAAACGAATCAGACTCATTTCCAACACGATCATACAAAAAAAATAATTCACTTGCAGTTATTAAAAATTTATTATCCCCGGCTGGGGAGATAAATATGAACACATTATCAGATAGACGAAAACACACAAGGATCGAGCTGAGTTCCATCAACAGCTTTTACCGACAATGTGACGTTGCCGCGACTTCCGGTGGGGATATAGATATAACAATCCTCAATATTTCCAGGAAAGGAATGAAGTTCAAGATCAATTCTGCAAATGATTCCGGCAAGATAAAATTAGACGACGAACTGTTTATTCGCGGCTGTATTTTCAATGACAGAATCGGATTCCTCAGCAGCCAAAAAGCTGTAACCGTGTGGCAGGACAATACTGTTTTCGGAGTTGAATTCACACCGTCCCTCGACCTTGATGAACCTTCGTTATTCAACATGCTTAAATAAACCGCCGATTGCTGATTCCACCCTCTTTCAAAGAACAGGATAAATTGCTACTTTCAGCTTGTGAGTAAGCAAGAACCCAAAATAATCGCATGGATCGGCAATACTTTTTTCCGGACCGGAATGGATGCGCTGGGCTACAAGACCGTCCACATTCCAATCCGGGGACAGCAGGTATTCACCTGGCAGGACATCCTTGAAAAAACCGGATCGAAACCATTTGCCGTGGTTTATGCCGACCGGTCTATCGCCCCGCCGCTGGCCGGTGTGGAGAACTATCCCTGCCTGACCATTTTCCACTGCATAGATACCCATATACACAGCTGGTATCCATTTTATGCCCAAGGGTTCGATATCTGTCTGGTCAGCCTGAAAGATCATTTGGACCGTTTCACCCCAAGATTACAGAAATCCCGCCTGCTATGGTTTCCGCCCATCGTCATGGACTATCATGTTCCATCCGAAGCCCCAAAAGAATGGGACCTGCTCTTTGTAGGTAATGTAAGTGCGGAATTGACCCCGGAAAGAAAAATTTTTCTCGATAAAGTAGCTGAACATGTACCGGGCCTGCACATTACCAAAGGCGATTTCAGCAAACTTTTTCCCAGAGCAAAAGTAGTGCTCAACATTGCCGAACGCGGCGACCTCAACTTCCGGGTATTTGAAGCCCTCGCCTGCGGCGCATGTCTGCTGACTCCCAAAATCGAAAACGGGTTCTTTGATCTCTTTGAAGATGGAGTTCATCTGCTGACCTATGAACCCAACAATGTTGAAGATCTTCTGAAAAAATATAACCTTCTAATGGCTGACGAAGAATTACGTGAACGTCTTGCCCGGCAGGGCAATGAATTGATCGAAAGCTCGCATCGTATAATCCACAGAGCGCAGACTTTGCACAATGTAATTGAAGAAATGGATGTAGAAGCGGCCATCAAAAATCGTCTTGCTGCAGCACCTGAACTGCGACGAAATTTCCTCAAATCGCTCTACCTGCACTGGGCCGAGGAAGTTGGAATACCTGAATTTCAGAAGATTTATTTGGAAGCTGCTAAGAATTGATTTGATGAGCTTCGCGCTTTTTTGAAAAGATTAATCCTCCTGCGGTTCTCTGGACTCTCCTAAAACTTTAAGTATGCTTCGCTCCCAGCGCGAAAAAACGAAAAGAGAGAAAGCTATACTATCTCAACCGCTCCAGCCCCTGTGCCAGATCAGCCTTGAGATCTTCCACATCTTCCAGCCCGATATTCAAGCGGAATATTGTTTTACCTTCGTAGCCGAAATGGTTGGTACGCCGGAACTTACCGCCGGTGATCAAACTCTTGTAACCGCCCCAGCTGTAGCCGAGGCCGAACAGTTCAAGGTTATCCACAAACGGGGAATGATCAATATCTTCATATTCATCCTTGAGCGTAAAAGCGAACAGGCCGCTTGACCCTTTGAAATAACGCTTCCACAGATCATGCTGGGGGTGGCTTTCAAGGGCCGGATGAATCACTGAATCCACCATTTCATGACCTTCCAGCCATTTTGCAATCTCAAGGGCAGCTTCTTCATGCGCCTTGAGACGAACTTTCAAGGTCCGTAGCCCGCGCAGAGCCTGATAGCAATCTTCCTGAGCAGCAAAGACTTCGAAAAGACCACAGCATTTTGCGAAAGCATCCCAGCTCTGCTCATTGGTGGATACCGAGCCAAGCAGGATATCTGAATGTCCGGTGATGTATTTGGTGCAGGACTGGATGGAAACATCCACACCATGCTCAAAGGGATTGAAATATAAAGGAGTGGCCCAAGTGTTATCGATGACGGAAACTACACCCTTTTCACGGCAGATTTTTGTAATTGCCGGAACATCCTGAATCTCAAGGGTATTTGATCCGGGTGATTCCATGAAAAGCAGGGCTGTATTATCGCGAATGTATTCAGCTACCCCGGCCCCGGCATCAGAGGGCAGGTACTCAGCTTCAACTCCATACTTGGAAAGGAAACCATCGCAGAAATGACGGGTAGGACCGTAAACATTATCGCAAATCAGGATATGATCACCCTTCTTGGTGTAGGCCATGAGCACCATGGCAATAGCGGCAATGCCGGACTGGAAAGTTTTGCAGCCGTGCGCACCTTCAAGTTCAACCATGGCAGCTTCGAAAGCTTTCTGCGCAGCCAATCCGCTGGTGCCATACTCAACACCATCGAATTCACCCTTGTTCGCCTTGAGCATGTCTGCGTAAGAATCAAAAAGCACAGTGGATGCACGGTGCATGGGTGGATTAATAGTATTTATAGTTTTCAGGGACTCATCTTTGCCCGCATTGATCAGCTTGGTGGAAATATCTTTCATGGGAACTCCTTGTTGTTTCTGGCCCAAAATATAAAGCGGGAAACTGGAAAAACAACCAGTTCCCCGCAAATATATTAGAGAAATGCCGCCCTAGGCATCATTTCTTCATATATTCTTTAATTCAGCTTCGATCAATTCAAGCGGAAAGTCCTCGCGTACAACTGCATTGCCCAATCTATCAAGACCGACAATCACAACCTGTCCCTGCTTGACCTTCTTGTCCTTCTTCATTAGCTCCATGATCTTGGCAGGCTCAATGTCGAGCTTTCCGGTGGCAAGACCGAGCTTATCCATGAGTTCTTCATGCAACGCAAGGTCCTCGGCCGCAAGCATCCCGGCCTTGTGACAGGCTCGGGCGACAATGCGCATGCCCCATGCAACGCACTCACCGTGAGATATCTTGTATCCGGCGAATGTTTCGATAGCATGGCCTACGGTATGCCCGTAGTTAAGGATACGGCGCACCCCGCCCTCTTTCTCGTCACGGATGACTACATCGGCCTTGATCTCGCAACAACGAGCCACGACCTTAGCCATTACCTCACGGTCAAGTGAACTCACCTTATCCGCATTGGTGGATAGGTAATCAACCAGCTCGCGGTCGGCAATAAAAGCGGTCTTAACCACTTCGCCAAGCCCGCTGAGAATTTCCCGCCCCGGCAGGGACTCAAGAGCCGAGATGTTGGTGTAAACCCGCTTGGGCTGATAGAACATGCCGCAATAATTTTTCCAATGCTTGATGTTCACCGCCACCTTGCCGCCAACGGAGGAATCAACCTGTGAAAGCAGGGTTGTGGGGACCTGCACGAAATTAATGCCGCGCATGTAGCTTCCGGCAACATAACCGGAAAGGTCACCGACCACTCCGCCGCCAAGGGCTACAACAACATCCTGACGTGTGATTCCGGCTTCCAGCATGGCTTCGAGCAGAGAACCGAAAACATCAAGGGACTTGCTGTTTTCCCCGGCATGGACAGTAAGCAGCAACGGATCAACATCTGCAAGAGCGAGCTTTTCTACCAGTGCATGACCGAAAAGCTCGCGGGTATTTTCATCGCAGATAACTACAGGAGTATGTCCGTACTTCCTTGCCTTGAGGTCAGCGACCACTTCATCCATAACGGAGTAGTCCACGCTGATCTCATAGGAATTATCGAACTCCCCGCGCAGCTCAACATTGACCTTGGGCATTACTTTTCCCCGGCCAGAACACATTCCTGCTGACGCAGGGATTCTTCGTGGATGTACTGGAAAATACGGAGCATGAAATGTTCATCCATTCCGCGGGCAACACCTTCGCGGGTGCGCTTTTCAACTGTCTTCTTCCACTGGTCAGGCTGCAGGAGAGCAATACCGCGCTCACATTTCATTTTACCGATCTTGCGGCCCAGAGCCATACGCTCGGCAAGAAGCTCAACAATGGCGTCATCAATTTCCACAAGGCGGGCACGCTTGCTTTCCATCTGCAGAGCAAATTCTTTATCTTCTGCAACAGGATACTTAACTTCCAGACCGGCGAGTACTTTACCGAGATCTTCAGGAGTAAACTGCTGTTTGCTGTCGCTAAGGGCCACATCAGGATTAATGTGGGATTCGATCATCAGACCGTCGAAAAGCAAATCAAGGGATTTCTGGGCCACTGCGGGAATCAGTTCACGCTTACCGCAAAGGTGGCTGGGGTCACAAATGATAGGCATGCCATCAGTGCGGCGGCGCAGTTCAATAAAAATTCTCCAGTTGGGAGCATTACGGTATTCACTGGGACGAGCGGAGGAAAAACCGCGATGGATAGCCCCCAGCTTGGTAACACCGGCCTTGTTGATACGCTCAAGAGCGCCGAGCCAAAGTTCCACATCAGGGTTGATGGGGTTTTTTACCAGCACAGGGATGTCGGTACCCTTAAGGGAATCAGCCAAAGCCTGAACCGCAAAAGGGTTAACAGTGGTTCTGGCACCGACCCAGATCATGTCTACACCGTACTTGAGGCAAAGCTCGACGTGCTCAGGAGTTGCGGTTTCGCAGGAGATGGGCAGCCCGGTCTCCTCTCTGGCTTCAACCAGCCATTTGAGACCTTCCTCACCCATGCCCTCAAAACAACCGGGACGGGTACGCGGCTTCCAGATACCTGCGCGCAGCACATGCACGCCTTTATCTTTGATACCGCGGGCGGTTTCGAGAAGTTGTTCGCGGGATTCCGCGCTACAGGGTCCTGCAATAATCAACGGACCGTCGTTGTTGAACCCCCAGGAATCCAAACCGGTTACATCAAGTTGTACACTCATGGTAGTGACCTCCGTAATATTTGAAGTTGAAAAGAAGTCCGGGCCGGTTTGATGGCGCTAGATAGAAAAATACTGCAAAGATGAAATCTGAATATAACAGACTATGCAGAAAACAGCAGGAAAAATCGGCCGGGATAAAAAGGAAAGCACCGAACACGAAAGATTATGTAAATCTCACGCAATCAATATCAATTTGTAAATGAAGTTGGACCTTACACCCTGCCGGGGAGGCAGGACCCGATAAAGCACGGCAGGCCTTCAATGGCGCGGGCCGGGCCGAGAGATATCGGTCAGTCTTAAGGAGTGCATAACACCACTCAGGCGCGGCGTAAACACTCAATTACCTCTTGGCTGACATTTTCATGGTTTCTTAACATTTTTATAAATTGATATTGACTTTGAATTTCACCATCACTACAAACTAAAACAACGTTATCAAACCGATTACAGACTTATAAGGAGAACACTATGTCCAAATCACTGATCATTTACGGCTCAACTACCGGAAATACTGAAACAGCTGCCGAATACGTGGCTGAAGCCTTTGAAAACAAAGAAATTGAAGTGGAACTTAAAAATGTTACAGATGTCAGTGTTGCAGACCTTGGCAACGGATACGACATTGTACTCTTCGGCTGCTCAACCTGGGGCGAAGATAAAATTGAGCTTCAGGACGACTTCATCCCTCTCTATGACGCCCTTGAAGAAGCTGATTTAAAAGGCAAGAAAGTATCCGTGTTCGGATGCGGTGATTCCGATTATACTTATTTTTGCGGAGCAGTAGATGCCATCGAAGAGAAACTCGAAAAGATGGGTGCTGTGGTTGTAGGTAACAGCCTCAAGATCGACGGCGACCCGGAACGTATTGCCATCACAGAATGGGGCAAAGAAATCGCGGACAAGATTTAAACTTACTCCCCATATATTCAAAAAAAAGCCCCCGTACTGTTTAAATTCAGTGCGGGGGCTAAAAATGTTCTGTATCGATTTGGAGCTAATTTTCACCAGCCAATGCACGCTGCACTGAAACCTCAAGCATAGTTTTCTGCAAACGGATACTTTTAGTATTGCTATTGAGCACATCTTCGGTAAGGGAGCGCAACTTATCCACTGACTCCAGTGAGGCGGTAATGATAAGCTCTGTGGGGATTAAACCCTCGGAACGAATCATTTCCAGAACGTTTTCCAGCTTGTGGGACAGTTCTTCAATTACAGACAGCTTAAGCAGGTTTGACCCGGCCTTAATTGAATGCGCGTCACGGAAAATTGAGTTAATCAATTCCGGAGTAAGGTCTGAAGGGCTGTTCTCCAACTGCAAAAGACCGGTCTCGATATTATCAAGCCGTTCCAATGTTTCATCCTGAAAGATGTCCAGTAATCTATCGCCAGTTCTCATATTATATATCCCGCCCGCTCTTACAGCGGGGGTTGAAAATCAAAATGAAAGACTCCGAAGGAGCTATGTTATGGGTTATCTGCCCTATGCTTAAACTTTCGTCAACAGATTGTAACTCAAAGCGCTGCTTTTAAGGGCCTAGGAACAGACTTCCCTTTTTGGCGGCAAAATTCTACACTGCCGCCCTCAAGTTCGGAATACCAATGAAATTAATAATACTTATCTTTAATTATATTATATTTTTAATCAAGTATAGTGCGGAGTTAAACTAATGGCTTTGATGAGTGTAAACGATGTTTCCATGACCTTCGGCGGCCCCCAGTTGCTGGATAAAGTTTCCTTTCAAGTGGAAGAAGGGCAACGGATATGTATTGTAGGCCGTAACGGTGAAGGTAAATCAACCCTGCTCCGCCTCATGAGTGGAGACCTCGTTGCTGACAGCGGAAACATCTCTTATCAGAAAGGAGTCAGCGTTGCCCGCCTTTCCCAGAAGGTCCCGGAAGTACTGAAAGGCACCATCTTTGAAGTAGTTGCCGGGGGCCTCGGCGATCTGGGCGCTGCCCTGACCCGCTACCATACCGTCAGCCTTGAGGTTGCCAACGGCGGCGATATTTCCAAACTTTCCGAAGTGGAAGAAATTATGGAAAAGCATGGCGGGTGGGAAGCCCTGACCACCATTGAGATGGTCATCTCCCGCCTGTCTCTCAGTGCTGAAATGCGCTTTGAAACCCTCTCCGGCGGTCTGAAAAGACGAGCCCTGCTGGCTCGATCCTTGGCTTCCAAACCGGATGTACTGCTTCTGGATGAACCTACCAACCATCTTGATATAGACTCAATCGCATGGCTTGAAGAATTTCTGGTCAAGAACATCCGCACTCTGATCTTCATCACTCACGACCGCATGTTCCTGCGCAAGATCGCCACCCGGATCATTGAACTGGACCGCGGCAACCTCGCAGACTGGTCCTGTGATTACGACACCTTCCTCAAACGCAAGGAAGAGCTTCTTACCGCAGAAGAAAAGAACTGGTCCGAATTCGACAAGAAGCTGGCCCGCGAAGAAGTATGGATCAGACAGGGCATCAAAGCCCGCCGCACCCGTAACGAAGGCCGCGTGCGAGCACTGAAAGAATTGCGTGAAGAACGCAAACAGCGCCGCGAACGGACCGGAAAAGCAACCATCGAAATTCAGGAAGCAGCACGCTCCGGCAAGGTTGTCGCTGAAACCGTAAACGCTTCCTACGCATGGGACGACAAGCCTATTTTCAAAAACCTCTCCACCTCCATTATGCGGGGAGACAGAATCGGTATTATCGGCCCTAACGGTGCAGGCAAAACCACCCTGATCCAAGTGCTGCTGGGAAATCTCAAACCGGATTCCGGTACAGTGAAGCTCGGCACCAAGCTTGAAATTTCCTATTTCGACCAGCACCGCGAACAGCTCGACCCAGATAAATCCGTGCGCGACTCCGTAGCTGACGGCAACGACACCGTGACCATCAACGGCCGGAACAAGCATGTCATGGGTTATCTCAAGGATTTCCTGTTCTCCCCGGACCGCGCCAACTCCCCGGTTAGTGTCCTTTCCGGCGGGGAACGCAACCGCCTGCTTTTAGCCCGTTTGTTCACCCGTCCCTCCAACCTGCTGGTAATGGACGAACCTACAAACGACCTTGACGCAGAAACCCTTGAACTGCTCGAAGACCGGATCATGGAATACCCCGGCACAGTGATTATCGTCAGCCATGACCGTGTCTTTCTAAACAACGTGGTTACCGGAACTCTAGCCTTTGAAGGCAATGCGCAGGTCAACGATTACGTTGGCGGTTATGATGACTGGGTTCGCCAGCGTCAGCAGCCCGAAGAGGAAGTAAAACCCAAGTCTTCCAAGCCCAAACCGAAGAAAACCCCGGACGCCCGCCCGGAAAAACTCAGCTACAAGGAACAGCGCGAATTCGAAGCACTGGAAGTTGAGATTACGGAACTCCCCGGTAAAATCGAAGAGCTGGAAAGCTCCATCGAAGAAATGCAGAATCTTATGGCCGACCCGGAATTTTACAAGAAATCCGGCGAAGAAATGGCCGCTGCTCAAGCAAAGCTCGAAAGCCTCGAAGCTGAACACGAAACCACCTTCATGCGCTGGGAAGAAGTAGAAGAGAAATTGGAAGAGTACAGAAAAAGGACAGGACAGATTTAAACGCCTCCGGCGGCTGGGGAAGGGGAACTTTTCCAAAAGTTCCCCTTCCCCAGACCCCATCCCCTCAAAAAGTTTCAATAAGCTTCGCAAATAGCTAGCAAGGACCACTTTCAAATTTAGCCCTGCATAGCTTCACAACTTGCCATATTTAACGCTCAAGCGTAAATAGAACTATATGAATTCCAAAGCGACTTCTCCTTTCTGGGTGCCCATTTACGCATTTCTCGCTACTATTTTAATTGGCGGGATGCTGCTGAAACTGGATATTTGCCATCCGGGAAAGGAACTTACATTTCTTGATGCTGTTTTTACGGCAACCTCGGCGGTCTGCGTAACCGGACTTGCTGTAGTGGATACCGGGACCTTTTTCAGCCGAACCGGGCAGAGCGTGATTCTCTTCCTGATCCAGTTGGGAGGACTGGGAATTATGACCTATGCCAGTCTGGTAATTTACCTGCTGGGAAAAAAAGTCAGTGCCTCGGACCGTTTAGCTGTCAGCCAGACCTTGATCCATGACCCTTCATTCAATATCGGCAAATTTATTGTCGGCGTGGTCACGGCGGTGCTGTCTATTGAAGCTCTGGGAGCCTTGCTGCTTAACCGCATGGACCCGACAGGATTCTACCCGTTCTCGGCGGTATTTCATTCCATTTCGGCTTTCTGCAACGCTGGCTTTTCGCTTTATTCAGACAGCCTGACAACTTGGAAAAACCATCTGGGAATCAATGCCGTTTTCATGGCCCTGATCATCATGGGCGGATTAGGCTTCTACGTCATGACCGAGCTGTGGCATAAATTCATGAACTTTGTGCGCAGACGCAAAGGAGAAATTTCAGCTCATACTTTAAGTTGGCATACCCGCATTGTTCTGGAAACAAGCCTTTTCCTGATCGTAGTCGGCGGTCTGGCCATCTTTTTTGCTGAAAGCCTTAAAGTCCATGTAGTCCAAGGTGCCGAGATCAATGAAATTGCGGCTCTGTTCCAGTCCGTAACCTGCCGCACTGCAGGCTTTAATACCATGGACATTTCCGGGCTGACCAACATTTCCCTGCTGACCATGATCGGCCTGATGCTTATCGGCGGTTCACCGGGATCATGTGCGGGCGGCTTGAAAACAACCACCTTCCGTACCTGGATCGGATTCATTATTTCCAAGGTCAAAGGGCATTCACAGGTCAGAGTCGGCTGGTACGCCCTCACTGAAGAAAGTGTTAACCGCGCCCTGACCCTGCTGACCATTGCCAGCGTTATCCTCGGCTCGGCAATTATCCTGCTAAGCGTCACTGAAGGAAGCCATCTGCCGCACAACGAAGTGCGCGGACATTTCATCGAAATCACTTTCGAAGCAATCTCAGCCTTTGCCACAGTAGGACTCTCCACCGGAGTAACCCCGGACTTGAGCGGACCGGGCAAATCTATCATAATAGCCTTGATGTTCGTTGGTAGATTGGGCCCAGTTTGGCTGCTGACTGCAATCAACAGCTGGCAGAAAGAACCACGCTACAGATTACCGGAAGACGATTTACCGTTAGGATAAAAACAAATTTCACATACAACTCGGCGAAACCAACTAAAAGAGTTTGGGATTCTTAAACCCTTTTGCAAAAGAGTTTAAGACGCCGGAGGCAAATAATATGGCAAAAGAAAAAATAGAAGTAGGCGTTATCGGCCTTGGTAAATTCGGTCTGGAGCTGGCCTTGAACCTGCGTAAGCTCGGCCATAATGTTGTTGGCGTCGACACCAGTGAAGAGCGGGTCAAAGCAGCCAAGCCCTACCTTGCACAGGTATTTCAGGCTGACGGCACCGATCCCAAAACACTGGAACAGCTAAGCTTTCAGGATTTCAACTACGTGGTGGTTTCCACTGGCGACTCTTTGGAAGCCAGTGTGCTGGTTGTACTCAACCTGCAGGAGATCGGGGTCAACAAAATCTGGGTCAAAGCCATCAGTGTGGCACATGAGAAAGTACTCAGCAGAATGGGCGTGGATTATGTTGTTTTCCCGGAACACTTCGCAGCGAAACAGCTGGCCCATAAGCTTTCCACTCCGGGCATGATCGAATACCTTTCCATGGGTAATGATATTCTGATCAAGGAACGTCAGGCCGCGGACTGGGCCGGAAAGACCCTCATAGACCTCGACCTGACCAATAATTATAAGGTACAGGTCATCGCCATCCGCAAAAACGGCTCGGAAGAATTGAACTTCGTCCCCAAAGCCAATGAACCTCTGGGTGAAAATGATGTGTTGATTATGATCGGAGCGCGGGAAAACCTGCTTAAACTACCGGACAATTAAAGATCATCGACCTTATAAAGATCTTTTTCGATTTCCTTCATCTGCATATCCTCCTCTTCAAGAGCGATCATGCGATCCCGGATTTCATGGGTCTTTTCAATGGCATCATCAAGTTCCACCCCTGCGGCAACCTGCATCTTGCGTAACAGGTTCAGGATGTCGCTGCGGAGGGTTTTGCCGTTCTCCCCTTTTCCCATTTCACGAAGCATGGATTCATCTTCTTCAGTTTTCTTTATCAGGTAATGGCAGAATTTCTGAGCTTCCTGAACACCACGGTTCTTTTCAAGACACATGGTCAGATAACGGAAACAATTCTCCCAGTCCCCTGCTTCGTAATGGGTGCGGGCAATATTGAAGAAAAGATTTTCATCAGCACTATCCAGATCAACTCCCCGATTATAGTACTGCAAGGCTTCACGGTACATGCCGTTCTTGCGCATGGATATACCGAAATCATTGAACATATGCTTGTGTTCAGTCTTAAAGGCGGACTTAAGCTGCAGGACTTTTGCAAATACTTCCTGCGCCCGTTCAACATCACCTTTCTCAAGATAGGTCAGACCGAGGCCAAAAGTTGCGCGGACATTTTTTTCATCCACAGCCAACGCATCGGCGTACTCCATTTCCGCGCTGTAGAACTCGCCCTGTTCACGATGGGCTTCCCCCCTGCTCAATCTATTATCCTGCTGCTCCATGGCAGGTCGGACATGCTGCTGATAGGAATCAAGCTCAAGAGTATAATGTGCGGCAAACTCCCCGCTGCTGATAACCTTGGGGTCGCCTGAAGGGACCCAGTTTTCATTCAAAAGCAGCAGCTCAAAGCTTTCGTCATCCAGTTTGCTGGCTAACCAGAATTTCTTGCCTTTTATTTTATGCGAGTCGGAACGCAGGGAAACCACCGTAACGAATCCGGTTTCCTCTTCGGTTTCCTGCTCGACAGGAGGAGTGTAGTTGAATAATGATGATTCAGCGCTCATGGAGTAAGCCTCCGGGGACCCCGGCAAAAACGGGATCGGGCTTGTAATTGTTGCAGACCCCTCATCTACACCAGCTTGATCGGCATTTAATTCATTTCCATTTAGATTTCCAGCGTCTAAAGAAAAATAGAGATTTCTGTAACTGGAACTTCACAAGGAAATTGGCTAAACTTCACCTTAATGAACAAATACCGTCCAATATTAATTTTAATTACCACCATCTTTATATTGCACTTTTTCGGGCTAAAAAGCTACGCCCGAGAAAGAACAGACGCACCACTAATTGAATGCAAACTGCTCAACCAGTTCCCGCATGATGATACGGCTTTTACTCAGGGATTATTATACCACGACGGCTACTTATACGAAAGCACCGGTAAGCACGGACGCTCTTCCCTGCGCAAGGTGGAATTGGAAAGCGGCATAGTCCGCACCATGATCAAGAACGACAAAGAAATTTTCAGTGAAGGGATATGTTACTGGAATAACAAAATGTATCAGCTTACATGGCGGTCCGGTAAATGTTTCATATATGACGCAGCTTCCCTTGCTCCCAAAGGCTTCTTCAAATACAAAGGTCAGGGGTGGGGGCTGACCGCAGACGGACAGTTCATTTACCAGAGCAACGGCTCGTCGGTGATTACCTTCAGGGACCCGTATGATTTTGCACGCATAAAAAGGCTGCAGGTAACAGACGGCATTGCCAATATCCACCTCCTTAATGAACTTGAGTACATAAACGGCCTTATTTTCAGCAATATTTGGAAACAAGACCGCATAGCAGTCATTGATCCCGAAAAAGGGAAAGTCAAATTCTGGCTTGATATATCTTCGCTGCGTCCCCTTGCCGGAAAAAACGCCGAAGCCGCCAACGGCATCGCATGGGACGCTGTCGAAAAAAGGCTCTTCGTGACCGGAAAATTCTGGAATAAGGTTTTTGAAATTGAACTACCCGCACTTGAAAATCAGCCCGCGTCAAA
This sequence comes from Maridesulfovibrio sp., assembly GCF_963666665.1. Classification (NCBI taxonomy): domain Bacteria; kingdom Pseudomonadati; phylum Thermodesulfobacteriota; class Desulfovibrionia; order Desulfovibrionales; family Desulfovibrionaceae; genus Maridesulfovibrio; species Maridesulfovibrio sp. The sequence goes on from NZ_OY762999.1 coordinate 2,552,940, forward strand.
CTGATAACATGATAATTTCACTGGGCATTTGCGCCGGAGCCTCCTCCGTCAGCATGATTCTGACCGGAAACGATAACGGCAGGATTGAAATTCTAAAATCAATTTCACTGAACCACGAAGGAAATCCAGCCCAAACAGTCATTAAGGCTTTACAGGAACTGGACATTCCCGAAAATATTCCGGCGGCAGTAACCGGACGCAAATTCCGCCATCTGCTGAACCTGCCGACCATTTCCGAACCGCAGGCCCTTGAGACAGCCCTTGCACATCAAAATTTCGTTAAAGACGGCTACCGCACGATCCTCAGCGCCGGAGGGGAAACCTTCATGGCCTACCTGCTCGATAATGCCGGCAAGGTCGAAACAGTACACACCGGAAACAAGTGCGCCTCCGGTACCGGAGAGTTTCTGGTCCAGCAGCTGGGCCGCATGGGTCTGAACCTCAATGATATGTCAGACATGGAAATGAGCGAACCGCACAAAGTCTCCGGTCGTTGTTCCGTCTTCTGCAAAAGCGACTGCACCCACGCCCTGAACAAGGGAGTTGAAAAAGAAGCGGTGGTCGCCGGACTGGCCCGCATGATGGCCGGGAAATGCATAGAACTGCTGCGCAAGCTGCCAGCTGAAAAAGTAGTCTTGATCGGTAATTGCTCCCAAAACAAATTCATGGTCAATGAACTGCGCCGCGAAATTCCGGAATTGCTTCTGCCCGCGAACGGACATTGTTTCGAAGCTCTCGGCGCAGCAATCTGGGCAGCTGAAAACGGCACAGTCCTTCCCGAAGACTGCCGCACAATTATTCGCAAAGGTGACACAGCATTCACTTTTCTGCCGCCGCTTAAAGACTATACAGATTCCGTCAAATTCCATGAAAGCTCAAAGGCGGAATTCATCTCCGGTAACAGACTGGCCCTAGGACTTGATGTAGGTTCAACCACAACCAAAGGCGTGCTTCTTGATCTGGAGCGAACCGAGATTGTTGCTTCCTGCTATTTACGTACAGACGGCGACCCCATTGGAGCATCGCGGAGGGTGTACGCAGAACTGGCAAGCCAGGCTCCCGCCGGAACCACCGCCGAAGTTATGGGTGTAACCGGATCGGGCCGCAACATAGCCGGACTGCATGCGGGTACGGACGGAATCATCAATGAAATTACCGCCCACGCCACTTCCGCCGTTCACTACGACCCTGATGTTGATACAATTTTCGAAATAGGCGGACAGGACGCGAAATACACATGGCTGAAGAACTCGGTCCCTTGTGACTATGCCATGAACGAAGCATGCAGCGCCGGAACAGGATCATTCCTTGAAGAAAGTGCCAAGGAAACGCTTGGCATTGCTGTAACCGACATTGCCGAAATCGCATTCAAGGGGACAAATCCGCCCAACTTCAACGACCAGTGCGCTGCCTTTATCGGCTCGGACCTGAAACTTGCGGCGCAGGAAGGAGTCCCGCTGGAAGATATGGTTGCCGGACTGGTCTACTCCATCTGCATCAACTACTCCAACCGCGTTAAAGGCAACCGCACCGTGGGGCAGAAGATTTTCATGCAGGGAGGGGTCTGCTACAACAAAGCCGTACCAACGGCCATGGCCGCACTGACCGGGCAGGAAATCATCGTCCCGCCTCATCCGGGATTGACCGGCGCATTCGGGGTTGCTCTTGAAGCCGCCAAGCGGGTCGAACTGGGCTCTATTAGCACAGGGACATTCGATCCTTCTGAGCTGGCCGAGCGCGAAGTAAGCTACAAATCCCCCTTCACCTGCAACGGGGCCGGGCGGGATTGCGATCTCGGCTGTACCATTGCCCGCATTGAAGTTGAGGGGAAGACCTTCCCCTTTGGCGGTATCTGCAACCGCTTTGATAATTCAAAGGTAGCCAAAGACACCAAGCCCGGAGAGGACCTTGTCCTCTGGCGTGAGAAACGGGTTTTCCGTGATTTGAGCGAACCCGAAGAGGGTCAAACGGTCATCGGCATGAACCGCTCACTGCTCATGAACACGTGGTTCCCGCTCTTCAACACATTTTTCAAAGAGATGGGCTTCGGGGTTCGCCTGCCTGAGAATTTCGATCCCGATGCCATTGAACAAAAAGGCGCCCCCTTCTGCCATCCGGTGGAACTGGCCCACGGCGGCCTTGGCGAATTGCTGAAACTTGAGACTGATCATATTTTCCTGCCCCACCTGCGCTCCATGCCGCTTAAAAGCGGAGACCGTTCCTGTACCTGCGTACTGGTTCAGGGTGAGCCATATTATTTGAAATCAGCCTTCCCTGAGTTGGAAAAGCGTTCTCTGCTCACCCCGGTCATCCATATGCAGGACGGGGAAGAACAATTGCGCAAAGCCCTGCTCCGGACCGCCGCCAAGCTGAAAGTAGGTGTTCAGCAAGCCTTGGATGCTCTTGAGGCGGCAATTGCCGAGCAAGAACAATTCTTCACCGACCTGCGCGTTAAGGGAGAAGAATTTATGGCCGCACTGGATGATAGCAGCCTACAAGCCATGGTTCTTTTCGGCAGACCATACAATGCCTTCAGTTCATGGGCCAACAAATCAATTCCTGCCAAATTTGCCACCCGTGGAGTTGAAATAATTCCCTGCGACATGCTCCCCCGCAGCGAAAAATGCGGCAACGAGCTGAACATGTACTGGGCCACCGGGGAACTGATCATGGATGCAGCCAAGCTGGTGGCGGAGCACCCCAGACTTTTCGGCACATACATCACCAATTTCTCCTGCGGCCCTGATTCATTCCTGCTCGGTCATTTCCGTACGATCATGGGCCGCAAGCCATCGCTGACCCTTGAATTGGACAGCCATACCGCTGATGCAGGAATCGAAACCCGCATTGAAGCCTTTCTCGATATTGTAGATGGTTTCAGCCGTCTGGAAGAGCCGCAGGATTCCACAGTCCGTCCTTTCCGTGCCGCGCGTTGCGAAGTGCGTAACGGAATTACCGGAATCACTGACTCCAGAGGCAAATGGTATGCGGTGAACGATCCGGCTGTAACCCTAATCATTCCCAGCCTTGGCGAAATCAGCACCGATTTTCTGGCAGCATCCATGCAGCGCGATAACATCCGCTACAAGGTACTCTCCCATGCCAGTGAAGCCGCCCTGAAAATGGGCCGTAACAATTCATCCTGCAAAGAATGCCTGCCCTTGCAGCTTACCGCCGGAGCCCTGCTGGCACACCTCGAAAACCGTGACGAAAATGAAATCGCCCTCTTCCTGATGCCCAAGGCCAAGGGGCCATGCCGTTTCGGGCAGTATTCCGTGTTCATGAACGATCTCATCGAGCGCTTGGAAATCCAGAATCTAGCCATTTTCGCGCCCAGCTCCACTGACGGGTACGGCGGACTAAGCACTGGTGTCACCCTCGGCATGTGGCAGGGTATTGTCACCGGTTCTATTCTTGAGGATATCCACGCCACCATTTGCACGGCAGCAAAGGACAAAGACTCGGCCCTGAAACTTTTCTGGCAGGTACGTCAGGAATTACTGGACGGCATGGTCAACTGGAAGCAATTTTCCAAAACCCTGCGCAAAGCAGCTATCGATCTTTCCACTATCAAACTGGCTAAACCGGTGTATGAGTATCCGGTTATATCGCTGTTGGGTGAAATATACGTCCGCCATGATCCTTTGGCTAGGCGCAACCTGCCGGAAAGCCTTACTGAGCAGGGTTTTATTGTCCGCGTAGCTCCGGTGCTGGAATGGATGAAATACACGGACTGGCTGAACCGCAACAGCATCGAAGGAAAGGCCGGGGTCAAGACCCTGATCACCCAAGGCGTGAAATCTTATTTTGAAAGTCGCATCCGCCATATCCTTGCAGACAGCGGACTGCTCTTCTACCCCGGACCGAATGTGCGCCAAGTGGTCAGCCACGGCAAGCCGCACATTTCCGAACAGTTGACCGGAGAGGCAATTCTGACTGTGGGGGCATCCCTACATGAAATCATGTCTCCATCCTGCGGAGTCATCTCCATAGGACCATTCGGATGCATGCCCTCGCGGGTTGCTGAAGCTGTACTCAGCGAAAAATTCCGGGCCGGGTCAGCGGGTAAAAAAGCGACCTCCATACTTGGAGAAGACTCGCGACTGCCCTTCCTGGCCATTGAAACTGACGGAAATCCATTCCCGCAACTCATCGAAGCACGGCTGGAAGCATTCTGTTTACAGGCCAAACGGTTGCATAAACGCATGTCTCCGACTGGAAAATCTTAAAATAATACCGGATCAGTTCTTCTTGATATAGCACAAGCTATCATGGTACCACCTCTCAGGGTAAATTTAAGCGGAAACGCTTGTCTGGGGAGGAAAACTTTGCATAGAAGAATTGTCGGTATGGGGCTGTTGATATTGCTCATTGCAATCTGCGGGTGCAGGACAGTCAGGTCAATAAGAACCAATATCAAAGAAACTGTAATCTCCTCCCAACCGGAGGATAAGTTTTCGCAGGCACTGGACCGGAACAAATTTTCAGAGGCTGAACAAATATGGCTGGATAATCAGGATTACTTTCTTGAAAAACCGAAGGCCATGGACGAGATAACCAAAGCTGCCTCGGATTTAAAAAAACGTTACCGTCCAAAAATTTCCGCTGCCACCACCAACCTTCTTTCCATCCACTGGCCCGAAAAATCCTCAAAATGGACTTTAATCCGCCTTAAGCTGGACAATGCCCGTGATTTGATCGACGAAATCGAATCCAGCAGCATACTAAACGATCTGGGCCAAATTCCTCCCGGCCTTGATAAGCTGAAAAAGAACTTCCACGAAAAAGAATCAAAAATCAGGGACGATGCACAGGCCCAGTTCAAGCAATATCCACTGCAGACCGGACCGAACTTTTTTTCCCTCTACCCCGTAAAGCTGGATGAAGAAAAATTCCTCAAGTCACAAGCCGCCCTGTTGGAGCAGTCCGTAGCATCAGCCAACGGAAAAGGTGTGCCGCATATGATTAAGGAATACGGTAACATCATCCCTGCCGAGACCATGCGCAACTTGGAAGGACAATATTTCCGGGACCTGCTCAAAAAAGAAGCTAAAGGTAAGAAACCTTCTTTCCGCGCGGTTATCAAGGCCATGAATGAAGCCAAGAGGTCAGGCTTCCCTGTAACCGAAGTTCCAGACTGCAAGATCGCCTTTGTACGTGTTACCAGTAAAACTTTAATGCAAGAACATGGCATCGAATTCGGGCTGGGTTTTGATGTGGATCTGCCCATGCAAACCGAGACACTGGCCAAAACATCCATGTTCAATTCAAAGACCGCCAAAGATGCGGACGTTGTTATCCTGATCAACGAAGTTGTATCCAGAATCGACCGCAAGACATTCCGCCCCAAGGCATACAGCAGCAAGAATATTGTCGGATACACAGAGGGATACAACCACGCATATGATCAGGCCCAGCTGCGCCTTGAACAATTAAAACTGAAGCGGCAGGAGCTGAACGAGCGCAACAACTCACATATTTTGGGCTGGTTCGGTGCTAATGACATCACCTCCGCTGCTCATATGGCGGCTCAGGAAGAAGAAAAATACAACGAGGCTGTAGCTAATGCCACAAGCATTCCGCGAATGATCGACAAGCCGATTTATGAAAACTACAGCTTCAGCGTTGTGCCGCTACGCACAACTAAAGTTGCCTCGGTGCAATATGTAATCATAGATCGCAAGTCTCACACATACTTCACTGATTTCTTTGATATTGTTCAGGAGAAAAATTTCAAGATAGCTTATGGCATAAACATAACAGACCCAGACCGTGACAAACATGAAATAAACTTCAACACGGAAAAACAGCTACGGGGATGGGAAAGACAACCGGTTGCCGTGCGCCTATCCGACATGCTCAACTATTATCTGGATCACAAAGAAAAGGACAAAAAGTATAGGAGCATGGCCCGGATACAGAACATAATCATAAACAACCGCAACAAGGCACTGGCTGAATTTTTCAGCAATGAATACGGCTCCGACACTGGAAATGATCCACGCTATGATTCTACTGTCATGGTCCAGAGTCCGGACCGCAGAGGGACTGGCAGCGGTTTTTTTGTCACCGACAATATTATCCTTACAAACTACCATGTTGTCGAAGACAACGAATTTGTGGAAATTAAATTGCACAAAAACGTGGAAGCCTTCGGCAAGGTAATGGCCTATGACCTTTACCGAGACCTCGCTCTGGTAAAGATAAATGCCCACGGCAAGCCTGTTAGATTCTACACTCAAAATATGCTTCCCGCAGGTGTAACTCTTGAGGCAATCGGACACCCCAAAGGATTTCCTTTCACCATAACCAGAGGTGTTTTCAGCGCATACAGAAAAAGGCCGAGCAAATTTCTACACTCACGCCGTATGGTTCGTTATATCCAGACAGACGCGGCCATTAACTCCGGCAATTCAGGAGGACCGCTGTTTTACAAAGATAAGGTTGTAGGTGTTAACACATGGAAAAAGATCGGAGAGGACATAGACAACCTTGCCTTCGCAGTCCACTACGCTGAAGTAATCAAATTTCTTGAACAATACGGCATCAAATACCACAGATAAGGAGCCTTGAATTGAAAAAACGCGTTTTCATCCTAATGGCAGTGGCAATGCTCGCAGCACTGGTACTCATGAGCGGATGCCGCAGCAAGCAGCGTATGGGCATGGTCCGCGACCAGAGTACCGGCCTGCTCTACGGCTCCATGACCAGCGGAAACTTTATGGTTGATCCCTCCCAGTTCGATACTCCGGTATTAAAGCTGACCATCCGCAACACCTCCGGTGATCCGGCAGTGAACCTCAAGGCCCTGCGCAAAAGCATTGAAAAATCATATCTAGATAAGGGCTACAAAGTAGTAGCCACAGGTAAATATTCCGCACATCTGGACATCAACCTGCGCTATTCAGGTCAGATTTCGAAAAATATGGTTGATGAAATCAGCCTTTGGGGCGGAACAGGCGGTGCCTACATGGGAGCCACTTTGGGCCGTAACCTCGATTCCATGATACTCGGTTCCGCTTCCGGTGCGGCTATAGGAGCCATTATCGGGCAATACACCACGCAGGACACCTACCTCATGGTTGCGGATGTGATACTCGGAGTCGTGGACAAATACGCTAAGAAGCGTAAAGCGGTTATCCAGTTCGATGATACCCAGATCAAATGGGAAGACGAGGACGACGGATTCATCTCATATCGTTCCCGCGAACGCATCCAAGCCGCGGTTTACGCTGGCGGTGACAATACCCCGCAAAGTAAAATCGTACGCGGGGTTACGCTAAGATTCCAAAGAATTCTGCAGGATATTATTTAAAAGAAATCAAGCCCGGACAAATGATTGTCCGGGCTTTTTTTTTACACATCATCAAAACGGGTGCGTACGTCGTTCAACCCTTCGCGATACCCTTTTGCATCGCCGTAGGGGAAGAAATGGCGGTAACGGCTGTGCACAGACTTAACCGGACGGGCATGCCGAATCGGGCACCAGTACTGCTCTGTACGGGCAGCCACCTCACGCACAAACCCGATCAAGCCGTTAAAGTAACCGCAATAGTAGCAGTTTACCTTTTCAATCAGGTTCAGGTATTTCAGGCTATGGCGGTCTATGACCACATAATCACGCCTCTTTACCCGGGGAATACCATAGACCGGGAAGCACATGAGCTGATAGAGCCAAACAGCCACATCAATCATCAGCGCAGGAATAAGCGGCATAAATATAAAGGGCAGCGTGAGCATAACCCAGACGCCGGAATCATAAACATAGTCACTCCACTTAGCAGCCAGCTCGCGGTGTGCCACACGCACCTCCGCGCTGAAGCGGACTTTCTTTTTCTGTATGGTGTAGAGGAACTCGTTTTTTTTATCACTTAATTCAACGCGCAGTTCCTTTTCCAAGACATCCATTCTACCAAGAATTTCATCAATTCTGCTCATGCGGCACCTTCCTTTTCAGTCACAGGTTCAGATACAGTATCCGGGGCAAGCCCCGGTTTCAGGTGTCATTCATTATAGTTGATAAAAAAAAAGTAAGATTGGCAAGGAAATTTGGATTGAAGACAAAAGAAAAGCCGCCTGAAACTTACTGTTTCAGACGGCTTCCTAATAACTAATTTAAACGTAAACAGCGATATCACCACCAGGAGTAGAGCTATCAACGGCAGAGATTGCGTCGCTGTCTGCATCAAGAGTTGCGATCAGCACACCGGAGCTTGAGGATCCACTTCCATCGGCATCGTAATATAATTTATGGTCTGTGGTGTCATAAATAAACTGTGCTCCGGCCCCAGTTCCTATTGAACCATTATAACTGCTAACAGAGGCAAAAGTCCAAGTTGAGTTAAATCCTCCATTACCGGAAAAATAGAACTTATCGACACCGCTTTCAAAACCGTAAACAGTATCTCCACCTTCACCGGAAACAGCAGTCGTATAGTTAAAAACATCATTACCGGCACCGCCATACAAGTGGTCTGAACCGAATCCACCTGTCAGGGTGTCATCGCCTTGTCCTCCCATCAGAGTATTGCTACCCGTACATCCGGTAATGGTATCGTTGTTGGACGATCCTATTGCATGACTAATCTCATGGAGTGTATCAGTATCAGATGTCCCAATTTTGGTTACACTACCCGAAGCAAGGTTAATATTAACGCTATTACTGGCTTCAAAGTAAGAGACCCAGTTTTCCTGACCGGAAAATCCACTCATTTCATCACTACCACTGCTGCCGTAAAAAGTAGTAGGAGCTGTCATGCTACCAGAAAGGATATCGTCATAGCTGGATCCTTTCAGAGCTTCAATACCTGTGAAATAATCCACTTCACCGTCACTAATTGCTGTTCCACCGCTGATATATGCATCGACTCCGACAAGACTATCCTCAAATGAAAGTATGTCGATTCCGTCACCGCCTGCGATGGTATCTGAGCCGGCACCACCGGAAATAGTATCATCTCCGGCACCACCATAAATCATGTCATTATCACAGTTACCATAGATTGTATCATTACCGGTATCGCCGTAGAGAACATCATTACCTTCCATACCACTGATAATATCGTTACCACCGAGACCATTGTAATAATCAACCCCGCTGGTTCCTTCCCATGTATCATCACCGCTTGTACCATAAATAAAATTGGTACCATCACCAGTGGTTACTGTTTGACCTTCTTCTCCTTCAGGGAGGTTCTCTATCAATTCATCAATAAGATCATCAGTCACTGTTTGCAGATTTTGTAATAGTTGCTGTGCGGTTGCAACATCACCACCGCCTAAAGCACCGAAAATCTGTCCAGTAATCTGTTGAATTTCACCTTCAATCACAGCAATAGGAACATCTGAACCAACAATGGCTCCAATCTCAATTGCCTGTTGAAGATTTGTTTGCGTAGCTGCAAGCCCCCCAGCAGGATCAATAACACCGATACCCGGATCAAGCACACCCTGACCGGGAATTGCCGGACCTCCGGTTTCGCCGCCTTCAGCTTCGCCTTGCTGATCTCCTTCACCCTGAGCATCCTGACCCTGTTCATCCTGTCCCTGATCCTGTGGATCGTCCTGCTGGTCATCCTGCTGCTCTTCTTCCTGACGCTGCTGCTGGATTTCCTGCTCCTGCCGGATAGCCGAGGGCGCTATATCACGGAATGAATCAAACTCCCGGGCAGTCATGGGACGCACAGAACTAAGTTGTCCGGACATGGCGATATCAACCAGCTCGCGGGGGTTGGCAATCATTCTTATTTCGCCGCTTATAGATTGGACTAGCAGAGCCTTACCGGCATGAATTTCTTCAACACCGATCTTCTGCCCGCCGCCGGGACTGATTTCACTGACAATGGTGGTACCGCGGATACCAATGGTCGCAAGAGGAGTACCGACTTGGAAGCGGTCAGGATTCTGCTCGGCAATCTTACCTGTCACCAAACGGAAGGTTCCCTGACTCATTTTGAAAAGTAGTTCAGCTTCAGATGCGGAATCATCAAAAACATAATCATCAAGGGATATTGCCGAATCAGCACCCTGAGAAAGCAGGGTATCGTCCACAAAACGAATTTCCGCTGTGCTACCCGACCCGGTTACCAGTTCTTCTCCCCGAAAAACTTCGGCACCAGCCTCAACCTGACGGATTCCGGTTTCAGAACGCAAGAAAACATCGCCGTTTGCTGCGAGAACGACACCGATTGAATTTTGATTTGCTTCAGGAGGCATAAATTCCCTCTACTTTTTACGAGTACTCCACCATTAACAAATAATAATCTATTTTAAGCCTTCAAGTCAACAAACCACATATCAACACAGCAATTAGAAGATTAACAGCAACACTCACACTCGACACAATACAGATAATAACAAACCAAGCAGCTGCAATTACATTAATTTAACCACACAGCAAACCTCATCAAAACCAACAAAACAACTCAACATTCTTAAATTACAGACGCGAATGCAATCAAGGCATCCCACTATCCACGGAGATATCACTTTCCACTACAGAATCACCGAAAACAGTAGCGATAAGTGCGTGATCGGAGCTGGCAGTACTTCCATCAGGATCATACCAAAGCTGACCGTTATCTGAATCAAAAACAAAGTAAGCGGAACCGTCTGCCGGACCGGTCTGACCATCGTAAGAAACACCTACTCCGGGAGTAACGTTGATGAAAGTGAAGTCTGAATTAAATTCTGATGAGAAGTGGAAACCATCATCTGCACTGACAAAATCAGAAAGAGTATCTCCGCCTTCGGATGTGCTTGTGTAAACAAACATATCATTTCCGGCTCCACCGGTAAGATAGTCAGCACCACCTGAGCCGTATATGGTATCGTCCCCGTCACCGCCGGTCAGCGAGTTGGAAGCGGCACATCCGTTCAGAACATCGTTGTTATCAGTACCTATGATATTTTCAATGCTGATCAGGATATCAGTATTGGAGCCTCCGGACACAGTTCCTGCCGCAAGGTCCACCTCTACAGCCGAGCCGCCTTCATAGGACACAGTATCATTACCGTCGCCGCCATCCATGGTATCACCGTTCTGACCGCCATAAATCAGGTCATCGTCGGCACCGCCACTAATGACGTCTGCGTTCTGACCACCGTAAATGGTATCGTTACCACCGCCGCCGTCAATACTGTCAGCGCCGTTGCCACCATCGATCACATCGTTACCGAGCCCACCGAACAAAGTATCAACACCCTGCTTACCGCTGATGGAATCATCCCCTTCTACACCATTATAATAGTCAGTCTTGGAAGTTCCGACCCAAGTATCGCCAGACAGTGAACCAGTTTCCCACTGAATAGCTTCTTCAATAGCTGCTCCATCCACAGTAAGATCAGAGACAACAACAGCATCACCGCTGACCTTCGTAATCAAAGTATGTCCGCCTGCATCCACTCCATTGGAATCATACCAGAGCTTACCGCCTGCATCGAAAACAAATACAGGAGTGTTGCCCATAGTCGCATCAGTACCCGTATAGTCGTTCGCCACAACATTCGCGAATACAGCAGTTTCGCTGAAGTTCTCACCGCTGAAGTCAAGGGTGTCATCTGCACTTGAAAAATTCTGCAATTCTTCGCCTGACAGACCTTCAGCTTCGACATATCGGAAGATATCCTGTCCGGCTCCGCCATCGAGGGTATCTGCCCCTGCGCCACCTTCGATCAAGTCATTACCGCTCCCACCGGTAATGGAATCATTGTCAGCACCACCCAGCAGGGTGTCATCACCAAGCCCGCCACTGATAAAGTCAGCACCGGCTGCACCGTCCAGATAGTCGTTACCGCCGAGACCGACCAGAGTATCGCTGCCGCTGGTTCCGGTTACAGTCATCCCAGATCCGTCTATGGCTTCGCCGTCCACAGTAATATCCGATGCATTGAGCTGGGCATCAATCACAGTGGTAATCAACGTATGCCCGCCGGAAGCCACGCCGTTGGAGTCATACCAAAGCTTGCCATCAGAATCGTAAACAAAGGCAGGACCGCTGCCCATAGCATTATCAGTTCCGCTGTAAGGGCCGCTAATCATAACAAAGTCTGAAGTCCGGCTAAACATTTCAGAACTGAAATCGATAGTATCATCAGCACTTGAGAAGTTTTGCAGCTGTTCGCCAGCCTGACCTTCTGCCTCGGTAAAACGAAAGGTATCCTGTCCGGATCCGCCATCAAGAGTATCAGCACCTGCTCCACCTACGATCAGGTCATCGCCGGAACCGCCGGAAATGGAATCATTGCCGGACAAACCGCTGAGGGTGTTGGCTTCGCTATCACCAACGATGACATCATCATAGCCAGACCCGACAAGATTTTCTATTCCACTCAATGTGTCATCATAAGTACCGCCTGAAACAACTCCGGTTGCCAGATTTGCGTTAACACCGCGGCCACTTACGTACAGATAAGAAACAGTATCTATTCCTGTTGAACCTATGATGGTATCACCATCCTGAAGGGCAAGTATGTAATCATTATCAGCACCACCATCGATAACATCACGCCCAGCATCACCGTAAATCAGGTCGTTACCGAAACCGCCATCAATACTGTCATCACCAAGACAGCCATAAATAGTATCATTGCCATCACCGCCCTTAAGAGTATCGTTACCTTCCTTTCCGTCTATGGTATCGTCACCGCCAAGACCATCGTAGTAATCAGTGTTCTCTGTTCCAACCCAAACATCAGCATTTTCAGTGGCATCACCCCAATCAATATTGTCTTCGGGAGTGTCATTGGGTAATTCTTCAGACGGTTCATCAGAAATTTCATCGGTTGTTTCATCGGTCGTAGGTTCCGTAGTAGGATCAGCATCTGCAACCAGTTCATCAATTATTTCATCATCAGTATCAGCGGGAATTTCTTCAGTTGAATCCCCGGTGGTATCAACGGCAAATTCTTCAATCAATTCCGCAGCAGTATCAAGATCGTCTTCAGCCAGTGCTTCAAATATTTCTTCAGCAGCAGCCAGCATGGCAGCATCCACAAGCTCCAGCCCGCCGAACACACCTTCTCCACCAGACAAGACACCTTCTCCGCCAAGAACCATTGTTTCGCCGCCCAGAACTTCGCCACCAAGTTCAGGACCAATTTCTGCGGCGGCAGGCATTTCTTCTCCAATCTCGCCTGCAACCTCACCCGGGAGTTCGCCTTCTACCTGCTGTTCGCCCTGCTCTTCGCCAGCATCTCCCTGCTCTTCGGATGATTCACCTTCTTCTTCGTTCTGTTCTTCTCCTCCCTGCTGATCCTGCTGATCCTGCTGTTCTTCCTCTCGCTGTTCTTCAATTATCTGCTCTTCTTGGATTGCAGCGGGGGCAATGGACTGAAACTGGTTGAATTCAGCCACAGTCATAACACGAACACTGCTCATCAACCCAGAACTTGCGATATCAACCAAAGCACGAGGAGACGCAATTTGACGGATGGAACCATCAATACTCTGGACCAATAAAGCCCTGCCACTATGAATTTCTTCCACACCGTGCTTTTCACCGTCAGGACCGATCTCGTGAACGGTTACGGTTCCGCGTATACCTATGGTGGCAAGAGGAGAACCGATCTTGAACCGCTCAGGATTCTATTCGGCAATTTTTCCGGTAACCATACGAAAAGTCCCGGTACCCATCTTAAAAAAGAGGTCCGAAGAAGATTCGTCCACCTCATCGTAGACATAATCATCAAGGGATATGGAGGACTGTGCGCCCTGTGAAAGGAGGGTATCGTCAGCAAAACGGACTTCAACCTGCCCGTCTGCTCCGGTAATCAGCTCATCGCCTCTAAATACCGACGAGCCGGACTCAGCCAATCTCAAGCCTTCAGAAGACCTGAGCGACACCTCACCGCTTGCAGTGAGGATAACGCCGATAGCATTTTGAGTGACCGTTTCAGGTGACATGACTCACCCCGCAGGTAAAATTTAGACCCTAATGGTAGGATAAGTCTTAATTTTGCTTTTGCAAGGTAGGTACACACTTCTGAATCGATTTAAACGCAGGTAATTATGATAAAATTTACTATTATCAACCCAAATCCCTGCAACGAAAAACAATCGATTATTTTATATCATCAAACTTTTTTTTAAAAAAATGCCCCCCACTATTCAAGCAGGAGGCATATTGGTCATTACGATCTATAACGCTAAACTAAACGGGATCGGCAGCGGGAGGGATCGGCCCCTTCTTAAGCCCCCAGATAAACAAAGCCAGTCCGGCCAGAATCATGGGAACACAAAGCAATTGGCCCATGGTCAGCCAGCCAAAGGCGATAAAGCCAAGCTGAGGATCAGGCTGGCGGAATAATTCCACAAATGCTCTGAAAAATCCGTAGCCCATTAAGAATATTCCTGTGGTCGTTCCCCTTTCCCGGGGTTTTGCAGACCATATCCAGAGAATCAAGAAAAGAAGCAAACCCTCAAGAGCTCCTTCATAAAGCTGCGAAGGATGTCTTGGCAAATCTCCGGCACGCTGACTGGGAAAAACCATTCCCCATGGCATATCAGTAGCCCTGCCCCAGAGTTCACCGTTTATGAAGTTACCCATACGGCCGCAGAGCAGCCCCAGCGGAGCCAGCGGTACAAGGAAATCACCCACGTCAAGAGTTGTCCTGTTAGTGGATTTTGCAAATCTCCATGCAACAATGGCCACACCGGCAGCACCGCCGTGGAAAGACATCCCGCCCTTCCAGACCGCCAGAATATCCATGGGGTGGGCCATAAAATATTCAGGTTCGTAAATCAGGCAGTATCCCAGCCGCGCGCCTATTACCAGACCGACCACCAGCCATGTAATCAGGTCATCTACCTGCTGTGCTGTCCAATTATTGGTCTTTTTGGAGGCCCTGTAACGTCCCAGAGTCCACGCTATGGCAAAACCGATCATATACATCAGGCCATACCAATTGGCCTTGAGAGGTCCTATTCTAAAAGCAACGGTATCAAATTCCGGCAATACAATCATATTCTTTACCTACTTATAAAAATCCTTAAACAAAAAACTGTCCCGGGCGGACTATGTTTCCCGAACAAATTCAGTTACAATCTGTGCACAGGAAATACAAGGAAATCCCATGGAAGAACAAAAAGATTTTGATATTCTGGAAATGCCCGCAGAAGGCCTTGCCGCATACTGGCTCTCCATCAAGAAACTTATTGATGTTAAACGCAGCAGAAAAGTACTTGAGGAAGAGATACGCTATACCCGCGAGCCTTACATCAAATTTTTGTTGGAAACTGCATTTTCTGAACTCGACGAGACAACAGTGCGCCGCCTTGCTGAAGCCAAAAGAGCCACACTTGCGGGAGAATACTCACGCAAGCTGGATGCCATGCAAATAGCACTGTTGGCTATGTCTTCTCAAGAAAATCCACGCATCAGCTTCGTGCGTATGGCTTCGCAGTATCCTGTATCCGTAATTGCCGAGAAAAAGGCTTTCACCCTTGCCCACGGGCTGGTGGACGGTTTGCAGGATAAACAATCAGATCCCACCCTGCTTCTGGAGTTTGACCACAAGCTACAGCCTGACCGTTTATTGGTCAAAATGCTTTTTCACATTATACTCAGCCGCAAAGAAGGGAAGCAGCAACTTGAACAGCTTGTGCCGCACATCAAAACACCTTTCTACGCCAACGGCATAACTCAGGTTATCGATGGTTTTGACCACAGAATACTCAAATCCAATCTCAAGGTTCAATCTGAACAGATTTTAGCCTACTCCAAAACCAAAATGGAAATGGCTTCAGAAATGTGCCTCGGCATCCGTGCTAAACTCAGCTACGACGATATCTTCCGCATAGCCAGAGCTTTTATGCCGTAAGGTTCTTGTTCCTGAATCTATCAGCAGCTTTTACGAAATTATTGGCCCAGTATGGCATACTTAAAGCGTGGATGTGGTTGTATCCAGCATATATATTTTCGCGGATGAGTCCATCATGACCGTCGGCCATACCTTTACCGCGAGACAGATCAAGAGCGTACTTTGGTGCGGTTTCGTTATTATCCACGCAGAGGGAATAGTGGAACTCATGGCCGATAACTTCGGTTCCAACAGGAAAGAAAGGATTGTCGTGGACAATTTTACCGGAAGTATAACCCAAGCCCTGCGGACGGGGACAAAGGCGGGTGGAAAGGTCAAGCACACCGGACATGGCATATTTGTGACCTTCATACTCAACATCTCGGCCCAGATACATGAACCCGCCGCACTCGGCAAAAATGGGCAGGCCCGATTCCGCCAGGCTTCTAACATGTTCACGTATGGCTATGTTCTGGGAAATTTCTGAGGCAAGGGTCTCCGGGAAACCTCCGCCCAAGTACAGGCCGTGGATTTCAGGCCAAGGTTCAGGCGAGAAAATCGAAACTTCTTTTACCTCGGCTCCGGCCCGGCGCAATGCTTCAAGGTTTTCTTCATAGTAAAACCAGAGGGCTTCATCACGAACAACACCGATCACGGGCTTAGACTCGCTGGAAAGCTCTATTCCGGACCATGCAGAATCTTCTGAATTGAGTTCTGCAGGGGTATTTTCAGCGATTTTGCATATTGCATCAAGGTCAAGGCAGTCCTCTGCCATCTGTCCGAGCGTGTCGAGAGCTTTATCGACAGCATCGTATTCGGTATTGGAGACAAGCCCCATGTGCCGTTCCGGAATGGGATTTTCCTTCAACTTGGGTAGCATGCCCAGTACCGGAATATCTGTATAAGCTTCAATTGAACTTTTAAGAATATTGCGGTGGCGTTCACCTGCTGTGCGATTAAGAATGACGCCAGCTAAATTGAATCCGTCTTCAAAAGCCTTGCATCCGGCTACTATAGCCGCCACAGTTCGAGTCATTTTAGTGCAGTCAATGGTCAGAATAACCGGCGCCTTGATAATCCTTGCCAGCTCGGCTGTGGAGCAGGAGCCGTCCACATCTTTGCCGTCAAAAAGGCCACGATTTCCTTCCACAATAGAAATATCAGCCTCCTGCCCTTTTTCCAGAAAAAGGGAAATGAGCTTATCGTTGGACATGAGAAAAGGATCAAGATTGGTGGCATATTGACCGGAAGCAAGTCCCAGCCAGCGAGCGTCAATATAATCGGGTCCTTTTTTAAATGGCTTAACCACGCGACCTTGATTGCGAAAGGCACGACACAACCCCAAAGTAACAATGGTTTTACCTGTGCCGCCGCTGAGTCCGGCCAAAAC
Organism: Maridesulfovibrio sp.; assembly: GCF_963666665.1. Lineage (NCBI taxonomy): Bacteria > Pseudomonadati > Thermodesulfobacteriota > Desulfovibrionia > Desulfovibrionales > Desulfovibrionaceae > Maridesulfovibrio > Maridesulfovibrio sp. The sequence continues at coordinate 2,570,128 of NZ_OY762999.1, forward strand.
AATACGTGGAAAATTCATTTCGCTGCTCACGCCTTTAAAAATTCTAAATAATGCTCGTCTGCACAATGGATTCAGTAGTGTTTCAGCGTAAAAAAGACAAGGGAAATTACCCTTCCTTCCAACGCAAACAAGGGGTGAAGCATAAAAAAATGCCTCATCCCGAAGGACAAGGCATTTAAGAGTCAAACTGAACGAAAAATTAATCTTCGTGTTCAGCACCACTCTGCTTACCAGCGCCGGTCAGACCGTACATGGTGGTAGAACCGGAGGACCAGTATTCAACCTTCTCTTCTTTAACAAGAGCGGTCAGAACTTTCTTAACTTCACGGCCTTTTTCATCTGGGAAAAGTTTGGTGAAGTCATTGAAGTAAAATTTGCTTTTTGCACCTGTTTTCTCTTCGAGAAACTTCAGGATTTCAGCTTTTGCGGAATCCATATCGATCGGCATAATAAGCCCCTTTCTTTTTTAAAGGGGTGCGACAAAATGCCGCACCCCATATTTCTCAATTCTAATTAGAACTTGAACTGAGTGGACTGACGCCAGGTGTAGTAAGCGGGGTCACGGAAGTCATCGATAAGGTGGGGAGTAAACTCGATACCAGTCTTTTCGAAGAAACGTTCCCAGCCAATACGCTCTGCCCAGTCACCCAGACGTTCGTACTTGTTGGCTTCAGCTTTGTAGACTTCCACGATTGTGCGGATAGTCTTGGTAAGAGTGGGCCAACGGGGAGGTTCGTTAGGAATAAATGCAACAACAACTTTGGAGAACTTAGGCATGGAGATACGGTTAGAAACCTTACCACCAACCATCAGTGCGATACCGTCACCTTCCTTATCGGAGAGGGGCAGGGAGGGGCACATGGTGTAGCAGTTACCGCAGTACATGCAGCGCTCTTCCTTAATAGCAACAGTCTTGTACTGTTTACCGTCGATTTCGGCCTTGGAAGGACGAACAGCACCGGTAGGACAAGCAGCTACTGCCAGAGGAATTTCGCAGAGGTTGTCGAGGTATTCGTGGTCAATGATGGGGGGCTTACGGTGAACACCGACAACAGCGATGTCGGAGCAGTGGCAAGCACCACACATGTTCAGACAGCAAGCAACAGCGATACGCACGGGTGCGGGCATGTTGTGGCCGGTGAACTCATCAAAGAGGTCATCCATGATGACTTTAACAGTACCGGAAGCATCGGTAGCGGGGGTGTGGCAGTGAACCCAACCCTGAGTGTGAACGATGTTGGAGATACCAGCACCGGTACCACCTACGGGGAACTTGTAGGAACCACCTTCGAACTTACGGCTGAGCAGATCTTCTTTCAGGGCAATCATCTTGTCCTTGGAGTCGGTCATGAACTCAACGTTGTTACGGGTGGTGAAACGGAGGTAACCGTCGCAGTGCTTGTCAGCAACTTCGCACATTTCACGAATCAGGGTAATACTCATGAGGCGAGCAGTACCGCAACGTACGGTGTATACTTCATCGCCGGATTCGGCAACGTGTACCAGTACGCCGGGTTCAATGATTTCGTGGTAAAGCCACTTGCCGTAGTTGTTCTTGATAACCGGGGGCAGGAACTCTCTGAAGTCACGAGGTCCAATGTCCGAGATCCGGTTTTCCATCGGTTTGTCTGGATTGTAGCCAGAAGAAACGAACGCCATGTCTGTCCTCCCGTATTATCTCTGGTGTCTTTTTCTGTATTCGTTAACGTCACGTTCCCAAGGACCATCAACATCTTCAGCTTTCCAGAAGATGTAGGGGTTATGTCTCGGTTCCTGAACGTGTCTGGGATCAGCCTTGATTCCGGTAACTTCGAGAAGCTTCTGGAAGCCCATGCGACGCATGGTCTCACCGAGACGCTCACGGTTTTTACCTTCTTCCATCCACCAGTCCCAAATGTTTTCAACTACTTCCTTAACTTCGTCGAAAGGCTCTTCAACCTTGATGAAAGGTACGAGGAGGGAGCTGAGCTGAGGACCGTCGAGGATCGGAGCCTTAGCACCACAGAGGATGGATGCGCCGCGATCGTTACCGATCATCAGTGCGCGAGGCATGGTGTTGATGCAGTGCATGCAGTGCATACATTCTTTATCGTTGATTTCGAGTTTGCCGTCAGCGTACTTGATGCACTTGCCGGGGCAGAGATCAACAACTTCTTTCTGAATGTCGAAAGCACCCCAGTCACGGCCGGAGTGAGCGCCAGCGTTAGGCTTGAACTCACCACCAACGTAAGCTGCAACAGCTTCCTGGTCGATGCGGATTTCGTCTTTCCAGATACCTACAACAGAGAAGTCGGAACGTGCGAGAGCACATACGCAGCTGTTGGGGCAAGCATCAAATTTGAATTTGAACTTGTAAGGGAAAGCGGGACGGTGAAGTTCGTCCTGGAATTCCATGGTCATGTCGTAGCAGAGAGCCTGTGCGTCGTAACAAGCGTACTCACAACGGGACATACCGAGACAAGCTGCGGGGGTACGCAGGTTGGAACCGGAGCCACCGAGGTCAACGTTTACATCATGAGTCAGTTCGTAGAAAATTTCTTCGAGCTGAGGAGTGGTGGTACCAAGGAAAACGATGTCACCGGTAGAACCGTGCATGTTGGTCAGACCGGAACCACGCATATCCCAAATGTCGACGATCTTGTTCAGGAATTCGGTGGTGTAGTATTTAGCGGTGGGCTGAGCAACACGAACGGTATGAAAGTGTGCTACGCCGGGGAACATTTCGGGCTGGTCACAGTAACGACCGATAACGCCGCCGCCGTAACCGAAAACGCCAACGATACCGCCGTGTTTCCAGTGAGTTTCACCATCGTTGTAAGACAGCTCGAGAATACCGAGAAGGTCATCACAAACTTCGACGGGAATCTGATATTCCACGCCCTTCTCGTTTTTTGCTCTAACTTCGGCTTCTTGTTTAACGTCGGACACGAAGCTAGGCCATGGCCCGCTTTCAAGCTCGTCCAACAAGGGAGTTTTGTGTTTCGCCATTCCCTTAAACCTCCATAAAGTTTAATAAGATATACCTACCAATACAAATTAGGCATCCGGTACGTCAGCCGGATAAACCGGCTTTTGCCCGGTTGCTTTCCTCTCTTAGTGAGACCCCTCATCGTAACGATGTAAGGGGAGGGAAAGATACCCTTAAGTGAAAAAAAACACAACCTATAGTGCTGAATAATTCACTAACACGCCGAACACGCACGTTGTCAATACATGATTCAAATTATCACAATTGAGAAACTCGGACTTGCCAAGCAAGCCGGATTCAGCGTATTTACTCATCCCGAACACATGGTGCGTCAGTAGCAATATTTCCTACAAAAAATTTTGATAACCAGCAACATAAACTTGAAAAAGTGATTCTTAAAATATGAATGAATGCAAACAATGCGGTACCTGCTGCCGCAAAGGCGGCCCGGCACTACACACTCAGGACCTGCCCCTGCTCAGAGAAGTAGACGGCATCGATCTTACTGATATTGTTACCCTTCGCAAGGGAGAACTTGCTTATGACCAGCCCGTTGGAGCAGTAATTCCTTTGGATGAAGAAATTCTCAAGATTAAAGGATCCGGCGGCGAATGGATCTGTAAATTTCTTGCCCAGTCATCAAATGTCTGTCGAATTTATAAGAACCGCCCTCTTGAATGCCAGACTCTTTTTTGCGGAGACCCGGACCCTCTGACCGAAATATACAACAAAGACCGTGTTTCCAGAAAGGACGTTCTTCCTGCAGGACATCCTGTTCTTGAACTCATTGAAGAGCATGACAGGAAATGCGACCCCATAAAGATGTCAGAGCTCGCTGCGGCGGCTGTTGAAAACTGGGATGAGAGCGCAAATATTCAGGCAGACCTGCGCGAAATGCTGATTTTCGACAGTTCTGTGCGTGAGCTTGTTATGGAAAAAGCAGGACTTCCCAAAGAATCTATGGATTTCTTCTTCGGAAGACCCATAACTGTTCTCATTAAAGGGTACGGTATCATAGCTACACCCAACGGAAAATCTTTTTCACTGCGCAAACTCTAAGGATCATACAATGAAAGATCAACGCGGACTTTATTACTACCCGTCCCTGCAGACCCGTGACACCAAAATGTACGTGCGCGAAAATGAAGGATCAATCGAGTTCAGACTCTGGTCCAATGACAATCCCACCATCTGGGACCAGCACGAATGGTTGCCCTATGACGTAATCATGGAAGCAGCTGAAGAATACAAAAAGCGCGGTTCAGACCGTAACCCGCTGGCACTTTACGACCTCAACGTAGCCCAGCAACTTATTAAAGAAGATAGGATTACTCATTAAGCTGACAAGTAATCCAAATCTTGCTTTAGCAAAAAAATATCCCGGGAATCTTTTTTGGATTCCCGGGATGTTTTTTATTCTGTTTCCAGCTCAAAGCCTTCTTTTCTAAGCATGGCGGCAAATAATCCGTCGCCATCAATCAGATTTCCCTTGAAGGTTCCGTCATAAATCCTTCCTATGCCGCAGGATGGGGAGCGTGCTTTGAGAATGGCTTTTTTGCTGCCCGCAAGCTTTGCCAGCTTGAGAGCCTCATCTGCTCCGCGCCTGAAATTTTCCGTAACATCATCACCCTTATCACTGAGCACTTGTCCTTCCACTATCTCACATGGAGGACGGGGAGTTGTCAGTCCCCCCAATTGTTCCGGGCACACCGGGATGGCCTTGCCTTCAGACACCAGCTTCATAACCCTTTCATCAGCATTGTCCTTACCGTCATAACGGCAGCAAAGTCCTGCCAGACAACCGCTTACGATATACATATCTTTTAACCTCCGAAAAACGGATCTTCATTGTTAGGTTCCACGCAATGTGCTACTGATAATTTTCATAAACAATTACCACGGTCAAGGAGGAGTTATGACCGCCATTACCACATCTGTTTTCGAACTTTTCAAAATCGGCCCCGGTCCTTCCAGCTCCCATACCATCGGCCCCATGAAAGCCGGATATATTTTTCATCAAGCCGTGGCAGACCTTTCCTTTGACGTCCAGCCAGACAACATTGAAATAAGGCTCTATGGCAGCCTCAGTGCCACCGGTGAAGGACACGGCACAGACCGAGCCGTTGTTGCAGGTCTGCTGGGTTTCAAGCCGGATAATGTAGAATGTGATTTTCTTGATTCCTTGGCCGACGGAACTGCCCGCCAATTTAAAAGCGGTCAGGTATCTTTAGGATTGAGCATTAAAGACGTTGTCTTTGCAGAAGTTGAAAATGATTTCCCCTACGCAAACACCCTGCTCCTGCGACTTAGCAAAAGTGATGAAATTCTATTTGAACAGGAATATTACTCCATCGGCGGCGGTTTCATTAAATGGAAAGGCCAGCAAGCTGAAATACAACGTATCCCGCCTCATCAATATTCAAACATGGATGATCTTAAAGCCATTCTCACAGAAGAAGGGTTGCGTATGCATCAGGCAATCCTTGCTAATGAAACTGCTATCAGTGGGATTTCCGAAGAAGAGATACACGAAAAACTGGATGCTATTCTGGATGCCATGAAGCAGGCAGTACGCAACGGGCTTGCTGCAGAAGGATTACTGCCTGGACCGATAGGCTTGCACCGCAAGGCCAAACGCCTTCTTGAGAACAGCAATCAGCCTAACAGCACCGACAGCTTTCTACTCCGTCTCAATGCATACGGTTTTGCCGCTTCCGAAGAGAATGCTGCCGGACATATAGTGGTTACAGCTCCGACCTCCGGGTCCGCAGGGGTCATTCCTGCTGCAGTCTATGCCCTTGAAGAGGATCTCGGCATAAGCCGTGACAAAGTACGAGAGGGAATGCTTGTTGCCGCTGCCCTTGGTTTTATTGCCAAGCACAATGCAAGTATCGCCGGAGCGGAAGTTGGCTGTCAGGGAGAAGTCGGAGTCGCATCTGCGATGGCTGCCGGTTTAATTGCATACGCTAAAGGACACCGTTTCTGGCGCACTGAGAATGCAGCTGAATCAGCTCTGGAACACCACCTTGGACTCACCTGTGATCCCGTGGGAGGATATGTGCAGATACCGTGCATTGAACGCAATGCCATGGGAGTTGTCCGGGCATACAACGCGTACCTAATTGCCTCGGTGGAAAAGGAAGAGTTCCACAAAGTCAGTTTTGACGAAGTTGTAAAGGCCATGGCTGAGACAGGCAAAGATATGAATTCAAAATATAAAGAAACTTCCCTTGGCGGACTGGCTGTATCCGTACCCAACTGTTAATTTTACGCCCATTAACCGAAAACGCCCCGCAGACATAAGTTTGCGGGGCGTTTTGATTATCTTCAGCTTTTAAGACTAAAACCAGCCTTTAATGTGCAAGGCTTTAGTGAGCTTGGCAAGCAGGTCAGGCTTGCAGTTGAGGTCGTCAGTCTGCTCAAGAAAATGCCTGCGCTGTGCAAAACGGTCCTTGAGGGTCTGGAAGTACTCGGCGCGATTTTCTACGTTTGCAGGATTGTAGGTATCGTAGAAGCCGGGCAGGATTCTTTCCATGCAGTTACGCTTGGGAATCTGTGCTCCGGGCAGCAATTCCCAGTCTTCCCATTCCAGCTTGTCAGTCAGAATCATAGTCTGCAGGGTCAAAGAAGTCTGCAGTGGGATGGGATTAAGGTCTGCATCGGATGACCGCCAGAAACCGACGGAGTTAAAGCTGTAACCGTGTGCTCCGCTATCAAAGACGTGGGCGAATGCTTCAACATCCTTCCAGAGTTCGTAAACACGGAAGGGGTTTGCATAAGGGATGAAAACCAGTTTCTTGAGTTCTTCCTCAGAAACGTTTTCAGCAAGGTTACGCTTGGTCATCAGCGCGGCACCCATTGCAACGGCAAGATAGGTGTCGGTGAAGCGGATGATCGGAGGCAAACAGGTATCTTTCATGAGCCAGCACAGGGAATCCGGAAATGTGCAACGGTTGACGTGCTCACCGATTACATCACGGTCGATAAGTGCACGTCCGTTGGGGTTACGGATGTCCTGCCCGAGAGGCATGACCTTGCCGTCGATTTCCAACATGGCATGGTTCATTACGGAAATCATGTATTTCCAGTCCGGGTTACCCAGTGGACGGGAATCAGTCTTATCAAAAAGAGTCGGTTCCCAAGCACGGCAGACACGGTTTTCAATGTCGATCTGGAAAGCGTCATCGTGCAGTACTCTTTTGGCAAATCCTTCAGGAAGAGTTCCGCCATTGTCGTGGGAGTTGGTGTGGGAGGATTTCCCTGTACCGGACAGACCGAAGAAAGCGATGGACTTTTTGCCCAGCTTTTTGATTTCGGCGTCAGGGCAGTTGTCGAAATCAATTTCCTTGATCCCACCATGACAGGCGGCCATGCCTACGCGGATACCGGATGTCCAAGCGAGAGTAAGAGTTCCCTTCTTACGTTCACCAAAATAGCGCATACCGAAATTGTAGATAACGTTGCACTCTTCATCCACAAGAGCCAACTGAGGGTTACCCTGATTGTGGTAGAAAGGATCATCGTTACGCCAGAGATTATCACCGATAATAATGATATCCTGAATGGGCAGTTTCGCGCTCTTTACGTACTCTTCTGCAAGTTCATCAAAGGGGGTGAAATTGACCAGCCAGTTAAAAATATTGGCAGCATCATCTTCGCCGCCGAGAATAGTAGCTTTGATCATCAGGTCCTGATCCAGACCTACAATGGCCTCAGCCTTGATTAGCGGACGCTCCTGCATATCAGAGATCGCTTCCCTTAAATCTCCGAGAACCTTGCGCTGGTCTGGACCGTTCAGGCGATTGTAAAAACGGCGGGCCAAGGCAGTACGGCCTACAATCTTTCCGTGGCAATGGTTAAGCAGTTTTGCTCCCTCGGGCAGACCGAGTCTTTTTGCTGCTTCGGGATAAATAGGATGATCTGTTTCCATAACATCCCATTGCTTACGGGCAAGTTCATAGGCTTCTGCCGCATTAACTCTTCTTACCCGTTTATCTGCAAGCAGAGTTTCCGCAATCGCCCGGAGAGGCGGAATCTTGGAAAGGTCATCTTTGTAAAACTCATAGGTTGACTGACTAGCCACTGTTTTTTCCTCCAAAGAAAATGTAAGTCGTCACGACTTCTGGAAGTCGCCATTAACGCCATTTGCGATAAAATGCCACTGTTCATTTACTTAAAATTAATAAGTTTTCCCTAATGAACAGCTTCCCTGTTCGGCTTCGCAAATTTTTACACAATTAGACCAATAATGTTCACACTTCCCCCTGCCGGGGTATCATAAATGAAAAGGCGCATTCCCTGTAGGGAATGCGCCTTATGCTAGATCAGTTTCGACCTGCTGTCTCCAGCTTGCTTTCCGGTTTTCCGTTAGCCGCCACCGCAGGCTTACGCTTGCGTTTGGTCATCACGGTCTGTTTGGAAAGCGTATTCATACTGATTTCTCCTAGAGTGCCAGTACGGACCAGAGAACACCTGCTGCAACGGCGGAACCGAGTACACCGGCTACGTTGGGAGCCATGGCGTGCATGAGCAGGAAGTTATGGGGATCTTCATCACGAGCGACCATCTGAACGACTCGTGCCGAGTCAGGAACAGCTGATACACCAGCGGCACCAACCAGCGGGTTGATCTTGTCCTTGAGGAACAAGTTCATGAACTTTGCAAAAGCCAAACCACTGGCAGTAGCGACACAGAATGAAGCAGCACCAAGACCGAAAATAAGCATACTGTCAGGAGTCAGAAAAGTCTGAGCCTGAGTGGATGCGCCCACGGAGAAACCGAGCAGAATAGTGACTGAGTCGATAAGCGCGGTACGCGCAGTCTCGGCCAGACGCTCGGTAACACCGGATTCTTTAAGCAGGTTACCAAAGAAGAGCATACCTACCAGAGCCAAAGAGCCCGGAGCGATAAGTGCAGTGATGATGAAGCCACCCACCGGGAAAAGGATTTTTTCACGGGTAGAAACTTCACGCGGTGCAGTCATACGAATAAGGCGCTCTTTCTTGGATGTCATCAGCTTCATAATGGGAGGCTGGATAACCGGGACCAGTGCCATGTACGAATATGCAGCAATGGCGATTGCCCCTAGAAGATGCGGCGCCAACTTTGAGGAAAGGAAAATGGCCGTAGGACCGTCCGCCCCGCCGATAATACCGATGGCTGCGGCCTCACTGGGAGTAAAACCCATATAGAGGGCGCCGATTAGGGTTGCAAAAATACCCATCTGGGCTGCTGCGCCGAGCAGTATCAATTTCGGGTTTGAGAGCATGCACGAAAAGTCGGTCATGGCTCCGATGCCTAGGAAGATCAGCGGAGGGAAGATCCCTTTACTGACCCCGAAGTAGATATAGTAAAGCACACTGCCTTCATCATAAACGCTCAGCGGCATCCCGGCAATAGACGGGATGTTACCGACGATAGCACCAAACCCGATGGGCAGGAGCAGCAGCGGCTCGTAGTCCTTAATAATAGCAAGGGCAATGAATATGGCTCCGATGACAATCATAATGAAGTTGCCGGGAGTCATCTCTGCAAAGCCCGTAGTGCTTAAGAAGTGCAGAAGTATATCCATAACGTCCGTCTAGCCCTTGTTTTTATGCAGATACGCCACAGCAGCAGCCACAACTTCTGCTTCCGAAGGTCCGGTTTTGACCTGAGGAGCAGGAGCACTGGCCACCGGCCCGCTGTGATGGGCTGAGGGCGGAATGATTTTATTGAAGACCGCAGTTATCTTGGGAAGCAGCGCAATATAAAGACTTACAAAAACCAAGGCCAGGAACACGATGCTCATGCCTGTTACTGAAAGTGATACGCCGTTGCCCGCGACTACGTTGTCCCAACTGAACACCATCTGTTGCATTTATGATCTCCTTATAAATTAGTGGTCAGGAGATTAAACGGTCATCTGGGCCAACGGCTGTCCCTGCTGCACCTGATCACCCGAAGTAACGGAGAAGGAGTTCACAGTTCCGGCCTTATGCGCCTTAACTTCCATTTCCATCTTCATGGCTTCCATGACAACGATGGTCTGCCCTTCCTGAACCTGTGTTCCGGGCTCGACAGCCAATCTGATGATCAGGCCGGGCATGGGAGCAGCAATAGGTTCGGTTGCACCTGCGGGTGCTGCAGGAGCTGCGCCGCCGGAAGCGGAAGCATCACCGGCACCGATATTAAAGGACTTGCCGTTAAGAGTAGCGGTGGAACCGTCCACATTAACTGTGTAGGACTGTCCGTTCACAGTAACATTGACTGTTCCGGAACCGGAACCGCCGCCGACAGTTGCGCCCAATTTCTTAAGCTGCTCGGCTTCAACATCCTTCTTGTAGCGGACACCGATACGGGCTTCACCTTTAAGGTAGCTGACACCCTTATCTTTACAGGTAGCAACGATGAAGATATTTTCATCGGTAAGCTCGAAACCTTCTTTTTCACAGATTTCACGTGCTGGTGCGAGACCTTTAGTAGGATCTGCATCGTTGATTTCAAGCGGAGTTTTCTTGGTCGGTTCAAGTTCCATCTGCTCGGATGCAAGCTTGACGATTTCCGGATCAGGCTCGACAGGAGTCTTACCAAAATAACCCAGAACCATCTTGCCGTAACCGTCAGCAAACTTCTTCCAAGGTCCGAACATTACGTTGTTGAAAGCCTGCTGAAAGTAGAACTGGGAAACCGGGGTAACGGAAGTACCGAACCCACCCTTGCGTACAACTTCACTCATTGCACGGATGATTTCGGGATATTTATCCATGAGACCGTTGTCCCTGAGCATCTGGGTGTTCGCAGTCAATGCGCCACCGGGCATGGGGCTGAAGGGGATCATGGGATCGACCTGAGTCGCTTCAGGCGGCAGGAAGTAGTCCTTCATGCAGTCGCGGAAAACATCCTCAGCCTTGATAATTTTATCGATATCGACGTCAATAGTATAATCAGTACCGCGCAGGATATGCCACATGGTAATGATGTCAGTCTGGCATGTTCCGCCGGAAGCGGGAGCCATGGACAGGTCAACAGCATCGGCACCTGCTTCGATAGCAGAATGGTAGCAAAGCCCGCCGATCCCTGCTGTTTCATGAGTATGGAAGTGAAGCATTACATCTTCGGGCAGCATCTTCTTGGCGGCTTTGATGGTCTCATAAACCTTGGCCGGGGTGGATGTGCCGGAAGCATCTTTAAAACATACGGAATCAAAAGGAATATCCGCATCAAGAATCTGACGCAGAGTCTTCTCGTAAAATGCTGCATCGTGTGCGCCGATACATCCCGGAGGGAGTTCCATCATGGAAACTACAACCTGATGTTTAAGTCCGGCATCAGCAATACACTGACCGCTGTAGATCAGGTTATTGACGTCGTTAAGAGCGTCAAAGTTACGAATGGTGGTAATGCCATGTTTGGCAAAAAGATCAGCATGAGCTTTGATGACGTCACTGGGCTGGGATTCAAGTCCGACAACGTTGACACCACGAGCGAGTGTCTGGAGGTCGGCGTCGGGACCTGCGGTCTCCCTGAACCTGTCCATCATATCAAAAGCACATTCATTGGAATAAAAGTAGAGGGCCTGGAACCGTGCGCCTCCGCCAGCTTCAAACCAATTAATACCTGCTTCCTTTGCCGCTTCTACGGCCGGCAGGAAATCATCGGTCTTAACTCTGGCCCCGTAAACGGACTGAAAACCGTCACGAAAGGCTGTACACATGAACCTAATCTTCTTCTTGGCCACTTCCCCTCCCTATGGTTTGAGAATGGAACACATCGCCGCAAGCGGGGGAGCATGCGGATACACATTCTTGTTAAACCCAAATTTTTTAAAGGAAACCAGTAATTTACGAGAACGAATTCGTCTAGCCTGAAATAAAGCGCGGCAATGAGACGAGCTGAAAGTAACATGTACTTAACACAATCCTCTGACAATTTCAGCAAAAAAGAGTGGCTAAAAAAAATTTTAGTAAGTACATTAAAAAATTGACTCTCAATGAGACTCTTTTTCGCCATTCTGCAAAAACGAACAGGATTAAAACCAACTAATAAAATACTAATTTAATTGTATTTTTTATTATAAACTATTTCCTTCCCCCTGACGGTACCCTTTAGCAATTCTGCAGTCTCATTTTCGTTCTCCCATATTATTAACGGTGTAAAAGTTCACTATCGAACCCTTTTTTAGCCGAAAAACAACATATTTGAACATTTTTTCACAATCCGATTTACATTTTTGTTTTTATCGAGCAAAAATACTTCTAACACCGGAAAAACCTACTGACTATGTAGCTAATTATGAAAACAGCATTCATTTATACGTGTATGCCCGCAAAAACAAAAAAAAGCCGCCCGCAGATAGCGGGCGGCCTAATAAACCAATGGTATCAATCAGCGTAGACTTTAGCAAATAGAAGTCGGTAAAAAGCTGAAAATATGAACTTTTATAAATTATTACTACTTTTGTCGAAGATCATCGACGCAGTTATTACCTTCACCGCAACAACTTTCTCTATCTTTCGAAGCTGAGCAATCACAACCACAGCCGCAACCGCCCCCTCCTTGACCAAACCACTTTCGGGCCAGATAGATTACAGCTATTCCAATTACACCGAAAACTATTAAATTTTCCATCAAAGGCTCCGTTGATAGGGGATTTCATTTTCACAATTAATGTAGCCCCTATTTGAATGAAGTCAACCTTTCGCGGAAAATCCCCTCCTGAATCAGTGCCTGCCGCTAAGTCCACCCTCACGATTCGGAAAATTATGCGACAAAATTCTGAAACATACTCATAATTTTATTAACCGGGCCTGGAAACCGCTCCAAAAGAGTCTGGCAGGCGATATAAGTCGCAAACAAAAAGGCAGCAAATCCTCCCCATACTACAAAGTCGAACAGAAGAGGGATTGTTTTCTCAGATATTCTTTTTTTTCGCATTTTTTTACCTCCTACCCCTGAGAGAGCAACATGCATACCAACGAACCTAAAGAATTATAAACCGCATAAACAACTGTAATACTTTCTTAAATCACAAAAAAGAGCATCCCCTACCCACAGTCATAAAATTGGCAGGAATTATATTCCCCTATTATCGAATCTCCCCTGTGCATGTGCCGGGCAATATGGCATATTTATAGGAACCTTCTTGAAACCAATGGAACGCACATGATTGATATAAGCAAAGAACAATTACTTAAAGAGCTGGAGCAAAAAAACGAGCACATAGCTCAACTAGAAGCCCAGCTCTACGGCACTGACGATTACCTTGAAGAAAGATTCAGGAAGCTAATTGACCATGTAGAGATGGTTTCTGTTCAAGGATATAACAATAATAGGGAAGTCGTTTTCTGGAATAAAGCCAGTGAAAAGCTCTATGGATATTCACAGGAAGAAGCTTTGGGAAAAAAACTGGAAGAGCTGATTATCCCGGAGTACATGAGAGAAGCAGTGATCAGCAATATCCGGGACTGGCATGACAAAGGAATCAGCATCCCTGCCGGAGAATTGGATCTGATCCACAAAGACGGCAGCACCGTACCTGTGTACTCAGCTCACGTCATGCAGAAAAACCCAGACGGCTCAAAATACATGTATTGTATAGATGTTGATCTTACTGAAATAAAAAAAACGCACCGACAACTCATTAAAGCCAAGGAGCAGGCTGAATCAGCAAGCAGGGCTAAAAGCGAATTCCTTGCGAACATGAGCCACGAAATACGAACCCCTTTAAATGGAGTGCTGGGCATGCTGCAATTACTAAAATCGACCCAGCAAAGAGACAAGCAACTCGAATACATTGAACTCGCAGTTGTGGGAGTAAAAAGGCTTACCACTCTGCTGTCGGACATTCTTGATCTTTCCCGGGTCGAAGCGGGCAAGCTTGCAGTCGATCCGACCCCCTTTGATCTGCCGGAACTCCTGCAAAACCTGACAGATTTATACCGGCCTTCAGCCCAGCAAAAAGGTCTCAAGCTGAATCTAACCCTTCACCCGGCGACCATAACAAAGATTACCGGAGATTCATCACGACTGCAGCAGGTATTAACCAACATAATTAGCAATGCGATTAAATTTACGAAAAATGGAATCATCAAGGTTGAAACCTACCCCCTGCCCCATACAACTGCCGGTACGACTAAAATTCTCTTCAGCGTCAGCGATACAGGCCCGGGTATACCGGACAGCAAGATGGAGGAATTATTCTCGCCTTTCATACAGCTCAGCGAAGGCTATCGCCGCACCCATCAAGGCGCGGGACTGGGTTTATCAATATGTAAACAGCTTGTGAAACTTATGGGCGGTAATATTTCAATCGAAAGCGAGCTGAGCATAGGTACTACGGTATATTTATGTATTCCCTTTGGCCTTCCTTCATCAGACAAAGCAGCACCGGTATTAGCTGAAACGATCAAGCCACCTAAAACTAGCCTTAAAGTACTTTTAGTAGAAGACGAAGCCATAAACAGACTGGCTGCTAAGCGGCAAATGGAATTGGCCGGATGCGAAGTAACTGCCGTCGAGAATGGGCAGCTTGCTTTAGAAGCCGCAGCCCAAAAAAATTTCCATTTAATAATGATGGACATCCAGATGCCAATCATGGATGGGATCTCAGCGACTCAGGCCATCCGAAAGGGTGAGGCTGGCCGAGAAAACAAAGACATTCCCATCATCGCCATGACGGCCTACGCCATGAAAGGGGATCGGGAAAAATTCCTTGATTCCGGCATGAACGATTATCTTGCCAAGCCGATTGAGAACAAGAACCTGCTGAAAATGCTCGATAAGTACCGCTGATGACGTTAGATATGATCAAGAATCCATAACCCTTCTTGACACGCTCCACGCAGTGCTATACTTTCGAAAAAAGTATGCAGCATCTGCCTCACAAATCTGAAATAAGATCTAGGGCTGTCCTACTCATTACTAATAAGGAATACGAGTATGCACATATCAGAAGGAGTCCTTTCACTGCCGGTACTTGCCAGCGGTGCGGTTGTAGCAGCAACAGGAACCATAATCGGCCTGAGAAAGCTTGATTCGGAAAAACTTGTTTCCGTAGCACTGCTCTCTTCGGTCTTTTTTATTGCCTCACTGATTCATATTCCGATAGGACCTTCCAGTGCACACCTGATCCTTAGCGGTCTCATGGGCCTTCTTCTCGGCTGGGCTGCTTTTCCGGCCATCTTTACCGGTCTCCTGCTGCAGGCAGTCCTCTTCCAATACGGCGGACTGACTGTAATCGGAGTAAACACAGCAACCATGGCCCTACCCGCAGTGGCCTGCCATTATATGTTTCGCCCGCTGCTCAAAAAAAACTTTTTCAGCATGAGCCTCGGAGCATTCCTTTGCGGTGCAGTCTCAATCGCTCTTTCCGCTCTCCTGACCTCTCTGGCTCTTTCCTTTACCGATGAAAGCTTTGTCTCAGCAGCACAGATGATTGTTTACGGACACATTCCCATCATGATCATCGAAGGCTTTATCTGCGCCTCAGCATACGGCTTCCTGCAAAAGGTCAGACCGGAAATGCTGCTTGCCACTCAGGAAACATAACTTCGACTTATACGAACAAATAAAGGCCGGGTTGATTTAAATCAACCCGGCCTTTTAATTACTCAATAACTCGCATACTCTCCCATTTACCACCCTTAAACCGCCGATAGAACGCTGCTGACAGAATAATTACATACAGGGTAAATATGGCCCACAGAAAATATGGACCGGAAGGATACACCTCTACTCCCATGTAGCAGGGAATTACCATCACCGCGACACAGCACAATCCAACACTCTTCATGACAAAAACAACATCACCGGCACCTTTCAGGGCACCGGAATAGACCAGCGCCATTCCGTCAAAAAGAATATATGCTGCAGTAAAAAGCAGAAAATGTGTTCCGTAATCCAAGACATCAGCAAAGACTGCATCAGAGATGTTCTCAGGACGGAACAATGACAGGAGCAATTCCGGGAAAACGAGATAAATCAATCCCATGAAAAGCATCCAGACGGTAGTAATATGAAAAGCGCATTTGGTGGCCCGCCTCGCATAATCCGGCCTGCCCTGTCCGATGGCCTGTCCCACAAGAGTGCTGACCCCTACAGCAATCCCGTAAGCCGGGAAAAACGACACTCCATCAATGGAAAGGACAATATTGCTGGCAGCGAGGATTACGGTTCCCAATCTCCCGACCATATACACAAAGAAAGTGACGGCGAAGATGTCGAGAAAAAACTGCACACCATTAGAAAGTCCGAATGAGATAAACCTCTTGAAGAGTTTCGGGTCAAAACGGAAATTGCTGCGTGTCCTGAAAGATTTTTCATTGGCTTTACTGAAAATAAGCGGAATATAGATACCTACAATTACCGCCCCGGCAGTAATAGTTGCGATGGCTGCCCCGCGGATACCCATCTCGGGAAAGAACCAGAATCCGTTGATCAGAGCATAATCCAAGGGAATATTAACTGCCGCACCGATCATATTGACCACCATGACCGTCCGGGTCAGCCCGCGTCCGGCAAAGAACCCTGAAAGAGCGGTATCAAGCACAGGAAGTCCGGCTCCGAGCATGAGTATACGGAAATATTGAATCTCAAGCTCCAGTACTTCCGGGGGATGCCCGCCCCGTTCCAGAAGCGGAGTCAGCCAGAATCCCATAACACCCAGGAGCACCCACGCTCCAAGAGCGAAATATATCCCCTGCCAAAGGCTTGATGCGACTCGTTCCGGCCTTGCAGCTCCGGTATACTGAGCAATAAATACATTAATATAACTGGCCACCCCCATAAAAAAAGAAATGAACAGAAAGGACATAATTCCTGCAGGCAAAGCGGCGGCAATGGCCTCCATGGAATAACGCCCAAGAAAGATGCGGTCTGTTACCTGCATTATGGTGGTGGAAGCCATACTCACCGCAAGGGGCATGCTTATATTAAGCACATGCTTATATCCAAACGGCTTGTTCCATAAAGAAATCATTTTCAACTCCGATAGCTTGAAACTCAGCTAGATATTATAATTAATTCGCGCATGACATTTTTTATCATCTTCAACGGGAAGCGCAGTGGAGCGAGAGGAAGGCTATGAGTATTCTTATACATTGTACACATAAAAAAAGCCGTTTCCGGAGTTACCCGGAAACGGCTTTAAAACTTCGTCAGAACCAGAATTATTTAACTGCGTCCTTGAGGAATTTTCCGGGAGTGAATTTAACGCCACGGGAAGCGGGAATCTGGATTGCTTCGCCGGTCTGGGGATTGCGTCCGGTGCGAGCGGAACGCTCTACAGTCTTAAATGTACCGAAACCTGTAAGGGTAACATTGCCTTCTTCTTTGAGGCCATCTTCGATTGCGCTGAGAACGCCGTCCAGTGCGGCAGATGCGTCTTTTGCACTCAGCTCCAGTTTTTCCCGGATTTTCTTAACAAGAACAGTTTTACTCATAGTTAACTCCTTCAAAAGTATTTTTTCCCGCGCTCAGGCGGCGGATATCCGTACCCCTTAAAGCCCACTACACCAGAAATTTAGAAAAAGCCATAGCGAAAAGCAAATCTTAGCCTGAGAGGATATTATATTTAGAAAGCACAAAAAAGTAACTTTTCGCCGGTGCAGCGGGCCCCTAAAATCAGGGCGGAATGGGGGATTACAAGCATTTACAAAGGAATGTCAAGCAGATTGCGTTAAAAGAGCTGGACGGTCTCAAATTTGGATCAAATCTCACAATCAAAACTGTTTAAAAAAAGCAGTATTTTTTTTCGACTCACGGTGTTGACATATCTGCAGACTGTCTTAATTTATGTCAGCTTCTGCGGAAGCATCCGGCCTGCTGAGAGACGCAGGCTTTGAAATTTAAAAGTATGATCCGCCATAAACTCGCGGATTACTTATCTTATCTAAAAAAGTCTATTTATTTTGGAGGAACCATGAATCTCAAGCCTTTACAGGATCGTGTACTCATCAAGCGTGTAGAAACCGAGCAGAAGACCGCCAGCGGCATCATCATCCCCGATTCCGCAAAAGAAAAGCCCATGAAAGGTGAAGTTGTTGCTGCAGGTCCCGGTAAAGACAACAACCCCATGACCGTTAAAGCAGGCGACGTAGTTCTCTTCGCCAAATATGCTGGTAACGAACTGAAAATCGACGCAGACGAATTCATCATCATGCGCGAAGACGAAATCCTCGCGATCGTCGAGTAATATCCCCTTAATAAATTAATTTTTTCCAGATCAGGAGAATATAAGACATGGCAAAAGCAATTGAATTTGACGTAACTGCACGTGAACACCTTAAAAAAGGTGTGGACACCCTCGCAGAAGCAGTAAAGGTTACCCTCGGACCCAAAGGCCGTAACGTTGTTATCGAAAAATCCTGGGGCGCTCCCACCATCACCAAAGACGGTGTGACTGTTGCCAAGGAAATCGACCTTGAAGACAAGTTCGAAAACATGGGCGCGCAGATGGTTAAGGAAGTTGCTTCCAAAACCAACGACATCGCAGGTGACGGTACCACAACTGCTACCGTTCTGGCCCAGTCCATCTTCGCAGAAGGTGTAAAGCTTGTTGCTGCAGGCCGTAACCCCATGTCCATCAAACGCGGTATCGACTCCGCTGTTGAAGCTATCGTTGAAGAGCTCGGCAAACTGGCCAAGCCCACCCGCGACAAAGCTGAAATCGCTCAGGTCGGCACCATCTCCGCTAACAGCGACTCCACCATCGGTGAAATCCTCGCTGAAGCCATGGACAAAGTAGGCAAGGAAGGCGTTATCACCGTTGAGGAAGCCAAATCCATGAAAACCGAACTGGACGTTGTTGAAGGCATGCAGTTCGACCGCGGATACCTCTCTCCCTACTTCGCAACCGACACCGACAAAATGGTTTGCGAATTCGAAGATCCCATGATTCTTCTTGTTGAGAAAAAAGTTTCCAACATGAAAGATCTGCTCCCCATCCTCGAGCAGGTTCTCAAAATGTCCCGTCCCCTGCTCATCGTAGCTGAAGACGTGGACGGCGAAGCTCTGGCTACTCTCGTAGTTAACAGACTGCGCGCCAACCTCAATGTTTGCGCTATCAAGGCTCCCGGCTTCGGTGACCGCCGCAAGGAAATGCTCAAAGACCTCGCAACCCTCACCGGTGCTACCGTTGTTTCCGAAGACATCGGCCTTTCCCTCGACGCTATGACCGTTGAAGGTCTGGGTACCGCCAAGCGTGTACGCGTAGACAAAGAAAACACCGTTATCGTAGACGGCGCAGGCAACGTTGAAGAAATCAAAGCCCGCGTTAAACAGATCGAAGCTCAGATCAATGATTCTTCTTCTGACTACGACCGTGAAAAACTTCAGGAACGCCTCGCCAAGCTCGTTGGCGGTGTTGCAGTAATCAAAGTTGGTGCTGCTACTGAAGTTGAAATGAAAGAAAAGAAAGCTCGCGTTGAAGATGCTCTGAACGCAACCCGCGCAGCTGTTGAAGAAGGCATCGTAGCTGGTGGCGGTACCGCCCTCGTACGTTGCGCCAAAGCTCTCGACGACCTCAAAGCAGGCAACGACGACGAACTGGCAGGTATCAACATCATCCGTCGTGCTGCTCAGCAGCCCCTGCGCATGATCGCTGCCAACGCCGGTTTCGAAGGTTCCGTTGTTGTTGAAAAAGTTGCCGCAGGCAAAGACGGTTTCGGTTTCAACGCCGGTACCGGTGTATACGAAGACCTCATTAAGGCCGGTGTTATCGACCCCAAAAAGGTTACCCGTATCGCTCTCCAGAACGCAGCTTCCGTGTCCAGCCTCCTGCTGACCACCGAATGCGCTATCGCTGACGCAGTCGAAGACGAAGAATAGTTCTGATATATAGATTAGTTGAAAGGCCCGGCAACGTTAGTTGCCGGGCCTTTTTTATTGCACTGCCGAACGTTTAGACAAATCCTCATACATAGTCCAAGTCTTCAAAAACTCAGCATCAAAGGAGCGCTTCTCTGTATATGTCCGTGCACTCTTTTTCATGTACTGGAGAAGTTCGGGATGATCAGCAAGGCGGACAATGGCTCTGGCTAGAGCATCAGCATTTCCTGCTTCGACAATTAATCCGGTGGTGTCTTCAATAAGGTTCTCGCAAGGCCCTCCGGAGTCAGTAACGATTACCGGAAGCCCGGAAGCCTGTGCTTCTAGGACCACGTTGCCGAACGTATCGGTTGACGAAGGGAAGACAAATACATCAGAACTGGCATAGCATGCGGAAAGTTCGTCACCCCCAAGATAACCGGTAAAGGTAACCGGACACCCTTCCAGCCTTTTCTTCATTTCCTCAAGGTATGGACCGTCACCGACTACAACAAGATGCAATTCCGGCCTGATCGTTGAGACCGTCTTAAAAGCTTCGGTCAGAACATCAAGATTCTTTTCCCGCGAAACACGTCCCACATAAAGTAGCTTAACCGCTTCCTTTACCTTGAAACGTCCATTATAGAAACCGTTGCGTTTTTCCGGTGTAAAGCGATTGATATCTACCCCACGAGGATAAACCTTGATCTTATGTGCTTTGACTCCCTTCTCTGCAAGTTCATCCCCGGTAGCCTCTGAGGGGACAAAAACCGTATCCATCTGATTGTAGAACCAGATCATAAATTTCCACGCGATGTCTTCAAGACCTGTGTCATCGGTGAAAGCCCGTACGTACTGCGGGAAGGCAGTATGATAAGTTCCGTGAACCGGAAGCTTGAGCAGCTTGGCAACAGCCAGTCCGGCCAGCCCGACAGGGCCGGGAGTAGCTAGGTGAAGCAGGGTGTAATTTGTTTCAAGGCAGTGAGCCAGCACACGCAGGAACGGAGGGTATTTGAATGAAAGTTCCGGGTATTCTGGAAGATCAAATTCCCCTGCCGGGGTGAAGTTTACGACCTGATCACTGGAACCGTCGGAGCCGCAAGTGATTACGGTCAGCTTCTTGTCATGTTTGCGGGCCACATCCAGCTGATGCTGCAAAGTCAAAGCCACGCCGTTCACATCACTGAAGGTATCGGTAAAATGGGCGATCTTGGTTTCTCCCTCCAACGGGTCGTTATGACCGAAAACGGAGAGACAGTCGCGGGCAAACTCACGTTCACTGGCAAAAAGTCCGTAGGACACAAAATACGGAGCCAGCAGGGTATACAGGGAACCAGCCGCGCCTATTGTATGGAAAACATCAAACAGGTTAGCACCCAAGGCACTATTGATTATCTTGTCACCCAGCCCTGAAAGTACCTTGTCAGTGGCATTTCCCACAAAACGGAACCACTCGTCTTCCAACTCTTCAGGGCTGTACCTGAAACCGCAGCTGATATTGCGGGCGCGTTCATCACTTTCAACGATCCGGTTGGCTTCGCGCAATAAAGCGGCCTGCACTGAGTCGGAAGTCTTGAAATATTTTTTCGAACGCTGACGGTAAAGAAAGTTCTGAAGCTTATCGAGGATAGAAGGATTCTCCTTATCGCCGGGATCAAGCACGTTATCTATGTATCGGAAGCATTCAACAGAACGTTTGAGCTTGGTACAATCAAAATGACTTTTGTAAAACTGGTAAGCAATACCGTAAAGATTGTGCGCCATTGTATGAGGAGTAGCCGCCTTGCCCTGAACCATACCCCGCCCTTCACTGACTGCCTTGAGCATTTCCTGCGGTGTATCAACATCAACGATCTCGGTATAAACCCGAGCGATGTTGATACCGGAATGGTCGTCCGAACCTCCGGTAAGCCCCTTCACCCACGGAGTCTTACCATATGGCTCTAAGCCGTGTTTGTCGGCGAGTTGGTCGATCTTTTCAGGTGTCAAGTTGTCTACGATGGTACGCAGGGCTGAATTCTGCATTTCATCACGGGTGCCGTTCAGCTCAAGGAGATTGAACATGAGCAAGGCCTGTTCGAAATGATCGGGGGTAAGCCTTTCATTTACCGCAAAAAGAGGATGGGCCAGCACGTGAACAATTCCCTGTTCGCGAAGATATGGAACCAGATCGAATACATTCTCACGCAGCTTTTGAAACTCACGATGGTGTTCCTCAGTGATGTCATAAGCCAGAACGTGCAATTTACAGCCGTCTTCCGGAAAATATGTGGTTATCTCTTCGCTGATGAATGCATTATCGAGGTGGGCGATTTCCAGACTGCCGTTAATGGTGTTGTGATCCGTAATAGTGACCATGTTCATGGACCGGGCAAGAGCTCTCTCATAGATCTTCAACGGTTCGGTAAAACTTTCCGGGCAACCCAGCTTCTGCAGAATCCACTGGGATGGACGGGTTGAATATTTTGAGTGTACATGCAGGTCCACCCTCACATTAGAACCTTTCATGGCAAAATCCTCCTGATAATTTCCGCATTGGCGCGAAGAAACTAACTGCTTATTTTTGCCTATGTTAATAAGGAGTGAAGGCTGTAACAGTCCCACGGTTGGGTTACGGTTCAGAGTATTTTCAGAGTGAGCCGTCCTAAAATAGATTGACGGTTAATTGGTTTACTACAGGGCTGTGGGGGTACCCCCACAGCCCTGTTTATGTATTTGGTTCGGTGTTTTCATTTTCAAACTAAGATGAGGACGTTCAGAATTATATATTTCAATAGACTCTTTTACGAGTGAATTTAACTCATCAAAGCTAGTGCATTTAACCACCAAAAATTCTTGTTTTAAAATTCCATTTATACGTTCAGCTAACGCATTTTGGTAACAATCATACCCATCTGTCATAGATGGGACCATTTCGGCTTTCTTGAGTTTGTTTTGATAAATGGACGATGCGTACTGCAATCCACGATCTGAATGGTGGATTGTTTTGTTTCGCGTTTTTCGGTTTTTGATAGCCATATCTAAAGCTTTAGTGGTCCCTTCGGCACTAAGATCAGAACTCAAATTGTGACCTACAATTTTTCTGCTAAAAGAGTCTGTGATTAGTGATAGATAGTATGTTTTATTTAACGTTTTTACGTAAGTTATATCACTAACAAAGACTTCTTCTGAATACTGAGGCTTAAACTCCTTCAATAAATTAGGATGTTTTTTGAGCCAATGCTTTGAATTTGTAGTTTTTGTGTAATTTTTTCTTGTTTTTATCAGTAAATGCTCTCTGCGCAATAATGCGAAAAAAGCATCCCGCCCAAGCTTGATTCCACGAGCTACAAATTTCTCACGCAATAAAAAATAAAGCTTACGCGTTCCCAGCCGAGGCATTCTGGCCCGCAGACTCAAAACAAGTTTCTTTACTTCTTGGAACTGTTTTTCCCGTACCTTATGGCGTTTTTCAGCCTGATATATCGATTGCCGACTCACCCCGAGCTGTCTACAGCAAGCAGATAAACTTATTTGCTTTGTTTCCTGAAGACCTCGTGCAGCTCGGGGGTAAGTTTTTTTCTTATGGAAGTACCCAGTTCTCTGTCAGAAATATCAATCATTTCGTTGAGAAGCATAGTTTTGATCTTCTCTTCCTGAAGCTCTTTTTCAAGACGCTTAATCTTTTGTGCTGGAGTCTCTTTGGATTTTGGCATTCTTTTCTGATGTACCATTGGCTTGCTCCAGTCAAGGCTGCCATGTTTACGAAGCCACTTTAAAACAGTGCTGCGACCTTGGATTCCATAGGCCCTTTGGGCCTGCTTGTAGGTCATTTCACCCTTTTCAACTAATGCCACAACGGACAATTTAAAGCCCATTGTGTAGTCCCGCTGAGTACGCTTTACTCTTTGAGTTTCTTCCTTTTTCATAAAATAGGTCCTTTGGGTGTAAACCTATTTCAGGACGGGACAGAGAAAACAAAAAGGCCGCGTTCCCCATGGAAACGCGGCCTTCAATTCTTATTTAACTATCCGGCTACCAGTTCAAGGTTTCCTTGAAAGCGGTAGCAAGTTCTTCGGTCTTACAACGAATAATACCGGTAGAACCTTCCATGAGGCCGAATGAGTTGCCGCCCACGGTCATACCGATGCGCTTGCAGATCTGACCTGCGAAGAGTTCCTCGAACTTGCCGGCATTCTCAGGAGCCACGGTCACTGCAAAACGTGATGCGGACTCACTGTAGAGCACGGACAAGGTGGACATGCCGTATTCGGTGGGTACGGAGCGAAGGTCAACTTCACAACCGATACGTCCGCCAAGTGACATCTCGGCAAGGGCAACACCCAGACCACCGTCGGAAAGGTCGTGGCAGGAGCTTACCAAACGCTGGCGCATGGCCTGGTTAAGGGTCATGTAGCGGGCCTTAGCGGTGAGAGCTTCAACATGAGGAACTTTGTCATGGACAAAGTTAAGCTGGGAAGCAATCTCAGAACCGCCCATTTCGTCACGGGTCAGGCCGAGCACATAAATGAACTCACCGGGCTTCTTAAAGTCGGAAGTCACGCACATATTGATGTCCGGGACAATACCAACAGTGGAGAAGAGTACGGTCGGCGGGATGGAAATTTTCACGCCACCGCCCTTGTAGTCGTTCTTCATGGAGTCCTTACCGGAAATGCAGGGCACTCCGAAAGCACGGCAGAAGTGTGACAGAGCCTGGTTTGCACGGACAAGCTGTGCCAGCTTGTAGTGGCCGTCAGGAGTGGATTCGGACTGAACCGGATCACACCAGCAGAAGTTATCGATACCGGCCATGTGGGTGATGTCGCCACCGACAGCAACTGCGTTACGGATAGCTTCGTCAACTGCGTTGGCCATCATCCAGTAGGTATCGAGATCGGAGAATTTAGGGCAGATACCGTGTGATACGACCAGACCTTTATCATCATCAAAGTCAGGACGAAGCACACCTGCATCAGCGGGACCGTCTTCCTCTTCACCAACCAGAGGCTTGACCACACTGCGGCCCTGCACTTCATGGTCATACTGACGGATAACATATTCCTTGCTGCAGATATTCAGACGTCCGAGCATATCTTTAAGCAGCCCGGTATGGTCAGCAACTTCCGGCTCACCGGTAAATTCAATTTCAGGACGTTCCCAGACAGCTTTAAGCTGCATCTGGGGCACGCCGTCATGCAGAAACTCCATACGCAGGCAGGCAACAGGCTTCTCGCCGTAACGAATGTTGTAGAGGCCGCTGTCGGTGTAAGTACCGAGGGCAGTAGCTTCCACATCCATTTCATCGGCAAGGGCCATGAACTCGTTCAGCTTTTCCGGCGGAACAGCGAGAGTCATGCGCTCCTGAGCTTCGGAAACAAGGATTTCCCAAGGCTTGAGGCCGTCATACTTGAGCGGAGCCTTGGCGAGGTCGAGATCACAACCGCCGCTGTCCTCGGCCATTTCACCGACAGATGAAGACAAGCCGCCTGCACCGTTATCGGTTATGGCGTTGTACAGGCCCATATCACGGGCGCGCATCAGGCAGTCGTACATCTTACGCTGGGTGATGGGGTCACCGATCTGGACCGCTGTTGCCGGGGAACCTTCATGCAGTTCCTCAGAGGAAAAGGTTGCACCGTGAATACCGTCCTTACCGATACGACCACCGGTCATAACGATGATGTCACCGGGCATGGCTTTCTTCTCGTGACTGAGGCGACCTGCGGATTCAACAGGCATGGTGCCGACAGTTCCGCAGTAAACCAGCGGCTTACCGAGATAGCGTTCATCGAAAACAATGGAGCCGTTTACAGTGGGAACACCGGATTTGTTACCACCGTGCTCAACACCTTCACGCACGCCTTCAAATACGCGGCGGGGATGCAGCAGACGAGGAGGCAGTTCTCCTTCATGGAAGGGAGAAGCAAAGCAGAAAACATCAGTGTTGCAGAGAAGGTTTGCACCCAGTCCGGTACCCATGGGGTCACGGTTAACACCGACAATCCCGGTCAGCGCTCCGCCGTAGGGGTCCAGAGCGGAAGGACTGTTGTGAGTCTCCATTTTAACGCAGACATTGAGCTTGTCGTTAAATTTGATAACACCTGCGTTATCCTTGAACACGGACAGACAGAAATCATCTTCGCCCTTTTCAGCGCGGATTTCCTTGGTGGTGTTCATGATGCAGGTTTTGTAAAGACTGTCCACAGTGGAGGAAACCCCGGTTTCCTTGTTTTCGTACTCAATCTTTGAGCTGAAAATCTTATGCTTGCAGTGCTCGGACCAAGTCTGGGCCAGAGCTTCAAGCTCAGCATCGGTAGGCTGGGCGGTAAGTCCCATTTCCTCACGCTGCTTAACCACTTCAGGATCAGCATAGTAATTACGGATGCAGTGGAATTCCTCAAGACTGAGGGCAAGGGTATTCTCACGGCTGAAGGCCATCATTTCGTCATCGGACATGGCAGCGAGATCAATAACCGCTACCTCGTCACTGGCCTTACCGGTAACCCGTGCAGCCTTGGCTTCGAATCCCGGAGACTTGACCCACTCATCTGCGGAACGGATTTCGTAACGCTGGATGAGTTCGTTAGCCAGCAGGTCTTTGGCTATATGGCTGACCTGCTCAAGACCGAGGTCTTCGGCAAAAAGGTACTGAGTGGAGGTGTATACTTTTACCGCCTCAACATCAGCAGAATCGGTAACCAGAATAACGGATTCCTTGGCAGTACGACCTTCGTTGTCAGTAACGCCGGGACGGAAGCCCACTTCAAGGTTCCAAGCGAAATCCTTGGCCAGCGGCTCCAGCGAAGGAGTATGCAGGACCGGGTCGTGCAAAACGCCCAGCTCCAGAACCTTTTCGATTTCGTCTTTTTCAAGACCTTCTACAGTATATACCTTGATGGTCCGGACTTCACCGGCATCAATACCGAGTTCTTCTTTGATCTTATTGGAAACTTTATGACCGTGGACATCACGGACATGGTCTTTAAGTGCGACCTCGACACGCCAGAGCATGGCTATCTCCTCTTAATGATTAAAGTCTGGACCTATTTGGCCCAGACCAGTACATTTCCGCCCAAATCCTTGGCTTCATATGTAGCTTTGTCAACGCGGTTCAACATGCTGACGGAAGTATCCCCTTCCTTGAGCACGGTAAGCCCCCCGCTGATTGTGACCTTACCAGAAAATTTCTTCTCCACCCGGAGCCTGATTCTGTTGCCTATTTTTTCAAGAGCCTCAGCCCGGACTTCGGTGACAATCACCCCGAACTCATCCCCTCCGTAGCGACAGGGAAAATCCATACCTGAGCGAAGTTCATTGCGCAGGATATCTCCCACGCCCTTAAGAACCTCATCTCCGACCTGATGCCCTTCATTGTCATTAACAGCCTTAAAACCATCCAGATCAAAGAAAAGCAAACCTACCGGACGTCCGGTCCGCCTGCTGCGATTAATTTCGCGGGCCATCAGGGTGTTGAACTGGGTATGGTTGAATAGATCGGTCAGACCATCAAATATAGCCTGCCGTTTGAGCTTGTCTTCCAATCTGCGGATAGCAGTCAGATCACGGGCAACAATAAGACTCTTCTCCCCTGATCCGGCAAGTTTGCTGACAACAAACTCAAAAGGTCTTCCGGCTGTATCGGTCCTTTTCAAAAGGACTTCAACCACAGTTTTATCCCGCTCAAAAATATCAGGCCCCCAGCGACCGGTAAATGTTTCGCTGGGAGAAGCAATATCAAAAATATTACGACCCAAAAATATCTTTGAAAAACGTGAAGATGCATAAGTAATGTTTCCGCGTCTATCCACGGTAAGCACTACATCGCGCATGGAATCAACAAGCCCTTCAAGAAAATCTCGCTGCTTAAGAGCCTGAATCTGACTCTCGGACATTTCCCTGATGTCTTCCATGACCACTGAAATCAGAGGCTCTCCACCACGGGTCTGCTTGTAAGCCGAGACATAAAGACAAGCATCACGAGGCATTCCCCCGGTCCTGAGGCTTACACAGATGATCTTGCTGAAAGATTTTTTAGCCTCGTCATCGATAAAAAACTTCCAACTTACACCAAGCCCTGCACCGAGACCGAGTTTGAAAAGATCATTGAAATTTTTAGTACCTGAGATAGAAGCCCCGCCAAGCAAGCGGATCATTGCCTCATTCATATCGATTAAATCGCCCTGAGAATCCAGGCTGGCAACACCCAAAGGCAAGGTGTCCAGAGTCTCGGCACGATCTTCAATCAAATGCTGCTTGGCGCAGTAATGCTCATAAGCCTGACCGATGAACCGAAAATAAAGTTTAAGGTTCTTTCTATCTTCAGACTTAATATTCTTGGAATTGAATCTAAACCTGCCGAACAAAATCTTCCGGCTGACAATATCTTCCCCATCCCCGCGCTTCTGCCACGGTATTTCATCGGCAGCGCAATTTGTTGCCGCCAACTCAAGACCGCTATCTTCAGCAACACGGTAAAATTTAAATTTATCCGTATGTGGAGACTTGAGAGCCAGCTCCCAATTGATAATATCCCAGCTCAACTTGAGATGTCGGCCTATTATCCGGGCAATGGAATCTATCCCGCCTTCAGCAGTGAGAAGTTCCAAACTCAGAAAATAACTGGATTGCAGACTTTTTATGGAATGATTGTAAAAGTTGGCATCCCCGCCATCCTCAGAAATGCCGAGAATCTTGAGCATGGATTGAAATTTTGTACGACAGACCTCCCTGAACCCCTCAATGGCTTCCTCATCCATATCAAGGGAACGCTGTAACTGAACTTCAAATTGCAGAACATTAAAGGGAGCGGAATTACTGCCTAACTCTAGTTCAGCCCATCTCGTAGCGAGAATAACTGCCTGAGTAGGGATATCAAAAGTATCTATCTCATCAATGGCGTGATGATGCTGCAATGAAGGACAATTGAGGGTGTCCATCTTCCAACGGGTTAAAAGGAGTTGGCTGAGAGCACCATGATTCATACCCCATATTTCAGTCTCGATATCGGACTGACCGGGACCTGATCTGGTAACCGAATCTTTCGAAATTTCATCCGGCAACTCTCCCGGAGCGGCACAACGCAGGAAAAACAGGGAGATATCCTTCAGTAAGCAGCAAAGGTAAACTTTATCCGCTTGCTCAGGACAGATTCGAGAGGCAATAAGCTGAGCAGAAATAGCCCCCCAGACGGTAAGCATCCAGTCATTATATATTTTGTAGTCATCCAGTTCCATGTGCTTACAGATATGCTTTTGATAAGTCACCGTGACTGCCAGATTAAGCAGTTCACGGGTGCCAAGCACAACAGCAGCTCTTTTGAAATCTGAAATTTCCTGAGAAAGACCGTAAAATGGGGAATTGACGAGGTTAAGAATGGTTGTTGAAAGAGCCGGGTCCATACTGATAATTTTACCCAGCACGGCAAAATCAGGCTCAGGCTTGCAGGCCTCCTGCATCAACTGAAGCATGACCGGAGGAAAGCTGAGTTTCATCATCAATCGTGGTGATTCAAGAATATCATCCAGACTCATAGCTACAGCTCCTCTCCATTAGTCTCACCTATTTTTTCCGGGTCAGCACAAAATCAGCTGCCTGCTTAAGCACCTGCTTTTCTTCACCTTCAGGAAGCGGGTCCAGACACGATTTGGCTTTTTCAACATATTCAGCTGCATAGGTTCTGGTTCTGGCTCCCAACCCGTGCTTTCTGATTTCAGCAAGCACATGATCACGTTTCTCATCCGAAATGGTATGGCTTTTAATTTCAGCAAGCAACAACTCTGCTTCATTGTCTTGTAGCATTTCAAGATAAAGAATCAAAGGTAAAGTAATCTTACCTTCTTTAATATCTCCGCCTTCAGGCTTGCCGGTATCATCAGAAGGGGATTCATAATCAAGAGCATCGTCAACAAGCTGGAAAGCTATCCCCATATTCAAACCGAAGTTACCGACGGCATCTTCCATCGCGCGATCATCGGAAGCAAGAATAGCTCCAAGACGGCAAGAGGTTTCAATCAGACGGGCAGTCTTACCGATAATGATATCCATATAGGTATCACGATTCATCAGCGGTTCTGAAATGTGGGCTATTTCAAGAATCTCACCCTCAACAGTCGCCATGATCCCGGAAGCGAGTACGGAACTGATCCGGGACTTACCGTAATCAGCACCGATCTTGTTGGCCAGAGCCAGCAAGACATCTCCGGCAAGTATAGTTTCGGTGGTACCGTAAACCAGATGCGAAGCCTCTACGCCACGGCGCAAGTCGGCATCATCTAAAATATCGTCATGAAGAAGGGTCGCGGCATGGAGGATTTCCAAAGAACCGGCCAGAGGATAGATATCATCTTTCCCGTAGCCCAATCCCCGGGCGGAAAGAATTGTCAACACCGGGCGAATCCTCTTTCCCGGCGCAAGCAGCACGTGTCTGGCTACATCCTTCACCAGCCCCTCAAGCTTAGAAATTTCCTCATCGAGGAAACCGTTGATAAGAGGCAGTTCCTTTTTAAAATAGGCTAATAACTCAATCATCCGCGTATGAATTATCCCGGTTGCGAAAGAACAAGAACAGTTTTGGGAAATCACCTGACCAGAGCTGAGCAGACCCGCCCCAACTCGGCAAGGGCTCCACGCAAATCCCAATCATTACTATCTCTTGATCCTACAAGGTTCGAAACAGTCCGCACCTGACATAGCCCCACCCCGACAAGGGCGCACACATACGCAGCCGCAAAACCTTCCATATTTTCTAAATCCGCTCCATATCTCTTTACATATGCAGCGGCTCCCTCAGCCGTGGCGGTCACCCCGCTCACGGTCAAAGACACAGCTTCGGGCAGTTTTTCAAATCGGTCAAGTCCTGATTCAAAAAGACTTTTTCCGGAACATAGCTCTACTTCGTTCCAGACCGGCTGTCCGTCAATCTCCGCAAGGCTGAATCCCAGGCCTTTAGGGTCTACATGCTCACCAGTTTTCAACCCGTACTCGGGCCAGACTTCTTTACTTACCACACAGGCGGAACAAAGAGGGAAGCGGTCAGGATTGAATGTCCCGGCAATTCCAGCCAGCACAACGATACCCACATCGTTTCCCGCCAAAGCCCGCCCGAGGGCGAAAGATATATTTATTACTCCGATTCCGGTAACCAGCAACAGCCCGGGACGAGTACCGAACATGAACTCCACAGGCTTGCCCTGCTCCAAGCGAGGCAGCTTGCAGACTCCACCCAGTGCGGCCTTCATCTCCTTGGCCGTTGCCGTTACAAAAAGAATCGGTTTCATCGACTTCAAGGAGGCTAAAGTCTCCAGTGCCTGATGCCGGCTTCTTCAAGAACCTCACGGTCAAAAAAGCACTTAACATCGATAATGAGAGCGTTTTCAGGATTTCTGAACCAACCCTTAATGGTATCAAGATCAAGATCACGATACTTATCATGGGAAACAGCCAGAATAACAGCCTCAAGATCTTTGAATTCATCAAAAGAAGAAGTGGTGATATTGTACTCTTCCACAGCTTCTTCAGGATCAGCATAGGCATCGTGAATAAGCACATCCACGCCGAAAGATCTAAGCTCGTCAACTACGTCAACAACCTTGGTGTTACGCAGGTCGGGAACATTTTCCTTAAAGGTCAGGCCGAGGACGCCTACTTTGGCTCCCTTTACCTTGCTGTCGCCGTTGATCATCTGCTTGATGGTAGTGTCGGCGATAAATTTACCCACGGAGTCGTTAATCTTGCGTCCTGCAAGGATAACCTGCGGGTGATGGCCGATTTCTTCAGCCTTGGTGGTCAGGTAATAAGGATCGACACCGATGCAGTGCCCGCCAACCAGACCGGGACGGAAAGGAAGGAAATTCCACTTGGTTCCTGCTGCTTCGAGAACATCAAGGGTATCGATGCCCATTTTATCGAAAATCATGGAAAGTTCGTTCATCAACGCAATGTTCAAGTCACGCTGAGTATTTTCAATAACCTTGGCGGCCTCGGCAACCTTGATGCATGATGCACGGTGGGTTCCGGCGGTGATGATGGAAGAATAGAGTTTATCCAGCAGATCAGCCACCTCAGTGTCGTTACCGGCAACAACCTTGACGATGGTCTGCAGGGTGTGTTCACGGTCACCAGGGTTGATGCGCTCGGGAGAGTAACCCACGCCGAAATCCTGACCATACTTGAGGCCGGATTTTCCTTCGAGGATGGGTACGCAAATATCTTCAGTCAGTCCGGGGTAAACAGTGGACTCATAAACAACAATTGAGCCGGCAGACATATTTTCGCCGACCATGGTGGAAGCACCTACGACAGGTCTCAGGTCAGGATTGCGGGCTTCGTCGATAGGGGTAGGCACGGCAACAATAATTACGCCGCAATCTTTAAGACGCGAAGCATCGGTGCTGAATTCAACATAGTTATGGAAATCATTTTCCAGTACTTCATTGGTACGGTCGAACCCTTCACTGAGTTCCTTAACGCGCTGTTCGGAGATATCAAGGCCAAGAACCTTAAATTGGCGACCAAGGGCAACTGCGAGAGGCAGGCCCACGTATCCGAGACCGACCACTCCGATAGTAGTTTTCTTTTCTTCAATGTCTGAGAATTTAATCATAACTTATTGTCCTTTATTGCTTAGATAACAAAATAAGCCCTTAAAACACTTACATAATAATTTCGGCCTGAAAATTTAATAAACAAACTTTGTCTCGGTAAGGGTAGACAGAATCAACCGGCGCATATACATAACTACCATTATGCATATCGATTGGTCCTTTCTTCTGTCCGCCCTTGGTCTGGCCTTCATTATTGAAGGGATTCCCTATTTTGTTTTTTCTGAGCGCATGCCCAGAATTCTTATTTCAATTATTGAGCGAGGACCGCGGCAACTACGCATTCTCGGGCTCATTGCCATGATATTCGGTTTGCTGCTCATATCTTTCGGTCAATCACTGACCGACTTATAACGCTACTCTTCAGTTTTTTCCGCTACGTGTATGTAAACAATCCCCGAAAGCAAGGGGATAAACATCACACGTCCAAAACCTGCTTCGCGCAATTCCTCAGCAAGAGCACGTTCATCCGGGAAAGCCCGGATAGTATCCGCCAGATATGAATAGGCCCCGGAATCACCGGAAACAACCTTACCCAGCAGGGGCAGCACCTTGTTGAGGTAAAAATTATAAACACCCTTCCAGATTTTCTTGCTCCCGGAACCGAATTCCAAAATACAGAACCGTGCACCGGGCTTGAGGGTACGCAAAACTTCCTTGTAGCAATCTTCGCGAGGAAGGATATTTCTGATGCCAAAAGATATTGTAGCCCCATCAAGGCAATTGTCAGGCAAAGGGAGCACCCTTCCATCCGCCTGAACAGCAGCAATGCTCTCGCTGCGTACGACATGCTTGCCTTCGAGCTTTTTTACCTTACCGCAAGCAAGCATCTGATGGGTAAAATCCATGGCCAGAACTTTCACGTCCGGATATTGACGCAAAAGTTCCACTGATACATCAAGTGTTCCGGCTGCCAGATCAAGCACCAGACCTTTTTTGCCGGGACGGACCAGTTTAACCTGACGATAACGCCAGTAAATATCCTGACCGGCACTCAAAAAATGGTTCAGGAAATCATACCACCCGGCAATCCTGCCGAACATATCCCGGACTTTCTTGCCGTGTTCCTGATGGGATACCTGCGCCATCTAGCGAGCATCTCCCTTGCCGTCTACTGCAACGTCTTCGGCAAGCTTGTTTTCCTGCTCCACAATGGAAGCCACAACATCAGCGTGGATAGCTTTAAAATGCTCAGAAAAATTTGAGGGGGAAACTCTTCCTACCTCGATAAATTTAACTACGATTTCCTTGGCGACCTGCAAAGCCTGCTTCTGAATCTTATCCATGGTGTATATCCTTAATTAGGCTTGAAAAAACCCCGCCCGGTGGGAAATGGCCACGACCTCCACAGGTAGGGCGCCGGGCGGGTAAAAAGAAGAAAACCTGTTAAGCACCCTTCTTTTGTGAGGCTCTTTAGCATGAGACCTCCAAATAGTCGACCCGCTTGACGGCTGATTTTTTTAGTATCTAAATTAAATCGGTCCGGCAGACATACGTCCACCGGACCGATTTAAAAGCATCATTTAAAAAAACTAGCCTTCGAGTTCACGGGCTAAGGCCGCAATCTCTTCACGGATAATCCGTGCGGCTTCGGCAGGCACTGCCCGCTCAAGTTTATCGGCAAGCAACTCTTCAACGGATTCCTTGAAAGATTCTTCAAGCTCACCCCTCATTTCATCAATTTTCTCTACCAGACGCGGAGCGAGATAATCTTCGATATCTTCAGTCAAGCGACTCTTGATGCGATAGAAAGCCGGAGAATCTGGATCAAGTTCTTTTTCAAGAGACTTGCTGACAACCTCTTCCACATCAGGCAGAGCTTCAATCTTTTCTTCGATTCCGGCCAGACGCGGTTCGAGGTCAGGTGATTCATCGAGACGGGATTCAAGGGCTGCTACACGCGGTTCATAATCTGGAGTTTCATCAAGGCGAGACTCAAGGGCTGCTAAGCGCGGCTCAAATTCCCGTACTTCATCAAGCTTACTCTCGATAGCCGCAATGCGCTCCTCAGCATCTGCGCGAACTTCTCGCAGTCCAAGTTGAACCTGATCGTTGACCTTATCACCCAACTCTTCAGCAGCGGCAGCGGCAATGGAGACAACAGCAACAGAATCGGGGCGGAGGGCTTCGCTGAGCTGCTGGCTTACAACAGACTCAACACCGCACCCCTGCATTACTTTTTCCTCGATCAAACGCATATTCTCAGCAAAAGCACTCAGATTTGACTCAAGAGTATCAACTTGAGACATGCGTTCGGTTGCGGATTCAAGAGCCTCTTCCAAAACTGCAATACGTTCAGTTGCATCATTAAGCGAAATTTCAAGGGCTTCAGCACGCTTGGCAGCAGAAGCGGCCTTTTGCTCAAGCTCTTCGATAATAGCGGCCTGTTCACCGAAATCAGCGGAGGCCTCAACCTCGTCAGCTGCCAGTTCCGCATCTAAGTCAGAAAAATCAATTTCTGTATCTTCAAGCAATTCGCCGAGATCGAGATCTTCGTCATCTGCATCAAGATCTTCTCCGGCAACCATTTCAAGATCAGCATCAATATCAATATCACCGGAGACAATCTCAGGCTCTACTGCTTCGCTTTCCTCGACGGCAAAATCTTCAACTTCAGGCTCTAATACTTCCGCGAGTTCTACATCAGAATCTTCTTCCTCAGCAGCATCTTCTAACAGATCAAGACCTTCTTCCTGAAGCTCAACCACTTCCTCATGATCATCGGACAGCAAGCCTTCAATGTCTTCATCCGCAAGAACATCTTCGCCAAGGTCACCCAGATCAA
Organism: Maridesulfovibrio sp.; assembly: GCF_963666665.1. NCBI lineage: Bacteria > Pseudomonadati > Thermodesulfobacteriota > Desulfovibrionia > Desulfovibrionales > Desulfovibrionaceae > Maridesulfovibrio > Maridesulfovibrio sp. The sequence continues at coordinate 2,605,247 of NZ_OY762999.1, forward strand.
CCTTGTCCTCTACTTCACCGAGCAGCCCATCAAGCTCATCATCGTCTGCACCGGCTTCTTCCAGCAGAGAATCAAGATTCTCCACCTCGATATCTTCGTCAAACAAAGAGTCTATGTCTTCAGCATCATCTTCAGCGACTGTAGCGTCACCGCCAAGGTCGTCGATAAGGCCATCCAGACCGTCAGCATCAAGCTCCCCGTCTTCAACACCGTCGGCAGCAAGGAGTTCCGCCTCACCGAGATCAAAATCAAGATCATCACCGGCATCAGCATCAACCGGAGATTCGGAAATTTCTGTTGCTTCCTCAGCAACCTCGCCGAGATCAATCACATCATCGACTTCTTCGACAATATCATCAAGCTCAAGGAGTTCGTCCCCGTCTTCATCAATATCGTCAAGCAAGAGGGTATCATCCTCAGCTTCCACAAAGTCATCCAGAACGAGAGCATCATCGTCATCCTCGACAACATCATCAAGCTCAATCAAATCATCACCGGAAGCCTCTTCCACAACGTCATCAAGCACGAGAAGATCGTCGTCAGAACCTTCATCGACAACATCATCCAGCACAAGAAGATCGTCTGAATCATCCATGGTCAATTCAGGCTCTTCAATTTCAAGGTCTTCAGAAAAAAGGTCTTCGAGTTCCTGCTCAAAGCTGGCATCAACCTTTTCAGCGACATCATTAAGGTCGAGAACCTCTTCCGCGCCTTTTTTATCCGGTGAATCCGGGGTCATAGACTACCCTCTTAAAAAAAATTTAAAAAAGGGGGCGGGCAGCCCCCTTTCATTACACATCAAGAAAACTTATTTCTTGGGGTGGCAGTCGCCGCACTTGGTGGGGCCAGTTGCCTTTTTAGCTTTCTTCATAGCCTTATGACAGCCTACGCAGCTAGTGTCAGACTTAGAGTGGAAAGCGGAGTAAAAAGAAGTGGGCTTCTTTTTACCTTCTTTGCTGGTGTCTACGTGACAACCTTCAACGGAACAGTTTTTAATCTCAGCCTTACCGTCCCACTTGTGGTGACACTTTGCACAGTCGAGTGCTGCGTGTCCCTTGTGAGAAAAAGCAACCGGGCCCTTGGTCATTTTAGCGCCAGCAGGAGCTTTCAGAACCATGTCGCCGGGTGCATCAACAGCATACAGGCTGGGAAGAGCAAATGCGCAAACCAGAGCAGCTGTTACCATGCTGATAAGCAGGGTCTTTTTCATCCTCAGTTCCTCCTTAGAATAACGTTAACCTAATTACAGTCTTCTTGTGGATTTAATTTAGATAAAAAACCATGTCAAGCATGCTAAAAAAATCTACTGATTAAAATTAGCGGTATCAAATAGTTATCCAGCACTTAATCAGATGTCATACTTGTTGGCATAACCACGGGGAGTGAGCATTTTCCCCGCCACCTCACGAGTGGAAGAATTGCCAATAATCAGAACAGTTTGCATATCAACATCATTCACATCAAGGGTATCCAGCGTTACCACCCGCACCTTTTGATCTTCACGGTAAGCCCGGTTCACGATGCCTAGCGGAGTTGTCCCTTTACGATATTTTTTTAAAATTTCAACAGCTTCACCAAGGTGACCAGAACGCTTTTTCGAACGAGGATTATAAATTGCTATCACAAAATCAGCCAAAGCTGCCGCTTCAAGCCTCTTTTCGATCTTTTCCCACGGGGTAAGCAGGTCACTGAGGCTGATGGATGCAAAATCGTGCATCAACGGAGCGCCGAGCAAGGCAGCAGCAGCAGTGAAAGCAGGTATTCCCGGTACTACTTCAAAATTAACCTTATCAAACAGCTCCCCTGCCTCAAGCAACTCCATAACCAGCCCGGCCATGGCATAAATACCCGGATCACCGCTGCAAACCATGACCACATTACGTCCGGCAACTGCAGCTTCCACAGCCTTGCGGCAGCGTTCCACCTCGGCCATCATGCCTGTGGAAAGGACTTCCCGGCCTTCGAGCAACGCCGGCGGGACCAGTTTCACGTATCCGGTATAACCGACAACAGCATCCGCTTCCTCAATAGCCTGCCTTGCCTGCGGAGCCAGCAAACATTCATCTCCGGGACCAAGCCCGATCACTTTAATACAACCTTTACTCATATTTTCTTCGCTATCGCTGCGGTCACCCGCGCGCTTTTGGTCTTGGGAACCAGAATCAGCTTAGCGTTTGCCAGCTTCATTGCCGCTGCTTCGCAGACACCGTTAACTCCCATATGTTTCATCACCATACCCGAAGGATTGGCTACCTCAATTTCATCAAGCTCAGCCGCACTGAAAAATATCAAATCCAGCCCTAAAATATGTGCAGCTTCAATCATCCCTGCTTCATCATTCTTAGCATCTATTGAGCCCATACTGCATATAGAATCAAGAGCAATGCCATTATCCCCAACAACACTGCGAATCAACTCTAGGATTTCATCCGCAGGCACCCCGCGCCTGCAACCTACACCAAGGGTCAGGCATTGCGGGTAAAGGGCCAGCACCCGCTCCGGTAATTCGTGACGTCGCCAGTCCACAACAACACCGCAACGAGACTCGGACAATACCGCAAAATCGTCCACCGCATAAAAATAATCTTTAAAAGCGGAGATCTCCAAAACCCCGTCAGGATCATAGACCGGGACCTTTTCACCATCCAGAAAAGCTGCATTAATATGCTTAATTAAACTGATATCACCAATGACCAAATTCTGATCACGGGCAATCAAGTCCACGGACGGCACTCCTGCACAATCTGTAGCTGTAGTAATCACCGGGGTAGCTCCGATTTTATCACCGATCAGTCGCGCAAGCTCATTGGCCCCGCCCAAATGACCGGAAACCAGACTGATTGCAAACTCCCCCTCCTGATCCACAACAACCACGGCCGGGTCCACATCCTTACTTTTCAAGTAAGGAGCTATCATGCGTACCACAATTCCCGATGCAGCTACGAAAACATGGGCTTCATACTCAGAGAACTTATCGGCAACTGTATCTTTGAGGGAAGTAAAAAGGATGTCTGTGTCTGCGGCATAACGCTCCAGAACATAGCTGTCGGCCCTCAACGAAGCTGCAAGCTCGTGGGCTTTAACCGCTCCCTTGGCAGTTAAGGCATATATTGCTGTTTTCGCAGACATGTTTTTCCTCCTGGGATACACCATTCAATTACGCAAAACTCAGAAAAAAAGAAATCCGCAATGTTTCAATCACTATTGCGGACTTTGTTGGCAGACAAATTTAATTTGAAACTGCGAAGCATAATAAAAAGTTTTGAAGGGATGGGGTCTGGGGAAGAGAAACTTTTCCCAAAAGTTTCCCTTCCCCAGCCGCCGGAGGCTTCTTAGCCTTTAAAGCTTTTCACAGCTTCCAGAGTTGCTTCGTAATCTGCTTCGCTGTGGGCGAAGGAAGTGAAAGTACACTCGAAGCTGGAAGGTGCGAGGTTCACGCCATGCTCACGCATGTGACGATAGAACTTGGAATAAAGCTCAGCATCACCGGTCTTGGCGGACTCGAAATCAGTTACTTCCTGATCAGTGAAGAACAGGGTAAATATGGATGCAATATGATTCAGGCTGACTTTGAAACCGTTGGCTTCCAAAGCTGCTTTCATATCCTGCGCAAGCTTGAGGGTACGCGCTTCAAGAGCATCATAGTCCTGCTGCTGCAAAGAACGCAGGGTAGCAACACCTGCTGCCATGGCAACGGGGTTACCGGAAAGTGTGCCAGCCTGATAAACATCACCGCAAGGTGCAATGCGGCTCATGTATTCTTTTTTACCGCCGTAGCAGCCTACAGGGAAACCGCCGCCGATAATCTTACCGAGAGTGGTCAGGTCGGGGGTAACTTTAAAACGGGGTCCTACTCCGCCGGAAGTCACCCGGAATCCGGTGATAACTTCATCGAAAATAAGCAGTGCGCCGTGCTCGTCGCAGAGTGCGCGCAGACCTTCAAGGAATCCTTCCTTGGGCAGAACGAGACCCATGTTACCTGCCACAGGCTCAACGATGATTGCAGCGATGTTCTGACCTTCTTTTTCAAAGACGGCTTTAACTGCATCGAGGTCGTTGTATGGAGCAAGCAGGGTATCTTTTACAGTTCCTTCGGGGACACCGGGGGTGCCGGGAATGGAAAAAGTTGCCACGCCGGAACCTGCACTTGCGAGAAAGCAGTCACTGTGACCATGGTAGCAGCCTTCGAACTTGAGAACTTTCTCACGGCCGGTAACGCCGCGGGCGAGACGCAGTGCGGACATGGTTGCTTCGGTACCGGAGTTAACCATGCGTACCATCTCGATGGAAGGAACCATTTTAATGATCTCTTCTGCCAGCTCGATTTCACCGGGGCAGGGAGCGCCGTAGCTTGCACCCATGTCTACAGCCTTATGAGCAGCTTCTTTGATCGCTTCATAGCCGTGACCGAGCATCATCGGGCCCCAGCTCATGACATAGTCGATAAGTTCCTGACCATCCACGGACCACATGCGGCTGCCTTCAGCCTTTTCGATGAAAAGAGGATCGCAACCAACAGATTTGCAGGCGCGGACAGGGCTGTTTACACCGCCGGGCAGCAGTTCCTGTGCCTTATTAAAAAGTTCAGATGATGAAGCCATTTCGAAATTCCTTTTGATGCGCTACGCGCTTTTTAATTGATAAATTTCGCCACTGGAGGGCGGTATACTCTACGGGTAAGTTGAGTTTTTGAGCCCCGTATTAAATTTATTTTTCTTCAAAATAGACCATTGAGGTCTTTTTCAACTCTTTGAGACTGCGCAGGATGCAGTGATCGGTAATCCCGGTCTGCTCCATGAGTTCGGCTACTACATTTTTACAATCATCCGCGGCTTTGCCGTGGATCATTGTGTAGAGGTTGTACGGCCAATCTTCGTAAGTGAGTCGCAGGTAACAATGGCTGATTTCCGGACGTGCGGCCATGAATTCGCCGACCTTTTCCGGATCCTGATCTTCAGTAACCCGCCACGCAACCATGGCATTTGCGCCATATCCGGCCTTCTGGTGACGGAGAGTTGCTCCGAAACGACGGATGATCTTGTCATCCTTAAGACGACTTAAAAGGTCCAGCACTTCCTGCTCGGAACAGCCTACCTGCTCGGCAATGTCTGCATAAGGAGTTGCACTCCAGGAAAGGTTGGTTCCCGCCAGCGCCAGAATATTATGCTCAAGTTCAGTAAATTTTTTTGCCATATCCCATCCTTGGTCTTTTCTTTGGTCAGCCCTTGATACCCGTATATTGTTTGATCCTCAAGTGCTGAGACAGAAATATTTCTTTTGTCCGGCCCGCCCGAAGAAGACACTTCATTTTTTGACTTAAGTCATAGATTAAAAATCACAACCATGAGATATTGGCAGTAGTGCAATCTTTTTATTTTCAATCAAGGAGGTTTGGTGGTTCTGATTTATTCTATGGAATTAGTATCTTAGAGATAACTCCTAACAGCATGGAGGTGACTGAACAATGCCGGTAAACCCTAAAAAGAAAGGGGAAGGCGGATTCAGTCGCAGATGGCGTTGGGGAGTTGTATCGGGATTCTTGATTGCAGTGGTTATGGTTCTCACGTCAGGTTACATGGTTAACGTCACAAACACGGACGTATTCTGCCAGACCTGCCATGCCATGAAACCATTCCGGGCCTCATGGCAAACATCCGTGCATGGGGGGCAGAACCCGCAGGGCTTCGCAGCACAATGCGTTGACTGCCATCTGCCGCACGGAAACTTCGTGGAATATATGACCACGAAAGCCTACACCGGAACCCGCGACATAATCATGAATCTCTACATCGACCCAGCCGAGTACGACTGGGCCGCCAATGCAGAGAAGAACCGGCTCAAATTCACCTATGACAATGCCTGCAGGCACTGCCATATAAAGCTTGAGCCAGTCGGTGTTAAACCGGGTGCTCTTCTCGCCCACCGGGCTTATCTCTACGGACAGACCGATAAGAAATGCGCAAGTTGTCACCCGCATGTCGGTCATAAAGACATGATTGAAATGGCTAACAAGTTCTTTAACAAGGACTTATGATTCCAACTGGGGGTAATCATGTTGAAACAGATGGTTAAAGTTATGACGATTGCAATGGCAATCGTGATGTCTGCAGCAGTATGTTTTGCCGCAGACGCACCTTTCCCCAACCTTGCACCGAAAGAACTGGTTGTGAAAAGGGGATTTTCCAAAGAAGCTACAAACTGTATTGAGTGTCACGCCAAAAAGACACCCGGAATCGTCGAAAACTGGAAAATGGGTAAAATGGCTCACGCCACCGTTTCCTGTTACGACTGCCATGTTGTTGAGAAAAGCTCACCCATGGCGAGCCAGTGTGAAGGTATTAAGGGAACAAACATTTACATTTCACCTATGGTGTCATCCAAAACATGTTCCCGCTGCCACCCGCAGGAAGTTGACCAGTTCCTTAAGAGCGGTCATGCAAAGCTGGCAGGCGCACCGGTCATAGACAACAAGAACTTCCAGAAACTGATGTACTACTATGAAGGCGGCGTCTTCATGGGTGTTAAGGAAGGCTCATTGCCGAGTATTTCTTCCCGCGCATCAGGCTGTCAGGTTTGCCACGGAACTCAGGTTGAACTCGGCCCGGACAACAAGCCTACCAACCTTACCTGGCCCGGCGGCGTTGGTACCCGCTATCCCGATGGTTCTATCGGAACCTGTACCGTCTGCCACACCAGACACCAATTCTCCATTGTAGAAGCACGCAAGCCCGCAGCTTGTGGCGCCTGTCACCTCGGCCCTGACCATCCGCAGAAAGAAATCTACGAAGAATCCAAACATGGCCAGTTCTTTGAAGCTCATGGCGAAGAATGGAAATGGGACAGTGCTCCCGACACTTGGCAGCCCGGCGACTATGAAGCACCGACCTGTGCTGTCTGCCACATGTCCGGTATCGGCGAACTCAACACCACCCACAACGTCAACGAACGTCTGAAGTGGGATCTCATGCATAAGAAGAGCGTGATCCGCAGCGGCGAACGCGGCGATGGCGAAAAGGGCGACAAGCTCATGCGTAAAGTCTGCGCAAACTGCCATGGCAAGACCCACACCGACGCTCAGCGCAAAGTCCTTGACGGCGCTGTAGAGCTCTACAATGCATATTGGGACGGCGCTGTGAAGATGAAGAAGGAACTTGCTGACAAGAACCTCCTGATCAAGGATGATCCTTGGAACGATGGATTCCAGGAACTGGAATACTATCTCTGGCACCATGCAGGTCGTCGAGCACGTCACGGTACCGCAATGAATGGTCCTGACTATTCACACTGGCACGGTTTCTTCCAGGTCTTCCAGATCTATAAGGACATGGAAAAACTCTATGAATACCGCATTAAAAACGGTAAAATTGAGGAACTGTCTCATGTAATGAGTACCGGTCCCCTCTAGGCCGCTTTGATTGTAATTAAGAATGCACGCTGCCCCCGGATGAAAGTCCGGGGGCTTTTTTTAGAAACGTTGAAAAACCTCAAGATGCTAAAAATCGAAACCAATCAGGACAATTCACCCACCACTTTCTCCAGCATCTCATCCGCTGCTGCAAGCACGTCTTTGATCTCCTGAGGAGTTGCATTATCGATATGGATTCCGCAAGCCACTGCGACAGTGCAATTACATGCAGTTGCCAGCGCATGTGAAATTTTTCGAGCTAACTCATCTTCTTTATGTCCGCAAACGGTCAGCAGGGAAACAGAGCTGTCGACCTTTTCCCGATCACGCAATCCGGCATGCGGAACTGCCAAGGCAACGGCACCGATATGCGGTTCATCCCCGCCGTAAAGGCTCACGTTGAGATCTTTGCCCATGCGCTCGATGGTCATGATCAAGGTAAAACGAGAAGTTGTTTTTTCAATACGGAGCATAATATTGTCCTTTTCTAGAAATTCCTGAAACAACATAAGGATATACGTCTGTCCCTATCCACGCAATTTTTCTTTTTCATTATCGATAAACCCCTTTCATTTTTGAACAGGTTGCCAAATTTTCATGGGAGAGGTAACTTATATTTGATTTCGAATTCACGCTGATTGTAACTGCCAAGGAGATAATAAATGAAAATAGCAGTAATCGGAGCCGGGGCATGGGGAACCACCCTTGCAAATACTCTGGCCAAAAAAGGACATGACACCCACCTCTGGGTCCGCGAACAAGAACTTTGCGACGAGATAACCAATACCGGATACAACTCGGTCTTTCTTCCTGATTTCAAACTTTCCCCGGACCTGAAATGCAGCAGCGATCCGCAGCAGGTTATGCAGGATGCGGACTACTTCCTTCTCGTAGTGCCCAGCCAATTCCTGCGCAGTGCCCTCGCTGACATGAAGCAGTACTTTCCGCAAAATCCAGCTGTTATCTGCGCCAGCAAAGGTATTGAACTGAATACCGGAGCACCAATGTCACAGGTGGTCTATGAATCATTGGAAGGGTTGAACCCAAGATTTGCTCATCTCTCAGGCCCCACCTTTGCTTATGAGCTAAGTGCTGAACTTCCGACCTCCATCGTGCTCGGCTGCGAAGATGAAAAACTTGCCGCTGAAGTACAGGATATTTTCTCTACCTCGTATTTACGAATCTACACCAACCCCGATTACCGGGGAGTGGAACTTGGCGGTGCCATTAAAAACATCATGGCTATTGCCGCAGGTATGGCCGACGGATTAAAATTCGGGCATAACACACGTGCAGCCCTGATCACCCGCGGAATTGCTGAAATGAGCAGACTGGGTGAAGCCATGGGCGCACAGGCTTCCACATTCATGGGACTTTCCGGCATGGGAGACCTTGTGCTAACCTGCACCGGCGACCTCTCCCGGAACAGGCAGGTAGGATTAAAGCTCGGTCAGGGAATGAAACTGAGCGAAATTCTGAAAATGCGTATGGTGGCTGAAGGTGTAAAAACAACTGAGTCGGTTTATTTTCTGGCAAAGAAATTGGGAGTGGAGCTTCCGATAACCGAACAGGTCTACAAAATCCTATACGAAGACAAAGATCCCGCCACCGCTGTTTGCGACCTGATGAACCGTGACCTCAAGGCGGAATAACTTAAGGAGTGTTTAATGAAAAAAACTCTTTTACTGACCGCGGCCTTGTTGATGCTCGGAGGATGCGGATCATGGCATAACCCGAATATTGCCGACCCGGCCAAAGAAAAGGAAATTTTTAAGATCGATCGGGAATTCTGCGAAAACCAGAACCAGCAGAATGTTCCTGTTGGAGCACAGACTGATGACGCACCACCGGAACCGACCACTTACGAAGCCGAGTTTTCGGAAAACTACGCTTATGAAACGACATTTGAAGAATGCATGCAAAAGCGCGGCTGGATCAAAAAATAGTAATTAATGAAAAATCCCCTTCGCAGTACTGCGGAGGGGATTTTTGCTTCCGCACAGCAGTTTGCTATGTTAAATATCGAATATGCCCAGCAAAATCAAACTACGACTTTTCAAGCAAGCTGTAATCTCACTGACTATCGTATTTCTCTTTATATCTCCAGCGACAAAAGCAGATGATTCTTCTTTGCTTGTTTCCGGACAAATGGACTGGCTTCCTTTTCTGATGAAAGATGAGGCTGGGAAAGTATACGGACTGATGTATGAGATATTAGAAAAAGCAGTCCATAAAAACGGATATACACTGGAATACCGCGACTTGCCGTGGAAACGGGCAGTCATTTCATTGGAAAAAGGAAAACTGGACATCATTTGCGGCATATTCTGGAACGAAAGCAGAGCACAAAAGTTCCTGTTTTCTCCGCCAATTTTGCGGAATGAACTGCACATCTTCACCAACAAACCATTTAAACTGGAAAAACTGATCGACCTGCAAGGTAAAACTGGAGACCACATAAGAGGTGGCAGTTACGGGGATATTTTTGACAATTTCATAGAGTCAGGCGAGGCCCGTTTCGTAGAAGTTACTGACGACAACACAGCCATAAACAGACTCGTTAGAGGATACTCGGATTTTTTCATCGGCACCTATATCGATACCAAGATCAAACTTTCAAAACGCGGTCTGGAGCAGTCCATAATAGCCCTGCCCTATGTTGTAGACACAGTAAATGTATATTTTGCCTATCCGAATAAGGGCAAAAAGTTTCATTTATATGAACAGATCAACCAGACCCTTGAACAAATGCAGCACAGCGGAGAAATATCCGGGCTAATCCAGCAATACTTCAATGGAACGGAAATTAATCCGCGAAGAGTGCTTTTTACACCGGAAGAACTGCGTGCCCCCTAAATCTGCTGTCGCTTAGCCCTGTACTTTTCAATCAGACTGATGGCACGGCCGGTAAGTTCGTTAAATTCGGGTTTGGTGATCTGGTCGTCCGCTTTGACCGCCTCACCCTTATGGTAAAGTCCCTTGGTTATCAAAGAAGAAAAAAGAATTACGGGCAGGCAGGAAAGGTCTGCATGTTCCTTGATATTTCTAGTCAAGGTATAGCCGTCCATCTGGGGCATCTCAATATCTGAAACGACAATATCAATTACGTTTTTAATTGAACCGCCGTCCTGTTTGGCTTCAGTATTAATTTCTTTAAGCGCATCCAAAGCTTCCTGACCGTTGGTGTAGAGCTTGACCTCAAAATTGGCGGATTCAAAATTTTTATTAAGCAGGGCACGCACTGAGACAGAATCGTCCACCAGAACAGCAGTCATCTTTTCCGGGGCCGTATAAACCTTACCGTCGCTCCGTTCAGCCATTTCAGGATCAAGTTCACCCAGAATGCGCTCAAGGTCGATCATGAGCACAAAACGCTCATCAAGATGCACTGTACCGGTAATGCAGTTGGTATCAAGATCAGCTATATACTTGTTTGGTGTCTTCAAATCTCCCCAGCCGATACGATGAATCTGAGTCACCCCGGTAACCAGAAAGCCTGTGATTACATTGTTTATCTCGGTAACAACGATAAGCTCGTACTCGGACTCCTTGCGCTCAATACCGAGCCAGACCGCCAGATCGATAACCGGAAGAATGATATCACGCAGGGACATTGTCCCGAGATAGCTGGGATGAGGCGCGCCTTCAGCTGCCTCGAGGCCGTCCGGAGCCTCGACAACTTCAAGCACTTTTGCCACGTTTATACCGAAATAGTCACGATCATCAGCACCACCGTCGACCTCATCTATAAAAAACTCAATAATCTCGAACTCGTTAGTCCCGGTATCCAGTAATATTTCATTATCCCGCATATGGTGACTCCCTCAAAAATCAATCCCGAATTCTGCCAGATTTCCGCATAGACTTATATTGTAAATCCCAACACGTACTATTTCAAGGTATTACCTTTTTTTTAAGAATAAATACACCTATTCTTGTTCTCCCAAAAACGCCAAGTCAATAAGCACGCCTTGTTATTGCTAGGATATACGTATTGATATACAACTGATGCAAAATATCGGGAATACAACTTAAGGGGTATTTATGTTAAAAAAATCCGGCCTTGTAAAACTCTTTTGTCTTTGTCTGTTCATTTTTTTATACGGTTGCGCCGCCCATGAAACCAAACCGACTGTCCCCATAACAGTGTTCAACCCTACCCCCGGATCATTTAATGTTCAGGTTGTGCTTTTCGATCTCAAGGGAAACGGACTTCCTCAAAAAGTTGAGGCCGGTGTGGTTCCGATTGAGCAGAACCTGATTCAAGCCCTTGAGGGAATAGGCTACAGCTACGATCCTGACGGCAATGCCAATTATATGATCGAAGCACGCATAGGTTCAATCTCCCCGAAACTTGCCGCCGCCGGAGAATCAGAGCGGGTCGGATTTGCATACGACGGCTTCTACGGTGATCCCTTTTTCGCAGACTACCCGGTGCTGATTAATGAATGGACCCCGGAGATACAGCGTATCCGCAGCGGTCCCAACTCCTGCTTCATTACCATGCAGGTTCTGGTCAAGGAATCAAAGGCCGGACGAGACTCCGTAGTCTACCATGGTACCCCGCGTCCCATGGAGGTCCCCTATGAACTGGGCTGCCCCTTTTCAAAGTGCGGCCAGGGAACCAATCAGGCACTCACTGCATACTTGCTGGAAGTTTTTTCAAAGTCAGCCCGTAATTGAAAAATATACAAACTTGCAAGAATTTAAACAGATCAATATACTCGCCCCTCTCAAAGTGAAGCGGAATCCCCTGTGCGGGGGGATGATGATTTTGTGCTGCAATTTTACTTTGCGGAAAGCAGCCGAAATCTCGAAAAAAAAGAATTAAAATTCAAGCTTTTGGATTAAGGGATAAGGGAAGGTAAGGAGTGGAGATTAATCGCCCGTGGCTGGATCACTATGATTCAGATGTGCCTCAAACCGTAAATTTTGTATATCGTCCGTTGTTTGAATATCTGGACCTCACAGCCGAAAAATGGCCCAAACGCAAGGCCATTGAATTCCAGAACTGGTCAATTAGCTATGGCAAGCTTCAACGCGAAGTTGAAGTGATGGCTGCCAACCTGCGCAAGCTGGGCATTGAACCGGGAGACCGGATCGCTATCATGCTGCCCAATACCCCGCAGATGATCATGACCTACTTTGCAATTCTCAAAGCCGGAGCCGTCGTTACTCTGACCAATCCGCTGTACATGGAAACCGAGATCGTCCACCAGCTTAGTGATTCCGGGGCCAAAATGCTGATCACCATTGATCTGCTCTGGTCCAAGATCGAAAAACTGCGCGACAAACTCTCGGTCCGTAAATATCTGGTCACCAGAATTTCCGACACACTCAAATTCCCACTGAACAGTCTCTATAAATTGAAATGCATGCGGGAGAAAAACTCCCCTAAAGTTCCCTATAACGACTCCTCAATTCTCAAATGGGATATCCTTCGTAAAGGTAAAGAACGCTACAGCGCTTCGAACATCAGGCCGGAAGACACCGCCCTGCTGCAATATACAGGCGGGACCACCGGCCTTTCCAAAGGTTGCAACCTGACCCACGCAAACCTCGGTGCAAACGTTCAGCAGTGCCACGCCATGCTCAACAGCCTTGGAGGCGATAAGGAAATTGTAATGGGTATCCTGCCCTATTTCCATATTTACGGCCTGACTGTCTGCTTGAACTTCCCGACTCTGCTCGGTGCAACCATGGTTCCCTTCCCGCGCTACGTACCTCTGGACGTACTCAAGACCATGCACAAGCTGAAGCCGACACTTTTCCCGGGAGCCCCGGCACTTTATATTTCCCTGCTCCAGCAGAAAGAAGTGGAAAAATATGATGTAAAGTCAGTTAAATACTGTCTGTCCGGTTCCTCTCCCATGCCGGTAGAAGGAATCAAACAATTCAAAGAAGTTTTCGGAGCAACCATTGTTGAGGGATTCGGGCTGACCGAGGCCTCTCCGGTAACTCACCTCAACCCGCTGAGAGGAAAGAAAAAGCCCGGTTCCATCGGCATGCCTTTGCCTTCCACTGATGCTGCAATTGTAGATATGGAAGTGGGCAGCGTTCAGCTTCCTCCGGGGAAAATGGGTGAGCTTGTTATCCGCGGACCGCAGGTAATGAAAGGCTACTACAATAAGCCGGATGAAACCGCGGGAACCCTGCGCAACGGCTGGCTCTACACCGGAGATATCGCCTATATGGATGAGGAAGGTTACTTCTACATTGTGGACCGCAAAAAAGATATGATCATCTCCAGCGGTTACAACATCTACCCCCGCGAAGTGGATGAGGTACTCTACAAACATCCCAAGATTCAGGAAGCTGTGACTGTAGGCCTACCCCACAAAACACGCGGTGAGATCATCAAGGTCTATATTGTACTTAAAGAAGGCCAAAGCATGGACCGCGCCGAGATCATTTCCTATTGCCGGGACAAACTGGCAGGATACAAAGTGCCCAGACAGGTGGAATTCCGCAGCGAACTGCCCAAAACCATGGTCGGTAAAGTCCTGCGTCGAGCCCTTCGAGAAGAGGAAGCTCAGAAAAAAAAGAATAAATAATTTATTTCAAAATATATCAGCAACTAAAGCCTGCCTGTAATCATTACAGGCAGGCTTTTTTATTCAGCCGTTTGACAGCCCATTAATTCCAGCGCATATTTACTAATAATTACAGCTGAATATGTCTAAAAAAACACAATTCAACATTCATTATACGAGGACCGCCGTGCCGGACAATCTCAAGACCGTAACTATGCAAAAAGGAATTCCCGGAACAATCACCCTGCTGCAAAAGGGAGTTTTTATCCATACGACTTCCGGCCTGAGTGTACGTGAATTCATGGTCGATGAAATCGGACTCAGTCCGGAATATGCCGAAACAAGGGTACGGGCAATTTTCGTGAACGGTTCACCTGTCGACGATATTGACGGAGTTAAAATCAAAGACGGTGACGAAATATCCCTTTCCGGCGCCCTTCCGGGAATCAGCGGCATTGCCATGTGCAGGGACACCCCCATAGGTGCATTCCGTTCCGATATCAGTGCCAAGGCTTCAGGAGTGGTGAATTCAGGAGAGGCTAAAATTCATCTCAAGCTATTCAACCTCATTGCGCAGGAAGCCGGTCCTACCCTGCTGAAAAAAGGCGTTGTGGTTGAAGCATCCCAAGTACAGAAATACCTGAAAGAGAATGCGCCAAATGGCCTTCCTCCTGAAGGCGGGCTGGTCCTGCTGAAAATTTAAAAAAAGTAGATTTTATTATTCCGATAATATACAAGCAGCCAAAATCGTAAAAACTTCTAACCTGCTATCGGAATATCACCATGAAAAAACTATTTTTAATTTGTATTTTATCCTTATTAACTCTGACAGGCTGCGCTGTAGGCAACAAATACGATCTGGCTAATGCAGTTCCTGAAGTTTCGCACTCCTCAAATAAAGAAGTCGCTTTAGGTGTGCAGGATCAGCGTGAATATGTGACAAATGGCGATAAAACTGAAAATTTCATTGGGCTCCAGCGCGGTGGATTCGGAAACCCCTTTGATGTCACAACCCAAAGCGGCAAACCTCTTGCAGAAGACATTTTAAATGCCCTTGCTGCCGGGATGGAAAAACAGGGTTATAAAATCAGTAAAGTTACCATCTCTCCCCTGACAAAGACTGAAACAGCTGTCTCAAAGTTATCAGCTGAGAAAAAGAGCCGTTCCATGCTCGTATCTATCCTCAATTGGAAATCTGACACAATGACCAATGTAGATATGCATTACGACATTAAAGCTACAGTCTACAATGAATCAGGCATGCGTATAGCCGAGACCGCCCTGCATGGCTCAGATAACTTGGGAGGCAATTTTATGAATCCCCCTAAACACGCTATGAAAGTAGTCCCAGAAGCTTTGGAAGAACAGCTTGGCCGGATAGTTAATTCTCCCGCAATTTCGGATGCCTTGACCAAAAATTAATTATTCACGCAAACCAACAAAAAAAGGGTTAGCCTCATCTGAGGCTAACCCTTTACTTTTTATATCTAAATAAGGACTGAAGAATTAATCCAGTCCAAGCATCTCGACCATGGCCTTCTTCATACCAGCGGTATCAATGCCAAGCTCATTGCGAAGCTCAAGCTGGGTTCCGTGCTCAATGAACTCATCGGGGATACCGAGACGCTTGATCTCGTGTCCGTCAATGGCATTGTTGTCCACCAGCAATTCAACTACTGCGGAGCTGAATCCGCCAGCCTTGGCATTCTCTTCCACAATAAGAATTTTCTTGAAGCGGGAAGCCAGTTCCAGAATCTGTTTTTCAGGCAGCGGCTTGATAAAACGGGCATTAAAGACCGCTACAGCCTTGCCGTATTCTTCATCAATCTGTTCCACAGCTTCAACGGCAGGCCAGACCCTTGAACCGACAGTGATTACCACCCCGTCAAAACCGTCGCGCAGCAGTTCACCTTCACCGATTTCAAGGGTGCTGGGGGTCTCTTCAAGAATCGCCCCGATACCGACACCGCGCGGATAACGCACCGCAGCAGGTCCATCAAAATCAATGGCAGTTCTTACCATACGGGAAAGCTCGGCCTCGTCCTTGGGAGCCATAAAGACCAAATTCGGAATATGGCGCATGTAGGACATGTCGAATACACCGTGATGGGTTGCACCATCGGCTCCGACCAGTCCGCCACGGTCGAGGAAGAAATTCACATTCAGGTTCTGCAGACAGACATCATGCACCACCTGATCATAGGATCGCTGCAGGAAAGTCGAATAGATAGCTACCGCAGGCTTAAATCCCTGAGTCGCAAGTCCTGCGGCAAAGGTCACTGCATGCTGCTCACAGATACCCACATCAACGAAACGGTCAGGAAACTGCTCGCGGAATTTATCGGTTCCGGTACCTTCGGGCATGGCGGCAGTAATGGCAACAATCTTGTCATCCTTTTCCGCCAGCTTACAGAGAGTATTACCGAAAACGTCGGTATAGGAAGGCAGTCCGCCCTTGAACTTCTTGGCACGGCCTGTCTCCGGCTCAAAGCTGCCCACACCGTGAAAATAGGTAGGATTGTCTTCAGCCGGGGTATACCCCTTGCCTTTCTTTGTCAGGACATGAACCAGCACCGGACCATCCATCTGCTTGACCTGTTCCAAAACATCGACCAGATCATTCAGGTTATGACCGTCGATGGGTCCAAGATAGGTGAAATCAAGAGACTCGAAAAGCATACCGGGAGTGAAGAAACTCTTAAAAGAATCCTCACCGCGCTTGGCATACATGGCCAGATCATCACCGATCTTGGGAATCTGCTTCAGAATGGACTCAAAATCCTTCTTGAAACGGTTCATCACCGGATGGGAAAGCTTGCGGCTAAGGAACGCGGAAAGAGCTCCCACGTTGGTGGATATGGACATCTCGTTATCATTGAGAATAACCACCATCTTACGCTTCATACCCCCGGCCTGGTTAAGCCCTTCAAAAGCCTGTCCTGCGGTCATGGATCCGTCACCGATAACTGCCACACAGTTACGGTTTTCCCCTTCAAGGTCACTGGCAACAGCCATACCGAGCGCTGCGGAAATGGAGGTACTGGAATGCCCTACGCCGAAATGATCATAGGGGTTTTCCGCCATACGCGGAAATCCGCTGATACCGTCTTTCTGGCGCAATGTATGGAAATTGTTGTAACGCCCGGTCAAAATTTTATGGGCATAAGCCTGATGACCAACATCCCATACCAGACGGTCCCGATCAAGGTCGAAACACTTGAACAACGCCAAAGTCAATTCAATTACCCCGAGAGAAGGAGCAAGGTGCCCACCGCCCACGGAAACGGTATTTATGATACACTGACGCAGTTCTTCTGCCAGCTGAGTCAATTGCTCATCGCTTAGCTCCTGAACCTGCGCAGGATTATTTATTTTCTGCAGAAGCTCATATTTGCCGCATCCGCAGGAAGAATCATTTTTACTCATATTCCAATGAACCTCACCACTGGTTTCAATATCTCTAAATTTAAGCAGCGTAACAGCAAACTCCCCAACTCCCTCTGGAATCCACTGCTTGGCGCACACTACTTAACACTGTTAACTTCGCAATGTATAAAAAATCTTTTACTGACCGAGCTTGATTTTCTTCTAGTAAACCCGATCCACTATATAGCGGGCCAGTTCTGCGAGAAACTCGGCTTCTTCACCCGAATACGGTGAAAGCAACTCAACAGCCTCATCAACATACTTGCGGGCCAGTTCCTTACTTTCATCAAGACCGATCAGGCTGGGGTAAGTGGACTTACCCTGCTCGATGTCGCTGCCCACAGGCTTGCCGAGGGTAGCTTCATCGCCGACAACATCCAGAACATCATCCACGATCTGGAATGCAACACCGATAAGCCTTCCGTATTCTTCTGCTCGTCTGACATCATCTTCAGACGCTCCTGCTCCTTTAGCCAGAATTGCGCCTGATTTACAAGCAGAAAGAATAAGAGCACCGGTTTTCATGGAATGCATGACTTTGAGTTCATCAAGGGTCACGCCTTCGCGACCGGTGTAGCTCATGTCCACAACCTGACCGCCGACCATGCCCGGGCTGCCTGCTGATTTCGCCATCAATGAAATGGCTTCGACAACATATTCAGCAGGAGCATCAGCTTTAGCCATAAAACCGAAAGCTTCGGTAAGCAGGCCGTCACCGGCGAGAATCGCTGTGGCTTCGTCAAACTTCTTGTGGTTTGAAGGCTTGCCGCGACGCAGATCATCGTCATCCATTGCCGGAAGGTCATCATGGATAAGCGAATAGGTATGAATCATCTCAAGGCTGGCGGCAAAAGGCATGACCGCCTCTTTCTTGGCACCGAGCATTTGAGCCCAGACCAGAACGAGCACCGGGCGCAACCGCTTGCCTCCGGCCAGCAGGCTGTATTCCATGGATTCGAGAAGATTTTCAGGAATCTCCATACCCTTAAGACATTCACCAAGATATTTTTCAACATCCGCAGCATGCACTGCGAGTTTTTCTTTAACTGTCATCCGCTGTATCCTCTTCTGTATCAACGTCAAAGTCTTCAACTTCGCCGCCAGTGACTATTTTTACTTCGTTACGGGCCTTTTCCAGCTGTGCGGCGCATTCCTTGGAAATAGTCTGGCCTTCCTTAAACAGGGCCACTCCTTCCTCAAGGGGTAAGTCTCCCTTTTCAAGGGCTGACACTATCGCCTTCAAGCGGTCAAGACGGTCTTCAAATGTTTTATTGTCTTTTGTCAAAAGATGCCTCCGGCGGCTCTCCGAGGGCCAAAGAAACTTTTGCAAAAGTTTCTCTGGACTCTTCAAAACCTTTTATTAGGCTTAGCCGCTTCGAGTTCTAAGAATCTTATTTTATTCCGAGCAATTGGTCGGTTGTTTTATAGAGGACATAGGCCGGATCAACCAGTTTTCCTTGCACAGATACACTCATATGCAGGTGCGGTCCGGTAACCCTTCCTGTGGAACCGATACCGCCGATAAGCTGACCGCGCTCCACTAATTCGCCTTCCTTAACATCTATCCGTGAAAGATGGAAATACATAGTGACCACTCCGCTGCCGTGATCAATATAGACTGAATTTCCAGCGTAGTAATGGTCGCCAACCAGCACAACCCTGCCGTCAGCCATAGCTTTAATAGCATTCCCTTTGGCTCCGCGGAAATCAAGTCCTCGATGCGGATTCTTAGGCTTCCCGTTCAAAATACGCTGGGCGCCATAGGGGCTGGACTGAGAACCTTTGGTCGGGCGGGTAAAAGGAACATACCATTTACGCTCAGGGCTCATTGATGCCTTGGCTGCGGCAACTTCCTTACGGTCCTGTGCGATCTTGTCGAAGACTTCCTTAGGCGGAGTGACCATTTTTTCGGGCAGAGTCAGCCGCTGGATGCGATACTTTTTCTTATTAACCTTAACGGTGCGCCCGAAAGTACGCTCCCTGCCTTCCGATACGGTTGTAATTACCAGCTTGTCCCGACCGGTTTTATCAGAAAGAACATCAGTGCCGAACATTGCCAGCGCGACGGAACGCCCTTTCCAGTTACGGATTTCAGGCTTCACGCTTTTGCCTTTCCATTTGATGGAAACAGACTCCAGCGGTTTATCAGAAGTTACCCGGACCAGAAACGGCTCACCAAGGCCGACCTTTTGAGGGTAAGCCAGAAACACCGATGCCAACGCGGTGGAGGCACAGAGCAGAAGCAGAATCAGGGTCAGAAGAGCAACACGAAATTGTTTGTATCCATTCATTTTAAATAATCTCCACAAATTATTCAGATGTAACCCTTGCCCTGACTTCACCTGATTTTACCCGTACCCGGATAGCGTCGCCGTCTGCAACCTCATCCGGGCTGCGCAAAAATGTTCCGCTCTTTTCCACTGTCACTAGGGAATAACCCCGTTCCAGCGGACTTTCCGGGTCCAGCATCCGCAATGAGGTGGCTGCATTTTCATATTCAGCCAGCTTATCTTTCAGAAATATATCTGCGGCGCGGGAAAATCTGCTTTGCAAAGCTGATAAATCATACTCCATGCGTTCAACCCGCTCTTCACCAAAGACAAAAGCCAAACGGTGAGCCAAAGCTGCGACCGCGTCAGATTTTGCGTTCACAAATTTCACGGAAGCACGGTCCAACCGTTCCGCTTCCTCAGCAAAGGAGGTCAGCAACCGTTCAATGCGTTGCGCTGGAGATAACCAGCTCAGTCCTTTTTGCAGGGTTTCAAGTCCTGATTCACGCACATTCAGAAAATTATCAAAACTACGGACAAGCGAACTGTCCAATTCGTCCACTGTCTGCATCAAGGTCTCCCGACGGAGCCAAAGCTCCTGCGCCGCATGGGTGGGAGTCGCCACTCGCTTATCTGCAACGTAGTCGGCAATGGAAACATCCACTTCATGCCCTACTCCACAGACCACCGGAACAGTGGCCCGAAAAAGAGCGTCCGCAACCTGCTCGGTATTAAAGGCCCAAAGATCTTCCAGCGAACCGCCGCCGCGGATGAGCACCACGACTTCGGCCCAGCCGTCATCATAAACAGCATCAAGGGCCTGAGCAATTTGTCCCGGCGCGAGGTCACCCTGCACCAGTGTGGGATAAATCCTGATCTCCGCTCCGGTGCCGCGAGTTTCGGCAATCTTCAGAAAATCCCGGACAGCTGCACCCGTGGGAGCAGTGACCACTGCCACCCGTTTAGCTGAGCGGGGGATTTCCATCTTGCGGTCTTCGTCAAAATATCCTTTTTCAGCCAGCTTGCGTTTCATGGCTTCGAAGGCAAGCTTCAGATCACCGACGCCCTGCTCCTGCACCAATTCAGCTACAAGCTGATATACTCCACGCGGGGGATAGACATTCATGTGTCCGGCACAGAGTATTTCCATGCCGTCCTCAAGTTCCAACGGGCCACCGGATTCAATTTCCCCGGTCAGCGGATTGATGGACTCTTCACCATCTGTTCCACCCGCACGCTGATTTCCTTTGAACCAGACCACAGATAAGCCCGCATCACCGTCAGTGAGCGTAAAATAAATATGCCCGGACGCAGGCCGGGCCAAGTTCGTAACCTGTCCCCGCACCCAGATAAACGGAAATTCTGTTTCCAGAACATCCTTAACGGCGCGGGTTATGTCAGTTACAGAAAATATCTTCATATTTAAATATAAGGTTGGTACTGCCTAAACAGCACCAACCTCATTGAATTATTTAGCTTCAAGTCCCCATGACTGCCAGATTTCGGCGCGCCATGCTTTGAAAGCTTCAGTAAAACCTTCAAGGGGCAGTTCAATCTTTTCACCGGTCTTACGGTTCTTGGCTTCAACAATACCGTTCTTGAGACCCTTACCGCCGATAACCAGCTGCATGGGATAACCGATCAGGTCAGCGTCAGCAAATTTTACACCCGGACGCTCACTGCGGTCATCGTAAGCTGCGTCGATACCCATTTGCATGAGTTCATTATAAAGCTCTTCAGCTTTCTCGTTCACAGCTTCATCCTTACCTCCGAGTGAGATCACGCAGAGTTCGAAAGGCGCGATGGTCGGAGGGAAGATGGCACCGTTTTCATCATTGTTCTGCTCAATAGCGGAAGCAACAATACGGGAAACGCCGATACCGTAACAACCCATGACCATAGGCTGGGTCTTGCCGTTTTCATCAAGGAAAGTAGCTTCCATGGACTTGGAGTACTTGGAACCGAGTTTGAAAACATGACCGACTTCAATACCCTTGGTGAACTCGATAGCCGCGCCGCACTCAGGGCAGCAATCAGCTTCGGTGATCACGCGCAGGTCAGCGAACTGCTCAATCTTGCAGTCACGGCCAAGGGAAAGATGTTTGATATGGGTATCACCCTTGTTAGCACCGGCAATCCAGTCGGTGGCGGCCAGCAATTCATGGTCAGCGAAAATACGCTCGATTTTAAGACCAACGGGACCGGCAAAACCGACAGGTGCTCCGGTCCATTCCTTGACCTGTTCCTCGCTTGCCATTTCAATTTCGTTACCGCCAACAAGGTTGCGCAGCTTAACGTCATTGAGTTCACGGTCACCGCGTACAAGAGCAGCAACAGGCTCACCGTCAACAGTGAAAAGCAGGGTCTTAACCAGCTTATCCTGCTCTACGCCGAGGAATTCGCAAACTTCTTCCACGGTGTGTTTGCCGGGAGTGGCGACTTCTTCGATTGCGGGGCATTCAGTATTAAGCATGCTTTCGCCAGCAGGAGCCGCAACCTTTGCTTTTTCAAGGTTTGCAGCGTAGCCGCATTTCTCGTCCTTGCAGACTGCGATGGTATCTTCCCCGGTATCGGCCAGCACGTGGAATTCGTGAGAAAAGTCACCGCCGATAGCGCCGGAATCCGCCTGAACGGGACGGAAGTTCAGCCCGATGCGGGAGAAAGCTTTCTTGTAAGCCTCGAACATTCCGCGATAGGATTCTTCTGCACCGGCTTCATCCTTATCAAAGGAGTATGCATCTTTCATGATGAATTCACGCCCGCGCATCAGGCCGAAACGGGGACGGATTTCATCACGGAATTTGGTCTGAATCTGATACAGATTGAGAGGAAGCTGCTTGTAGGATTTTACTTCGCCACGCACAAGGTCGGTAATTACTTCTTCGTGGGTGGGTCCGAGGCAGTAATCACGGCCGTGACGGTCTTTCACGCGCAGCAGTTCCTTGCCGTAGTAATCCCAGCGTCCGGTTTCCTGCCAGAGGTCACCGGGCTGGACCATGGGCATAAGCACTTCCAGTGCGCCCGCACGGTTCATTTCCTCACGCACGATGGCGGCAACCTTGTTCACGGACTTAAGTCCCAGCGGCAGGTAGTTGTAAATACCGCTGGTCAGCTTGCGGATCATACCCGCACGCATGAGCAGTTTATGGGAAACCACTTCCGCTTCGGAAGGGTCTTCTTTCAATGTAGGAATATAGTAACGGCTTAAACGCATTTATTGTCCTCTCTTTTCTTTCAGGAATAATTCTATTTCTTTCATAAATTCAGGCAGCAGGTTCTCATCGCCCTTGACCTTGCGGACGACCTCACCCTTGCGGAAGATAATCCCCAGTCCGCGGCCCCCGGCAATACCGAGGTCGGCCTCACGGGCCTCACCGGGACCGTTGACCACGCAACCCATGACCGCCACGGTGAAAACATCCTCAACACCGCGCAGGTTGTCTTCCACCTTCTGGGCCAGACCGATAAGATCAATCTCGGTACGCCCGCAGGTGGGGCAGGAAACAATCTCAGGCCCGCGTTCACGCAATCCCAGCGAACGCAGGATTTCCCACGCAACGCCAACTTCCGCTACCGGATCATGGGTCAGTGAAACGCGCATAGTATCGCCAAGGCCTTCCCAGAACAGGATACCCAGCCCTACGGAAGATTTGACTGCACCGCGCACCAGAGTTCCGGCCTCGGTAATACCCACGTGTTGCGGGTAATCCACCTTTTCAGCCAGCAGCTTGTAAGCGGCGATAGTGTTCAGCACTGATGAAGATTTCAGGGAAATCTTGGTATTGTAGAAATTTCTCTTTTCCAGCAGAGCCACGTGCTCCAGCGCACTTTCGACCATTGCCTGAGGAGTCGGACCGCCATACTTGGCAAGCAGTGCTTTGTCCAGCGAACCGCCGTTAACGCCGATACGGATGGGGACGTTGCGTTCCTTGGCAGCAGCGACCACGGAATCAACCTTATCCTCGCCTCCGATGTTACCGGGGTTAATGCGCAGGGCATCGATTCCGGCATCAATAGCGGCAAGCGCCAGACGGTAATCGAAATGGATGTCCGCCACCAGCGGAACCGGAGAACCCTTGCGGATCTGCGGCAGGGCCTTGGCAGCTTCTTCGTCCGGCACGGCAACACGCACTATTTCGCATCCGGCTTCAGCCAGTGCGTCAATCTGCGCCCGAGTGGAAAGGGCATCACGGGTGTCGGTGTTGCACATGGACTGGACCCTGATCGGGTTGTCTCCACCAATACCAACGTTCCCGATGAACAGCTCACGGGTCTTTTTTCTATTGATCATTTTTCACCTGATTTATTCAGTTTGGCAGCTAATATAAAAATAACGTGCGCGGTAGCATAATACATATTGTTATAAGAGCCAAGGCTCGCTTTTTCGAGCCTCCGGCGGCCAGAGGGGAAAAACTTTTGCAAAAGTTTTTCCCCTCTGGACTCCCCTTTTCAAAACCTTTTATCAGGCTTCGCGTCCGGGGATAGCAAAATTGTGCCAACGAATAAATTAGATTGGTTAAATCTTATTTTACCCAATTAATTTCGGGACAATGGGCGAAATGGTTTTCACCGAGGAAGGAGCCGGGTGTTTTATTGAACAAACGCGGATGATAGCTGGTCAATTTTTGGGATTCTGGTACGAAGGCCGCAATATCCTGTGCATCCTTGCCCCAGAGGAGCCATTTTGCTGATGCATTTTTCTGCTGGATATACTGCAGAAGTGCAGAGGAGAAATAGCTCCAGATATCAGTATGGCTGCCGGGATTCTCAAGCTGGCAGGTCAAAGCGGTGTTCATGAAAAGCACACCCTCTTCTTCAAGGTGGCTGAAAAGCTTTTTCGGAGGCAGTACCGGAAACGTACCGGATTCAATATCTTTCCTGATATTAGCGATACCTTCAACATCATCAGCCTGAAGAAAGTTCTTATGCAAGAGCTTGAGGATATTGACCAATGAAGCATTGCGCTTCAGCTCACCCCAAGTCTTGATATCACCAACCTCAAAGGCCCTGCCTGTTGCAACACCCATCTGGGGGTAAGGGTCCTGTCCAAGAATAACTACCTTCATATTAGAAAGATCGGTCTCACAGAAACGCAGAACTTTATCAGCATTGGGTGTAAAATCCTTACCAATGGAAGAACTGATTTTATCAAGTTCCATCATCTGCGGAAGGGTAAAAAATCCACGCCAGGATTCATGAACATCATAACTGGACAAACAAAAATTAACTCTCATAAATCTATCTCTCTTTAACTTTTAAAACCCCAAGCCCCTACTAGGGATTCCAAAGGGGCTGAGCTCCTTTGGCCGCCGGAGGCGAAATCAAATATCAAAAGCGCGAAGCGCATCATAACTGTTCTTTAAAAATATCCCATGGAAGTAAGCTGTTCCAGATTGCGCTCTTTTTCTGCACTGCGCCCTTCGCGTTCAGTCATTCCGCCTTTTGCAGTGCAAGGCTGACAGCCGAGTGAACGGTAGCCTTGACCATATAGTTCACAGTGCGGAATCTGATGCATGGTAATAAAAGACCAGATATCCATCTCTGTCCATTCGAGTATCGGATTGAGCAGAGTGTGGTCAGGATCATCACGCACTTCCATATATCTTCGCCCAGCCCTGCTGGGATGCTCGTCGCGACGAATTCCGGTGATAAGCAGGTCAATTTCAAATTCATCTATGGCCTTTTGCAAAGGCTTAATCTTCAGATCAGCGCAGCACTTCACCGGATTTTCTGCAACGGGATAGCTGGAGAGGTCCACTTCAGGCCTGATGATTTTAACATCCACGCCCCATTGCAAAGCAATGCGATCCCGGAAAGCCATCACTTCTGAAAACTTTATCCCGGTATCAATGGACAAAGCCTGAGGAACCAGTACCAGAGAAGCTTCCTTTCCTTTATTCTTAAGAACCTCTCGCCAAAGGGCCAGCACCACAGTGGAATCCTTGCCCCCGGTCCAAGCCACGGCAATCCGTTCCGGAGGATACATTTCCAGCATACCGGACATCAAGCCGGCACTGTGAGCAACTTTCTCATCAAGCGGTGAGGTTGCATTTATTCCAGTCAAAATAAGACTCCTTAACAAAAGTGGTTCCCTTGTTGCCTGAAATGCGGCTTTTTGCAAGCCGGGCCTGATTGTGAGTTCAAATGCCATAAATTGTAAAGCTTGCGTTTTTTACTTGCATTTCACAGCTGACAGCTATATGCCCTACCTCGCCATAAATAGAAGCACACTCTTGCCCAGAGAGCTGATATACTCAATTCATCTTGATTATTCTGCGCCATGCTTCATTTTTCTACATAATTCATAATCAAGGAGCAGCTTATGTACTGTCCTGAAAACATACAGGGGAAAACGGTCATCGGCTGGAGGGAATGGGGAGCTTTCCCGCAATTGAATATTCCGGCTATCAAATTTAAAACTGATACCGGGGCGAAGACTTCCTGCCTTCATTCTTTTCAGCAGGACTTTTTTGAACGTGACGGAAATAAATGGATCAGATTTGGTATCCATCCGATTCAGAAGCGTACCGACATTGAAATTTTTTGTGAGGCCCCGGTTATTGACTTCCGTACAGTCACCAACTCCGGGGGCGTAAGTGAAGAGCGCCCAGTAATCGTTTCACAGCTCGTTATGGGTGATATGAGCTGGAACATTGAACTGACACTTACGAATCGAGATTCCATGAAATTTCGGATGCTTTTGGGCAGAACAGCAATGGAAGACCGACTTCTTGTCGATCCTGACGCATCATATCTGCTGGGCAGAAAGCACGCTGCTGAATTTTACAAATAAAAATTTCGGGAGGCACGAATGAAAATCGGCATCCTTTCCCGCAAACGGGAACTATACTCTACTAATTCACTTGTGGAAGCCTGTAAGGCACGTGGACATGAAGTGCGGGTCATCAACCCCCTGCGCTGCTACATGAACATCACTTCTCACAACCCCAGTATCCTTTACAAAGGGGAAAAACTTGAGGGATTTGATGCTATCATCCCGCGTATCGGCGCATCCATCACTTTTTACGGTTGTGCGGTAGTACGCCAATTTGAAATGATGGGTGTTTACTGCGTCAATGAATCCGTAGCCATCACCCGCTCCAGAGACAAGCTTCGCAGCCTGCAGCTGCTGGCCCGTAAAGGTATCGGACTTCCCGTGACAGCCTTTGCCCACTCAACTCAGTATACTGAAGACCTGATTGATATTGTGGGCGGCGCCCCGCTGGTTATCAAACTGCTGGAAGGAACACAGGGCAAGGGAGTTGTGCTTGCGGAAACCAGAAACACCGCAGCCAGTATCATTGAGGCCTTCAAAGGCCTTGAAGCGAACATACTTGTACAGGAATTTATATCTGAAGCATCCGGTTCGGACATCCGCTGCCTTGTAGTCGGAGGCAAGGTTATCGCTTCCATGAAAAGACAGGGCCGCGAAGGAGATTTCCGTTCCAACCTTCATCAGGGCGGATCTGCCAGTCAGGTAAGAATCACACCTGAAGAGCGCTCCACCGCAGTTCGCAGTGCCAAGATCATGGGGCTGGGTTTCTGCGGGGTTGATATCCTGCGTTCAAACCACGGTCCGGTAGTCATGGAAGTAAACTCCTCCCCCGGACTTGAAGGTATTGAAAACACAACAGGAATCGATGTTGCCGGTAAGCTTATCGACTACATCGAAAAAAATGCGCAGCCCGGAAAAACCAAGACCAAAGGTAAAGGCTAGCAAACCTCTTCTATAAATTTGAAAGGCCCCCGAATCCATCGGATACGGGGGCTTTTTTGCGCATTTCGAATCATGCATATTTCTTAATAATTCTTTATTTGCTCTTAATAAATACTGGCCGAAACATTGCTTTGCTTAAGGCAACCTTAAATCTTTTAAACAAAAGGAGTGTTTTTATGGTCACAATTGATTCACTAGGCAGCTCAGCTTCAACAGGTGTGTTCAAATTGAACCAGAACGAACAAGACGAACAGCGAAAAACCATAGATGAACGTCTAAAAGACGGTGATACCGTCAAAATTTCAGCTGAAGCCATGGAGTTGTTCAAATCAAAAATGGAAGAATACGGTGCCCAGAACCCCGGAGACCTTACTAAGGAACAACGCGAAGACTTGAAAGATACCATGGAAAGTTTTGCCGAGGAAAACGGTATAGACCCGGAAAATATGCCCCGCCCAGGAGGGCGGCCCAGTGGCATGCCTCCCGGAGGAATGCCTCCGGATGGAGAAGGAGGTGCCCCCGGTGGAGGAATGGGCGGCGGTGAAGAAAACCAGCAAGCCAGTGCCATGGCAGGGGCAGGGGCAGGAAAGCAAGCTGGAGCCGCCGAAGGCTCAGCAGCTTCCTCCTCAAGTGAGAGCAGTGATGTAGAAGATAAGGAAGACGAGATCGAAAAACTTGAATCCGAAATCCAGCATCTTCGCTCACAAGCTGACAACGATGAAAAAGCCGCAAAAGAACTGAAGACAAAGGAAGTGGAACTTGCTGCACTTCAAGCCGAACTTGCCTTGCTGGAAAGCCAAAGCGCATAGCTTTAACTCCCCACTTGAAGACGAAAAGGCCCCCGCATCCATCGGATACGGGGGCCTTGATTTATACTAAGGCTTTTACAGCAACTTGGTTACTCGTGGGAATAATCAAGCTCAGAAAGCTGCTTGAGCATTTTGTATCTCTTCAGGCAATCCTTTTCGATACCGGCACGCATGGTCTTGGATGCTTCGGGCATCATGCGCTCGAGCATTGCGTAACGGTTTTCGCCGGAAAGGAATTCCTGCAGAGTTCCGTCAGGTTCTTTGTACTCAACAACCAGCGGGTTCTCGCCGTTTTCTTCGCGGCGGGGGTCGAAGCGGTAAAGCGGCCAGTAGCCGGACTCAACTGCGAGCTGACCTTCGAGCTGGGTTTTACCCATACCCTTGCGGATACCCTGGTTGATGCAGGGAGCGTAAGCAATGATCAGGGAAGGTCCGGGGTATGCTTCTGCTTCGAGGAAAGCCTTCATTACCTGATTCTTGTTAGCGCCCATGGAGACGGAAGCAACATAAACGTAGCCGTAGCTCATCATCATGCGGCCGAGGTCTTTCTTGGAAGTATGCTTACCGCCAGCGGCGAACTTGGCAACGGAACCGAGCGGAGTTGCCTTGGATGCCTGACCACCGGTGTTGGAGTATACTTCGGTATCCATAACGAGGATGTTGATGTCCTTGCCGGAAGCGAGAACGTGGTCAAGACCGCCGAAACCGATGTCGTATGCCCATCCGTCACCACCGAAGCACCATACGGACTTCTTGGTGAATATGTCTTCCTGCTCTTCGATTTCGAGCAGCAGGTCATAGTTGTCAGCTTCTACAGCAAGGAGTTCACGCAGCTGGTCACCGTATTCGAGGGACTTGGCAGCGTCATCCTTGTTTTCGATCCAGCCTCTAAGAGCTGCTTTCAGTTCATCAGTAATGTCCAGATCAAGAGCCTGTTCCATCTGCATTTTCAGACGGTTACGGCGGTTAGAAATGGCCATTTCCATACCGAAGCCGTATTCAGCAGCATCTTCGAACAGGGAGTTACCCCAAGCAGGACCGTGACCTTCAATGTTCTCGCAGTAAGGAGTGGAAGGTGCGGAAGCGCCCCAGATGGAGGAACAACCGGTAGCGTTGGCAATGATCATGCGCTCACCGAAGAGCTGGGTGAGAACCTTGACGTAAGGAGTTTCACCGCAACCGGCACATGCACCGGAGAATTCCATCAGAGACTGCTGGAACTGGCTGCCCTTAACGCTGGTGCGGGGCAGGATGCGATCCTTGAAGGATACGATTTCGGAGAAGTCGTAGTTGGGAACTTCTTTTTCGGTCTGGGTAGCCAGAGGCTTCATAACCAGAGCTTTTTCCTTGGCGGGGCAGATATCTGCGCAGTTACCGCAACCCTGACAGTCAAGGGTATTGACCTGCATGCGATACTTGAGGCCTTCCATGCCTTTGCCCTTGGCTTCCATGGTTTCAAAGCTCTCAGGTGCAATCTTCATTTCTTCTTCATCTACGAGAACAGGGCGCAGGGCGCTGTGCGGGCAGACAAAGGAGCACTGGTTACACTGGATGCAGTTGTCAATGATCCACTCGGGAACCATGATTGCAACACCGCGCTTTTCAAAACGGGAAGTACCCATGGGGAAACGTCCGTCAGGAGAGAAAGCGCTGACCGGGAGATCGTCACCTTTCTGGGCGAGAATGGGCTTGACTACGTCAGTGATGAATTCAGGTTCGAAGGATTCGACTGCTTCTTCATCTTCTGCGGTAGCCCAGCTTTCGGGATATTTGATTTCAATCAGATTTGCTTCGGCCTGATCAACGGCAGCGTTGTTCATGTTGACGATCTTCTCGCCCTTCTTGCCGTAAGCTGTCTGAATGGATTCTTTCAGGTATTTGACTGCATCTTCAAAAGGAATAACGTTTGCCAGTTTGAAGAAAGCGGTCTGCATAACCATGTTGATACGTCCGCCGAGTCCTACTTCACCGGCAATCTTAACACCGTCGATTACGTAGAACTTGAGATTGTTCTGAGCAATCTTGCGGCGCAGTTTTGCGGGCAGCTCAGATTCCAGTTCTTCAAGGCCCATGCTGGTGTTCAGCAGGAAGGTACCGCCTTCACGAATACCGTCCAGCAGATCGTAAAGCTTTACATAGCTGGGGTTATGACAGGCGATGAAATCGGAGATTTCAACAAGGTAAGTGGACTTGATGGGGCTCTTACCGAAACGCAGGTGGGATACGGTGATACCGCCGGACTTTTTGGAGTCATAGGCAAAGTAACCCTGTGCGTACATATCGGTTTTATCACCGATGATTTTAATGGCCTGTTTGTTTGCGCCGACAGTACCGTCAGAACCGAGACCCCAGAACTTGCACTGAACAGTGCCTTCAGGAGTGGTATCGAGATTTTCGCCGATTTCAAGGGAAAGGCGGGTAACATCGTCGTTGATACCGATGGTGAAGTGATGTCTGGGAGCCAGAGACTTCATGTTGTCGTAGACAGCCTTGATCATGGAAGGAGTGAATTCCTTGGAACCGAGGCCGTAACGTCCGGCATAAACAGGCAGGTCGATGTTCATTTCCTTAAGCGCGGTGCAGACATCGAGGTACAGGGGATCACCGATGGCGCCGCCTTCTTTGGTGCGGTCCAGAACAGTGATCTGCTGGCAGGTTGCGGGGATAGCGCGACCAAGATGTTCGATGGAGAAAGGACGGTACAGGCGGACTTTTACCAGACCGACTTTCTGACCTTCAGCAACGAGATGCTCAATGGTTTCCTCAATGGCTTCGCAGCCGGAACCCATGGCAACAATGATGTCTTCCGCTTCAGGATGACCGACATAGTCGAAAAGTTTGTATTCACGACCGGTGATTTCCTTAACCTTAGCCATTGCGTCTTCAACATAACCGGGAACAGCATCACGGTAGGGGTTGATTGCTTCAGTGGCCTGGAAGTAAATATCAGGGTTCTGGGCGGTACCGCGGGTATGCGGATGCTCAGGGTTCAGAGCGCGGTCGCGGAAGTCACGGACTTTATCCCAGTTAAGGGCTGCAGCCATATCTTCGTAATCGATCAGTTCGATCTTCTGAACTTCGTGGGAAGTTCTGAAACCGTCGAAAAAGTGAACAAAAGGAATGCTGGATTCAACGGTAGCGAGGTGGGAAACCAGCGCGAGGTCGAGAGCTTCCTGAACAGAGTTGGAAGCAAGCATTGCAAATCCGGTCTGACGACAGGCCATTACGTCCTGATGGTCGCCGAAGATGGACAGGGCCTGTCCTGCAACTGCGCGTGCGGATACATGGAAAACAGTGGGAAGAAGTTCACCCGCAATCTTGTACATGTTGGGGATCATCAGCAGCAGACCCTGAGATGCAGTGAAGGTACAGGAAAGGTTACCTGCAGCCAGCGCACCGTGCAGAGCACCGGCAGCACCTGCTTCGGACTGCAACTCGCGGACTTCCATGGTGGTATCGAAAATATTCTTCAGACCCTGAACAGCCCACTCGTCAGCCAGTTCGGCCATGGGGGATGACGGGGTAATAGGATAGATGGCTGCTGTTTCACACATAGCGTAGGCTACGTAGGAAGCGGCTTGGTTACCATCCATGGTTTTCATTTTTTTTGCCATTACATTATTCTCCGTGTCTTTATGGTTGGGAAGGCGTGCGTCGAAAAGTGTAGCACATGACTATACGCGTTGCCTACCCGTATTTCACTGCTTCCGGGCTGATAAATGCAAAAAAGTTGGTCAGCCGTTCAAAATGCCTGAAACACCGGCACTTCCAAGGTTCATATCCGGCCTTGAGACCAGATCCCCCCTTTGGAAGTGCATTCAATCACACAAAAAATATTTTAAAAGATTACTCCCTCCCGGCTTGATTTTCCTGCCGATCTTTCTCTGCAATAGCCTGAATAGCGGTGATCGCCACAGTGTTGACAACATCACGCACTGTGCATCCGCGGCTCAGGTCGTTGACCGGTTTTTTCAAGCCTTGCAAAACCGGGCCGATGGCAACAGATTCCGGCTGCGACCGCTGCACGGCCTTGTAGGTATTGTTCCCGGTATTTAAATCTGGAAAAATCAAAACAGTGGCCTGCCCGGCAACTTCACTATCCGGCATGAGCTCGGAAGCAACATCCGGGTCCACGGCAGCATCAAACTGCAACGGGCCTTCCACCGCAATTTCAGGTGCTATTTTACGTACCAGTTCAGTAGCCTCTTTTACCTTATCCACAGAACGCCCCTTGCCGGACTCCCCGGTAGAATAAGAAAGCATGGCAACTTTTGGTTCGATGCCGAAAATCTTCGCTGTGTGGGCGGAACTGACGGCAATTTCAGCAAGTTCCTGCGCATTGGGATTCGGGTTCACTGCGCAGTCACCGTAAACCATGACCCTATCATTCTGACACATGAGAAACACACTGGAGACAATGGAAAAACCGGGTTTGGTCTTAATAAACTCAAAAGCCGGGCGGATGGTCTGTGCTGTAGTGGTGATTGAACCGGAAACCATTCCGTCAGCCACTCCCGTATACACCATCATGGTCCCGAAATAAGTGGGATCGCTCATGCGGTCACGGGCATCATCCTTTACAATGCACTTATGCTTGCGCAACTCGTAATACTCATCAACAAAAAGCTCAAAATGCTCTGACTTTACCGGATCAACAATTTCAATACCGTTCAGGCTGATTCCGATATCCGAGGCAGTCTTCCTGATCTCATCCTCGTTTCCGAGCAGGGTGAGTTTCACAACATCCCTGCGACGCAGAATATCCGCAGCCCGCAGGATACGTTCCTCCTTGCCTTCAGGAAGAACTATGCGCTGCTTGTTCTCACGCGCCTTATGCAGCAGGGTGTGCTCAAACATATATGGTGTGATCTTTGTGGAACGGCTGGATACAAGTTTTTGCTGCAACTCATGCGAATCCACACAAGTTTCGAAAAGTCCCATGGCCGAGAGCACCTTAACCTGATTTTCTGGATCGATTTTACCGTGCAGGCCTCGCAGGATCTGGGCGGTTTTATGAGTATGGCCCGGAGCAACCAGAATAGGCAGAGGAACACCCTTCCACCCTTCTATTAAATGATGGACGGTCATGGCCGGTTTGATTCCGCCGGTCAGCAGGATTCCGGAAACATTGGGGTAAGCATCAGAAAGACGCGAAGACAAACTGGCAAGAATGATGTCCGACCGGTCTCCGGGAGTAATAATCAGACTGCCGTCTTTGACATATTTAAGAAAATTCTCAATCTGCATGGCCGCGACTACATAGTTGTCGATGGGCGTATCAAGACGCTCTCGGCCGTAAAGCACCCGGCAATCCAGCCACTTAACAACGTCAGACATGGTCGGATTACCCAGCCTTTTATCATCGGGCAGAACGTAGACCAATGGATGACTCTCGCTCTTGAGACAGCGCCTCAACCGTTCTCCGAGATCAGGAGAAAATTCCCTTGCAGCCCTGTTCACCATGACAGAGATGACATCCAGCCCTTTTTCCTCAAACATTGCCACGGTCCGGTTGGCAAGATCGCAGATTTCATCTTCATAACTGTCCATGGCATTGAGCACAGCCAGAACAGGACAACCTAGATTACTGGCAACATCGAGGTTTATCTCAAATTCAACTGCCGCCTCGCCGCCGAGGTAGTCAGTTCCCTCGCAGAGCACGAAATCGTAATTTGCTTCCAGCGCCTTGAACCGGTCAAGAATGTTTTCCATCAGCAAGGAATGCTTGCCGTCATTGAGCAGGCGGGTAGCCTCACTCTGGGTATATGCATAGGTAGTTTTATATTCCTGCGGCAGTTTAAAATGACGCAGAATAAGATCAATATCGTGGTCACGTTCACGGAAGTTGTCGTGAATGATGGGCCTGAAAATCGCAACCTTGCGCAGATGGGTCAACAGCAGTTGCATAACCCCGAGAACAATTGCTGATTTTCCGCTCCGGGCCTCTGTTGCCGCAATGTATAAGCTCTTAGACATTCTTTCTCCTGAATTCAGTTACTGCGTGGGAATTTACTAATACCAAATCTTTTATTTTTAATCACGTCTATGAGGTAACGGAAAAAGCGTCGTCTGCCAGACGTTTAAGAAAGTGCTGGATGTAAAGAGCAAGACAAAGCAGATGGTGCTTTATGAAACATCTGGTTCGGAGACACCCGGCAGCGGCCACAAGAGGTGCTGATGAGGTCCGCCGTGCTGCCTTGAATATAAGCTGCAACCCTTTGTAGCGCTAAAAAGGCAAACAGGTCGTGACCCTGCCGGAGGATGCTTGCGGGACATCCGGTGTCTCCCGGTCCGAATTTCGGACGCAGATATGGAATCCACAACCATACGGCTGCAGAGAAATTTCAAAGAAATATTTTAAATACCGTGAAAAATCATTTTCCGGGCGGAACTGGCCGCCCGGAAACGTAGGGGGTGTTACTTAGGCATAACAGCCCAGTCTGGGAGGACACTTAAATTGACGCCCCAAAGAACCGGAAGCAGGTAGACCACCGAGAGGGTAATCAGGACTGCACCGATCATGTTGAGCCAGAATCCAGCCGAAGCCATCTGTTTGATGCTCACACAGCCGGAACCGAAAACAACAGCGTTGGGCGGAGTCGCAACCGGAAGCATGAATGCAAAGGAAGCGGCAACACAGGCACCAACGATGGTGGCAAAAGGATGCACGCCCATGGCGATTGCCGCACTACCCATAATAGGTACGAGCAAGGTCGCGGTGGCAGTATTGGATGTGATTTCAGTTAAGAAAATGGTTATCAGAACTACTATGGCAACAAACATCAGGAGGGTCATGCCGTCGAGCAAGGTCAACCTTGATGCAATAAAGCTTGCCAGACCGGTCTTTGAGAATCCGTTGGCAATTGCCAGACCACCACCAAAGAGCAGAATTACGTCCCAAGGAATTTTAACTGCGGTTTTCCAATCAAGCAGGAACTCTCCTTTCTTAAAATTGGTAGGAATAGCAAACAGAATCAATGAACCAAGAATACCGATGGTAGCATCGTGCACATAACCGAAGTTAGGCCAGAAATCCTTCACCAGAGGTTTCATGAATCCCCGGGACAACCAGAATGCTGCAACGAAACAACCGACAATAACGATATACTTCTCTTCCTTGGACATGGGGCCAAGGGCTTCGATTTCTTTATTAATGATGGCTTCACCGCCGGCAAGTTCCAATCCTTTGGAAGGGAAAAGAACCTTGGTCAACAGCCACCATGAAACACCGATCATGATTGCGGCAAGAGGTACACCGTAAAGCATCCACTGGCCGAAACCGATATGAACACCATACATTTTGTCCACCATACCGACCATTACGGTATTCGGAGGAGTACCGATGATGGTACCGACACCACCCATGGAAGCAGCATAGGCGATACCGAGCATGAGACATTTGCCGAAGTTGGATTCAGGACCTGCATTGGCGCAGGCTTTAAGATCTTTGGAATCAAAACCGGTAGCCTGCTGGATAACAGCAAGACCGATGGGAACCATCATCATGGTTGTCGCGGTGTTGGAAACCCACATGGAAAGGAAACCGGTGGCGATCATGAATCCGAGGATCATGCGTCCGGGGCTGGTTCCCACGGCTTTAATGGTATGCAGTGCTATGCGCCTGTGTAGATTCCATCTTTCCATGGTTACAGCCAGAAAGAAGCCACCCATAAACAGGTAAATAAGATGGTTAGCATAAGGAGCACAAGCCGCTGCGGATTTAACAACACCCAGCAGCGGAAATAAGGCAATAGGAATTAATGATGTTGCCGGAATAGGAATGGCTTCGGTAATCCACCAGATAGCCATCAGGGCCGTTACTGCCGCAACTTTCCACGCTGCTGGTTCCATCCCCGAAGGAACGGGCATGAAAAGCATGATCAGAAAAACAATCGGGCCTAAGAAAAAACCGATTTTACGTCCGTTACCACTGTCTTGTTTATCGCTCATAGTCCCTCACTTGAGCTTGTGGCCTCCCCACGGAAAAATGTTCCCCTCTGCCCCGAAAATGATAGGCACATCAAAAACGGGTTGTCAGCGCTTCGGAAAACACCTGCCTGATCCGCAAGGACTGCCGATACTTTACATACAGGACCTCATCACCATTTGTACCCTCCCGGTCCCGAAAGACCGGGAGGGGTTGTTCTTACAAATTATTCAAGCAGAACTAGAGATCTAAATCATAGGTCTCGAGAAACTCTCCGACGCGTTTTCTGGAAGCAGCCAGACGTTCGCGCAGTTCTTTCTTGTATTCTTCGATATCGATCTTCTTGCGGGCTACACCGGTGTCCATTGCAGCCTGTGCAACAGCAGCAGATTCCCATTCGATCAGACGCAGGTCGAGCGGTTTGGGAATGATGTAATCAATGCCGAACTCAAGCTTATCCACACCATAAGCTTCGCAGACGTAATCCGGAGCCGGTTCTTTTGCCAGAGCAGCAAGAGCAGTTGCTGCAGCAATCTTCATTTCTTCATTGATAGCACTGGCGTTTACATCAAGTGCACCGCGGAAGATGAAGGGAAAACCGAGAACGTTGTTAACCTGGTTGGGGAAGTCGGAACGTCCGGTACCCATGATTGCGTCAGGACGTGCTTCCTTGGCATCGGTATAGGAGATTTCGGGATCAGGGTTCGCACAGGCGAAAATGATCGGTGAGTCAGCCATGGATTTAACCATGTCCTTGGTAACCATTCCCTTTACGGAAAGGCCGAGGAAGAGGTCAGCACCCTTCATTGCGTCTGCAAGGTCTTTGTATTCCTTGTCAGTTGCAAACTGCAGCTTCTGCTCATTGAGTCCTTCACGGCTCTTGTTAATGTGGCCGCGGGAGTCAAACATGGCAACGTTTTCACGTTTGATACCCAGAGACATGTAAAAGTTGGTGCAGGCCACAGCCGCAGCACCTGCGCCGGAAACAACCAGGCGCATATCTTCGATTTTCTTCCCTGTGATTTCAGCAGCGTTGATCAGTCCTGCACCGGAAATAATCGCGGTACCGTGCTGGTCATCGTGGAAAACCGGAATATTCATTTCTTTTTTAAGCTTTTCTTCAATGTAGAAGCATTCAGGAGCCTTGATGTCTTCGAGGTTGATACCGCCGAAGGTAGGTTCGAGGGCTTTTACGATGTTGCAAAGCTCATCGGGATCAGTAACGTTGAGGTTGATATCGTAAACGTCGACGTCTGCGAAAACCTTGAAGAGAACGCCCTTACCTTCCATAACCGGTTTACCGGCTTCGGGACCGATATTACCGAGACCGAGAACGGCAGTACCGTTGGAAACAACCGCAACAAGGTTTCCACGACCGGTATAGAGATAGGATTTTTCTTTATCTTCAGCAATTTCCTTGCAGGCTTCGGCAACACCGGGGCTGTAAGCCATGGAAAGGTCTTTCTGGGTATTGCAAGGTTTTACGGGAACGACTTCCACTTTACCTCTTCTACCTTTGGAATGATAATCGAGAGCTTCCTGTTTAGTGAAAAGAGCCATAAGTATTCTCCTTAATTAGTCGGTTGCAAATTCCGACGTTTACTCGAGACCGGCCGCCTTACGATCGGGGACGGCATACAATTCACCACCGTGAGTATCATTGATGACCAGCAGGGGAAAATCCTCGACGGTCAATTCACGGATGGCTTCGGGACCCAGTTCATCAAATGCGATCACTTTCGCTTCCTTGATGCACATGGAAAGCAGAGCACCAGCACCTCCGGTAGCTCCGAAATAAACGGCTTTGTAATCCTTTAAGGCCTGCTTGACGGAATCATTACGCTTGCCCTTGCCGATGCTGGCTTTCTGGCCGAGGCTGTGCAGCCGGGGTGCGTAAGTATCCATGCGGTAACTTGTGGTCGGACCTGCGGACCCGATAGGCCTGCCCGGAGGGGCCGGACTGGGACCGACGTAGTAAACGACCGAACCTTTCAAATCGAACGGAAGTTCCTCTCCTTTATCAAGCAGGTCGCAAAGCCTTTTGTGTGCAGCATCGCGGGCGGTATAGATAGTTCCGGTCAGTTTGACCACATCTCCGGCCTTGAGCTGAACCATATCTTCATCAGTAAGCGGGGTGGTGAGTTTGTATTCAGCCATTAGAGTTCCACCTCCTCGTGCCTTGAAGAATGGCACTGGATGTTCACCGCCAGCGGCAGAGACGCAATGTGGCAGGGACGCATTTCGATCTTCACGTCAAAGACGGTGGTCTTGCCGCCCAGTCCCATGGGACCGATACCGAGTTTGTTGATCTCTTCCATAAGCTCGGCTTCCAGCTTGGCAATCTCAGGATCGGGATGGGGCTCGCCCACTTTACGCATCAGAGATTTCTTAGCCAGCAGTGCCGAATATTCAAAGGTTCCACCCACGCCGATACCGACCATGGTCGGGGGACAGGGGTTGGGTCCGGCTTCGGCAACACGCTCGATGACGAACTTTTTGATGCCTTCCCAGCCCTGAGCAGGTGCAAGCATGGTCACCCGGCTCATGTTCTCGGAACCGCCGCCCTTGGCCATGAAAGTAATTTTGATCTTGTCACCGGGGACAATATCAAAATGGATAATGGCCGGGGTGTTGTCCTTGGTATTAGCACGTGTTAGGGGATCACAGGCAGACTTGCGCAGGAATCCTTCCTCGTAACCTTTACGGGTACCTTCGTTGATGGCGTCACGGATGTTCATACCTTCTACACGAACATCTTCACCCATTTCAACGATAAAGACAGCCAATCCGGTATCCTGACAGAGAGGAAGTCCTGATTCTGCAGCCAGTTCCCAGTTTTCTTTGATCTGCCTGAATACTTCCTTGGCAGCCGGGGAATCCTCGGCTGCAGCGCATTCATTGAAACGCTTTTTCACGTCTTCAGGCAGGTAGCGGTTCGCGCTTACGCACATTTTCGCCACGGCATCGATAACCTGTTCAGCTTTAATGGTACGCATAGCTTACTTCCTGAATATTTCCTTGATTGCGGTGATACCCATCTTGCGGCGCAGGAAACCGAGCTGGTTCTGCAGCGGAAGATTCTTGGGACAGACATCTTCGCAGCCGAGCAAGCCCATGCAGCCGAAGATACCTTCATCATTACCGATAATCTCAAAGTAATCGCGGTCGGTACGCTGATCGCGAGGATCGACTACGAAACGGGCCACGCGGTTCAAGGATGCAGCACCGAGGAAGTCGTCACGAAGGCGGGCGGTACCGCAAGCGGCAACACAGCAACCACATTCAATGCAGCGCTCCAGTTCGTAAATCTGCTCGGCA
Source organism: Maridesulfovibrio sp. (assembly GCF_963666665.1). Classification (NCBI taxonomy): domain Bacteria; kingdom Pseudomonadati; phylum Thermodesulfobacteriota; class Desulfovibrionia; order Desulfovibrionales; family Desulfovibrionaceae; genus Maridesulfovibrio; species Maridesulfovibrio sp. Next base: position 2,644,652 of record NZ_OY762999.1, read on the forward strand.
ACCTCGTTTTCCATACGCTCTTCAAGGGCATTGGGATCAAAGGTTTTGTTGGTATGAATCCATGATTCTGTGGTCTGGTACATTTCCCTGAACCAGATACCGGTATCAACTGAAAGGTCACCGATCAGCTTATATACGGGCAGGGGCAGCAAGGTAATGCGTTCAGGCAGGTCAACAGTTTTGGTCTGGCATGCCAGACGGGGTTTGCCGTTGACCACCATGGCACAGGCACCGCAGATGCCCGCACGACAGCAGAAGTCAAAAATCAGGCCGGGGTCCTGCTCCTCGCGCAGACGGTTCAGCGCGATAAACAGGGTCATGTTCTCGGTTTCATCCAGCACATAGGTCTGCATGTGCGGAACCGACCCCTTATCCTGAGGATTATAGCGGAATATATCAAATTCGAGTTGTCTGCTCATTTTAATATCCTTATCAGGGGTTATTTCTTGATCATCTTGGCTTCAATCTCGGCCTTGTCGGCTTCGATGATGGACCCGCCGCCGTAACCACGGTCTCCCGGAGGAATCTCGTAACAGGGAGTAGCGTCTTCGTACTGCAGTTCAGGCATATCAGCGCCTTCACGCCAGTAAGCCAGAGTACGATTCAGCCAATTCTTGTCATCACGAGCGGTGTAGTCCTCGCGGTTATGGGAACCACGGCTTTCAGTACGTTCAAGAGCAGCCTTGGCAATACACAAGCCCAGTTTGACCTGACCTTCGATCTTAAGGGCCGCAGCCAATTCATGGTTTGCACCAAGACCGTTGGAAACCAGACCGACCTTACGGGCCTTTTCAAGAGTACCCTGCAGAGTATCAATACATTTTTTGAGTCCGGCATCGTTTCTGAATACAAAACAGCCTTCCATGAGAGCATCCTGCATTTCTTCGCGAACCCTGTAGACATTTTCCTTACCGTTGGCACCGCTGCGCAGCTTCTCAATACGATCCTGCTGCTTGCGAACAGCTTCAGCAACCAGGGAAGTTTTGAAATCGGTCTCGTAGCCCTTGAGGAATTCAACGATTTTGGAACCGATGATACCACCTGCAACAACGGTTTCAGCGAGTGAGTTACCGCCGAGACGGTTAAAGCCGTGCATATCCCAGCATGCAGCTTCACCGGCAGAGAACAGACCCTTGAGGCCGTAAACCGCGCCATCTTTATTGGTACGCACGCCAGCCATGGTGTAGTGCTGAGTCGGACGGACCGGGATGAGCTGTTTGCGGGGGTCAACGTTAAGGAAGTGATGGCAGATTTCATCTACTTCACGCAGTTTAGTGGAGATATGTTTGTCTCCGAGATGGCGGATATCCAGCCAGAGGTGTTCACCGTAAGCGGATTTAACACCCTTGCCCTGACGCATATGGTGAGTCATCCAGCGGGAAACAACGTCACGGGAAGCCAGCTCGGCCTTTTCCGGTTCATAAATGTTCATGAACCTTTCTTCGTTGACGTCGAGGAGCGTTCCGCCGTCACCGCGACAACCTTCTGTTACCAGAATATCGGTAGGCACGATTCCGGTGGGGTGGAACTGAATGGCTTCCGGGTTACCTATAGGTACTACACCGGTATCGTGGGCAATAATGTGCCCGCCGCCATCACAGATTACTGCGTTGGTAGTTGCTTTATAGATACGTCCGAAACCGCCTGTGCAGATGGAAGTTGCCTTGGAAAGGTACACTTCCAGCTCGCCAGTTCTCAGACAACGGACAACCGCACCGGTACATTTATCGCCGTCATGGATGAGGGAGATAGCTTCCTTGCGGTCAAAAACATTAATCCCGAGTTCGGCACAGCGGTTATCCATAGTACACATAACCGCATGTCCTGTTCCGTCGGAAGTGTAGCAGGTACGCCATTTAGCGGTACCGCCGAAGGAACGGGCCGTAATCAGGCCGCGCTTTTCTTCTTTCTCTTCTTTTTCAAATTTCTCGCCACCTTTGAAATAGAAGGATTTACCGGGAACAACTCGGTTCCAGGGCACACCCCAGTGTGCAAGTCTGCGCATCTCAATGGGAGCTGCGTCTGCGAAAAGACGGGCCACTTCCTGGTCACAGCCCCAGTCGGAACCGCGAACAGTGTCGCCGAAGTGGACGTCTACGTTGTCTCCCTCGCCCTTGGCACAGTTACCCAGAGCGGCCTGCATGCCGCCCTGTGCTGCCGATGAATGAGACCGGCGTGCCGGGACAATTGAGAGACAGATTACATCAAAACCTTCCTGGGCCGCCTCCACAGCCACGCGCTCGCCCGCCAATCCGGCGCCGATAACAAGGAGATCAGAGTAATATGTTTGCATTTAAGAACCCCGTTTAACTTAAAGTGATGAACCTGATCAGGGTGATGATGCCGATAACCATAAAGGTCGCAAAGAGAATGGATTCAAGCTTCTTGGCCTGCTTCCGGTTCTCAGTCCTGATAAATCCCCATTTAACACCGATGCGGTAGAAACCGACGCTGACATGAAGCTCAACGCAGGGCAGAAGAACCAGATAGAAGAGCATCCATCCGCCTTCAGCTACACGGGCCGCCGACTTCGCGGCAGTAATGGGAAGATCATTGAGCACAACCCACATGTGAATGGCACCCATTACGAGGATGACCATTGCGGTCACGGCCTGCACAACCCAAAGCCAGGTGTCACGATGCTTCAGCATCTGTGCATGCTGCAATATGGTTGCCTGCCCTTCCGTACGGAAAGGTATCTTTCTCGCCGCCAGAGCGAAATGTAGCAAAAAAGTTAAGAAAATCAAAGGGCCGCCGACCTGCGCCATGTATGTTGCTTCAAAAAAATACGCAATGGCGTTCATAATCTTGGGCGAAATGACTACTGAGGAAACCAGAATCATGTGACACCACATAAAAGCCACAAGTCCGGCACCAGTAAGCATTTGCAGCCAGTCGAGGACCGCATCCCTTTTCCCTGGACGCGCCACGTGCATACCTACATTTACAGCCATAATCATCCTCCTTTGACGGAATTTCTCCCGCATTAATGGATTACCAACATGACCTCATCAGCATGAGTACTGTGGTACTGACCCGTTACCGATCGCAAACCGGCAACTCCACTTCCCAGAAAACCATCCGGACTCATGTCCGGCCGCCGGACTAAATACCCGGCTTAAAAGGCATAATCCCCTTAATAGGGAATATTTTCGAAAATGGATAAAGGAACCTGTGCAATGAGCAAGCTGAATTAACCGTTTCCGCAAGCGAAAACGGGCTGTTTGTATAGCTGTGTGCAGAGAAAGGAATTATGGAAGCCGAACATTGAGTTGTCCCGGAGCAGGCGGGGACTTGATCGGCAGAAGATTTAAAGGAATGAAAGAAAGAGAGGCAATGTAACAACAGCAAAAAGGACTGGCTCAAAAACCGTGAACGGCTCTGGAGACAAACCTTTCCTGAATCTGCAAGAACAGGTCCCACCCCACCCTTTGCAGATATGTTTTGACTGAACACTGGCATACATCCCCCGGCACCCGAAGAACGAGAAGTGCAGACATGAGCACCAACACATCTTCGGAGAGATTTAAAATCAACCAGATCACAAAACCTGTAAATCACATTGTCAAATATACGGCTACTTCACTCTGTATGGACTGTTTCACCATTTGGTTGTAATCTTTCTAACACCACTTAATTGGCTGGTCAATCAATTTCGAAAAATTTATTGACAAGTTAGTGAAATTTTGCACTAACCCACAAGTGGCACCAGACTTAAAAAAATAACACCCACCTAACACCTCATTAATACACAAGTATTTTAACAAAGACCAAAACTAACATTTCCTCTTCTAACTTAAAATCCGTCAAAACAGCCATAAAAATATTTTTAAAAGTAATAAAGCTAACAATATTCAACCTTGTTAATTTTTCTATTGAGTACTAATGAAAAATATGAAAGTCAGAATCTGGCTTCAATAGCGGTCCTTTTTACCGCTTGAAACGGTCCTATGGACACATTCTCATAACCGCCTGTAGATACGGTTTTCTTGCTGACAATCCGTACCCGCGACAGACTAATAACGGAGCCGCCCTTATGAGCAAAAAAGAAAGAATCCTGCTAGCCGCACAAGAGCAATTCGGTGAACACGGCTACACTGCAACCACACTGAAAATGGTTGCCGACCATGCTGGAGTGGCTTCCGGACTTGTGTCTCACTACTACGGCAACAAAGATAATCTCTTTCTCGAGTCAGGACGAGAATTAATCGACCAGATGCTGAGAATACTCACTGACAAAGCAAAAGAAGGAAAAAACGGCCTTGAATCATTAGGAATATTCGTTCAAGCATATTTTGATTTCACCATAGCCAACAGGACAACCTTTCCGACCCTACTGCGCAGCTCTCCTTTCAGCGATGAGTATCCGCACCTTGACCGCACCCACATTGCAGACAAGTTCAAGCAACTGATAGATCGCATTGAAGAATACATCAGTCAGGGAATTGAAGACGGCTCCATCATGGAAGTGCCGCTGCCACATACATCATATCTGGTATACGGAAACATAGTCGGTGCAGTACGTACCGAATTTCTGACCCCTTTCCAGATCGACAATCTTTTCAAAGAAGCATGCAAATTCATAATTCGAAGCTTAGCCAAAACCTGATCCGGTTCAATATTCCCCTGTTGATGGGGGCGGTCTTTGCCGCTTCCATGGGGACCGGAGTTTTCACTTTCACCCTGCCCCTGATGAATCTCGACGAAAAAGCGGGAGGCATGTGGCTGGGCAGCGGTTTTGCGGGGTATTTTCTTGCGAAACTGTTAATTGCTCCCCTTTCCGGAAATTACGCCGATACACACGGCAGTTCCAAACCATTGCTTATCTCCTGCGGATTGGCCTTCCTGCTTCCATTGCTTTATCTTCTCCACCCGGCCATCGAAACACTTTACGCGATCCAATTCATCCTCGGAATCTGCGCCGGAACAGTGCGTACGGTAAGCATGGCCGCCATCGGTGCCTCCTTGGGCGGAGACAAGCTTTCCTCCCGTTTTGCAATACTTTCGGCAGTGATGAACTCTTCCTTCCTGCTCGGCCCATTGCTGGGAGGCCTATTATATATAGATAAGGATTACCTGCCTGTACTGGGAGCCATGTCCGCCTTCATGGGACTTGCCTTCATAATTTTCTCACTATGCACCAAGCACTTCCCCACCCATACGGTAGAACAGGATTCAGCTGGGGACATAACCCCACGCCGGTTCCTGAGCATCATGACTGCCCTTTTCGGACGGGGAATGGGTATAGGCAGCATGATCGCCTTTTATCCGGTGCTGCTTAAGTCTGCCCTGCAGCTAAGCCCCGGCAGTACGGCATTACTCTTTTCCATTCCAAGCCTGACTACAGTTTTGCTGCTGCCCATTCTTGGAAAGCTGCTGGCCGGATTTGAACGCAGACTGACAACCTCTGCCGGCATGCTCATAAGTGCGTTGGCCCTCTATATTCTCGGAGGTTGCTCTACGATTCCCGGCTTTATGTTTACCGGAATCCTCTCCGGCATAGGTGCTGCCATCTCAATGCCTGCATCAATGGCTATATGCTCGGAACTAGGCTGTGCAAAAGGCAGGGCTTTAGGCTTAGCCAACATGGCAGCAAATATCGGATTTATGGCCGGACCTCTTTTCTGCGGGATGATGGTAAGTGCCAGCGGTCAAATAAGCACTCCCTTCAGACTAACGTCCATAATCGGAGCCGTAAGCTCCCTCTTCATATTATATGAAGGTCTGAACCGGAAAGGATTCAAGAAATCCGGCCTTGCCGTCATCATAATCAGCGCATTGAGCCTACTCACTCTTGTTCCGTATAGCCTAAAACAAAACCACCTCCCGCAAATCTACCGCTACAGTGACGTCGCCATGGGAACCGTTGTCAACTTGACCATCCCCGGCGGAGACAATTCAGCTACTCGAAAAACCGCCAAAGAAACCGTTGCCATAATGCACCACCTGCAAAAGGACCTCGACCACCGCAACAAAAGAGGTTCCGTAGGCAGGATCAACCATGAATCCGGCAGAAAATCCGTGCGGGTATCGGACAAGGCGTTTGCAACCATCAAACGCGGCCTTGAAATCAGTGAAAAATCCGGCGGAAGTTTCGACATAACGATCGGTGCCATTACCACCACCCCGTTTTACTACGCCTTGGATAAAAGCCGCTTTGCCGGACATAAAGACCTGATTAATTACAGGCTGCTGGAAATTGATCCCTCTGAAAACAGGATCTACCTGCCCAAAAAAGGCATGGCCCTCGATCTGGGCGGCCTTGCCAAGGGGACTATCATTGATGCTGCCGCGAATCACCTGAAATCTTCCGGTATCAAGACCGCCATGGTCGAAGCCGGAGGAGATTTCATGGTCTTCGGTGAACGGGAATGGACCATCGGCATCCGCAATCCACGCGGAGAAGGAATCATCGGACACATCAAGGTAAAAAACAGTGCTGTCTGCGGATCCGGTGATTATTATCAATTCATCACCCCGGTATCCAAGGATGACAAAGCCCGTAAACATCACATTTTCGACCCGGCACTGCTGCAATCATCCGCTGAAAGTATCGCCACGACTACCGTGGCCCCTGATGCTGAAACAGCCGATGCCTTGGCAACAACCGTATTCATCATGGGGCCAAAAAAAGGGACTGAATTTATTAAAAAACACTTCCCAGACTGCTCGGCTATGTGGATTCTGCCTGACATGAGCATCGTGACCACAAAAAACTTCCCTTCTATTGTTTTAAACAAACGTCAATAATATTAAATAATTAAACAAACCAAAGCAGACTTATCCAATTAATTATTCACAAAAAATAGAATTTTATTTAAAATAACCCTTGACCTTAAGATGGTTTCTCCATAGAACCCTCTTCAACGCGCGCCTGTAGCTCAGCTGGATAGAGTGCCGGACTACGAATCCGTAGGTCAGAGGTTCGAATCCTCTCAGGCGCGCCACTTAGAAAAATCAAATGGTTACGATCAAAATCGTGGCCATTTTTTGATTTAAAGTTCTTTGAAAAGTCGTTTATTTTCCTCATACGAATTGAGTTCCGTTTTCAACGTGAGCAGCAAAAACTTTTTTTAATTTTTTAATTTTTTTGCTTGACGATTCTAAGGAATACACATAAACACTTCTTCTCGACGCGCGCCTGTAGCTCAGCTGGATAGAGTGCCGGACTACGAATCCGTAGGTCAGAGGTTCGAATCCTCTCAGGCGCGCCACTTAAAGAATTCAAAGGGTTACGATCAAATGATCGTAACCCTTTTTTCTTTCCCGCCCAATAAAATATATTTTTTATATACTGAATTACAATACTCCCTTGTCCCGCTCCTTGAGCAATGATATCGTTTTAAAATGAAGGCTCCACTTCTGTACTGCATAAAAAATTTGAACCTGAACCCAATAAAAAACGATATTGCAATGAAAAGTATAGTCACCATACTCTCACGATCCATATTGACTCTGTGCTTCTCGTCGATCCTCATTTTTGGAGGTCTCACCGTGTATTACATGGTCTCCAGCTACCAAGAGGAATTGCAGGAAGCCGAGGCTGAAATAATGGGCAGTATTCAGGAATCACTGAAAAAAGACGTTTTCAGAATTCAGGACTATATCAAATTCAGCCGAAATACGGCCAGAAGTACAAGCCTTACCAGTGTCAAGAATTCCATATTGGAAGCACACAGCCTGGCAATGAAACTCTACGGAACATACAAAAATTCCATGGCCGAGAAAGAGCTTAAACAACTAATTAAAACAACTCTGGCGGCCATGATTTACGACTATGACGATTCTTACCTATTCATCATCAGTATGGACGGAGTCTTGGAGCTGCATACCGACGCACCGGATACTACAGGTCAAAATGTACTGAACTCCAAGACTTCCGACAGCAGGTATATCCTTAAGGAAATGATCAGCCTCGCTGCTAAACGCGGGGAAGGCTATATTGATTACCTGTGGCCCAAACCCGGGCGCTCCGACTTATCATATGAAAAGACATCATACATAAAGCTCTTTAAACCGTATCAGTGGGTGCTTGGAACCGGAAGTTATCAGGACACAATAACAAAGCATACCCAAGACCTTGTCCTGAGACGACTGAATAAATTGAATGCTAACGGTAATGAGTATTTCGCAGGTTCCCTGAAAGGGACCTCTCTGCTTGGAGAAAACAAAGGTCGAAATATTATGGAGCTAAAGAGCTCCGACGGCATTTTCATCGTTCAGGAATTTATCAAGAAAGCAAAACTGGGCGGGGGATTTATTACCTACAAAAGCCCCTCAATATCGTCAGGCTTCAAGACATACAAAAAAATGAGCTATTGCGCAGCTGTTCCGGGCTGGGATTGGGTTATCGGAGCGAATGTAAATATTGAGAGATTGGAAGGAAAGCTTCAGCAAAGAAAAGCACAACTCTGGGATAGTCTTTTACTGCACATTGCTGCAGTAATAAGCCTCATTGTTCTTTTTTCATTGATAACCCTGTTCTTTGCAGGACAATTCAAAAGGGTCTTAACTGAAAACTTCAATTCATTTGAAAACTTCTTTCGCAAAGGGACAAATTCGACCGTTAAAATTGACCGGACAAAAATCGATTTCACTGAATTCGACAATATGGCTGCACTGGCCAATAACATGATCGACAGCAGAGAATCGGCCAAGAGTGAGCTGCTCAAATCGGAAATAACATACCGTGAAATATTCAATGCTACTAAAGACGCCATTGCCGTTATGGACATTCAAAAGAGGGTCTTCACCGACGTCAATCAGACATTTCTGGACTTCTTCGGCATGGAAAGAACCGAGTCTATTGGTATGAGTCCTGAATTAATCAGTTTTAACAGCCCTCCCTATGACAATAAATATGCGGCTGAACTTTTCAACAAGGCTCTCTCCGGAGAATCTGTTCACTTTGAATGGATGGTTAAGAAAAAAACAGGAGAACCGTTCTGGACCGACAACCTTGCACGGGTGGCAACAATTGGTGGCCAGAAAAGACTGCTTATCGTAATGCGTGACATCACCGAACGCAGGAAAATGCAGAAAATTATGGTCCAGAATGAAAAGATGATGTCCATCGGCGGTCTGGCTGCAGGAATGGCCCATGAAATCAACAACCCACTGGGGATCATCATGCAGGTCACCCAGAATATCATTCGCCGCACTTCCCCGACGTTGAAGAGCAATCTTCCGGTTGCGGAAAAATGCAACATAGATCTGGATAACCTGCGAAACTACATGGACAAAAGAGGAATCAACGAATACCTCCGCAGTATTCAGGAAGCAGGTACCCGTGCGGCTGCCATAGTAAAATCCATGCTGGAGTTCAGCCGCAAAAGTAATTCTTCAAAATCTTCCGGTAGGATTGAGCCTGTGATAGAAACAGCTCTATCGCTGGCGGCAAACGATTATGATTTCAAGAAAAAATATGACTTTAAAACGATTAAAATCATCCGCGATTTTAATTCATCACCAATGTTTAATTTCACGGAGATGGAAATCAGTCAGGTAATCCTCAACCTGATAAAAAATGCGGCTCAGGCTCTTGTGGAAGAAAAAAACACCAACAAGATACCGACCATAACCATCCGAACATCTTCAGATGAAAAATTTGTACGGGTGGAAATAGAGGATAACGGCCCCGGAATTCCACACGAAGATCTTAAAAAGATTTTTGAGCCTTTCTATTCCACGAAAGGACCGGGAATCGGAACCGGACTGGGATTGTCAGTATCCTACTACATCATAACCCATAATCATGGGGGAACGATCACAGCTGACTCCAACCCCGGCGAAGGGACCAGATTCACTATTTCCTTGCCCATATTGACTTAAATCTACTTCGCTCCTTCAAGCAGTATATCGGCATAAATCTGGCTCTTGCTTTTACCCAGATCCGGGAGATATTCATCACCTGCAATCAATGTCCAGACCAACCTGGTCACTCTTGCAGGAGCTACATCCGTATAGGTATTACCACCCTGAAGGAGTTTCTCCCGTAAAACACGGGAAACATTCTGATCTCCGGTAAGGTCGAATATGATATCGATGCCTACGCCTAAATTAACGATGTCGTTCAACTCCATTACCGGGACATTATCCTCTTCAGCCATTTTTCGGCCCGGAGTATCACACATTTCACAGACAGCCTTAACTGTCATTTCGCAGTCGCTGGACAAAGCTTTCTTCAAAAAGGCAGCGCCAATTCTCCCCAGACCGATAATCGCAATATTATGATTTTCCAAAACTGACTCCAATTACTAGACCTAAGGTTTATATTTAATTTTTCATATAACTATACATAGTTGCCAACATCTTGCAAACACCTAAGACTAAAGAGGCAAATCCATAAAAAACATGTTATTAATATTAAGTACGCCAGTTTTCCTACGATGACTGCGAATAAAAAAAATGGCATCATCTGCCCGGTTATCAAACGCTATTTCATAAATTTTATATAAACGAGGATTTCACCATGGACAGAGGACCGACCCCGTTCAAAGACAAAAAAAATATCATCATCGCCCTGCTGCTCATGATATGCGCCATTCAAGCGGCAGGACTGCTTAAAACCAAACACGACTCCGTCTCCGCAAGGATGATCTCCGGCGAAGGAGTTAAAGTAACTGACGTCAGCCTCGACAGTCAGGGATATTCACAATTACTGCTGGCTTTTGACATGCCCATAGGACCGGAAGCCCCCTCCTATGCCCTGAAAAAAATCCCGGCCGTCATCAGCCCGGAAGTTAAAGGTGAATGGCGCTGGATCAACCCCTATGCCCTGCGCTTTACCGCCGATCCTGCATTTAAAGGCGACACCCGCTTTACCATTGAACTTAAGCCGGAAAATTTTCTATTGAAAGGTCAGGTTCTTACCGGAGAAAAAACATTCACCGTGCAGACCGGCAGTTTCGGAGTGAAAGAGATCGAACTGCGCAACGAGCCTGTCGCAGGCCAAGGGCGCAAGGTTCGCATCGAAGGAAATATCAATTTCAGCAACTATGTAACTCCCGAGAACACACTCAAAAACATTTCCCTGACCGGACCTGACGGCAAGGAAATCCCCTTAAGCATCACCACCAATTACGATGATTACTATCAACATTTTGTGAGTGCACCGGTTGAAAAAGAGGTCGCACCCAAGACATACGTATTGAAAATCAGCAAAGACCTGCCCGACGGGCGTGGAGCCATGGTTCTGGGCAAAGACTATGAGAAGAAAATAGAAGTGGTCTTCGATCCTGTGCTCGGCTATTCCGGGTACAATGCGGCCAGTTCCCTTGCCGGTGGACGGGTAGAACTCGGCTTTTCCAGTCCGGTCATTCCTGCACAGGGACTTGAAATGCTGAGCATCAAGCCCGCTATCAATCTTTCAGCTGCCGCATCCGGAAAAAAGCTGATTCTTTCCGGCCCGTTCAAGCCGGGTAAGAAATACTCCGTCACCCTCAAAAAAGGACTGACCGCAGCTGACGGTGCCTTACTTGAAGAAACCATTACTGAAAACATCATCATCCCGGACATTGAACCGACTGCCGACTTTTCCTCCGCTGGGATGTTCCTTTCTGAATCAGGGTACAAAACCCTCGGCATTGAGACCGTCAACACCCGCGATGTAGACGTCACTGTTGACCGGGTATTCCCCAACAACCTGTTTTCACTTTTCACCCATTACGGCTACATGGCCTTTGATCCCAACACTTATGGCGGCGGAATCTCCGCAGCATTGGGCAATCGCATTTTTTCTGGAAAAATCAAAACTTCCGGCAAAAAGAACTCGAAGACAACCACTCCCCTGTCTGTGAAAAGCTTCATTGCCGAGGGAGGCAAAGGGCTTTACCGCATCGGAGCAATGGTTCCCGGCAAGGGAATGGGCGTTCAGCGCTGGGTCATGATCACCGATCTCGGTATAGTTGCAAAGCAAGGAGATGAAGAAACTCTGTTCTGGATTTCTTCACTTTCAGACCTCAAACCCGTTGTTGACGCTAAAGTTCAGCTGATCAGCAACCGCAATCAGATCATGGGTTCCGGGACCACCAATTCCCGGGGAATACTGGTGCTTAAGAACAAAGACATGCGTAAGGACCTCGGCCGTGCATACATGGCTGTGGTCACCCGTAAGAACGACATGACCTTCATGCTCATGGACCGTTTCGCCACCGACCGCTCCGGTCTTGATATTGCCGGACAGCGGCTATCTCCCAAAGGACTGACCGCCTATACCTACGGTGAACGTAATCTCTACCGTCCCAGCGAAACCGTCAAAGGTGTGGCCGTAGTCCGCGACCGCAACCTTAAGCCGCCCAAGAAAATGCCAGTGGTGTTAGTATATTCCGACCAGCGCGGACGTGAACTTTTCCGCCGCACCGTCCATACCGATAACCAAGGCATGGTTGAATTCAAACGGGCCATCCCGGCCTACTCTCCCACCGGACAGTTCAACATCAAACTGCTTGCCGGTAAGGAACGTATCGGCGATTTCCGCTATTCTGTGGAAGATTTCATGCCGGACCGCATCAGCGCGGAAATCCTTACCTCCAAGCCCGCTTCGGTTGGTCAGAAGCTTAATTTTGAAGTGGAAGGACGATACTTATTCGGTCCCCCGGCAGAAGACCTTCCGGTATCTGCAAGGGTAATGCTTGAACCTGCTGAGTTCACTCCAGAAGGGTATGAGAACTACCGCTTCAACACCGATAAAAGTTCTTTCAAGCCCCGTGAAATTCTAAAAACTGACGCAAAGCTTGATGAATCAGGTAAATTCTCATTCAGCACGGACATCCCGGCAAGCATCAAGTCAGACTCCGCCATTCAGGCCAGAATGACCGCACGGGTAAGCGAAACCGGAGGACGCGGAGTCACAGCTTCAAAGATCAATCCGGTGCTTATCTCCAAGTTCTATCCCGGTCTGAAAATAATGGACAAACAGGGCTATGAACAGGGTGAATCCGTAAAACTTGATTACGTAACCCTGACCCCGAACGGAGAAAAGACCGTAGCCGGAAAACTGCTTATGAAGCTCTACCGCGACCGCTGGCAGACCATTGTCCGCGCCACTCCGTCCGGTTCATATAAGTACGTTACCGAGCGCGATCCGCAGTTGCTGGAAACCCGCGAAATTTCCGCAAATGATGCGCAAGGTTCATTCAAGGTCAGCCCGCCGGAATTCGGCAGCTACCGGATAATTCTCAGCGATCCCGAATCAGGGGTTTCAGCACAGGCTGATTTCTTCTGCGGCGGCTGGGGCTATTCCCCTTGGGCCTTGGAAAACCCGGCCCGCCTTGAAATCATCCCCACCCGCAAAGGTGATTACAAACCCGGAGAAATGGCTGAATACCAGATCCGCACTCCCTTTGCTGGGCGTATGATGGTTGCCATCGAAGACAATTCCATCCGCTGGACCAAAGAACTTGAAGTGAAAGGCAACACAGCCAGCATCAAGGTTCCGGTCCAAAAAGGTATCAGCACCAATGCATATGTAACCGCAACCCTGATCCGCTCAGTGAACAAGCTTGAAGCCGGTTCCAGCGCGCGGGCAGTAGGCGCGGTTCCCTTGTTTGTGGACCGCGAAAGCAACAGGCTCGGCATTGATATTACCTGCCCCAAGACCACCCGTCCCGAACGGACTGTGGCCTTGCAGGTTCAGACCAAACCCGGCGCAAAACTGACCATTGCAGCAGTAGATGAAGGCATACTGCGCCTTTCAGGGCAGAAGACTCCAAGTCCCTTTGACTACTTCTACGCCAAACGTGCTCTCGGTGTGCGCTGGTCCGATACTTTCGGACTGCTCATGCCTGATGCAGGCCCCATTAATAAGGCGCTTGCAGGCGGCGGCATGGAGCTGGCTATGATGAAGCAATTCGCAGGCAGTTCCGCCATCCGCAGAGTCAAGCCGGTGACCTTCTGGTCCGGCATCATCACTGCGGATAAAGACGGTAAAGCCATTTTCAATGCCAAGATTCCAGAGTTCAGCGGAGCCCTGCGCGTTATGGCTGTAGTCAGTGACGGCAGAAAATTCGGTTCCACCTCTAAAATCATGACCGTGCGTTCACCGCTTATGGTCACCCCGACCCTGCCCCGCTTTCTGGCACCGGATGAAATATTCGATATCCCGGTCAGTGTCCGCAATGACACCCCGGAAGACGGCACTTTCAATATTGCTATCAAAACCAGCGGTGCCATGAAGAATGAAATGGGACTGGAAGGTTTCACCGTGCCGCAAGGCAGGCAGAAGACCGCTTTCTTCAAAACCCAGACCGAAGCAGACCTCGGTCCTGCAAACTTCAAGTTCTCCGCTGAGGGCAACAATGAAAAAGCCGGAGCTTCCATCGATCTGAACATACGCGCGGCCCTGCCTGTGCAGCGTTCATCCGAATCCGGTTTCATAAAAGATAAATCCACCGACCTTCCGGCAAAGCTTGAAGGCATGCGTGTCGGTACTGCCGAACGCACACTCATAATCGGCAACCAGCCCATGCTGCGCCTTGCCGGAAAGCTCGACTACCTGCTCCATTATCCCTACGGATGTGCAGAGCAGACAGTGTCACAGGCTTTTCCGCTGCTGAAGTTCCCGGAACTTGCCCGCGAGCTTTCGCCGCAGTCCTTTGAGAAGGAATCTCCGCAATACATGGTTCAGTCCGCCTTGAGCAGGCTGTCCATGATGCAGACTTCCGACGGCGGCTTTGCAATGTGGCCCGGAGCGCACCGTTCTGAGCCTTGGGTCTCAGTCTACGTACTGCACTTCCTGCAACAGGCCGCCATTTCCGGTTATCAGGTAGACAGCATGCTCCTCAACAGGGCCAAGCGTTTTGTTGCCAACAACTATGCCGACACCATTCGTGACGGCTATTCATACCGTCTGCCCTGCTACGCACAATATGTGCTGGCCCGTTCCGGCAAGATTATGCATGGTCCCATGAATTATCTGCGTGAGAACAAGACGGCAGACATGGATAAGCTGTCCCTGACCCTGCTGGCTGGAGCTTTTGCCGCTTCCGGCGACATGGCTGCCTACCGGGAACTCATCTCCGCCAAGCCTGCTCCGGCAAAAGGCAAGGACAAGGACCAGCTCTTCAGTTCCGAAGTCCGCGACCTCGCCCTTGAACTTTTGGTACGTATGGAAGCAGACCGCAAGGATGATGCAATCCCGCAGCTTGCCAACAAGCTCTACAATCTCATGGCTGACAACGGTCGCAACGTGACTCAGGACAACAGCCTCGGATTCCTCGCTTTAGGCACTTTCTACGGTCAGACCAAGGTCGTGCCGCATCCTGCAGGTAAAATCATGAGTGGCGACAAGGAACTCGCTGCTTTTGAAACCAACGGAACCGCACAGGTCACAGTCAAAGGCGATGAACAGCTTTCCATTAAACTTGATGCAGCCCCCGCAGAAGGCACATTTGTCTGGGCCATCAGCAGCCGCGCTGTTCCGAGCATCGAAAGCTGGAAGCCATATTCCAACGGTCTGGATATAAAACGAGAATTCCTGACCCGTGATGGTGAACCGCTCGACTTGGGTGACATCAAGCAAGGACAGCTTGTTGCCATGCGCACGGTGGTAACTTCCACAGACAAGCCCGTCTCCAATGCAGTCATAAGCTGCCTGCTGCCCTCCGGCCTTGAACCGGAGAACACCAAACTTGCCACCCGCGAGGATCTGCCGTGGATCGCCAAGGGAAATGTGCAGCCTGATCATGTGGATATCCGCGATGACCGGGTGCTGGTTTTCTCTGACATACCCGCCAAAGGCAAGGTCGAAAACGTGACCCTGCTCCGCGCCGTTACCCGTGGAGAATTCAAAGTGCCCCCGGTGCAGGTGGAAGGTATGTATGATCCTGAAAAGGCAGCAGCTACCGCATTAGGTAAGATGATAATTAAATAAAGAATGCCTCCGGCGGCTGGGGAAGGGGAAACTCTTGCAAGAGTTTCCCCTTCCCCAGACCCCATCCCCTTCAGAAACTTTTAGTTGTACTGTCAGTAAAGTTTATTTCGTGATGAGAAACAGAAATCTTCTAATACTTGGTGGGTCAATCCTTTTTCTCATCATATGTTTTTTTGCGCTCGATCTGATTTTTCCTTTCCCTGAACACAAGCTGCATCAACCAGTTGCCTCGGTTGTAAAAGACCGTGATGGCAAAGTGTTGCGTATTTTCCTGCCTACGGACGGGGCGCGACGCATGCATGCGGATTTTGATAAGATTTCTCCGGTCTTGAAAAAAACCTTGCTTGCTTCGGAAGATCAGTGGTTTGAATTTCATCCGGGAATTAACCCCATCTCCATTGTCCGTGCGGCCTTCATGAATATGGCTGCAGGACGAGTTGTATCAGGGGCCTCGACCATTCCAATGCAGATTGCGCGTATGGCTGAGCCGAAGAAAAGAACGCTCTGGGCTAAAAGCATTGAGGCTTTTCGAGCCTTACAGCTCAAGCTGCATCATTCAAATGATGAATTGCTGGAAATCTACCTGAACATGCTGCCTTACGGCGGAAACATCGTTGGTGTCGGCGCGGCTTCACATTTCTATTTCGGACATGAACCGGACACACTTTCGCTGGGTGAAGCAGCTCTGCTGACCACAATTCCCCGTGGTCCTGTCTATTATGATCCCCTGCGCAATACGCAGCAGGCACGCGAAGGGCGCAACCGTGTCATGCATCAGCTGTCGGCAAAAGGAGTTTTCCCGGCAGATGAAATTGCACGCAACATGAAACTGCCATTGCCGGATTCCATAAAACCGGTTCCACTTGCAGCACCTCACTTTTCGCGCATGGTCTTGGAGCGAAATGGGCAAGCAACTGAAGTAACCACGACTCTTGATTCAACTTTGCAGCAGGCCGCACAGGAAATGCTCAAAACCCACGTAGCCCGGCTGCGCGGTGATGACATCGACAACGCTGCCTGCGTGATCATTCATATCCCCAGCCGCGAGATACGTGCTCTGGTCGGTTCGGCGGATTTTTTTGAAAAAGGGTACGGCGGAGCCATCAATCTGGCTGACAAGAAACGCTCTCCCGGTTCTACTCTCAAGCCTTTTATCTACGGGCTGGCCTTCGATCAGGGCAAGCTGGTCCCGGATTCTTTTGTCTACGACATTCCCGTGGATTATGCCGGATATTCCCCGCAGAACTACGACCGCATCTACCATGGACAGGTCACGGTAAGGGAGGCTCTTGCAAAATCCCTCAATATCCCGGCAGTAAACACTCTCGCCGCCACCGGGGTAGCGGAATTTATCGAGCTGCTCAAAAAGGGCGGGATCAGCACACTTGATAAATCGCCCATGGAATACGGTCTGCCCCTTGCCTTAGGTGGCTGTGAAATCAAGCTGACCGAACTGACCAACCTTTATGCTTCATTAGCTGATGGTGGAAAATTGAAATCTTTCACCGTTTCTAGCAATGAGAATACGGTAGAAACACAGATTCTTTCTCCGCAGGCAGCATGGCTTGTCCTTGAAATGCTTTCCTCGGTAACCAGACCGGAAATGAATGACACATGGATGCTGACCCGCGACATGCCAGAGGCAGCTTGGAAGACAGGAACGTCTTTCGGACACCGTGACGCGTGGGCTGTGGGACTTTCCGGTGATTACGCCATCGGCGTATGGGTTGGAAACCCGGACGGCAGGCCTCGCAAGGGAATATCCGGGGCTGTGCATGGCGGACCGTTACTTTTTGATCTGCTTCGTGTGGCTGCTCCGGGCGGCAAACTCCCCCCGCCGCCGGAAGGTTCAGGTCTCAGCGAAGTGGAGGTCTGCGCACACAGCCGTCAGCTTCCCGGACCATTCTGTACCAAGCGTGCAACCATCCGCACCCTTGCCGGAAAAACACGCCTGCATCCATGCGAAGAATGCCGCCAGATTTTTGTGGATTCCAAAAGCGGTTACCGAATTTCCGGTGAATGCCTCGGACGCAAGGGTATCAAGACAAAAATCATCCGTACTATCCCAGCCAAACTTACCAGTTGGCGGGCGGAAAACAATCTCGAAGTACCGCACCTGCCACCGCTGGCACACGATTGCGGGCTGATTCCTTCCGGCATCGCCCCGAAGATAATCTCTCCGGCAGCAAACACACCCTACCTGCTGCGCAAGGACACCCCGTTGAAATTCCAGCAGATCGCCCTCAAAGCCGAAGCCGGACCGGATAGCGGGACCTTATACTGGTTCCTCGACGGACGCTTGGTCAGTCAGGGTAAATTTGATGAAAAGCTGTTCACGGAAGTTAGTGTCGGGGAACACAGGATTTCAGTTAGCGATGAGATCGGGCGTGTGGATGCAGTTGAATTTGAGGTGCGCTAGCCCCGACACAGAATATTTGAAAAAGTTCGATTAACAGTCAGCTAACGGAATTTATCCTGCAACCATGTTACTGCGTACTGCTGGACAGATTCAGCGCCGTCAGCCAGCCAGAATCCCATATGCGAGCCTTTCTCGATCCAGTAAAGTTCTGCATCGGAAATTGAGTGAGCAGCGTATTCGGCTTGAGCCGGAGGTACGTCATTATCTGCATCGCCATGTATGATCAAAGCCGGACATGAAACCTTATCCAGAGGAAGTCTATCAAGAGGGCGCATAGTATCAAGATCGTTGGCAACACCGGATTTACGCAACTCGTAATTGGTAGTCATAGTGTTTGACAGCACCTCAACCATGGCGATCTTTGCCGGGTCCTTAAGAACATGTTTAACCCGCTCGCGAATCTCGTGCTTGTCCAGAGTACTTTCAGTTTGCAGGAAACTTTTGACCATTGCCGCCGGGAAATGGCTCATCAAAAAATCCATCAACCACATACCGGCCTTACTCAAAAATAGTAGTTCCTCAGCCTTGGAAATCTCATCAGCCTTTGTATAACGCATACAAACAGAATCGATTTCAATAAGAGCTGACACACGATCCGGATGATTTTGCGCCAACAGATAGGTCGACGGTCCCCCTGCTGACGCGCCCAGAACAGCAACTTTGTCTAAACCTAAAGTATCAAGCATAGCCGCCAAAGCGTCTGCCTGACTTTCCAAAGATTGCCCACTGGACAAAGGAGTACCTAAATATCCCGGACGTGATGGTGCGATAACCCTGAAACCATTAAGCCGAAAACACTCACTGATTGCCAATCCCTGATCATATCCTCCCGGCCCTCCGTGCACGCTCAAGAGCACAGAGCCTTCGCCCATATCAGCGTATTCAACAGGGCCTACGGAAGTATCTACTACCTGTGAAGGATGCCCCAGACATTCTTTATAATCTTCAGCCTTAGCTGGACGATAAGGGTTCATACCCGTCTCCTTTTCAGGGGAAATGTTAACAAAGCAGTCTACTCATTGTTACACTAAGTATGAACGGGAATAAAGTCGAACTGAAGATCAGTATAAATCTATTTTATGCATCCCACCTATCACCCAAAGCCCGCGAAGCAATGCAGCACCCCGCAGCCATGGCCGACCATTCTATAATTTCCGGCAATGAAATGGTGCTGTTGAAGTCTCCGAGATGCGGTCCGGTGGTCAGGGGAATGTCTGCCTTATTCTTTTCGATGGAATATGCCTTATCCGGTTCCATGCCGCATTTAATAAGATATTTGCGGAACTCTTTTTCTTCCAGAAGTTCCTGATCCACTACGCGCATGAATTCGAACATATGGCGATCAACACCCATTTCATTGATCATATCCTGCACCAGTTCCGGGATGTGCAGGTTTATTTCATTATGAAATTCTTTTCCGGTGAACCCGTGGTAATATTGGTCAAAACAATGCTTAACAGCCTGTTCAAAGAAATCAGCATCGAATAAATGGCGGGCATCAATTGGCTCACCATTGGCATCAAGACCGCAAAGTTCAGGCTCCTGCGCCCGAAACCAGCTGCCCAGAACCAGCAGGATGGACATAAAATGTGAACCAATGACCCAGTAGAAGGAATCGCGCCCCGGCTTCATCACCTGCAAATGCTCAAAGTCCCGCAATCCTGAACGCCCGAAGTTAGGGTAGCGGCAGGAATCCAGCCAGCGATCCAAACGTCCGAACCTGCGCCATTCATAAACGCCTTCATCAGTACGTCTGGTGGCCTGCACACGGTTATGGAAAAGAGGGATGGGCGCATCATGCACTATGCCCCGCCCGGCCAATTGCCCGAGCAGGAAAGAATTGCGGCCCATTATTTCCAACATTTCTTCTGCTGAACTGCGCTTATCTTCCCGGTCATCATTGGGGTAAATAAAATAATCGCTATGGGCATGATAGGCCATGGCATAAAGCTCTTCATGCAGATTTTCTGGAGCTCTTGAGGGCAGCCCTTCCAGCTTGAAAACCACGTGTCCGCCAATCGTGTAAGGCTGAGGACAATCAAAACGGACACCGGCCGTAGCACCTTCATTGCACAGCCGTTCCATCCAGCGCCCTTCAAGGTGCAACCCTTCGGGATTCTCGCCCTTGCGTAAAATTTTAATGGCAAAGATACGGTTCTCGCCATTCGCCGCCATAACCGCACTACGCCCTGAAAAGACAGGTTCCCCCACAACCTCGGCATTTGTGAGCAGGGTGCCCCATTTAACACTGGGCGCAAAACCTGAAAACTGTTCCGGGGAGTCTGGCAAGGAAATATCAAAAGGCAAAACGCCCAGCCCTGCAGAGGCTTCAACTGCAGCGTATTTTTTGCAACTGGAAGCAGCCTGAATTTGTAATTGCAAGGCGGAATGCGAGACGACCGAGTCCGGGCAGCCGTGACCGATAGCGGCAAGAGTCTTGGCGCATTCCCGATAGAGGAGCTGAGACATACGCTGAGAGCTGTAACGCTGTTCAATAAGCATATCCCAGACCGCGTGGACAATCTCATTATCCGCACACTCAGGATCTTTCTGGATCAATGAACGCAGGTTACGTACATCCATATAGGCAGCGCTGAACTCTCGTTCCGGAGTTAATCCCCGCGCATAAGCAATCGCTTCGTTTTTTCTCAATTTATCCCCTCACAAATTTTGTGCAGAAAGGAGTTATACGAAAGCCCGCATTAAAGCCAGCACAGCCACGCTCCTCCTATCGAGCAAACAAATCCTTCAATATCAAACAGATAGTTTAAATCTATTTGTAGCAAGCCCATAACTCATTTATTCAAAAGAAATTTAGCCTCAATGTTCTTCAACAATTAATTTGGGAGATTTGACCATGGAAAAAGCTTCGTACACAGATATGTGGGAAAACCTGAACCTCGACATTGAGGCCCATGAAGGCCTGCTGGAAGTTCTGGGAAAATTTTACGGCGACATCTACATGAGCCAGCAGGGACGCTTGCAGGGTATGGAATACCTTGATTTCGTTCTTTCCGAAGTACACGGAATGCGCATTCAGGAACTGGTTGAAGCCAAGGAACAGGGTCGCAAAGTCATTGGGACCTTCTGCGTATTCGTTCCTGAAGAACTTACCCTTGCTGTGGATGCAATCCAGGTCGGCCTTTGTGCCGGAGCTGAGGCCGGAACCGAAGCAGCAGAGACAGTTGTTCCCCGCAACACCTGTGCTCTGATCAAATCTTTCATCGGCTTTAAAATGGCTAAGATCTGTCCTTACACCGAATCCTGCGACCTGATCATCGGTGAAACAACCTGTGACGGTAAAAAGAAAGCCTACGAAGCATTCGGCGAAATGGCCTCCATGTACGTCATGGAAATCCCTCAGCGCAAAGAAGCTTCCGACCGCGCCCTCTGGAAGGCCGAAGTTCTGCGCTTCAAGGAAGAGCTTGAAAAGCTGACCGGAAAGACCATTACTGCCGAAGCACTCAAGAAATCCATCAAAACCGTCAACGACAAACGTCGCGCCCTGCAACGTTTGAACACCCTGCGTGCTGCTGTACCCACCCCCATTTCCGGACGTGATGTACTGCTCATCAATCAGGTCAGCTTTTACGATGATCCGATCCGCTTCACCAATTCTATTAATACTCTCTGCGACCAGATTGAAGAACGCATCGCTAAAAATAAAGGTATCGTTCCTGAAAAGACTCCCCGACTCATGCTCGCCGGATGTCCCATGGCTGTACCCAACTGGAAGCTGCCCTACATTGTTGAAAGTTCCGGCGCAGTAGTTGTTTCCGAGGAATCCTGCATCGGTACCCGCAACACACGTGATCTGGTTGATGAATCTGCAGAAACAGTAGAAGACATGATCGACGCAATTTGCGAGCGTTACATGAAAATCGACTGTGCCTGCTTCACTCCCAACAATGAGCGTCTTGAAAACATCAAAAAGCTTGCCGAAGAAACCAACGTTGACGGTGTGATCCACTACTCGCTCATGTTCTGCCAGCCTTACACTCACGAAACTTTCAAGGTTGAAAAGGCTCTGGCTGAAGCCGAAGTCCCCATGCTGGCAATTGAAACCGACTACAGCATGGAAGATGTCGAGCAATTAAAAACTCGCGTTGAAGCATTTGTAGAAATTATCTCTTAGATTCTATAAAGGGGTGGATGTTCTACATTCACCCCTTACAATTGGAGTATTCATGATTGCTGGCATTGATATCGGCTCACGTTCCATGGAACTGGTTGTTCTGGAGGGTGATGAAATAGCTTTCAAACGCAAGCTTCCTACCACTTTTGATCCCTCAGCGCAGATCAGAACAATACTTGAAGACGTCAAACTGGATCGCATTGCAGCCACCGGGTACGGACGTAAGTTGGTCACAGAGGAACTGACCGGTTGTGAGTGCTTCTCGCTGACAGAAATTAAGGCTTATGCACTGGGAGTCTCTCATCTTTACCCTGAAGCGCGGACTATTCTGGATATAGGCGGACAGGACACCAAAGCTATCTCATTGCTCGGCAAAGGCAAAGTGGCGAAGTTCGAAATGAATGACCGCTGCGCCGCCGGAACCGGTAAATTTCTGGAGCATCTGGCGACAGTATTTCAAATACCCATTGAGGATTTCGGAAGCTATGCTCTGGAAGGGACAGAGCCGCTCATGATTAACAGCATGTGTACTGTCTTTGCAGAGACCGAAGCCACCTCGCTCATGGCACAAGGAAAAAATCCGCGCGATATTGCACTGGGACTGCATGGTTCCATTGTCCGCCGCACCACAAACATGCTGGGTCGAGTCGGATTGAAAGGACCGCTGGTCTTCGCCGGCGGAGTTGCCAATAATCCTTGTGTTGTCAGCATGTTGAAAGACTCTTTGAACATTGACCCGCTCATTCCAGAAGAGCCTGATTTTGCAGGAGCACTTGGTGCAGCCCTGTACGGAAAGGTGCAATAAAAATTATATGAATAAATCGTTTGAAAATTGCGCCTTTTCCCGTTAGGTTCCCCTTGTCCGCGGCGCTATAAATATCCTACCTTGCCGGGACCAATTTGCCCTTTCAGGAGAAACAAGAGCATGTCCGAGAAAAACTTGGAAACAAATGGCGAAGAGAACTTTGCCGAACTGTTTGAAGCCTTCCAGTCTGAATCCAACGACAATCTTCAGGTCGGAGACCAAATCAAAGGAACCGTCATTTCCATCACCAAAGATTCCGTGTTCGTTGACACCGGATCCAAAGTGGATGGAATTGTCGACCGTGATGAACTGACCGATGAAGAAGGCGAGCTGACCGTTAAGGACGGAGATACCGTGGAACTCTACGTTATTTCCATGAACAACAATGAAATCGTCCTTTCCAAAGCCATGTCCGGCGCGGGCGGACTCAATATGCTGCGTGAAGCATACGAGAACAAAGTCCCCGTTGAAGGCAAGGTTGCAGAAACCTGCAAAGGCGGCTTCAGAGTTAAAATGATGCACCGCAAAGTATTCTGCCCCGTAAGCCAGATCGACACTTCTTTTGTCGAAGATGCTGAAGCTTTCGTTGGCAGCACCCACAATTTTCAGGTCATCAAGTTCGAAGAAAACGGTCGCAACATTGTTGTTTCCAGAAGGGTTCTTCTCGAACAGGAACAGGAAAAAGCACGTGAAAGCTTCATGCAGGAAGTTCAGCCAGATGCAGTAATGGAAGGTAAGGTCACCAAACTGATGCCTTTCGGCGCATTTGTTGAACTTACTCCCGGCGTAGAAGGCATGGTTCACATTTCCGAACTGAGCTGGTCCCGCTCCGCCAAGCCTGAGGACATTGTCCAGCCCGGCGATGAAGTATCCGTTCGCATCCTGTCCATTGAATCACGCAAAGACGGTAAAGGCCTCAAAATAAGTCTTTCCCTCAAACAGCTGCAGGCTGATCCCTGGGATGAAATCGGCGATAAATTCAAGGCCGGAGACAAGACCACCGGTACTGTTGTCCGTTGTGCCGACTTCGGTGCATTCGTTGAAATCGCTCCCGGCATCGAAGGACTCGTTCATGTTTCTGAAATGAGCTACACCAAGCGCGTTCACAAACCTGAAGAAGAAGTCTCCCCCGGTCAGGAAGTTGCTGTCATGATCAAAGAGATCGATCCGGTCAAACGCCGCATCGGCCTTTCCATTAAAGAAGCTGCAGGCGATCCCTGGATGGACATGGAAGACACTTTCAAGATTGGTCAGGAAGTAGAAGGAACCGTGGAAAACCGTGCTGAATTCGGTATCTTCATCAACCTCGCTCCCGGTATCACCGGCCTGCTGCCCATGTCCCGCATCACCCGTTCCGGCAAACAGGCTGAACTTGAAGCCCTTAAGCCCGGTGACAAGGTTAAAATCTCCATCGAAGAGATCAACACCACAGACCGCAAGGTAACCCTCACCGCAGGTGAAGCACAGAAAGCTGACGGAGACAGCGACTGGAAAGAATACACCAAGTCCGCTCCCAAGAAGTCTGCACCCCGCAAATCCGCTCCCAAAAACTCTTCCTCTTCAAGTGCCGCAGGTACTTCCAGTGGTTCCGGCGGTTTCGGCGGCCTGCTTGGTGACAAGCTTCAAGAAGCCATGAAAAACAAAAAATAGTCATTCCTAAGGCCGGGCTTCTTGAAACAAGTCCGGCCTTTTTTATTTTCCCGCAAATATTTCCACCACTCAATCTGCCTAGAGCAGCCCAATTTTATAAAGGATTCCCGGATGTCTCCTTTTCTGCTTGTACCAGCTATTTTTTTTACAGCAGGAATGGTTCAGGGTTTAACCGGTTTCGGTCAGGCTCTGCTTGCCATGCCCCTTCTTGCAATTATTGTCGACATTAAATTAGCAGTACCGGTCTGTACTCTCTGCGGCTTGGTCATTAATATGTATATGACCAACAGGCTGCGCAAAAGTCTTGACCGCTCCAAAATCCTTCCCCTTATTATAGGCAGTATTCCCGGATCAATCTTAGGGACTATGATGCTGAAAGAAATCAACGGGGATTACATCAGGTTATTCCTCGGCTTCCTGATTGCCGGATTTGCAGCGTATTCCCTGCTGGCGAGGACGCCTAAATTCAACATCAGCAATAAATGGGGATACTTTGCGGGCTTCCTTACCGGATCAATAGCTGCGGCTGTAAGCGCAGGAGGACCGCCAAGTATTATCTACGCTTCAATTCAGGGTTGGAAAAAAGATACGGTAAAAGCAACTCTGGTCAGCCTGTTCCTGTTTTCCGGCATACTGGCCGCAGCAGGACATCTCCTCAGCGGACTTACAACATTATTAGCTTTCAAGCTGGTGCTGGCCTCAGTCCTACCCATTTTCGCCGGGACATACCTCGGTAACAAGCTCTCCAACCGTCTTTCTGACGAATTCTACAGCAGAATCGTCATGACACTTCTTGTCATCATGGGATTGATGCTTATATTCCAGAACGTCTAACTAGGAAATTAAGCACGGGAGACTAAATGTTCGCTAAGATTTTTCTGGGTTTTGTCCTCATTCCCTTGATCGATCTCTACATTCTGGTTCAGATCGGCTCAAAAATCGGGACCCTCAATGCTATTGCCCTTTGTCTGCTGACCGCCTTTGTGGGTGCTGCTCTTGCCAAATCACAAGGCGTGGCCACCATGCAAAAGGTTCAGGAAAACCTCAATCGGGGAATCATGCCCGCCGAGGACATCCTCGATGCAGTATTGATCTTTCTGGCCGGTCTGGTCCTGCTGACCCCGGGTTTCATGACTGACATATTCGGTTTACTCATCCTCTTCCCGCTGACCCGCGGATATTTTAAACGGATGCTCAGAGCCCAGTTTGAAAACATGAAGAACAACCCCAACATCCACGTGGTGCATCATAATTCCGAATTCACCGCCTGGACCAATCAAGAACAACCCAGAAGACGCATTGATGACCACGATGTCATTGATGTTGAAGTTGAAGATAAAAAAGACGATAAGCCGCTGCAGTAAAAACTGCATCCGCAAAATTCTATAAAAAAAGCCCGCAACACAGTTCGTGTTGCGGGCTTTTTGCTTTTACGCTTTAAAAAAATTAATCCTGAATCACATCCGCCAGAATAAACGTACCGGGAAAGCCCTTACCTAAAGAGAGGTGCGCTTTACGGGCATTAGCTAAAGTCTTGTACATGCCCAGCTGGACTTTGAAAATCTGAGCACTGTCGGTAACAACACGGACGGTGCGGGTATTGTGGAATCCGGCTTTATTAAGTCTTTCGATAAGACGGTCGGCGTTAGCTTTAACCTTGTAGGCTCCGGCCTGAATGTAAAATGCGCCGTAAAGCTTCTTGTACACCACAGCAGAAGTAGTTGCGTCAGCAGGCTTGGGCTCAGGTTCCGGTCGGTAGGGCTCAATGAGAACCTTGGCTTTACCTGCATCAATAAATCCAAGCTGCTGAGCTGCGGCGCGGGAAAGGTCGATAATTCGATCAGGAACAAATGGGCCGCGGTCATTGATAATTACTGCGACTTTCTTTTGGTTGCTGAGGTTGGTTACATTCACCTTCACGCCCAATGGCAGATAATTATGGGCGGCGGTCATTCTCTTCATGTCATAAGGTTCACCGCTGGCAGTAAGCTTTCCCTGAAACTTCTCGCCATACCATGAAGCCATGCCTTCCTCTTTATAGTCAGCAGGAATTACAATTGTTTCGGACACGGAAACGTCTTCCGTACCGTTTTGAGCTTTATCCTGTGCAAAAGAAGGAACCGCAACCATCAGCAGCAAAAGCTGCACCAAGAAAAAACATCTGATCATTTATCTCTCCTGCCGAATTTAGTACAATGCATGTTACCTTTATGCAGATTTCGAGTCGGTGGCAAGCGTCAGCGCATACAAACGACGAAGAAAGTGCCAAATGCGAGACACCTACAACTTCTTCATTTCGCGGCGGTGCTTTTCCTCGTCATATTCACCAAGTTCATACATGCGGATTTTGTTGCTTCGCGGGAACTCTCTTTTAAACAAAGTTTTCAATAACTTTTTCATATCCTTTAATGCGGATTGATGCGCGATTGTTTCATAACCGTCTTCGTAAATAATATACTGCTGCTCCCGTACATGTAAAATTAAAAGGGAACGGTTGCGTTTATAGGTGCGCAGGTCTATGCAATGCCCCACGGGAAGTTTTTTAAGCTTCCGCAAAACCGATTCAAGTGCTGTTGCTTTATCAATCATGGACCGAAGCGTACAGCGGTCAAAGGAGAACTGTCAAACATGAGTAATGATAACAAGCCCATCTGTAAGGGCGATATAATTGAAACAAAAATCGAATCACTGGCCTTCGGAGGCAAAGGCATCGGCCGCTATGAAGGGCTGACCCTGTTTGTTGAAGGAGTTGTGCCGGGACAGACAGTTCGCTGCGAGATCACCAAACTTAAAAAAAGATTCGCAGAAGCACGCCGCACTGAAATCATCGACCATGTGGAAGATGAGCAGACACCGGCATGTAAATATTTTGGGTCCTGCGGAGGCTGCCTGCATCAGGATATTAAATATCCCGCCCAGACCTTCTGGAAAGGACGGCAGGTATGCGAAACTCTGGAACGCATCGGCAAGATCGGGCCGGAGACTCCGGGCATGGGTAAAGAAGCCCTGCCTTCGCCGTTGGAATACGGCTACCGCAACAAAATGGAGTTTTCCTTCCACGGCATCGGCGATTCCCTGAAACTGGGCTTCAAACGGCGTGGATCGGAAATAGACGTTCTGAATATTTCCAGCTGCCCGCTGCTCCCCGAACAATGTGCCGACATTCCGGCACTGGTCCGTGACTATTGTGCGAGCACGAATGTCGGTGCCTACCGCCACAATCGCGGCGGGTACTGGCGTAAGCTGGTTGTCCGCTTTTCCCACCACAGCGGGGAGATGATGATTCACCTGCTGACCGGACCGGCCAAATCCCACCACACCATCAAGGGATTGGGCAAACTCCTTTTTGACAACGTCCCGCAGCTAAAAAGCTTCGTGCACTCCACCCGCAAAGGACGTGCCGATCTCGCCACCGGCGAAAGGCTTATATCTGTAACCGGACAGGAACATATCATCGAAACCCTGCCCCGCGCAGACGGCGGAGAAGTCAGCTACCGTATCACGCCCAATGCCTTTTTCCAGACGAACTCTAAAGGAGCGGAAGTTCTTTACCGAAAAAGTGCAGAGCTGGCTGCACCGAAAGCTGATGACGTTGTATGGGACCTTTTCTGCGGCTCCGGGGGCATAGGCATGTTCATGGCCAAGGATGTAGGCAGGATGATCGGAATTGAAGTTTCCGAGGAATCGGTTCAATCAGCAAAAGACAACGCAATGCTTAACGGACTGGAGAATACGCAATACATTGTGGGTAACCTCGCATCCGAAAAAGGACTGCCTGAAGATCTGCCACACCCTGATATGGTAATTGTGGACCCTCCACGTTCCGGCGTTCCCGATCCATCTTTGCAGAAACTGATAGAACTCGAACCAGAGAAAATTTTATACATTTCCTGCAACCCTTCCACCTTGGCCCGCGATGCTGCTAAAATGGAAGGCAAATATAAGCTGGAACGCTTTGCTGCAGTGGATATGTTTCCGCATACGGCCCATGTTGAATCCATCGCGCTGTTGACGAAAACCGGGTAAACAGGTCAGGATATTTTATGGCTGAGACAGAAACACATGACACCCTGCTTGGAGAACTACGCAGGCTGAATCTCTATCCCCCGGAAGAGCGTCAACTTGCGGATTTGCGCTATAAAATAGACGGCAAATTCAGCAGGGAACAGACTCCTCCGGACGCAATAGAGTCTGCAAAATACGCCATGTTGTTCTATGGTCTATGCCTGAAAGCCATTGAACTGGAAGCAGAACAAAGCGGCAAGATTTCTTATGCTCCGGTCCCTGAAGATACTACCGAAGACCTGTGTCTCGACTATCTTTCGCAGATGGGGCCGTGCGGAAGAAATCTGGCTGCTTCTCTGCTCTGCAACCGTATGCTTCCATTTTCCCGTCTTAAAAGCTGGTTTTCCAGACAGCCCAAAGACACTGCCATTGCTGTGGCAGACCGCATGCTGGTTGCCCATAACGATGAAGTTCCGGAAAGAATTAAATTTGCTGAATCAGTCATTGAACAGGCTAAGGGGATAGCACTGCTCGACAGCATCGAATTCTTCAATAAAAACGGGACCCGCAAAGGGCAACTGACCTTCAAGTCATTGTCTAAATTCATTTCCGGAAACTATGGCAAAGAATGCCGCAGGCAACTGCATGAACCGGAAAGCCTAGAAGAAATAACCCTCTGCGCTGATAGCATGCCCCCCTACCCTGACGGGGAAATGGTTGCGGATATTTCATTCCATCTGAAAACCATGGACCCCATCATCATGGAAAAGGTGCTCCGCGCGGTGGAAAGATTGGCCGATGAGATTGACGACGAGCTGTTAAAAGAAGTTTTACCTCTGGCGCAATCCCCTTCCCTGCCTCTGGCCAAGGCAGCCATGGATATCATCACAAAATTCGGAGGCAGCCGCAGGGGACGGATTTTCGCTCAGATTTTCAATGAAGCCCCAAAACTCCGTGCAGAATTGATCAACAGAGTTCCTCTGCTCAACAGTGAAAACTTCACCCGCTTCATGAAGGAGATTTCCGTAGGCTACCATACTCCGGTCCTGGCTGTCCTTTTTTCAACAATCAGTGAAGAAGACCCGCAGTGCTTCGGACAACTATTAAACAATGTCCTGAAAATCTCGCGCAGCAATAAGAAAAACAGCCTCAAACCGATTCTGGCCGGCGTCATGGACATCGACAGTCTTAGCGAACCGGTTCGCCCTGAAATGCCGGAGGGCAAAAGAGTCCCCGGGGTCGATTTCATCAAACAGGGCGGTCCTATTGTACTGAACATTGAAAACAAAGAGCAGGAACAGACCGGATTTAAACGCATTTTCGGCAAAAATATTGTTCAATCAGACGGCATGCCCGACATACACACCGACGGGCAGATAACCAACCAAAGACTGCACAAGCTCAACAAATGGAAAAGCCTCTCCCGAGGTCTGACCATTCAAAATTCAACTTTTTCCGCCTGCGAATTCAAAGAATCATTCATGGAAGAATGCATCTTCAGAAACTGCACTTTTGAAGGCTGCACTTTCAGCAATACAATTTTTCTGGAATCAGAATTCAAGGATTGCAACTTCAACAGCTCTTCCCTTGATGAAGCAACTTTTTATGATTGTGAGTTTGAAAACTGTACTTTTAACACCTCACACTTAGACTCCGCAGTGACTTTCCTTAGCAATTTCAAGAATTGCAAGTTCAATGCAATTGCTGCTCCCGGAGCTTATTTCTGCCGGACACGTTTCAACGGAGTGATGTTTCAAATCTGCGACCTGCGCGAGGCTTTCTTTTATAAAGCTGATGTCAAAGGCTGCGACTTCACTTTCTCAAACTTCGAAACCACTCTCTTCAAAGATTCAAACGTCTATTATTCATCCTTTACGCAGTGTAATACCGGACATTGCAGGGTAAGCAATGTAAAATCAGAATCACCTGTTATGCTCAAAGCAATGCAACGGACATTTGCATCAAAGCTCAGCAACAGGGAAAGGCATAAAAAAAGATCTGCCGGATTCGGAGAGATCAATGAATATGGACGAGGGGTTCTGCACAAAGCCATAAAACGCTGGTACGCGCTAAAGGATATCGAACACTGCCATGCCTGCTTTGCAGAAAATAACAGCAGAAGACTGGACTGGGCTGAATCCAAGCTGGACAGCAAGAGCAAAAAACTCCTGAAAATTATTCCCGCTCTGCTGCATACAAATGTGTTTGAAATCAAATCGGGAATGGATCCTCTGAACATGAGTTCAAGGATTTGCAGCTATGAACTTACTCCGCAGGTAATCAGCCTGCTGGATGAATTTTTTCCGGAGACAAAATATGAAATCAGCACGGAATCAGCCACTCCCATAGAAGCTTTC
The DNA here is from genome assembly GCF_963666665.1 of Maridesulfovibrio sp. Lineage (NCBI taxonomy): Bacteria > Pseudomonadati > Thermodesulfobacteriota > Desulfovibrionia > Desulfovibrionales > Desulfovibrionaceae > Maridesulfovibrio > Maridesulfovibrio sp. The sequence continues at coordinate 2,675,894 of NZ_OY762999.1, forward strand.
ATGTCCATCGGCAGTACCGGAACCATAGCCCAGACCCCGGACTCCGACCTTGATTGCTGGGTATGCTGTAATTTTGCAGGGAAGTCCCCCGAAAACAGGGAAAGGTTAGGCGTCAAATTACAAGCCATTGAAAAATGGGCCCTGAACGAATTCGGTCTTGAAATTCATTTTTTCATCATGGATACCCGTGAAATCCGCGATAATATTTTTGGATTAAGTGATGAAGAGAGTTCCGGTTCAGCGCAAAGCGCCATATTAAAAGAAGAATTCTACCGCACAGCACTGCTGCTGGCGGGCAAGCCTCCCCTGTGGTGGTTCACCCCGCCCGAAGCCAGTGACAAAGCATACGCTGACAGTAAGAAGAAAGTAGCTTTACTCAAAGGCAAAGATTTTTGTGTGGACCTCGGCAATATCCCTAACATTCCGGTCGAGGAGTTCTTCGGGGCCTCACTCTGGCAGATTGTAAAAGGGATCAAAAGTCCTTTTAAATCAATAATGAAATTCGGTTTACTCGAGCTTTACACCTCGGACAGTAAATATTCCCTGCTTTGCGAGAAACTGAAAAAGAACATCCTCAGTGGAAAGCGCAGGATAAAACGGGTTGATCCATACATGCGGCTATATCAGGAGCTTGCAGACTTTTACCGCACGCAAGGTAATGATGAATACATCTGGCTGACAGCCATGGCCCTGCGCCTGAAATGCGGTCTGGTCAATGAAAGAGAGATCCAGTCCACCCCAAGCAGAGCCGAAGAAATTGAATTGATAGAATTCACCATGAACCTCTCCGGAGAAGAAACCGGAGCTTTTGAGGACTTCAAGGATCTTTCTGATTTCGGTTCCGTGGCTGAACTGGGCAGGCGGGTCAACCAGTTTATGGTCAATACCTACATGAAGGTCCGTGGCGAGCAGGACAAGTTCCCCGGAGTATCCATCACCCCGGAAGATCTTACCCGCTTGGGCAGAGTAATTTTTTCTGCCTTTGCCAAGCGCACCAACAAAATCCTGCGCCTATCCTTGCCCGGGCCCAGAACACACTTTTTCAACTCCATCAATATATCCCGCACTGAAAAGAGTAATATCTGGAATATTTACGGGGAATATCCTGACGAATCCGGAGCAAGAAACATCCTGACCCGAATTGAGTCAGGACCGGACCTCAACTACATGCTGGTCTGGCTGGCCCTGAACGGCTTGTATGACCAAAACATGCAGGTCAAAACAGATATCAGTTCCGGACCTCTGCGGGAACGTGAAATAAAAAAACTATTCAGCGACATGATGCAGTTCTTCCCGCCCAAGAAAACTTTCAACGTGCTAATTGAGGAGACCCTCAATCCTGAACGCCTTATAAAAGGTTTCTTTATCGTGAACCTGTGCGTTCCTCCTGAAAGTAAAAAAGTGCAGGAAGTACATTTGGTCTACAGCACCAATTGGGGTGAGGTCTTCTGCAGGCCGCTCAAAGTTAATATGAAACTGATTGAAACCCCGGAGCAATACCTCAAGGAAGAATTGGGGGCTCTTTGCAATGGAGAAATTCAAATGAACCAGTTTGTTCCGCAGAATGCAGAATGTCCGTACCTAAAAATTCCGGTAAATTAGGGCCATAGATCGACAGCCTTCATGACGGATAAATTACAGATAAAAGGAAAGCTCCAATGCCAATAATTCGAAAAAGCCTGCTCCAACTTATTTTTTCCGGTTCCTTCATGAAAAGATGGAATGACAAACTCCGCCCCATGGAAATGGTGGAGGTGGACAAACAGGCCCACAAGATGATCGCCGCATGGATTCTCTTTGTTCTTAACGGAGAGAAACTTGAAACAAGGGAAAAGATCAGGCTTGGTAATGAAATTGTCGAGGGTGGCATCTTTGAATACCTCTTCCGCATGGTCATTACAGACATCAAGCCCCCGGTCTTTTACCGTATTAAAGAGAACCCCGAACACTACCGCAAGCTTTCCAAATGGGTTCTCAAACAGCTCAGACCGCGGCTCATGCCCTTGGGCAAGGAATTCTGGGAAAGGCTCACCGATTACCACCTCAATCCCGATGACAATGCCCTTTCACGCCAGATTCTCGATGCCTCGCACATGTACGCCAGCTATTCAGAATTCAAGCTGCTCAAGCACCTCAACCAGATGGATGATGAACTGGTTGGAATCGAACAAAGTTTCATTGACCGCTTGAAAGCATATTCCGGCCTCGACGGAGTAAATGAACTTCTCCATTCGGAAACAACCCCGCTGGGAAGGTTCGCGGACATCTGCGGAAGGTTGCGCTTCCAGACCCGCTGGTCCCAGACACCGCGTATCCCGGAAACATCAGTTCTCGGACACGTCTTCATTGTCGCCACCTTTGCATGGTTTTTCAGTCTTGAAAAAGGAGCCTGCCCCTCCAGACGACAAAACAATTTCTTCACCGGACTTTTCCATGACATGCCTGAACTGCTGACCCGGGACATTATATCTCCGGTTAAACAATCAGATCCCACCATCGGCGAGCTGATCAGAGAATATGAAGAACAGGAGATGGAAAGAAGGATTATGGCTCCGCTGAAAGAAAACGGCTACGACCAGATTGCTGACCGGCTGGGCTATTTCCTCGGAGTGGAAACCGGTTCTGAGTTCGATGCTGCAGCTCTAGTTGGCGGAGTGGCCAAAAAAATCAGTACTGAAGAACTGGATGCCCGCTACAATGACGATTCCTACGATCCAAAGGACGGTGAACTGCTCAAGCTCTGCGACCATCTGGCCGCCTTCATGGAAGCATACAACGCCCTGCAGAACGGAATAACTTCCCCGCACCTGCATCAGGCATACTGGCGCATCAGCCAGAGTTATATGGAAGATCCGGTAGTTGCCGGAATTCACGTGGGGCCGCTGCTGGCTGACTTTGAGTAATACGGTTTTGCATGAATGTGCGAAATATGATTTAACTACGGTGAAGAATTATAGTTTGCTGACAAAGTCAAAATAATCAGCTGTCTGACCGCTAACCACAGGACTGATCAAAAAGGAGAAATAAATGCTGCTGAGAAAAAGAGCTTGGGACATAATGAATGAAGAATTTTCCACTATTGAAGACTCTGCAAGCCTTGCCGAGGCAGTACGCGCACTCCGGGACAGTATGAAAGAAGCACCGGACAATCATATTGTGGTGGTAAAAAAGAAAAACGGTTCCCTGCGCGGTGTCGTTTCCATCTGGACCCTGCTCAAGGCAGTGGAAGACATGGTGCTTAAAGATGAAGACCTGACTCTGACCGAAGAAGCGGATTGGGACCGGGCATTCAAACGTGCCGGAACAGCCTGCTGCTCCGCATCCCTAGATGAGCATATTGAAGAAGACGTGGTAATCCTTAAGCCCACCGACCCCATGCTGGTTGTACTTGAAATCTTTCGTAAAAAGAAAAGATCATGGGCACTGGTGCAGGAAGGCGGCAACATTATCGGCGTGGTGCTCTTGAGCGATGTCTATCGCGAAGTCACGCGCGATCTGGTCCAGCAGTTTTAAATGATTTAGTTTTAATTTATTGAAAAACAAAACGGCCCTGTTTTCGTCATGAAAACAGGGCCGTTATATCTTCTAGGAGCCTAGTTTACTTCTTCAAAGTCATGGCCCAGGCTTGAATATTCTTGGTCACTTCCGGATCGTAAGCCTTGTCCTGTGAAATCAGCGCCGCAGCCTTCTGCGGGTCAATTGCTTCAGCAAAGGGACGCTTGGTAATCATGGCGCAATAAGAATCAATCGCGGCGATAATACGGCCCAACTGACTGATATCACGCCCGGACTTCTTCTGAGGGTACCCTTTACCGTTCAGTCTTTCGTGATGCTCAATGACGCAAGCTTCAATTTCCTTGTACTTGAGATCGAGCTTGGTAAGCATTTCATAACCGAGCATGGGGTGCTTATCCACTTTCTGTCGTTCATCTGTGGTCAACGGTTTTGGCTTTTCCCTAATGAACAGGGGAATCTTGCTCATACCCATATCGTGCAGAAAAAAACCGGCAGTGAGCCTGTCAAAATGGTTTCGGCTGATATCCCCACTGGAAAAATTCTTACCCTTCATACGGATAAATATTGCAAGAGCGAGTACACCACAGTTTACGCTATGCTGGGCAAGGGTGTGTTCTTTGTGCAGCCTTTTGGCAAGTGCCTTGATTCTATAGGGATCATTCCAAAGATATTCGGTGAGGACCATCAGGTCGGCCCAGAGCTTATCGGTGACAGCCGCTACAGGCTGGTCCAGAAACTCATTCATACGCATGGTCAGCGCTTCGATGAAAATATCCGCAATCTCGCTTTCCTTAAGATTACGGTCGATGAGCACAAGATCCAGCTGGTAGGCAATGTGCTTTACATAAACAGGATGGTCTTTACGGGAAACAAAGATAAAACCGTCTTTTACCAATCCGGCCAGCTGCTCAATCTGTTCTTTGCTCAACCGTCCGCCAACTTTATAGTAAGACGCGATACGGCCGACATCCTCCATGAACATAAAGATATCCAAAGGAGGTCTGAATTTATTGAAGCTCTGAAGAATATCGGAACTGATCTGGTAATATTCCTCGTTCAAACCCTCGGGGACATCCATTTTACTTGCACTCATATTTGAACCTTACCCTCATCCCTTATAACCAGCTGAAACAATTACACTTGACATCTTGCGGCCAGAACAAATCCCAGGGTTACCACTTCAGGTTAAGCCAACCGGATCCAAGCTATAAAAAATGGTTTAAATCTTCGTTTTCAACTGCCCTATAGCACTCATATCCTTGTTCGTGAAGTCTGTGTCCGACATGTTCCGATTTTTATCTATTATTTTTAAAAAAAATGTAAACTTTTTTTCTCCATTTATTAATTCTTTCTAAGGTCCGTATATATAAGCTTTTAGAAGTAGGGAAATCCCCTTTAAGCATTGAAAACAGCCTGTTTTCAACCCTTTTATTTCAGAAGGGGGTCTTGACTTTTTCCTCATTTTCACACACAGGTGGTGAGACGGGGGGAATTGGTGGTAAATCTGTGTGATTGAGTGGTAGAAAAATGAAGTTCAGAGGTCATGCACATAGAAGCATGGATGCCAAAGGCAGACTGATGCTTACGCCGGAGTACCGGGATCAGGTATATGCTGATTCCCCGGAAGGCTGCGTGACCTTGACTATTTTCGAAGGAAACATAGTCGGCTTCACACCACCGGACTGGGCGGTACTCGAAGAGAAACTCACAAGTATCAAGAGCCCCAGCCGGAAGCTCAGAAATTTCATCCGAATAATCATATCAGGTTCCGAAGAAGTAAGCCTTGATAAACAAGGCCGAATCACCATCCCTTCCTATTTGCGGAAAAGCGGTAAACTCGACAAGGACGTGGTCCTTGCCGGAGTCGGCGACAGATTTGAAATCTGGGATAAGCGGGAATACGAAGCCCTGCTTGAACAGGATTTTGATGACGTATCCGATGAATTGGCTGAATGCGGAGTTGAACTCCCGTTCTAGCCTGTTTTCGCTGTTCCGTCCCACTGACACAGTCACTGATTTTTAAAACTTGATTTTCAAAACCGCCATTGGTTTGCCCCGCTCCCCCCAGAGTCAAGGCCTGAACCGTGAAACGTTTTTGGATCAGGAAATTATGGAAAGCAAGAAATTAATACCTGAAGAGGTTCACACTTCCGTCCTGCTGAATGAGGTCATTGAATGGCTGGCTCCCAAACCCGGAGGCCGCTACCTTGACGGTACCCTCGGCATGGCCGGGCATTCCAGCGCAATTTTAAAAGTCGCTGGCGAAGGTGCAGAACTGGCCGGATTGGACCGCGACGAGCAGGCCCTTGAACTGGCTGGCGAACGTTTAGCTACCTTCGGCGACCGTGCCCACAGATTCCATCTTGCTTTCAGTAAGTTTGAAGCAGCCCTCGATGAACTGGGCTGGGACACTGTTGACGGGGTTGTCCTTGATCTCGGTGTATCCTCCCTGCATCTGGACCACGCCGAGCGCGGGTTCAGCTTCATCAAGGACGGACCGCTGGATATGCGCATGGACCCGGCAGGCGGAATGCCCCCGGCTTCTTCCATTGTCAACAAAGGTTCATACTCCGACCTGAACAGGATTTTGAAACTGTACGGCGAAGAACCTCTGGCCTCCAAGATCACTAAGGCGATCATTGCGGCCCGGGAAGAAGAAAAAATTACCACCACCCTGCAGCTGGCCTCCATTGTGGAAAAAGCATACCCGGCCAAACGCAGGGCATTGTCCCGGACCCATCCGGCGACAAAAACTTTTCAGGGCTTGCGCATCGCCGTGAACTCCGAACTGGAAGAGTTGCAGACTTTTCTGGACCGGATTCCGGAAAGGCTCAGTCCCGGCGCAAGGGTCGCGATCATATCATTCCATTCATTGGAAGACCGTATCGTGAAAAAGACCTTCAAAGCCCAGTCTCAAAGCTGTGACTGCCCGCCCATGCAGCCAATCTGCACCTGCGGGAAGGTTAAGCTGATGAACGTGATGACCAAAAAACCGGTTCTTCCCACCGAGGAAGAAATGAAAGTCAATACACGCAGCCGCAGCGCAAAACTCCGTGTAGCCGAAAGGACCGGAGAAGACGGGTAGCAGCCATGAGTGATTCCAAGGGAATAGCCATGGCCCTGGCCCTGACCATGGGATCGGCTCTTATACTGGGGCTGGTTTCGGTCTGGCTGAACATCGAGCGAGTCGACAGGGCTTACGACCTTAGGCGAATGGAAAAACGGCTCGATGAACAGGAAGCTCTGGCGGCAAAGCTGGAAGTAGAAAAAAACAATCTGCTCTCTCCAATAAGATTGAGGGAGCTGGCAAAAGAATACGGTTTCGGACCGGCCTCGCAAGGGCAGATAAGAAGACCCGCGAACAAGGCAAAACCATAGATAAAAAACAGGGAGCCCTAAGCAATGGCTAAAAGGAAAAAAGAAAGCCTGAAGTCGAGCAGAACCAAGCTGCTCTTCGTCATGGTCCTTTTCGCCCTTGTCTGGACAGGTCTCTTGGGCAGGGCGGCATGGCTGCAGCTGTTCAAGGGGGCTGATCTGTCACGCATGGTCTCCCGCCAGCATCTTGCTGCGGAACTTGAACGCGGAGAACGCGGTTCAATTTTTGACCGCAACGGCAACCTGCTGGCAACCAGCGTTGAAGCTTCATCCGTATATATCCGCCCGGTAAAAGTTACCGATGTGGACGGCACGGCCTACAAGCTTTCAAAAATCCTCGGCATCTCACAGGCGAAGCTGAGGAAAAAACTGTCCCGTAAGTCGAACTTCATCTGGATCAAGCGGCAGATCAATGACCGCATTGCCCAGAAGATCGAACAGGCCAAACTCCCCGGTGTATACCTGACCACAGAATACATCAGGCTGTATCCCAACAACTACCTTGCAGGGCAACTGCTGGGTTTTTCCGGGATTGACGGCAACGGGCTTGAAGGACTTGAAAAGGAATTTAATGACCGCCTTGCAGGACGCAAGGCGCAATTTGTTGTGCAGCGCGATGCATCCGGCCGCAGGCTCTACCTTGATGCCATGGGCCGTGAAATGGATGTGCGCGGCAAAGATATCCACTTGACCATTGATTCCCACCTGCAGTCAGTCACTGAAAATGCTCTGGCTGAAGCAGTAAAGAAATACAACGGCAAGTGGGGGTCAGCCATAGTTGTTGAAGTAGCATCCGGTGATATTCTGTCTATCGCCAACTTCCCGCTCTTCAACCCCAATATTTTCCGCACCAGTTCCCCCAATATCTGGAGGAACCGTGCGGCGCTTGACGTTCATGAACCAGGTTCAACCTTCAAGCCCTTCCTTATGGCTGCGGCACTTGAGCACAAGGTTGTAACTCCGGAAAAGCTCTTTGACTGTGAGAACGGCCGCTGGAAAATCAACGGTAAGTACATCAAGGACACCCATAAAGAAGGGTGGCTCCCGGTGCACAAAATCCTGAGATACTCCAGCAATATCGGCTGCGCCAAGATCGGACTGGAACTGGGAGTACAGAACTACCATAAGTTCATTACCGACCTCGGATTCGGTCAGAAAACAGGCCTGCCGATTCCCGGTGACCGCATGGGGCTGATCCGCCCGGCCGCTAAATGGAATGAAATAGACTTGGCTGCCGGTTCATTCGGGCAGGGTGTCGGTGTTACCACCGTGCAGATGGCAAAAGCTTATCTGACCATTGCCAACAAAGGTATTGAAAAACCGCTCCGATTGGTGCAATACCCCCGCTCCGATCAGGATGATCAGCCCAAACGCATATTCAGTGCGGAAGTGGCTGAAAAAGTGCTCGCAATGATGCGCGAAGTAGTACAGGACGACGGAACCGGACGTAAGGCCAGAATCAGCGGAACCACCGTTGCGGGAAAAACAGGAACTGCGCAGAAAGCTCACAGGAAAGGCGGCTACGGAACAGAATACATAGCCTCCTTTGTGGCACTGGTGCCGGGGTACAACCCCGATTACATCGTCTACATGATGGTCGACGATCCGAAACCGAACCACTACGGCAGCACCGTTGCTGCCCCGGCAGTAAAAGAGATTATGACTCAAACACTTGCCTATTACGGCAAGCTGCCTGAGCACCGGAAGCCCACTCCTGTAATGGCCGCCGGACAGACATTTACTGCAATGCCTAAAAAGGCGTTGCGTGCCACCCCGGCAAAAATAACCGCTTCCGGGGAGAATGTACCTGATTTGAAGGGAATGCCCATTCGCAGGGCAATTGAAATATTGGTCCAGAAAGGATTTGTCCCCACACTGAAAGGACAGGGGATGACAGTAACCAAACAGCTGCCCGCCGCTGGTGCCAAATGGCCAGAGGATGAGAAAGCTGAAATGGTGCTCTGGGTTTCTTAGTTAAAGGAAATTTTTATGTCGAAAACAGTACTGAATAAAGCAAAATGGGACGCACTTCTCGCCAAGGTCAGCGATGGGTTGATGGTCCAGACAGATTCACGGGAAGTCCGCGAAGGTGATGTATTTGTCGCCATTTCCGGTCCTCTTAGTGACGGTGCTGATTTCGTGCCTCAGGCACTTGAGAAAGGTGCCGCTTACATCGTTTGCGAAAAAGAGATTGAAACCGGTTCTGCTGAGCTGATCCCCCACCCATCCCCCCGTGAAGCTCTGGGCGAACTGGCTATGACCTATTTCAAGACCGCAGACAGCAAGATCAAGCTGGTGGGCATAACCGGAACAAACGGTAAAACCACCACCACTTACCTGATCGAACAACTGCTTTCTTCCGCCGGAATGAAGGTGGGCGTGCTCGGTACAGTCAGCTACCGCTGGCCCGGCTATGAACAGGAAGCACCGTTGACCACACCCGGGTGCTGGCAGCTGCACGAAATGCTCGCCAAAATGGCTGCTGCAAATGTTGATGTAGCAGTTATGGAAGTATCCTCCCATGCCCTGCACCAGAACCGTGTTTGCGGCCTTAAATTTGACGCTGCTGTAATCACCAACGTCACTCAGGACCACCTCGATTACCACGGAGACATGGAAGAATACTTCAAGGCCAAATGCATGCTCTTCCAGCATTACCCCAGCGCACTTAAACGAGGGATCATCAACTTTGATGATCCCTTCGGCAGACGTCTGCTGGAATGCTACTCCCCGGCCATCGGTTACGGCATGAACGCTTCCTGCGCCACGGGCTGCAAATCCCTGTGTGGTGAGATGGTTTCCTGCACCGGAGACGGCATGCGCCTCAAAATGACCTGCGACGGCGAACAGTGGGAAATCGAAACAGACCTTATCGGTAAGTTCAACGGTTCCAACCTTCTCGCAGCTCAGGCCATCGGTCTGCACATGGGACTTACTCCCGCGCAGATGGATGTTTTCAAGGATTTTGACGGTGTTCCCGGCAGGCTCGAACGGGTCCGCAATGATCAGGGACTCAATATTTTCGTGGACTACGCCCACACCCCGGATGCGCTGGACAACGTCCTGCGTTCTCTGAAAGACCTTGATTTCAAAAAGGTTATAACTGTGTTCGGCTGCGGCGGAGACCGCGACCGTTCCAAACGTCCGCTGATGGCTGAAGCAGCCTGCCGCTATTCCGATGTGGCTGTGCTGACCTCGGACAACCCGCGCACCGAAGATCCCATGAAGATCATCGAAGATGCACGGCCCGGACTCAAAGGCTGTGACCACGTTATCGAAGAAGTTGACCGTGCCGAAGCTATTCGCAAGGCGGTTGCGGAAATGACCAAGGATGACGTGCTGCTCATCGCAGGCAAAGGACACGAAACTTACCAGATTATCGGTACGGAAAAGCGGGACTTCAGCGACAGCGAAGAAGTCCTAAAGGCAATTAAGGAGATATACGGTTGAAGCTGACCTTATGTGAACTCGAAGAACAGCTCATGGGGAGCAGCGATCTACCCTCTGCGGCAGACATCCAAATCGCAGCCGTGCGCATTGACAGCAGGCTTGTGAAAAAAGGTGATGTCTTCTTCTGCATTGAAGGGGAAAATTTCGACGGCCACAACTTTGTCCAGCAGGCTTTTGATGCCGGGGCAGTTGCGGTTGTGGTTTCCCAGTTCATGCCTGAATTTGAGGGCAAACCGACTATCATGGTCAAAGACACCGTACAGGCTCTTGGCCGTGTTGCCGCATACTGGCGTATGAAATCCAATGCCCGCATGATTGCCGTTACCGGTTCAGCCGGAAAGACCACGGTCAAGGAAATGCTTGCCCATGTGCTTTCAGGTTCCGGCTCCGTACATAAAAATTTCATGAATCTGAACAACCAGCTCGGATTGCCCCTGTCCATGCTCGAAGCAACAGGCGAAGAGACATACTGGGTCATGGAACTGGGCATCAGTCTGCCCCATGATATGAGCGAGCTTGGCCCTATTGCCCAGCCCGACATGGCAATTGTTCACAACATCGGGCCCGCACACCTTGAAGGTCTCGGATCGCTGGAAAACGTGGCTGATCAGAAATCCTCACTTTTTAAATACATCCGTCCCGAAGGCGTAGCACTGTGCTGCAAGGATCACGAACTGCTCTGGAATGCAGCGAATAAAATATCCAAGCCTGTTCCTTTTTCCTCACAGGATGAGAACGCAGAATACTACAGCACCCTGCTGCACACCCTGCCTGACGGTTCCGGAAGGTTTCTGATCAAGGCCGGAGATGAAACAGCTGAAGTTATTCTGCCCACCTGCGGTTCCCATTTTGCGGAAAACGCAGCAGCAGTAACCTGCGCCGCACATCAGCTGGGCATAGAATTGACCGAGATTGCGGAAAGACTGGCAACCGTAGAGCTGCCCAAGCAGCGCTTCCACTGCCACACCCACGGTAAATGGACACTTATCGATGATTCATACAATGCCAACCCGCTGTCCATGAGCCGGGCCATCGAGACTGCCAAACGCATTGCCGATGACAGACCACTGGTTTTGGTACTCGGAGACATGCTTGAACTTGGCGAAGAAGCCGGATGTGCTCATTGCGACCTCGGCAGCAAGATTGCCGAAACCAGACCGGAAGCAACTTTTTATCACGGGAAGCACTACTCAGAGGTAGCCTCCCAGACAAACGGCTCCACCCTGGTTCCGGTAAAACAGCCTATCGAATTTTTGAATGGAATACATGAACTTGGTCTCAGTGATGCGGTGGTCCTCTTTAAAGGGTCGAGGTCCTGCCACATGGAAGATTACTTCTACGCACTGAACAACGACATTAACGGGGAGAACGAAGGAGACAAAGCATGATCTATCATTTTCTAGTTCCCCTGAGCGCGCAAATCGGAGCACTGAATGTATTCCGTTATATCACTTTCCGCTCCATCTACGCCCTGCTGACCGCACTGGTTATCACCATTGTGCTCGGTCCCATGATGATGCGCTGGCTGCAGAAGATCAAATGCGGTCAGTATATCCAGGACGAGGTCGGTGAACTGCACAAATGTAAGGCCGGAACCCCGACCATGGGCGGCCTGCTGCTCGGATTCGGAGTACTTGTTTCCACCATGCTCTGGGCAGACCTGACCAACATCTACGTCTGGCTGACCATGCTGGTCTTTGCCGGATTCGGTCTGGTCGGCTTTGTGGATGACTACACCAAGATCCGTGGCAAGCAGAACAAGGGGATATCCCCCAAGGCCAAGCTTTTGGGGCAGTTGCTGGTAGCCGGAATAGCTGTCGGACTGCTGATCATGCAGCCTGCTTATTCAACTGAACTGGCAGTGCCGTTCTTCAAGAATTTTACCCCGAACCTCGGCTGGATGTACCTGCCTTTCGCCCTGCTGGTCATGATCGGAGCATCCAACGGGGTTAACTTAACAGACGGACTGGACGGACTGGCTATCGGACCTTCCATCACAAGTGCCACCTGTTATGCATTTTTTATCTACATTGCCGGGCATATCGGCATGGCAAACTACCTCAACGTTCCGCATGTTCCGGGCGTTGGTGAGGTAACAGTCTTCTGCGGAGCACTGGTCGGCGCAGGGCTTGGATTCCTCTGGTACAACGCCTATCCGGCCCAGATTTTCATGGGCGATGTAGGTTCCTTAAGTATCGGCGGCGTGCTCGGTTTCATCGCCGTACTCTGCAAGCAGGAATTACTGCTGATCATCGTCGGCGGAGTCTTCGTATTCGAGACCATCTCGGTGATCATGCAGGTCAGTTATTTCAAGGTCAGCGGCGGCAAGCGAATTTTCCGCATGGCACCGTTGCACCATCATTTTGAACACAAGGGAGTACCGGAATCAAAGATCGTAATCCGATTCTGGATCATCTCCATTTTAATGGCTCTTATGGCCTTAAGTACCCTGAAGATCAGGTAAAGGATGTTATGGACAGCGCATTTGTAGAACAGGTCACCTCGACCCGCATGTTCACCGGAAGGCTGGCAGTTGTAGCCGGAGCCGGAAGATCAGGTCTTGCCGCAGCAAAACTGCTGCACAAGCTCAAGGCCACCGTGCGCATTGTGGACAGCAATGAAGACCTGACCGAAGACATCCTTGAAGGTCTCGGCCCGGACGCCCAGCTCATGACCGGGCCTTTCTGCGAAGCGCAATTCGCGGGAGCGGACGTGATAGTTGCCAGCCCCGGTATTCCGGCTCGCAATATCGCTCCGTTTATCGGTAACCTTCCGGAACGGGCCATCATTTCCGAACTGGAATTAGCCTCATGGTTTGCCAATGAGCCCAAGATCGCCATCACCGGAACCAACGGCAAGACAACCACCACCGCGCTCATTACGCACATTCTGGAAGAGTCCGGCAGAACGGCATTCGCCGGAGCCAACTACGGCACTCCCCTTTCCGAATTCATTTACGAAGACGGAAAAGCCGACATACTGGTTCTCGAAGTGTCCAGCTTCCAGCTCCAGAACTGCCGATTGTTCAGGCCGCAGGCAGCAATCCTGCTCAACATCTCGCCCAACCATCTCAACTACCATGAGGACATGGACGAGTACCTGCAGGCCAAGCTGAAAATTTTCGAGCGCCAGAGCGAAGACGAACTGGCTATCCTGCCTGCAGACATGAAAGACGAACTTGATCCGGCAAGCTTTACCAAGGCCGAGGTCAGATGGTTTGACGGTTCGACTTTTGAAGAACAGCCCAATCTTCCCGGCAAGCACAACTGCCTGAACATTGAAGCAGCATGGCTGGCACTGGAAAAAATGGGACTGACCCGTGAAGAATTTGATGCAGGACTTAAAACTTTTGTCGGAAAACCGCACCGTATTCAAGATATCGGAGCGGTGGATGGTGTCCGTTTCATCAACGACTCCAAAGGCACCAACCTTGATGCGGTCCGTGCAGCTCTGAACAGCTTTGACGGGCCGGTCCGTTTGCTGCTGGGCGGTGTGTTCAAGGGTGGCGACGTCAGGAAAATCATTCCTGCCATGCGCGACAAGGTTGTAGAAGTCGGACTTTTCGGAGCAGGACGCGAGCACTTCGAACCTGCACTTAAGGATGAATTTAAAATTTCTTGGCACGAGAACCTTGAAAAGGCTGTGCGTGCCCTTTTTGCAAATTCCAAAGCAGGCGACACAATCCTGCTTTCCCCGGCAACTGCAAGCTTTGACGCTTACACCGGGTACCCTGCCAGAGGAGATGATTTTAAAAGGATCATGGAGGAACTGTCTTGAATAAGAAAAAGAACCTCTCCGGTAAACCAGAACGCTTAGATTACTGGCTGCTGGCCGCGGCACTGCTGCTGGCCTGCTTCGGACTGATGATGGTCCTTTCCGCCAGTGGAATCATGGCCGAGCGTTTCTTTGACGACAAATACCTCTTCTTCAAGAAGCAGGCGGTATTTCTCGTGGTAGGAACATGCCTGATGTACATCTGCTCCCGTTTACCCAAAGGCTTTTTCTACAACATGGTCTATGTCTGGCTCATGGCAGCTTTCGTGCTCCTGCTGCTTTGCGATTTCTCACCTCTATCGGTAGCGGCTGGTGGCGCTAAACGCTGGATCGCCTTAGGCCCCATGCGAATTCAGCCGCTTGAATTCTGCAAACCGGCGCTGGTTCTTTATCTGGCTTACTTTTTCTCACGCAAGCAGGAATTGATTAAGACTTTCAGCGTAGGCTTTTTACCGCCTTTCGCCATTACCGGCGCACTCTGCCTGCTGCTTATGATGCAGCCGGACTTCGGCGGATCGGTCTTTTTGTGCATGATCTTATTTTTTATGAGCCTCGTGGGCGGAACCAGAATCAGCTATCTGCTGACTTCGCTGATTTTCGCAGGTGGAGCCGGATATATGCTTATTACCAGCTCCCCGTACAGGCTTAAACGCATGACCGCGTTCATTGACCCCTTCAAGTCCGCACACGAGGAAGGCTACCAGTTGGTGCAGTCCCTGTATGCTTTCGGTTCGGGAAATATCTTCGGTCAGGGACTGGGTGCGGGTAAGCAGAAACTTTTCTTCCTCCCCGAAGCGCACAACGACTTCATCATGGCTGTTGTGGGTGAGGAACTTGGCTTTCTCGGTGTACTGGCCGTTTTTTCCGTAATCGCTTTCCTTGTCTGGCGTGGATTCAAAATCGCGCTGGCACAGGAAGATCTGCAGGACCGCTTTACCGCCTACGGACTTACCATCATGCTGGCTCTGGGCTTCTGCCTCAACCTCGCAGTGGTAATGGGAACCGTACCGCCCAAAGGCGTTCCCATGCCTTTCGTCAGCTACGGCGGATCAAGCCTGATGATCTCATGCATCTGCATAGGCATCCTCCTGAATCTTTCCAGGGGGAAAGTCTGATGAAGCGTATAGTCCTGACCACCGGCGGCACCGGGGGACATGTTTTCCCCGCACTGGCCGTTGCCCATGAGATCAAAACCCGTTTCCCGCAGTGCGAGATTCTCTTTCTCGGCGGCAAGGGACCGGAACGGGAAATGGTTGAACGGGCTGGTATCCCCTTCAAGGGACTCCCCGCAAAAGGTGTTCTGGGCGGCGGCATTAAAAAAGTTTTCAGTTTGTTCTGGATTGTATCGGCAATGACCATGTCATTTAAGGAAATTGCTTCCTTTAAGCCTGAAGCAGTAATCGGATTCGGCGGATACGCCGGATTCTGTCCGGTACTGGCAGCATGGCTGCTTGGAATACCCACAGCGATCCACGAGCAGAACAGCGTCCCCGGAGTGACCAACCGCATTCTGGGCAAGGTTGTAAAAAGAATTTTTGCCTCCTTTGAGGACAGGAACGGATCATTCCCCGCAGCCAAGACCGTTGTGGTTGGTAATCCGGTCCGTAAAGAGATAATCGACTCCGGCAACTGTGCGGACAGAAATACAGTTCTGGTCTTCGGTGGAAGTCAGGGCGCGGCAGCCATCAACGATGCCATCATCGACGGACTTGCCAAGCTCAAGGAAGCGGGAATCAGCCTGCGCCACCAGACCGGAAAAGCTGATTTTGAAAAAGTCCGAAAGGGTTACGAGCAGAACGGCATGGATACCGAAAAGGTCTCCCCGTTCATACACAACATGGGCGAAGCATATGCCGAAGCTTCACTCGTTGTATGCAGAGCCGGAGCATCCACTGTTTTCGAAGTAGCGGCAGCGGGCAAGCCAGCCATATTTATCCCGTTTCCGCATGCCACCCACGACCACCAGACCGGCAACGCCCGTTCTCTGGCTGATCTGGGAGCGGCAGAACTCATTCCGCAGGCTGAACTGAGCGGAACTAGGCTGGCCGATGAAATTATTAAACTGATTGCGGATCAGGACAGGCTGAAAGGTATGGGAAGCAAGGCCCTTTCATTTGCCAGGACTGATGCGGCCTCCGCTATCGCGGAAGGCGTTGGAGATATTATTAGAATGAAAACAGTGAGAGGTGCAGCATGATCGCAGCAGAAGGACCGAGTGTACCCTTAGTAACGGACACCGCATGTCCCATCATGCGCAGCAGAGTTGGCAACATCCACATGATCGGTATCGGCGGCTCGGGCATGAGCGGCATTGCCGAGGTATTGATCAATATGGGCTTCACCGTGACCGGTTCCGATCTGGCAGCCGGTGCGCCTGTGAAACGCCTACTCAAAATGGGAGCACAGGTCTTCATCGGACATGGCGCGGACAATGTTAATGACGCCGACGTAGTGGTTAAGTCCACAGCAATTTCTGATGACAACCCTGAATTGGTCAAAGCACGCGAACTGGGCATCCCCATCATTCCCAGAGCGGAGATGCTGGCCGAACTTATGCGCCTTCGCACAGGTATCGCAGTTGCGGGAACCCACGGCAAGACCACTACCACCTCTCTGCTGGCAACTATTTTCACTGAAGCCGAACTGGACCCCACAGTCATCATCGGCGGCAGGCTGAATACCTTCGGCAGTAACGCCCGCCTTGGCGACGGACAGTTCCTCATCGCCGAAGCGGATGAATCCGACGGATCATTCCTCTGCCTCGCGCCGATCATCACTGTGGTTACCAACGTGGATAAGGACCACCTTGATTTCTACGGCGGTCAGGATGCAATTGATGAATCATTCCGCAAATTCATGAACTCCATTCCTTTCTACGGAATGAACGTGGTCTGCGGCGATGATCCGGGCGTGCAAAGACTGCTGCCCTCCATCAAGCGGCCCTGTATGACCTACGGCTTGAACAAGGGCAACAGACTGCGCGGCGAAATCCTGTCCTGCGAAGTTCGCTCCCTGTTCAAAGTCTACCTTGATGAAGAACTTATCGGTGAAGTTTCTCTGGCCCAGCCGGGCAAGCACAATGTGCTTAACGCTCTGGGAGCCATCGGAGTTTCCCTCGAAGCAGGACTTGACCCGAAAGTGATCCTTTCCGGCCTCTCCAACTTCATGGGTGTCGGCCGCAGGTTTGAAAAGAAAGGTGAATCCAAAGGTATCCTCGTGGTAGACGATTACGGTCATCACCCCGCTGAAATTATGGCCACCATTGAAACCGCCAAATCGTGCTTTCCTCATCGCAGGCTGGTAGTTGCTTTCCAGCCGCACAGGTTCACCCGCACACAGGCCCTGTTCGGCGAATTCTGCAAGACCTTTGAAAAAGCCGATGAACTGTTGCTGACTGAGATTTACCCTGCTTCCGAATCACCCATTCCGGGCGTAAACGGGATGTCTCTTGCGCAGGGAATCAGACAGGTCAGCGACACCAAGGTCCGCTTTTACCCGGACTTTGAAATGATGCAGAACGAACTGCCCAATATCCTCAAGCCCGGCGACCTTTTCATCACTCAGGGTGCAGGATCGATTTACACCGTGGGCGAAAAGTTTTTGAAATATCTGGAAGAGGACGGCGAAAAAGTTCTCAAGCCGGAAGAAATAACAGCTTTATAGCGGAAACATATATATGACACTGGAATTGCTTCATAAACCGAGCATGGCTAAGCTCACCTCCCTTGGCATTGGCGGAAACGCCCGTGTTCTGGCAAAGGTGCGCGATGAAGCCGGTCTGGACGAA
Source organism: Maridesulfovibrio sp. (assembly GCF_963666665.1). Classification (NCBI taxonomy): domain Bacteria; kingdom Pseudomonadati; phylum Thermodesulfobacteriota; class Desulfovibrionia; order Desulfovibrionales; family Desulfovibrionaceae; genus Maridesulfovibrio; species Maridesulfovibrio sp. Next base: position 2,693,796 of record NZ_OY762999.1, read on the forward strand.
CTCTCCCGCTTTGTTGAGCGCGAAGGTTCCGGCCTGCTTGCCATCGGTGAAGGAAGCAACATGCTCGCCGGGGACGGGGAACTTAACCTCGCACTTGTACAGGTGGCCTGTGAACGCAAAGCCGAAGCGCAGATTTCCGGTACCAGCGTGCTGGTTCCTGCAGACATGCGTTTGCCGGGGCTGCTTTCAGTGCTCATTAAAAACAGTCTTTCCGGCATGGAAGGACTGGCAGGAATCCCCGGTTCCGTGGGCGGTTCCATTGCCATGAATGCCGGATCATACGGGACTGACATGCAGGCTTCCGTTAAACGGGTTCGAATCTGGACTCCTTCCAAGGGACTTTTCTGGAAGGAAGCACCAGAACTGAAATGGGGCTACCGCCACTTTTCCATTGATACTAAGAACCAGAACGAAGACGAATTCTTTCTGGTCTGGGAAGTTGAATTCGAACTTTCGCAGTCCACAGAAGAAAATGTCCGGGCACGGATTAAAGAAACTTTTGAAAAGAAAAAAGCTACCCAGCCTGTCACAGCCAAGACAGCCGGGTGCGTTTTCAAGAATCCGGAAGGACACAGTGCGGGCAAGCTGCTCGACGATGCCGGATTCAGAGGCAGAAACCTCGGCGGTATGGGCTTTTCCGAAATGCACGCAAACTTCCTTGAAAACAAGGGAGGCGGCACCGCAGCTCAGGCACTGGAACTCATGTCGCAGGCAACCGAAGTCGTGGCTGATAAGTTCGGCGTCACTTTAAAGCCGGAGGTCATAATACTGTCATGAGCGTAGCAGGACTGAACAAAAGCAGGTTGAACCTGAGCAAATCAGGAAAAAGCAGGACCAGCCGCAACAAGACCAAGAAGCGCAAGAATCCCTCGCAGCCTATCGGTGGTATTTTCGCTGCCCTGGTGCGTAAGCTTTGCATTTCCGGGGCCTGCCTGCTGGTACTGGCTATGGTCGGTATCGGCTGCCTTGCAGGATACCGCTGGGTTACCGCCCTGCCCTACTTTGCGTTGCAGGACATCAAGGTCAGCGGGAATCATCGTTTGAGTTACGGTGAAATCCTGAACATCGCAGATGTGAACCTGAACAAGAACAGCCTTGCGGTAAACATCAGCGAAGTGGAAAACAGGCTCAGTGACAACCTCTGGATTGAATCGGCTGCGGTAAGAAGGCAACTGCCAGCTAAGATGCAGATTCATGTACGCGAGAAAAAGCCCCGCTTCATGGTCCGCAACAATGATGCTCTTTATTACTGCGACAGCAACGGTGAACTTATTGCTCCGGTAGCTCCGGGCAAGTTCAGCTCCCTGCCGTTCCTGAATATTGAATCTGAAGCCATGGACAAGGCAGGGATCCTGCCGGAATTCATGAACATGCTCAGCAAAAGGGAGCTGCCCTTTGATCCGGGCCAGATTGCCTGGATTGACATCAAAGGCGGCAACCGTATGGAAATTTTTATGGACAGGCTCGGCCTTACGGTGCTGCTGGGCCTCGACAACTGGCAAGAACAGCTTTCACACCTGAACACAGTTTGGAAAGACCTCAAGAATAGGGGTGAGTTCAGGGACGTGGCAGTCATTTCAACCGGGAAAAACAGGGTCTGGGTTGAAAAACGCAGCTCCGGGAAATGATTGCCGCAATCGGCAATACCCCGAATTTACAAGGATGATGAGGAGAAAAAAATTATGTCCAAGTCTGATCTGATCGTCGGCCTCGATGTCGGCACCACAAAGATCTGCGCAGTTGTGGGAGAACCCACCGCGGACGGAGTCGACATTGTCGGCATCGGCACAGCCCCGTCCACCGGACTGCGCAAAGGCGTGGTGGTAAACATTGAGCAGACAGTGCAGTCCATCAAGAAGGCTCTTGAAGAGGCTGAACTCATGGCCGGCTGCGAAATCCGCTCCGTATACGCGGGAATCGCAGGCAGCCACATCAAAGGTTTCAACAGCCACGGCGTTATCGCAGTTAAAGGCGGCGAAGTAACCCAGAAGGATGTCGACCGGGTTATCGACGCAGCTAAAGCTGTTGCCATTCCTCTGGACAGGGAAGTGATTCACACCCTGCCGCAGGAATACATTGTTGACGATCAGCGCGGCATTGCCGATCCGCTGGGCATGGCCGGTGTGCGCCTTGAAGTAAAGGTCCACATCGTCACCGGCGCGGTAACCTCCGCACAGAACATCATCCGTTCCTGCCACCGTTCAGGGCTGGACGTTTCCGACATAGTTCTTGAATCACTGGCTTCCAGCAAGGCCGTTCTTTCCGAAGAAGAAAGGGAAATCGGCGTTGCCATAGTGGATATCGGGGGTGGTACCACTGATCTGGCAATTTTCGCCAATGATTCAATCAAACATACTTCTGTTATTGCCCTCGGCGGTAACAACCTGACTAACGACATTGCATTCGGGCTGAGAACGCCCATGGGGTCTGCGGAACAGATCAAAGTCAAATACGGGACAGCACTTACCGATCTTGTCACTACTGACGAGACCATTGACGTGCCTTCCGTAGGTGGCCGTGATCACCGCAAAATGTCCAAGAGAGTACTGGCTGAGATCTGCGAACCTCGTTGTGAGGAAATCCTGTCACTGGTTGATCAGGAGCTGGTCCGCAGCGGGTACAAAAATATGATTGCAGCCGGGGTAGTTCTCACCGGCGGCACATCTCTCGTGGACGGAATGCAGGAACTGGCGGAGCAGATTTTTGATCTGCCGGTCCGCATTGGCTATCCCGCAGGCATGGGAGGCCTTAAGGATGTTGTCAGCAGTCCCAAATACGCCACTGCAGTAGGGCTGCTCATGTACGGCGCGGAAAAAGAAGGTAGCACTGAGCAAGTCTTCAGAATCCGTGACGAAAATGTTTTCAACCGCATTCTGGGCAGGATGCGCAAATGGTTCACTGACATCGCATAAAAAGATGTTTCGCCATTGAAGGTTGGCGTTAATCAGTGGACTAAGGCATGGAGTTCTTTTCCGACCCCGATCACGGAAAAGCAAGCAGCAAAAGTTTAACAGGGGAAATCAAAAATGATGATGGATTACATGGAAATTGAAAACGACGGTCAGGCCAGAATCAAGGTTATCGGTTGTGGTGGTGGTGGCGGTAACGCTATCAACAACATGATTCAGTCCGCACTCTCCGGTGTGCGCTTCATCGTAGCTAACACCGATGCACAGGACATCAACAAATCTCTGGCTGAATACAAAATTCAGCTCGGCGACAAACTGACCAAAGGCCTCGGTGCAGGCGCTAACCCCGATGTGGGTAAAAATGCAGCTCTCGAATCCATTGAACAGATTCGTGAACTCGTAAGCGACTGCGACATGGTTTTCGTAACCGCAGGTATGGGCGGCGGAACCGGTACCGGTGCTGCTCCTGTTATCGCTGAAGTTGCAAAAGAAGCCGGTGCACTGACCGTTGCCGTTGTAACCAAACCTTTCTATTTCGAAGGCAAGCGCAGACTGCTGCAGGCAGAAAAAGGTATTGAGGAACTCAAGAAGGTGGTTGACTCCATCATCACCATTCCCAACGACCGTCTGCTCCAGCTTGCCGCCAAAAAAGCAGCTTTCTCCGAAATGCTGAAAAAAGCTGACGAAGTCCTCTACTACGGCGTCAAGGGTATTGCAGACCTGATCACTGTTCACGGTCTGATCAACCTTGACTTTGCCGACGTACAGGCTGTTATGTCCAGCTCCGGTCTCGCCCTCATGGGTACCGGTATCGCTCGCGGAGAAAACAGGGCACGTGAAGCAGCAATGAAAGCTATCACCAGCCCGCTGCTCGAAGATGTTTCAATCGAAGGCGCAAAAGGCGTACTCATCAACATCACCTGCTCCCCTGACATGACCATTGATGAAGTCAGCGAAGCAGCCAACATCATCTACGAAGAAGCACACGAAGAAGCACAGATCTTCTTCGGTACTGTATTCGACCCGGAAGTTGGCGATGAAATGCGCATCACCGTTATTGCTACCGGAATCGACAGCGCTGCAGAGCAGGCCACTACCCCGCCCGTTGAGCAGCAGTCTTTCGGACAGCCCCAGCGCCCCAACCTCACTCCCAGAGGTATGGCACCAAAACATAAAGAAACTACCAACGTTCATCAGATGGGCAGCGCCCACGCTGAAGAAGACCGCTCCATTCCCGCTTACCTGCGCCACACTGCAAGCAAGCCTACTGAAGCGGCCGTAAACCGTGAGCCTGTACAGCTCAAGCCCAAACAGGCTGCCAACTCCGGTGGAGAAGAATTCATCTTCCATGATGACGATGACTTCGAAGTTCCGACCTTCATTCGCAAGCAGGCTGATTAATAAATAATTACGCCTGATATACTTGTGATGAATATAAACCGGAAACAGTACGGACCAAACGGTCCGCACCGGGGATAACCCATGTCCGTAAATGAGGAATTCTTCTATTACGGAAAGGAAGAACCCTCGCCCGAGGAAACAGGAGGCCGTCTGCCCACGGCTCTTGTCTTTCCCGGACGAAAGGGGTCTGCACTCTCAACCTTAGGTTGGCAGGCTGTCTATCGTCTGCTGGCTCCGGACGCGGAGCTTGCGGTAGAGCGATTCTTCCTTGGCGAACCGGGAAAACCGTCTGTTTCCATGGACAGTGATAAAGAACTGTCCGAGTTTCCCCTGATCGGCTTCAGCATCAACTTTGAGGAGGAGTACCTCCATCTGGTCAGGATGCTGAAAGATTCGGGCGTTCCGCCACTGGCGGCGGAACGCCCGGACTTCCCGCTGGTTATGGGCGGAGGTCCGGTGGCCTTCCTCAATCCCGCACCCATCGCGCCCTTCTTCGACTTCTTCTGGGTAGGAGAAGCTGAAGCGGGATTGAAGGATCTGTGCCTCGAACTGAAGCAGCATATCTACAACGGGGGAAGCAAAAATGAATTTCTGGATCTGATCAAAGACCGGGACGGCGTCTACGTTCCGGGCATGACCAAAGGTCAGGTCCGCAGGGCAGTGCTGCCTCCGGGACCGGTTTCAGAGGGTCACGGAGTGCCCCTCCTGAGCGATCCCGCATATTCCTGTTTTATCAGCCCGGAAGCGGTCTTCAAGGACATGTTCCTTGTGGAGGTCAACCGGGGCTGTCCGTATGGCTGTAGATTCTGTGCCGCCGGATACATCTACCGTCCGCCGCGTCACGCTTCCATTGACCAGCTCAAGAAGATCGTGGAGCTTGCCGATCCGCCCAAGGTAGGTCTGGTAGGCACAGCCCTCACAGACTGGCCCGACCTGCTCCCTTACATTGAGTGGCTCAAGAAACGTAAGACCAAATTTTCTCTCTCATCCGTTCGCGCTGACGGACTTACCGAGGAATTGCTGGATATCCTGCGCGCATCCGGAGTGCGCACCGTAACCCTAGCTCTTGAAGGAGCCAGCAGGCGTTTACGCGATGCGGCCAGCAAGAACCTTGAGGAAGAGGATTTCCTGCGCGCTGTGGAACTCTGCGCCGCCAAAGGAGTCAACCATTTACGGGTTTACGTCATTGTGGGCTGGCCAGGTGAAACAGCTGAAGACTACGACGAACTGGCTCTCATGCTTGACAAGATGGATGAAGCCCGCAAGCGCGGTCAGGGTAAAAAGAAAAAGCAGTTCATGCGCATAACCTTCGGTGCCAGTTGCCTTGTGCCTAAACCATGGACTCCGTTGCAGTGGGCTGCAATGCCTTCGGAAAAAGAACTCAAGGACGTTCTTTCCAAGGTCAAAGGGCTGACCAAAAAATATAAAGGAATTGCCTTTTCAGGCGACAATCCTTTTCAGGCCAGACTGCAAGGCATACTTTCCCGTGGCGACGAATCTCTTGCTGAATTCATCAGCTACGCTGCAGAAAACGGCGGCTGGAAGAAGGCATCCAAATTTTTCGAAGGCGATATCAATCGCTTTATTGATCAAGAGCTTGATAAAGACTCTCCCCTGCCATGGGACTTCATCAATACCGGAGTAAAAAAGTCCTACCTGTGGCGTGAATGGCAACGGTTCCAAAAAGCCGAAAAAACACCGGTCTGCCCGCCTGACGGATGCGCCGAATGCAAAAGCTGCGGCATGCACCAATGGCTTGAAGAAATTTAATCCCTGATTGCACTTTTGTGCAATCAGGTTGCACAAAACACGCTACCTTCCCTATATTCATCACCTTTCAAAATCGTTACCTGCTGAAATAATTTTTCTTGTACGGCAATTGCATACCACCTTGGTATAGATTTTTACAGGAGAATTTTTCATGAAAAAAATGTTTTTGCTTTTGGCTTTTCTGCTGCTGCCCGTGAACGGATTCACAGGAATGAAGATCGGAGATCAGGAACTGAACATCCCGATTAGTGAAGTAAACGACGGGCAGGCCCACTACTATTCAATCGATATAAATGGAAAAGAAATCCGTTTCTTTGTAGTCCGCAGCAAGGATGGAATTATCCGTGCAGCCTTTGATGCATGTGATGTCTGCTACCATTCAAAAAAGGGCTACTCACAGAAAGGAGACTTCATGATCTGCAACAATTGCGGAATGCGTTTCCATTCCACACGTATCAATGTGGTCAATGGCGGCTGCAATCCTTCTCCGCTGGAAAGAGAAATCAAAGGTGATAAACTGGTAATATCTCTGGATGCGGTCAGGTCCGGGGCCATGTACTTTTAAGGAGTGCGCATGAATCTTTTCACTATTCCCCTGCGTAACCTCGGCCGCCGCCCTTTGCGCACCATTCTTCTCTGCGCGGTGTTCACAGTGGGAGTCATGTCAGTGGTTTCCATCCAGCTGCTTTCCACGGTTGTGGGCAACAGCCTTGAAGAAAAAATGAATAAATTCGGGGCTAACATCCTGATTACCCCGAAAACTGAATCCCTGTCCGTAAGTTATGGAGGACTCGACCTCGGTAATGTTGCCTATGGATCCCACGAATTGCAGGGGACTCCGGTACTTAAAGCCGTTCGCAATATTGATCTAAAAGAGCGGCTTAGCGCCGTAGCTCCCAAATTCGCTGCCATTTCGATAATTAAAGGGCAGCAGGTTGCGGTTGTCGGGGTCAGCATGGCTGATGAATTGAATATCAAGACCCATTGGTATCCGCGTGGACGTTTCCCTGAAAAGCAAAATGAAATTGTTATCGGCGTCAATGCCGCCGGCAAGCTGGGTATTAACCCAGGAGACACGCTTGAGATAGAAGGCAACAAACTTCTTACAACAGGCATTCTCGACCCTACCGGAACTGAAGACGACAATGTGATCTTTATGGATATTGACCTGCTGCGCAACAGTGTAGGCCGTCCTGGAGCTGTTCATTTCATTGAAGTTGCCGCACTTTGCTCCGGGTGTCCCATTGATGAGATCGTACAGCAAATCGTCAAGGCAGTCCCGGGGGCAGAAGTCAAAGCACTTCAGCATGTTGTAAAGCAGCGCATGTCTGCCATCAGCTTTGTAAATCAGATGGCTTGGACCGTGAGCGGAGTTATCCTGCTTACCGCCTGCTTTATGATCGGACTGTCAATCTTCTCGGCAGTTAATGAACGCAAAACAGAAATCGGACTTATGCGCTCACTGGGATTTTCAACAGGATCTGTATTTTCCATCTTCTGTCTTGAGGCCCTGCTCATGGGCTGCATTTCTGGAATTCTCGGTTATCTGGGCGGTTTCCTTGCCAGTGGAGAAATCATCAAGAACCTGAACATGGGTGAAGCTGAAATTACCTTTGATCCGCTGGCTTTCGGAATCACATTTCTGGCTGTGGCCGGGTTGGCAGTGCTTGCCGCAACTATCCCCTCACTGCGAGCCACACGCGTTGATCCATCTAGAACACTTGTTTCACTGTAAGGATTTAACATGCTTAGAACAGAATCAATCAGCCATAGCTATGGCGAAGGGTCCGCAGCTGTAACAGTTCTGGACAACGTATCAATCAATATTCCCGAAGGTGGATTCACCTCAATTGTCGGCCGTTCCGGTTCAGGCAAATCAACTTTGCTAAGCGTCATATCAAGCCTGCTCAAACCCAATCAGGGGCAGGTTTATTTCAAGGACAGCGAAATAACTAACCTGCCCGGATCTGAGATTGACCGGCTCAGAAAAGAAGAATTCTCCATTATCTTCCAATCCCACCACCTTCTGCCGTATCTCACTGCCCATGAAAATGTACTCCTGCCCTTTCTGGACAGACTGGCACCGGCCAAGAAAGAACTACTGGAACACGGACGGGATTGCCTTGAACGGGTGGGACTTGCAGGAAAGGAAGATCGTCTTCCCGGACAGCTCTCAGGCGGAGAACAACAAAGGGTCGCCATTGCAAGGGCTCTGGTAAAGTCACCGTCCATACTCTTCGCTGACGAACCTTGCGGAAGTCTGGACAAATCAACCGGCAATGAAATCATAGAAATCCTCCAGAACCTCAATCAGGAAGGACTGACCATAGCCATGGTTACGCATGACCGTGTTCACGCCAGCATGGCCAAAGACACAATCGCACTGGAAGACGGCAAAACTATTTAGAAACATTAAGTTTTCTAAGTGCAATTTAACATTATATCTGCACAACTTGTGCACCTATGCGCAAAACATTGCATCAGTGTTTTCAGACTGTTCAGGAAGGAAATAAAGCCTTAATTCAAACAACTTAAGAGGTTATAGACTTTGGCACGAGCCATGCTTTAGGAGAATTACGAGACAATAATAATTCATCCAAGCAAGGAGATAACTATGAAAAAGAAGATCGTGATTCCCGTAGTTGCAATTATGGTTATGACCATGGCCGGAACAGCAATGGCCCGTGGCGGCTACCACGGAGGCGAACAGAACGGATACAATAACGGCCCCCGACAGATCTTTGAGCAGCTTACCCCGGAAAAGCAGCAGGAAGTTAAAACCATCTTTCAAAAACATCAGGACGAATTCCAGAGCATTAAAAGTCAGATGTGGGCAAAGCGCACTGAACTGAATGCACTGGTAGATTCCGGTAAAGCCGATCAAAAAACAATCAGCAAACTGGTGAAGGAAATGGTCGACTTGAGAACCAAGGCTTACAACCTCCGCAAACAGGTTAATAGTGAAATTGAAACAGCCACCGGAATTGAAATGCCCGTGCGCGGACTTGGCGGCGGTCGCTGCTTCGATGACGACGGTCCCCGCAACGGACGTAGACCTAAGAATGATAACAGAGGGTGTTGGAACTCATAAGCTAGATAAATAACCCCAACAAGATCCTGCACATATACAGAACACTCCATCCATCCCCTTTGACGAAAAGAGGCCCCCTCCCCGGGCCTCTTTTTTTATATCTATATACCGTCATCCTCTCACAATTCACATTCTGAATCTTCCTCATGCAATTTTGCAGAGAACCATGCACCTTTGTGCAATATAATGCACATCACCTTTGCACTTAAACACCGATCCGACCTTGCACAAAGAAAACAAACCTATGATTTAAAAGAACTTTTAACTTTGGCACAGCACATGCTTTATGTTAAATTGAGAGGGCAACAACTTTTAACCGCATCAGGAGATCATATGAAGAGAAAAACTCTGATTCCGCTGATCGTTGTGATGGTTCTGGCAGTAGCTTCTGTCGCCATGGCACGAAACGGTTACCGGAACGCTGGTTACCACAACGGTAACTGGGCTGCATATGAGCAGCTGACACCTGAAAAGCAACAGCAGGTTCAGGACATCATCAAAAAATACGAATCCACATTTCAAACCCTGAAAAGCGAACAGTGGGCAAAACACACTGAACTTACAGCTCTGGTGGATTCCGGCAAAGCCGATAAAGAGACCATTCATGCTCTGGTAAAAGAACTTTCCGATGTACGTGACAAGCTTTACACCGAGCACAACAAGATGGCCGCTGAAATAGAAAAAGAAACCGGTCTGTCATTTTCCCCCATGGGACAAGGATACGGTAAAGGCGGCAGAGGCTGCGGTAATTATCAGCAGGGATGTCCCGGCGGTAGCGGTAACTGCGGAAACTTCAGGCAGATGAATTGTCCCGGCGGCAATTGCTACTAAAATCCTTTAAATAACGTTCATCTACACTTAATTACAGGAAAACGGGTAAAAAGGAGGGCTATAAGGTCCTCCTTTTTTTATTAAATTAACTTCCATATTCAGGACTATTTAAGTTAGTAATATCAGTACAAATAGAAGGAGAATCCCATGTTTAGAAAAATTACTTCCCTGACCAGTTTTTTTTCCTTTATTGTCCTGATCGTTACCAGCGTCATCCTGTATATTGTTCCTCAGGGACGTGTGGCGTACTGGGCGGATTGGAGTCTGCTCGGCCTGAGTAAAGAGCAATGGGGCGATATACACATCTGCACCGGAGTTCTTTTCCTTGCTGTATCCATCCTGCACATCTGGCTGAACTGGAAGCCAATCCTCGCTTACCTCAAAAAGAAAGCCGGTGAAGCAAATTTCACCTCTCCTGCTTTTTTTATCAGCCTCATTATTACCCTTTTTGTGGCCTTCGGCACTCTGGCCGGACTGCCGCCCATGAAGCAGGTACTTGAGCTCAGTCAGGATTTTAAAGCCATGGGTGAAGCCAAATACGGCATACCTCCATATGGTCATGCGGAGCTCAGTCCGCTTCAGGTTTTCTGCAAACGCATGGGGCTTGATCTTGATAAAGCCGTTGCCTCCATCAAAAATTCCGGCATAGAGCTTGAGTCCGCGAAAGAAAGCATCAAATCCATTGCCGATAAAGCGGGACTTACTCCTAAGGCACTGCATGAAATCATCCTCAAGGATCAACCCGGTAAAGATAGCTCTGTAAAAACAATAACTACTGCTGCTCCTAATAAACAGGATCAATCCCACTCTCCGGGAGCCGGAATCGGACGAATGAGTCTTGAAAATTATTGCGCAAAGTTCAATCTTGACCTGAATACAGCTCTGGGCATTTTACGCGAAAAAGGCGTGGTTGTTGACAAAGACACCACCATAAAGGAAATTGCAGGCGCTCTTGGACTCGACTCTCCGCGAGCCATAGGTGAACTGCTCAATCCTTAAACATAAACGGATTCAATGGAATTAAGCTCACAGAAATCACAGAAACTGCCTCTTGCACTGGCTCTTCTGGCCCTGATTCTGCTCGGGGCCGGAAGTTTGTACCTTACTTGGCACAACTTGCGCCAGATGCATCAGACCGTATTTGAACACATGCTGCTTTCCGCGCGCTCCATTGCCCGCGGTCTTGATATCCAGCTGGTGGAAGGGGCACGCCGTATGCGGCCTCCGGGCATGCATAATCGACGCTTGCCCCAGCAATTGATCCCGGATGCGCGAGAGTTATTCAAGGAGATGGTTGCCGAGGGCGATCTGCTCTACATTGCGCTCTACGGGCCGGACCGCAAGCCGATACTGGTGGTGGAACAGGCTGATGACGATTCTACCGTCTACACACCGCCGGCAGGTATTTTTGATATGATCACCCAGATGCGTGAATCCAGCACTCCGGTGATGATTGAAGGAAAAGCAGCGCTGCTATACGGCACTATGGGGCAGCCAATTCTGCAACGCATCTATGGTCATAAAAGACGCGGTTTCATGCCTCCGCAGGATAAAGAGACCTTTCTGCTGCTGGGATTGAGTGCGGAAAAACACCTGCGCCAGTTCAACCAGTACCGTAGGGCTGCACTGCTGCAAACCGGATATATATTTCTTGCAGGACTGGTCCTCTGGCTGCTGGCCGTGGCCTATTTTCAACGCAGGGAACAAGGCAAAAAGCTGACTCGCATGGAGCGGTTTCAGGCCAACCTGCTGGACAATATGCCGGACGGTTTGCTGACCATTTCCCCGCAGGGATCCATTCTCTCAGCTAACGGTTCCGCTCACAAACTGCTGCAATGCCATCCTGATGAAGTTCTGGTAAGCAAGAACTGGAATGATTTCAATTACGAATCCCTGCAGGATTTCAGACGCGACAACGTGGTCTGGGAACATGTGCGGCTGGGCGGTAAAAACCTTGAGCTTATTTTCTTTCCCTATTTTGAAAGCCGGATAGATCAACGGACGATGATCATCATCCGGGACCGTACTGATATTGCAGGACTGGAAGAGGACCTTTACGAAGCACGCAGACTTGCTTCCATAGGCTCACTTGCTGCTGGTGTAGCCCATGAAATACGAAATCCCTTGAGTTCCCTGCGTGGATTCGCCCAGCTCTTTGCAGATAAATTCAAGGAAGAGCAGCCCTACGGTACATATGCGACCACCATGCTCACCGAAGCAGACCGTTTGAACAGGGTTGTAACCGACCTGCTCTACCTGTCCAAACCCCATGAACTTAATCCGGAAATTATGGACCTGCGCGAAATATGCGATTCCATGCAGACGCTCATGGGCTTTGATCTTGAACACAAGGGCACCCGGCTGCAAACCGAACTTAACGTTGAACAGGTTTATGCCGACCCGGACGGAATCAAACAGGTTCTGCTCAACCTGCTGGTCAACAGCCTCGACGCTGTTCCGAATGCAGAAGGCACAATATCCATAATTGCCGAAGGAACCGAACACGGAGTTTGGCTAAGTGTCTGCGACAACGGACCGGGTATGCCCGAAGATATCCGTAAACACGCCCTTGAACCGTTTTTCACCGACAAGCCCAAAGGAACCGGTTTAGGGCTTGCTATAGTCAACACAATCATGCGCGGCCATAACGGCCGGGTAACCATTTCAGCACCGAATATGCCCGGTCCTCTGGACGGGACTTGCGTAATGCTGTTCTTCCCGGCACCGCGTGATGAAGGATCAGAATAATGAATGCCACAGGAAAAAATGTACTCATAGTTGACGATGAGCCGTCACTGCGGCTGCTCATCCGGGCAGTACTGGAAAGTGACGGCTGGAATGTGCATGAAGCCCAATCCGGTGAACAGGCCCTTGAAATACTTCCCGGCCTGACCTTAAATGCAGCCCTGATCGACATGCGCATGGAAGGCATGGACGGTATGGCCCTGCTCAAGGAACTGAACACCATCATGCCCGGCCTGCCGGTTATCATGCTCACCGCCTACGGCAACGTGAACTCGGCAGTTGTTGCCATGAAACACGGCGCCTTCGACTACCTGACCAAGCCAGCAGATAACGAAGAGCTCAAGGCAGTTCTGGCCAAAGCACTTGATTACTCCAGACTGGTGGATGAGAACGAAAAGCTCAAATCCGCTGCCGGGGCCACCGAACAAATGATCGGCAGCTCACAGGGCATGCTTCACGTAAAAGATCTCATCGAACAGGCCGGACCTTCAGAAGCAACCATCCTAGTACTGGGAGAATCCGGCACAGGTAAGGAACTGGTTGCCGAAGGATTGCACCGGGCCAGCCAGCGCGCAGACAAGCCGCTGATCAAGGTCAACTGTGCAGCCCTGCCTGCAGACCTGCTGGAGAGTGAACTTTTCGGTTATATGAAAGGAGCCTTCACCGGAGCCAATGCCAATAAACCAGGACGTTTTCAGCTAGCTTCCGGCGGAACCCTGTTCCTTGATGAAATCGGGGAAATGGACCCTGTACTGCAGGCTAAAATTTTGCGGGCTTTGCAGGAAAAGGTAGTTGAACCGCTGGGCAGTGTTTCCCCGGTGGAGACCGATGTACGTATTATTGCAGCTACCAACCGCGACCTGAAACAGGAAGTGGGAAAAGGCAATTTCCGCGAAGACCTATACTACCGTCTAAGCGTCCTTGAAATTCGCATTCCACCGCTTAGAGAACGTGTTGGAGACCTGCCTTCACTGGTAGCTTATCTGCTGGAGAAGCTGGGCCGTAAGAATAATAAAAAAGTACGTTCAGTCAGCCCTTCCTTTCTGGATGCGCTCGGTCGTTACGACTGGCCCGGAAACGTCCGTGAACTGGAAAACGTGCTGGAACGGGCCATTATCTTAAGCCGCAGTGAAGTACTGGGGCCGGAGCTACTTCCTCCGCAGGTTATTAACCCCGCCCCGAAGCAGCCGTCACCGGAACCTGCTCCCCACGCACAACCGGCTCAGCAACCGCAGCAAACTGCCCCGGCTCCGGCTACCGGCACTCCCACCCTTGATGATGCGGAACGCCAAGCCCTGATAGCTGCTCTTGAAGCCAACCAGCACCACCGCGAAAGAACCGCTGATGCCCTTGGAATCAGCCGCAGGACACTGCAGTACAAACTGAAAAAATACGGTTTGACCCGCAGGTAACAGAATAATTATTACACATTCTTTAAGCCCGGAAATTTATATTTCCGGGCTTTTTTTAATTATGGCAATTAGCCATGATTATCCCCGCTCTCATGCCTTTTGCCCCGACAATACATTCTTAGCTCTGCACAACTCCTCCTCATTGCTAAATAGATCAAATAACCATGACTTACACACAAAATTCAATCTTATTTGACATAGGCTCATATTTTATCTAACCTTAAAATTCGAGCTTCATAATTTTTGAACTTGAAACAAACACGCCTTGATCTATTTTAACCAAGCTGTGACATTCGGCAAATGTGAGCTTTTACTTCGCCTAAATTCAGATTGTACAAAATGCACTTTGGCATAGTAAAAACAATACTTTTCAAAAACAACATTAAACACAACTACAACATACGCACACTGCATAGAAAAATGCATTCTAAACAAGATTACTACATCAAACCGACCGGCACGCCCGTTCAGGAAATCAATCCCAATTCCGCACCGGAAAAAATTCCCCTCCGCTCCTCTTCTCTGACCGACACAACTTCCAATTAATTTTTACTGCTTCCATTGGACTGGAGAGCAGTGTTTAGTTTTACTTAACGGAGAAGACATGGAAAAAATCAGAGTCGAAAACCTCTATAAAATCTTTGGCAATACCCCGAAAAAAATTATCCCTATGCTTGAGCTGGGTGCCACCAAAGATGAAATTATGGAAAAAACAAAACACGGTGTAGGCGTAAACAACGCCTCATTCAGTGTTGAAGAAGGTGAAATTGTTGTGGTCATGGGCCTTTCCGGCAGCGGAAAGTCCACCCTTGTCCGCTGCATCAACAGACTAATTGACCCCACAGGCGGAAAGATATTCATCGACGGGGAAGACATCACCACCCTGAACAAGAACAAACTACGCAAAGTGCGCTTGGAAAAACTTGGGATGGTTTTCCAGAACTTCGCCCTTTTCCCGCACCGCACTGTCCTGAAAAACACTGAATACGGACTGGAAATAGCCCATACCGACCCCGAAACCCGCAAGCAGAAGGCCATGGAGGCTCTTGAACTGGTGGGACTAGGCGGTTGGGAAGACTCTTATCCCGACCAGCTTTCCGGCGGCATGCGCCAGAGAGTTGGACTGGCCCGCGCACTGGCCCTCGATCCGGACATCCTGCTCATGGATGAGGCTTTCAGTGCCCTTGACCCGCTCATCCGCCGCGACATGCAGGATGAACTGATCAATCTGCAGGAGAGCATGCACAAGACAATTGTCTTCATCAGCCATGACCTTGATGAAGCCCTCAAACTCGGCGACCGGATTGTGCTCATGAAAGACGGTGAAATAGTACAGGTCGGCACCCCCGAGGAAATCCTCACTGAACCGGCAACGGAATACGTACGCCGCTTTGTGGAGGACGTTGACATAACAAAAGTCCTTACCGCCGAGTCTGTCATGAAAAAGATTGATGCCGTGGCCTACCTTAAAACCGACGGTCCCCGAGCCTCACTGCGTAAAATGCGCAAAAACAATATCTCCAACCTCTTTGTCCTCGATGAAAAACACAGGTTGATCGGCATGCTGAATGCTTCTGACTGCGCCAAGCTTGTGGAAGAAGGAGGCAAGGATATCAGGGCGATCATGCACAACGACCTGCAGGCAGTGGATCTGGACTGCCCGGCTCAGGAGTTATTCAACATCATGCAGGACAGGACGCTTCCCCTGCCGGTCATCAGTTCAGAAAACAAGCTGAAAGGTGTCATTGTCCGCGGCACACTCATCGGCGCTCTTGCTGAAAGAGGAGGCAATTAGAATGAATGTCCCACGCATTCCCATAGGGGAAGTAATCGAATCATCAATTGATTTTCTGGTGGAACATTTTTCATTCGCCACCAAAGCTTTTTCCGCAGTACTTGAAGCCGGACTGGATGTGGTCGAAGGGGCCATGAAAGCCTGCCCGCCATGGCTGTTCATTTTCATTGTGGCAGTCATCACCCTACGGCTGACCAAAAGCAAAAGAACCACATTATTTTCCATCGCCGGCCTGCTGCTGATTTGGAATATCGGCTTATGGAAAGCCACAGTCAGCACCATCGCACTGGTCATTGTTTCAACCCTGCTGGCACTGATGTTCGGCATCCCCATCGGCATTCTGGCAGCCATGAACAAGCATGTGAATAAAATTGTCATGCCTGTGCTGGATGTCATGCAGACCATGCCCGCTTTTGTATACCTGATCCCGGCCATCCCTTTTTTCGGGCTGGGCAAGGTTGCGGCAATATTTTCAACAATCATCTTTGCCATGCCGCCGTCCATCAGGCTGACCTGCCTCGGTATCAAGCAGGTTCCGGAAGAACTGGTGGAGTGTGCCGAGGCTTTCGGCTCCAACCGCTGGCAGAGACTTTTTAAACTCGAACTTCCCATTGCCACTCCGACCATTATGGCCGGAGTCAACCAGACCGTCATGCTGGCTCTCTCCATGGTTGTTATCGCAGCCATGATCGGAGCCAAGGGGCTTGGCGGAGAAGTCTGGAAAGCAATTCAGAGACTGCAGATGGGCAAAGGATTCGAGGCAGGAATAGGGATTGTTATCGTGGCCATGATTATGGACCGCGTACTTCAAAACATTGGGTCCGGCAAAAAGAAATAGCCGGAGCCGAAACAGAATCGGGAGACTACAATGAAAAAGGTTCTAACTTTAATTATTGCGACCCTGCTTGTTGCGGCTTTTGCCGTACCCTCTTTTGCAGGTGACAAAAAGAAAGTTAAACTGGCTTATGTGGAGTGGGATTGCGCAACAGCAACCACCAACGTGCTTAAAGCCGTTATTGAAGAACGTATGGGTTATGAATGCGAGATCATCCCTGTTGCTGCTGCAGCCATGTGGCAGGCAGTCGGAACCGGCGATGTGGACGGACTGGCCACTGCATGGCTTCCCATTACCCACGCCGACTACCTGAAACGAGTTAAGGATAAGGTCGTCGACCTCGGACCTATTGTTTCCGGCGCCAAGCTGGGCTGGGCTGTTCCTTCATACGTAACAGTGGAGTCCATTGCCAATCTCAACAAGTATGCAGATAAATTTGACGACAAAATCATCGGCATAGACCCCGGTGCAGGACTGATGCGTCTTTCCGAAGAAGCTGTTGAGAAATACGGCCTCGACAAATTTGAACTCATGGAAGGTTCCGGAGCAACCATGACTGCTGCTTTGAGCGATGCCATCAAAAACAAAGAATGGATTGTTGTCACCGCATGGTCACCGCATTGGATGTTCGGCCGCTGGGACCTCAAATATCTCGAAGATCCCAAAAAAGTTCTCGGCGAATCCGAAACCATCAACACCATCGTCCGCAAAGGCCTAGATAAAGACATGCCTGAAGTTTACGCTTTCCTTGACAAATTTGCATGGAAAGACGCTAACCAGCTCCAGATGGTAATGGCCTGGAATCAGGAAAAGGGTGCAGATCCTTACGAAAACGCCAAGCGTTTCATCAAGGAAAACAAGGCACAGGTTGATTCCTGGCTGAAATAAACAACAGAACTGAACACATCCATTTAAGCCCCGACAGACTCATATCTGCCGGGGCTTATTATTTTTTTTGCAGAAAGCTTTCCCTCAAGCCTCTTTTAATATATTATTAAATTAAGAAATTTAAAGAAATACAAGGCGGTTGACCATGACTGAACATACTCCCATTCCTGAAGAGATCATGCATAAAGCAACTGCATTGATGGAATACCGCTTTACCAACACAGACCGCGAACAACCGGTACTTGCAACCCTTTTCGAACTGGGGGTCGCCCACGTTGCTCAGGATCTTCTGGAACATCCTGAGCTGTACAAGGAGCAGGCAGCTCTGCCTATGCCCAAAGAAAAGTTCGCTACGGCAGACCCGCTCTCACTCCTTCGCAGCGAGATTAAACTGCCGTCCCTGCCGCAGGTTTTCATTGAAATGCGTCAGGTAATCAATGACCCTTCAAGTTCCGCTTCCGATCTTGCCAGAGTTATCTCACGGGATACGGCTCTTTCAGCTTTCCTCCTGCGCATGGTAAACAGCGCATTTTACAGCTTCCCTGCCCAGATCGACACCATATCACGGGCTGTAGCAGTTATCGGTACCCAGCAGCTTTCAACCCTCGCACTGGGGACATCGGTCATGGACATGTTCAAGGGACTGCCTGCAGACATCATTGATCTGGGTCTTTTCTGGCGTCACAGCTTTGCATGCGGAATCATCGCCAGCCAGCTTTCCAAGACTTTCAAGCAAGGAACCCCGGAGAAATGCTTTGTAGCCGGGCTGCTGCATGACATAGGACGTCCCGTGTTGATGATGGCCCTGCCGGACCGGGCCATTGCTGCCACAGCGATCTCCCGCAACAAAAAGGCTCTAATGTTCAAGGCAGAACAGGTTGTAACCGGATTTGACCACGCAGAACTCGGCGGTATGCTGCTGCGCAAGTGGAACCTGCCATTCTCACTGGTCAATGCTGTGCTCAATCATCACAACCCTGCCAAGGCATCCAAATCACCGGAAGCTCTATACGTTTACTTCGCAAACATCATTGCCAAAACCATGGGCATAGGAGGTAGCGGCGATTTCTTTATCCGCAATGTAAATAACGAAAGATGGGAAAAACACGGACTTACTCCCGAAAAACTGCGTCGACTTGACGCGGAACTGGGACCGATTCTTGATGATGCTTTTTCCATTCTTAAAAATATGGCTGCATAACCTGATTAATATGTAATAAAAGGCACTTAGTCATACAAACACCAGTGTATGGATCATAGCAAGACAAGAAAAACAAGTGCTCACGGGTTTGACAAGGCCGTTTAAAGAAAGTACTTGAGCGGGCATATCAAATGGAGGATTTACCATGCACGATAAAGTCGAAGCCGCTCTTGACAAGGTCAGACCCCTTCTTCAGGCTGACGGCGGTAACGTAGAACTCGTAGAGGTAACAGATAAAGGCATCGCCAAAGTTCGCTTACAGGGTGCCTGTAAGGGATGTCCCATGTCTCAGATCACCTTGAGAAACGCCATCGAGCGTACCCTGCTCAAGGAAATTCCCGAACTCAAAGGCGTCGAGCCTGCCGAATAAAATTTTTTCCGGCCGGGGCATGCTCCGGCCGGTTGGCAAATCTCATTTTTGAACAACACAAGTTCAATCAAGATACCGCCCCTGATGGCGGATTTTTTAGTTTTCAGGAGACAACCACCATGGCTAAGACCGTAACCAGATTTGCACCAAGTCCTACCGGACACCTGCACATCGGCGGCGCACGCACCGCACTTTTTGCATGGCTTCTTGCCAAACACGACGGCGGAGACTTTGTGCTGCGCATTGAAGACACTGACCGCGAACGCTCCAAACAGGAATACACCGATGCCATTCTTGATTCCATGAAATGGCTGGGCATGGACTGGAACGGCGAGCCCGTATACCAGAGCGACCGCTTCGATCTCTACAACGGCTACATCGACCAGCTGCTTGAAGAAGGCAAAGCCTACTGGTGTGAGTGTACTCCCGAACAGGTTGACGCCATGCGTGAAAAAGCCATGAAGGAAAAACGTAAACCCAAATACGACGGTTCCTGCCGTGAAAAAAATCTCGGCCCCGGCGAAAACAGGGTTGTACGTTTCAAGGCTCCTCTTGAAGGCCGCACAAATTTCACTGACATGATCAAAGGCCCCATCAGCGTTGAAAATGCTGAAATGGACGACATGATCCTGCGCCGCAGTGACGGTTCCCCCACCTACAACCTCGCTGTTGTAGTGGATGACCACACCATGGGCGTTACCAGCGTCCTGCGCGGTGATGACCACGTAAACAACACTCCGCGCCAGATCCTGCTTTACCAAGCTCTGGGCTGGGATATTCCCAAGTTCGGCCACGTACCCATGATCCTTGGTCCGGACAAGAAAAAACTTTCCAAACGTCACGGCGCACTTTCCGTAATGGAATACGAAAAAATGGGCTACCTGCCCGAAGCAGTAGTTAACTACCTTGTACGCCTCGGCTGGTCCCACGGCGATCAGGAAATCTTCTCCCGTGAAGAACTGATAGAGCTTTTCAACACCGACAACCTCGGTAATTCCCCCTCCGTTTTCGACACCAAGAAATTGGATTGGGTCAACAGCGAATACATCAAAACCAAGGCTCCGGCTGATCTCATCCCCAGCATGCGCACCTTCCTGCCCGAAGGCGTGGAAGCTGAAGATGCATACCTTGAAAAGATCATCCCCCTGCTCCAGCCCCGCTCCACCAACTACAAGGAAATGGCCGACATGTGCGACTTCTTCCTCGTGGACAGTGCAGCACTGGAATATGATGAAGCAGCTGTAGAAAAGGTATTCAATGCCGAAGCGTTGGAAATTCTCAAGGAACTTACCGCACGCATTGAAGCTGACGCAGAATTCAGCCACGATTCTCTCGAAGCTGTCTGCAAAGGCTTCCTTGAAGAGAAAGAACTCAAATTCAAGGCTATCGGACAGCCAGTACGTCTCGCTCTCTGCGGCCGTACCCAGTCCCCCGGCGGCCTTTACGAGCTCATGCTTGTGCTCGGCAAAGATGAAACCATCGCCCGCATGAAACGCGCTGTCTCTTTGGTTTAAAACAGCTTTAGCTGTCGCCCCAAGTAACAAAAAAAACTCCGAACATCTTGCGATGTACGGAGTTTTTTTTGTTACTTGGAGAAATTCAATTCACATGATCCGGAGGGAAATACTTATCGAGGAGTTTCAACCACTCTCCTTCCATTTTCAACTCATCAAAAGCAGCCTGCCACTTCCTGACCACCTCGTCTGAAGTATCATGTGCAAAGGCTATATAACTTGAAGTAAAAAAGATTGGCGGCCCGACCCGTTTCAGCAGACTTAAATCCAACTCAGGATTACGTTCAAAAAAATAAGAAATAGCCTTGCGGCCCATGGGAACCAGATCAGCCCTTCCTCTAAGCAACTTCAGGAAATCGCACTTCTGGGATGCACTCACATCAAGGTTTGTGTACCCCATACTGACTAGATTATGATGAAAAACATCATCTCTTGTTACTGCTATATTGCCGACTTTTTTAGCATCCCCAAGCTCTTTTAGGTCAATTCCACTTTTTTTAGTCGTATAAAAATATACATCATCCCAAAAAATGGGGCCCACAAATTTAAACATTCCCGAACGCTCAGCAGTCATGCACATGGGAAACAGGGCATCCCCATCCCCAACCTGCAACATCTTATATCCACGAGCCCACGGATAAAAAGTAACGTCACTGGATTCACCATCCAGCTTCTCCTGAATCTTTTGGACCAGATCGATAAAGAGTCCTTGTGGCTTGCCTTCCTGCCTGTAACTGTATGGAGGATACTCCTCGGCCATCAACTTCAATTTAGAAGCATCGGCTTTGACAGAAACAAGAGACAAGATGAAAGCCAAAGCGATTATTCGAAAAGCAGTAATCATCTTGCTACCTAGCCACAAACACAAAACAAAAGCAATCAGAAGCAGAGGACAGGAGCAATACAATTATTCATAGCTGCAGTTCGTGAGTAAACACACACTTAAATGGAAACTATTGCTATTTCCCTACGATTGCTTCTACCATTACAGACAATTATTACACCATAACCGGAGTTCACATATGTCCGCCTTTGAAATTCCCTCCCATCATCTCCCGGCATTCACCTTCAACTCCCGTCGCTCTCCGGTATATGCCACCAAAGGAATGGTTGCTTCCAGCCAGCCACTTGCCACTGAAGCCGGGCTGGAAATACTTCGTAAAGGCGGCAACGCTGCCGATGCTGCAATTGCAGTCGCTGCCGCCCTTGCTGTTGCTGAGCCGTGCAGCACCGGTTTAGGAGGTGATGCGTTTGCCCTCTTCTATTCTGCTGCAGCAAAAAATGTGTTCGCCTTGAACGGATCCGGTAAATCTGCACAAGATATTTCCCTTGAAAAAGTAACCGCCATGGGTATTTCCGATGAATTGCCTATGCTCCACGCCATGACTGTTAATGTTCCCGGCGCGCTGGGACTCTGGGCTGATCTGGTGGAACAGCACGGAACTCTGGAACTTTCCGAGATCCTCGCCCCGGCAATTCGTTATGCCATGCAAGGCTTCCCAGTCAGCCCGGTAACGGCCCAACTTTGGAGCGAAGGTGCTGAAATCCTGCAGAGCACTCCCGGCGGCGACCAATTGCTATTAAAAGGCAAAGCTCCACGCTGCGGTGAAATCATGCTTAACCGCAATCTGGGAATGCTCCTTGCCCGTCTGGCGGATCATTCGCCGTCCGGAGCAAAACAACTTTTCTACACGGGTGATATTGCGGAAAAAATAGTCAAAATTGTCCGCGACAACGGAGGTTTCCTTTCTGAAGGAGATATGGCTTCGCACTCCAGCCTGTTTCAAGAATCCATCAGCGTAAATTACCGGGGATATGAAATCCACGAATGTCCGCCCAACGGTCAGGGATTAGCAGCCCTGCTGGCCTTAAACACACTTGCAGACATTGATGTCGCCGGGCTGGGTGCACCAGACTCTCCGGAACGCTTGCACCATCTCATTGAGGCTATGCGGCTGGCCTTTGCAGATGCACGTCTGCACGTTGCCGATCCCCATCACTATTCAACACCTCTAGAAGAACTGCTCTCCCCCTCTTACGGCGCAAAACGGGCAGCTCAAATATTCCCGGGCCGCGCTAAGCTGGACAACACCAGCGGAGTCCCGGTCAATTCATCTGACACTGTCTATTTCTGCGTAGTGGATAAGGATGGTAACGGCTGCTCTATGGTTAACTCCAACTACCTTGGATTCGGAACCGGAATCGTTCCCCAAGGACTCGGATTCTCCCTGCAAAACAGGGGACACAACTTCTCTCTCGATTCAGACCATCCCAACGTGCTCGCCGGAGGCAAACGCAGTTACCACACTATCATTCCCGGCATATGCCTGCGCGAAGATAAATCCCTGCACTCAACCTTCGGTGTCATGGGCGGATTCATGCAGCCGCAAGGCCATATGCAGGTAATCTCTGCCATGCTTGATGACGATGCGAATCCGCAGGAAGCCTTGAACAGGCTGCGTTTCTGCATTGAACCGGGAGAAGCCGGAGGTAAAGTCTGTATGGAAGAAGGTTTGCCCGCCGAGACAATAGAAAAACTATCCGCCATGGGTCATGAACTTGAAATACGCGGCGGATATAAACGGACTCTTTTTGGGCGAGGACAGATAATTGTGCGTGATCCGGACAAAGGCACACTTTGCGGAGGATGTGACCCCCGATCGGACGGACTCGCCTGCGGACTGTGTTAACAGCCCACAACATACGCAAAGCATACTATGCCACTCTACATTTGATCATATAATCAATTTACCCAATACATTACTCAACGAGCACAATAATATTGTTTCAAAAATCAAAAGCACTAAACCGTTGTAAAACGTAAAAATTATACATTCTGGATTTTTTATTAATTCTATACTATACCCCTTTCATAATCCATTGATCTACACTTTTCACATCCGCTAGCTTAACATCCAACATCGGAGGAAGAATGTTCAAGAAATTCTCGTGCCTCGTTTTAACGTGTATGCTCTGTATGACCTTTACGACCACACCTTCACAGGCAAGCGACAATAACCTGATCATTGCGACTGCCACCACAGGCGGAACATACTATCCTGTCGGTGTTGCCATTGGGACACTGGTCAGTATCAAGCTTGCAAAAGATGACAAGATTACGGCCACAGCAATCAACTCCGCAGGTTCCGGTGAGAACATACAGATGCTCAAGAACAAGGAAGCTGATCTAGCCATCCTGCAGGCTCTTTTCGGCCTTAATGCTTACAAAGGCGAAGGCCCTTACAAAGGCAAAGCATTCAAGGATTTCCGTTCCATCACCATGCTCTGGGAAAACGTTGAACATTTCCCCCTGCTCAATAAATACGTTAAAAAAGGCGACATTTCCGACCTCAAAGGTCTGGACAAAAAATTTTCCATCGGCAAACGCGGCAGTGGCACCGAAGGTTCCGGCCGCACCCTGCTCAAACTCATGGGTGTGGATGTAAATAAAGACCTCGTTCTTGAGTTCCTCGGTTATACTCCCTCCGCACAGGCCATGATGGACGGTCGCATTGCCGGTGCCAACATCCCCGCAGGACCTCCCGCAGCAGCAATTACCCAGCTTTACGCCCAGCTCAGCTCTGACGATGTAACCGTACTCGGATTTACTGACGAGCAACTGGCCGAAATCCAGAAAGCCTACCCCATCTGGAACCGCTATGTAATTCCCGCAGGGACTTACCCTTCCCAGAAGGAAGACATCAAAACCATCGCCCAGCCCAACTTTCTGGCCTGCCGCGCCGATCTTCCTGACGACGTGGTCTACAAGATCACCAAGACCATCTATGAGAACCTGCCTTTCCTGAACAACATCCACAAGGCAACCAAAGCCATGTCTCTCGAACGCGCCACCGCAGGCCTGCCTGCCCCCCTGCATCCCGGTGCTGAAAAATTCTACCGCGAAGTCGGTGTGATTAAGTAATTACGATTAAGGGCGGTGGATAAACCCACCGCCCCATACTCTCTTTCCAAGGATATCTTATGGCCGACACCAATCCCCCAAAGCCGGCAGTTAAGAAAGATTCTGGCGGTGAAACCATTGCTATCAAACGTGTGATAGAGGGCAAAACTGCCAAATTGCTTTATGCCACGGGCATCATATGTTCCCTGTTTCATCTCTGGGTAAACACCATCGGCATCATGCCGGAAATTCAGCGCAACGCTGTTCATTACTCTTTCATGCTCTTCATCGGGTTCCTGCAGTATCCGATGCTAAAAAAACACGCCCGTGAAACCCTGCCAATTGATTATTTTCTGGCAATCCTGTCCTTTGCAACAGGCCTTTATCTTGTTTTTTTTGAAGACGCCCTGCACATGCGCAATGAAGTGCCGATAATGGCCGACCTCATTGCCGCAGGTCTGGCGATTGTTCTTTTGATGGAAATAACCCGCAGGACCACAGGGTTGCTCATTCCATGTCTGGCGGTAGTATTTCTGGCCTACGGACTTGGCGGCGGACAGTATCTGGACGGGCTATGGCATTTTCCGGGCGTAACCATCCAGCGCATGCTGTACCGCATGTACTTTGCGCCGGACGGAATATTCGGAACCATCGCCACCATATCCAGTACCTTTGTATTTCTGTTCGTGCTTTTTGCCTCGTTCCTGATCAAATCCGGAGCAGGAGAATTCATCATCAAGCTGGCAATGGCCACCATGGGACGCACAATCGGCGGCCCTGCAAAAATGGCTGTTTTCGCTTCCGGCTTCATGGGCTCTGTTTCCGGCAGCGCTGTTGCAAATACCGTTGGCACTGGTTCCATCACCATCCCCATGATGAAAAAAACCGGATTCCCCAGCGTGTTTGCCGGAGGAGTTGAAGCCGCCGCCTCCACAGGCGGACAGCTCATGCCTCCCATCATGGGTGCGGGCGCGTTTATCATGAGCCAGTGGACTCAGATTCCATACCTGACTATTGTCGGCGTGGCCTTCATTCCGGCGATCATGTATTTTATCAGTGTGGCTTTCTTTGTCCATCTACGGGCCAAAAAGCTGGGCATCAAACCTATTCCTGAAGAAGACATCCCGCGTATCGGCGATGTTATGAAAGAAGGCTGGAACTTCTTCATACCTATCGGCGCGCTCATGGTTCTGCTCATGTACGGATTCACCCCGACCTTTGCTGCCTGCGGCGGTATTGCTGCCATTGTTGTTTCCAGCTGGCTTAACCCCAAGACCCGCATGTCCGTTCGAGACATCATGGATGCACTTGCTTCCGGCGGACAGAACATGGTCACTACAGGTGTTATCCTGCTCTGCTCCGGTATTGTGGTCGGCGTGGTGCTCATGGTCGGCATGGGCATTAAATTCTCCATGCTCATCACCATGATCGCCGGCAACAGCCTGCTCCTAACAATCATCATGGTTGCGGCTGCATCCCTCGTATTAGGTATGGGGCTGCCCGTAACCGCCTCCTATATCGTCCTGGCTGTCCTTGCTGCCCCGGCCATGCAAATGCTCGGCACAAGCCTTATAGCAGCCCATATGCTTATCTTCTGGTACTCTCAGGATGCCAACGTGACCCCGCCGGTCTGCCTTGCGGCTTACAGCGCCTCAGGCATCTCCGGCTCCAAGCCGCTGGAAACGGGATTTGAATCATGGAAAATCGCCAAGGGACTGTATATAATCCCCCTGCTGTTCTGTTACACCCCGATCCTTTTCGAGGGACCGCTCTGGCAGGTTGCCGAGACCGTCATTACCGCCACTGCAGGCCTATTCTGCTTTGCGGTATTCTTTGAAGGATTTTGCACCTATGCACTCAATATCATCCAGCGGGCCTTATATATGGGAGCCGCAACGCTGCTGCTCTGGCCTGACATGCGGCTGCATGCTGCAGGCGCGGTCTTATTGGCTGTGATGATACTGCGTGAGCGGTCAGTCTTCAGAAAGCAGGCTTTTGAAACCGCTTGATCCAAGCGCAAAACAACAACCTTATGGGAAAGTTTCAAGTCAGAAACTTTCCCTTTTTTTAACAGACATGTTAAATAGAATATAATCTTTTCCACCTAATTTTTTTCAAGGAGCTGAACTATGATCACCATCATGAAAGAAAGCAGCGGCCCCATGCTGGCGGTAACGGCCACAGGCAAAGTTACAGGCAATGATTATACTGAAGTCTGGATTCCCGCCCTGCAAAAAACAATTATGGAGCACGGCAAATGCAGGGCCCTGCTTTATATGGATGAAAATTTCAAGGGCTGGGACTTGAAGGCCATGTGGGAAGACACCAAATTCGGTTTTGCCCACCGCAATGACTTTGAAAGGCTGGCTGTTGTAGGCGGTCCCGCGTGGGTTGAATGGGGTACCAAAGTTGCCGGGGCAATGGTTAGCGGAGAAGTGAAAACCTATCCAGCAGGAGAACTGGAAGCAGCATTAAAATGGATGGCTGAATAAAAACACTATGCACAAAAAAGAAGTTAACGACAGCAACATCGGAATATTCAACAACCTGATGCAGAATTACGAAGCTGAATTCTCAGCTATTACCGGAAAACACCCGGATCGACAGGGACTGTACGAACTGGATGTAACTATCTCGGAAGAACATCCGGGGTATTTATTGTACGAAGGAGATAATCCGATTGGTTTTGCCGTATTGGGAAAACACTCTGAAATAAACGATGTTGCTGAATTTTACATTGTGCCCAGTTTCCGCAGGCGGGAATTCGGGAAAAAATTCGCCTTTGAGCTCTTTAACCTCTGCCCGGGACCATGGCAAGTCCGCCAGATAGAAGGAGCTGATAGAGCAAAGGTTTTCTGGAGGATGATCATAAACGAATACACCGGCGGACAATATAGTGAAGTAAAAGAAGACGATCCGTATTGGGGTCCGGTAACCAAACAGGAATTTCACAGCCGGACTGTTTAAGAAAATTCAAAGGTAACTTGGCAGTAAAAAAAATGACCCAAAAAAAAGCCCCAGCCATAAATAAATATGACCGGGGCTTTTTACACGACGAATCGTGCGAAAAATGAAACAGAAGCTTAGCTTACTGTTTTCTTAGCTACGGGCTTAACAACAGCGCCGGAGCGGATGCAGCGGGTACAAGCTTTAATGCTTTTTACTTCACCGCTGGGAAGCTGAGTGCGGACTTTCTGCAGGTTAGGCATGAAACGTCTCTTAGTCTTGTTGTGAGCATGAGAAACATTGTTGCCAGTCTGAGGACCTTTACCGCATATATCGCATACCTGGGACATGTTGAACCTCCTTGATGGTAGTCACTTTTTTAACTTGCCGGAAAGCACAGATTCCCGCAAGGGAAATTGCTCTTCCCGAACAAAAGAGGTATCATTTAAACGCTCGCTCTGGAAAATGCAAGCTCTTTTTCCTTGACAGAAGAAAAAAAACTCATATAGGAAACCCTTCCGCGAGGAAAAATATGTCTGAACTCTGGATTACATTAAACGACATCCCCGAAGAGGGACAAAATTTTGTTTTCGAGGACCAGAATTTCTGGTCTGCAGCTTGGAAACAGTACAAAGTAGACGTCAAACCCGGCGATGCGCTGGTGTCTGAGGTCTATGTCCTTCCTCAGGATAAAGGATGCCTTGTCAGAGGTGGAACCAAAGGTTCCGTGACAATAGCATGCGACAGATGCACGGCAGACTACAAGCACAATATTTCTACCGAATTCGAGGAATATGAGCAGGTCGCTGAAGATGGGGATGATGAAGAATCACCCGTCGTAAAGACCAAAGAAGGACTCAAAATCGATATCGGTGCCCTCCTCTGGGAGCATTTTGTAATTGCACTTCCGATTAAGCCCCTTTGCAAAGAAGAATGCAAGGGACTTTGCGCCAAGTGCGGAGCCGACCTTAATATGGGCGGCTGCGAATGCGAACGGGAAGAGGGCGATCCAAGGCTTGCGGTTTTCCGCAATCTTAAGATAAAGAACTAAATTCCGGTCCGCACGGATCGGTTTAAAAAAAACTCTTTAGGAGACTTAGTCATGGCACAGCCGAAAAAGAAAACTTCCAAATCCCGCAGAAACATGCGTCGTTCCCACGACCACGTAGCAACCCCCAACGTAGTATACTGCGAGTGCGGTGAACCCATCATCCCTCACAGAGCTTGCTCTTCTTGCGGTTCCTACAAAGGTCGTCAGGTAATCAATTCCGAAGATGCCTAGCATAATACCCCGCATTGCCGTAGACGCCATGGGTGGCGACTACGGTCTTTCGGTTATAGTTCCCGCCGCGGTAAATGCCGCTAAAACGGGACTTCCGATTACGCTGGTAGGTGATGAGCACATGATCCGGTCCGAGCTTGAAAAGCTTGATACCGGATCATGTGTTATTGATATTGTCCACGCTTCTCAGGTTGTCACAATGGAAGACAAACCTGCCGACGCAATGCGCAAGAAGAAGGACTCGTCAATTCAGGTCGCTTGCAGACTGGTCAAGGAGGGCAAGGCCGACGGTGTCGTCAGTGCCGGTAACTCCGGAGCTACAGTCGCCTGCGGCATGTTCACTATCGGCCGGATCAAGGGAGTCCTGCGTCCGGGTATGGCCGGAATTCTGCCCACTGAAAAGAAACCCATGGTCCTGCTTGATGTAGGAGCCAATGTGGATTCCAAACCGGAACACCTTTTCCAGTTCGGCCTCATGGCCGATGTTCTGGCCCGTGACGTGCTGGGTTACGAAAACCCGCGCATCGGTCTTTTGACCATCGGTGAAGAGGAAGGCAAAGGCAACACACTGGTAAAGACCACCTACGATATGCTCAAGAATTCATCCTTGAATTTCATGGGTAATATTGAAGGACGTGATATCTTTACCGGCGATGTAGATATTGCCGTTTGTGACGGTTTCGTGGGCAACGTGGCACTCAAGCTGGCTGAAGGGCTGGCCCACAGTTTCGGCAGCCTGCTGAAAGGCGAACTCAAGCGCGACATCGTTTCCAAGCTGGGAGCAATGCTCGCAATGAAAGCTTTTAAAAGATTCAGTAGACTGTTAGACAAGTCTGAGTACGGCGGAGCTCCGGTCCTCGGACTGAAAGGAATTGTCCTTGTCTGCCATGGTAAAGCCGATTCCCGGGCAGTGGAAAAAGCCATTGAAATGGCTGCTACCTTTGTCAAAAACGATGCTGTCGCCCACCTGAAAGAAGGGTTGGCCGCGCATAAGGAAATCACCGCACCTGAATTCTAGTGTAACGCCCTCAATCAATTTGACGGGCGCAACACCAGAGCGGACTTCCTGCGGTCCTGTTTCGGACAGTAGGCGCATCACCCGGAAAATCGATCCCTTTCCATCCTAAAACAGGAATGGCGTAATGAGTACTTTCTCACATATCAGGGGCCTTGGTTTCCATGTCCCTGAGCGGCTATACACTAACAGTGATCTTGAGAAATTCGTTGATACCAACGATGAATGGATAACCACCCGCACCGGAATCAAACAGCGCCATGTTGTTGAAGACGAAACATGTCTGGATCTGGCTTATGAGGCATCTGTAAAAGCCCTCAAAGCCGCAGGCATGGAAGCGGAAGAACTCACCCACATAATCATCGCCACCTTCACCGGCGATATGCCTGTTCCCACCACATCCTGCCTGCTCATGGAGCGGCTGGGTATCAAAAACAGGGCAGCCATGGACCTTTCTGCGGCCTGCTCCGGCTTTGTATACGCTGTTGAGGTGGCCCGGGCACTCATCAATCTCGATCCCTCTTCAAAAATTCTGGTTTGCGGTTCTGAAGTTCTCACCAGCCGGGTCAACTGGGAAGACCGTTCCACCTGCGTTCTCTTCGGAGACGGAGCAGGCGCGGTGATAATGACTGCCGGCACTGACGGAGAACCCGGAAGAGTAATCGACACATTAATCCGCGCCGATGGCGGTCCTGGCATGAACCTGACCATTAAAGGTGCAGGCTCCGCCTACCCCTACAAAAAAGGGGATACGGTAGGTGTTGAACACTTCGTAGAAATGCAGGGACGTGAAATTTACAAACACGCGGTCCGCTCCATGACCTCCATCTCCAATGAAATACTTGAGAGACAGGGATTGACCATTAAGGATGTTGACGTACTGCTCCCCCATCAGGCCAACATGCGCATCATTGAGGCCGTGGGCAAGAAGCTGGGTATTGAACGCGAAAAGGTTTTTGCAAATGTGGATAAATTCGGCAACACCTCTGCCGCATCAATCCCCATCGCACTTGCCGACGCAAAGGAATCCGGCTTTATCAAGGATGGGGATCTGGTCCTTCTGGCCACCTTTGGCGGCGGCCTGACCTGGGGATCTTCTTTGGTCCGATTCTAATGCGGTGTTTTCTAAAATTCTGCTGTTTTGCACTGAATTTTAACAACACCTCTGTATAAAAGGGAAAAACAACATTGTGCAAACGCACATGTATGTTTAAACAAATTAATTTAGATTAAATTTGCAGTCAAAGCCGCTTTAGGCTATGAGACGCAGGACTAGATTAATTCAACATAGAGGGAAGTAAATGAGTGAACTGCCAAGCACCGCCCTTGTAACGGGTGGTTCCAGAGGAATCGGAGAAGCCTGCGCCAAGAGGCTCGCCAAAGACGGCTTTGAAGTGATTATCACCTACGTAAGCCGCCCCGAAGGAGCCGAAAAAGTCTGCGCTGAAATTGAAGCTGCAGGCGGCAAGGCCCGCTCATTCAAGCTTGATTCTTCTGACCGTGAAGCTGTAACTACCTTTTTCAAGGAAGAGATCAAGGGCAAGGTAAAGCTGGATGTTCTGGTAAACAACGCCGGAATCACCCGTGACGGCCTTCTGGTCCGTATGAAGGATGAAGACTGGGACAAAGTTCTGGACATCAACCTGACCGGAGCCTTCACCTGCCTGCGCGAATCCGCAAAGATCATGATGAAGCAGCGTTACGGAAGGATCATCAACATTTCCTCTGTAGTTGGACAGGCCGGTAATGCCGGACAGGCCAACTACGTATCGGCCAAAGCCGGCCTCATCGGGCTGACCAAGGCCAGCGCCATTGAACTTGCTCCGCGCGGTGTCACTGTGAATGCCGTTACACCGGGATTCATTCAGACCGACATGACCGCAGAACTGCCTGAAAAAGTCATGGCGCAGATGATGGATAACATACCGCTGAAAAAACTCGGCACATCCGATGATATAGCAAACGCGGTTTCTTTCCTTGCCAAGGACGAATCCGGTTATATCACAGGCCAGACTCTCGCTGTTAACGGCGGGATGTACATGTAATCAAGAAACACTAAATAATGATTTGGAGGGGACTATGTCCGCAGCTGAAAAAGTAAAAGCAATTATCGTAGACCAGCTTGGCGTATCCGAAGACGAAATTAAACCCGAAGCTTCTTTTGTTGAAGACCTCGGTGCTGACTCTCTCGACCTGACCGAACTCATCATGGCTATGGAAGAAGAGTTCGACGTTGAGATCGAAGACGAAGAAGCTCAGAAGATCCTCAAAGTCAAGGATGCTATCGCATTCGTCGAAAGCAAGCAGTAGACTGATTGCTTACAAGGGTTTTTGAAAAGAGCGCCTTATTGCTCCTCACGGGCGTAAGGCGCTCCTTTTGTATTACCCTCCAAAAAAATTAACCCCAACATATTTTACAGGTTTAAATATATGAACAGGGTAGTAGTAACAGGCGTTTCCGCCATCACCCCTATTGGTAATAACATCGATACCAGCTGGGAAAACCTGCTCGCAGGCAAGTCCGGTATTGCTGAAATTACCGCCTTTGATGCAAGCGAATTTTCCGCCCGCATCGCAGGTGAAGTCAAAGGCTTTGACGCTAAAGATTTCATCCCCGTCAAACAGGCCAAGCGTATGGAAAGGTTCACACAGTTCGCTGTTGCTGCCAACCAGATGCTCATGGAGTCCACCGGACTCAAGCTTGAAGGGGAAGATCGCGAACGTGCCGGTGTTGTCATCGGTGTTGGTCTCGGTGGTCTCGACACCATTGAAAAACAGCACGAAAAGCTGACTAAATCCGGTCCCAAGAAAATCACCCCCTTCTTCATCCCGATCATCATCGGCAACATGGCAGCCGGACAGGTTTCCATCTTTGCCGAAGCGCAGGGTCCCAACCTTTGCATGTGTACTGCATGTGCATCCGGAACCCACGCCATCGGAGCAGCGTATACCGACATCATGCTCGGTCGTGCCGATGTAATGATCTGCGGTGGTGCGGAGTCCACCATCACCCCTCTGGGTTTTGCCGGATTCACCGCCATGAAGGCTCTCTCCACCCGCAACGATGATCCCGAAAGAGCTTCCCGTCCCTTTGATGCGGGACGTGACGGTTTTGTTATGGGTGAAGGCGCAGGTCTGCTTCTGCTGGAATCCCTTGAGCACGCACAGAAACGCGGTGCCGAGATTCTTGCTGAAGTTGTGGGCTTCGGTGCTTCTTCCGATGCCTACCACATGACCGCACCGCCGGAAGACGGCGCAGGCATGGCCCGGGCCATGAACGCAGCTATCCGTGAAGCTAAAATTGATCCTTCCGAGATTGATCACATCAACGCA
Organism: Maridesulfovibrio sp.; assembly: GCF_963666665.1. Taxonomy (NCBI): domain Bacteria; kingdom Pseudomonadati; phylum Thermodesulfobacteriota; class Desulfovibrionia; order Desulfovibrionales; family Desulfovibrionaceae; genus Maridesulfovibrio; species Maridesulfovibrio sp. The sequence goes on from NZ_OY762999.1 coordinate 2,727,035, forward strand.
CACGGAACTTCCACCAAGCTTAACGACTTCTGCGAAACCAAGGCTATTCACAAAGTCTTCGGTGACCACGCAAAAAATATTGCTATCAGCGCAAACAAATCCCAGATCGGCCACCTTCTCGGTGGTGCAGGCGGTGTTGAGGCAGCTTTTGCTGTTAAGACCATCGCAACTGGAATCATTCCCGGCACTGCAAACCAGATTGAAGCTGACCCTGACTGCGATCTCGATTACGTTAAAGACGGTAAACGTGAACAGCAGGTCAACTATGCACTGAGCAACTCGTTCGGCTTCGGCGGAACCAACGGCTGCATGCTGTTTAAGAAGTTTGAAGAATAAGAACCAATTCTTTGTGTTGCGGGGTAGCTTGCTGTCCCGCAACACATATTAATAAAAGGAGCTTGTCATGGAAGAACTGATGATGAAAGACCCGGCAGTAGCGGCTGCCATTGGACAGGAAGTAACCCGCCAGATGACCAAGCTTGAACTCATCGCTTCGGAGAACTTTACCTCCACAGCGGTCCGTCAGGCCATGGGCAGTGTGATGACTCACAAGTACGCAGAAGGTTACCCCGGAAAACGTTACTACGGCGGTTGTGAGTTTGTTGACCTCGCAGAAGACCTCGCCCGTGACCGTGCAAAAGAAATTTTCGGCTGTGAATACGTAAACGTACAGCCCCACTCCGGTTCTCAGGCAAACATGGCTGTATACTTCGCAGCCCTCAAGCCCGGCGACACCGTACTCGGCATGGACCTTTCCCATGGTGGTCACCTGACCCACGGCTCCCCGGTCAACTTTTCCGGCAAGCTCTTCGACATCAAGTTCTATGGTGTTGATCCCGAAACCAAGACCATCAACTACGACAATGTCCTTGAGATTGCCAAAGAGTGCAAACCCAAGATGATCATTGCCGGTGCTTCCGCATACCCCCGTATCATCGACTTCGCCCGTTTCCGCCAGATTGCTGACGAAGTAGGCGCAGTTCTCATGGTAGACATGGCTCACATCGCCGGTCTCATTGCAGCAGGTGTACACCCCTCCTGCATTGAACACGCTCACTACACCACTACCACCACCCACAAGACCCTGCGCGGTCCCCGCGGTGGCATGATTCTCTCCTCCGAGGAAAACGGGAAAGCACTGAACTCCAACATTTTCCCCGGTATTCAGGGCGGCCCGCTCATGCACGTTATCGCTGCTAAAGCGGTTGCTTTCGGTGAAGCACTCAAGCCTTCCTATATTGAATACCAGAAACAGGTTGTTGCAAACGCACAGGCTCTGGCCAAGAACCTCATGGACGCAGGTTTCGACCTCGTATCCGGCGGTACTGACAACCACCTGATGATGCTGGACCTGACCAACAAGGACATTACCGGTAAAGACGCCGAACACGCCCTTGATGAAGCAGGTATCACCGTCAACAAGAACACTATCCCCTTCGAAACCCGTTCCCCGTTCGTTACCTCCGGCGTACGTATCGGTACCCCGGCACTGACCACCCGCGGAATGAAAGAAGAAGAAATGGTAAAAGTAGCAGGCTGGATCACCGCTGCCATCGACTCCATCGGCAACGACACCAAGCTGAATCAGATCAGCAAAGAAGTTGCTGAGTTCGCAAAAGAATACCCGCTCTTCGCATACTAGGATTATTACGGGAAGCAGACCTCTCCCGTAAATCTTGTCAGCCCAGTGGCGAAGCCCAATTAAAAGTTTTTGGGATTCTTAAACCCTTTTTCCAAAAAGGGTTTAAGCCGCCGGAGGCAAAATGCGATCACTAAAAGCGCGAAGCGCAACATAATACCAATAAAAACGGGCCCGAATATTCGGGTCCGTTTTCTCAGCTTCAAAGAAGGAGCATAAAATGGACAACAGAATGCCTTGGCCGGACTATTTCATGCGCATCGCGCACCTTGTTGCAGAACGTTCCACCTGCACCCGCCGCAAGGTCGGCGCTGTAGCTGTGCTCGATAAACGCATCCTTGCCAGCGGCTACAACGGACCGCCCTCCGGGACTGCACACTGCGCCGATGTCGGCTGCATCCGTGCCAAGCTGGGTGTTCCCTCTGGCGAACGCCATGAACTGTGCCGAGGCCTGCACGCCGAACAAAACGTCATAATTCAGGGCGCAACCCACGGCGTATCCCTGAAAGGCGCAGAAATTTACTGCACCACCCAGCCGTGCCTGATCTGCACCAAAATGCTGATCAACACTGGAGTAAGCGCAATCTACTATTCCGAAAGCTACCCGGACGAACTTTCCGAACAGATGCTCAAAGAAGCCGGAGTTAAATTTGCTCTTCTTGAACTCGAATCTTAGTCCGGACGAGAGGTTCATGGCCCGCGCAGTGGAGCTTGCCATGCGCGGCCGTAACCGCACTGCACCGAACCCCACAGTCGGAGCGGTAATGGTTCGTGACGGTCAAATTGTAGCTGAAGGCTACCACCAGTTCTGCGGCGGACTGCATGCCGAGCGGGAATGTATTGCCGATGCCTGGGCCAAGGGTGTGGATATGACCAAGTGCACTATGTACGTGACCTTGGAACCCTGCAACCATCACGGCAAGACCCCGCCCTGCACCGAAGGTATCCTTGAAGCATCCATCCCGCACATTGTGGTCGGTACCCGCGACCCCAACCCCAAGGCTGCCGGTGGAATCGAATATCTTGAATCCAAGGGCGTGCGAGTTGATCAGGGGGTACTTGAAGAACAGTGCAAAGACCTGATTTCAGATTTTCTGTGCTGGCAGTTTAAGAACCGGGCTTACTCAATCCTCAAGCTGGCCTGCACTATTGACGGCAAGATTTCCGGAGCCACGGGAGCGCAGGAAGCAGTCTCCTGCCCTGAATCTTTTCAGGATGTGCAACGTTTGCGCTCCATGGTCGGAGCAGTCATCGTTGGCGGAAACACCCTGCGTGAAGACAACCCCAGCCTTAATTGCCGGCTCGATCACCTTCCTGAAGGGTTCAGCCAGCCCAAGGCCGTGGTTGTAACCAATAATCTGCCGCAAAACCACGATAAGTATACCCTGACCACTACCCGTGCTGCTGACACAATTTTCTGGACCAATGAAGAACAGGCAGCTACGAAGACCGCTTCGGAACTAAAAAATAAAGGAATTGAGGTTTTGCCTCTTCCCAGTAACGAAAAAGGTCTTATACTTGAGAAAGGTTTCACAATGTTGCGCGAAAATCACAATGTTTTGCGCACTCTCTGCGAAGGCGGCGGCAGGCTTGCCTGCTCTCTGGCAGAACAGGGTCTTGTTGATGAATTCGTTATGTATCAGGCACCGCGAATTCTGGGAAACGTAGATGGCAGGCCTAATTTTGCAGGATCTGAGAGAGAGCTCATCAGTGGAGCCATGGACCTGCGCATCAGCCGCGTGGAACAAAGCGGCCGTGATTTAAAAATAGTTTTCAAACCCGAAGGACAATAGCCGATGTTCACCGGACTGATTCAGGGAAAAGGACGCATTGAAAATGCAGAGAACCGGGGTAGCGAAACCCGATTCAAAGTTAGTGCTTCGAATATCAAGGATTACGAAAAAGGCGAATCTATCGCTATCAACGGAGTCTGCCTAACAGTTGAAACATACAGCGACAGCTGGTTCACCTGTTATGCCAGTAAGGAATCCATGTCGGTGACCAACCTCGGCAACCTCAAGCGCGGTTCCATGGTCAACTATGAACGCGCACTGGCCATGGGTGATCGTCTTGGCGGACACATTGTTTCAGGGCATGTTGATTGTCTCGGCTCAGTGGAATCAGTTCGTCCCGAAGGTGAATCCAAAATTTACCGCATCAAATTTCCCATTGAACACGGTAGATATGTAGTACCCAAAGGATCTGTCGCCCTTGATGGAATCAGCCTGACAGTCAACGATTGCGGGCCGGATTATCTTGAAGTGAACATCATTCCCGAAACTCAGCAAGAGACCACCATCTCTCTCTGGACACCGGGATATGCGGTAAACATTGAAACAGACGTTATCGGTAAGTACGTGGAACGCATGGTTGCTCCATGGACCGGAAAAAAGTCTGAAGACAAACCGCAGAGCAAGCTTACAATGGATTTTCTGCGCGAAAACGGATTTTAAACAATCAAGACGCTGAAATAATTAGACAAAAAAACATATTTCACCCTTTCTGTTTTTTGATGTATGAAGACAGACCTGTTTGCTTAAACAAGCAGTGATTTTTTAAATGAACTCCGCTCGCCGGAGAATGAGGATAACGAATATGCCTTTCTGCACTATTGAAGAAGCAATTGAGGACCTCCGCGAAGGTAAAATGGTCATCATGGTTGATGATGAAGACCGTGAAAACGAAGGTGATCTTGTCTGCGCCGCAGAGAAAGTGACTCCTGAAATCATCAACTTCATGGCTACTCACGGCAGAGGGCTTATCTGCCTCGCCATGTCCGGCGAAATGATCGACCAGCTGCAGCTGCCGCTTATGGCCCAGTCCAACGGCTCCCAGTTCGGTACCAACTTCACTGTTTCCATTGAAGCGCGTGAAGGTGTAACCACCGGTATTTCCGCTGCAGACCGCGCCACCACCATTCTGACTGCTGTTAAAGACGGCGTACAGGCTGAAGATATCGTCACCCCCGGCCACATTTTTCCGCTCCGCGCCAAAGACGGCGGAGTTCTGGTCCGTGCCGGACAGACTGAAGGCAGCGTTGACCTCGCCCGCCTTGCCGGTCTGAAACCCGCAGGCGTAATCTGCGAAATCATGAAGGATGACGGCACAATGGCCCGCCTTCCCGATCTCAAGAAATACGCAAAGCAGCACGATCTCAAGATCTGCTCCACCGAAGCCCTTATCAAATACCGCATGAAGTTCGGCAGCCACACCGTTACCCGTGAGGCTGACGCTGAGCTGCCCACACGTTGGGGTGATTTCAAGGCTTCCGCTTTCCATTCCAGCGAAGACAACCGCACCCACATTGCCCTGACCATGGGTGATGTTAAGCCCGGCGAACCCGTTCTGGTCCGCGTTCATTCCGAATGCCTGACCGGTGATGTTTTCGGTTCCCAGCGTTGCGACTGCGGCGACCAGCTTGCTTCAGCCATGTGCATGATCCGCAACGAAGGCAAGGGTGTACTGCTTTACATGCGTCAGGAAGGCCGCGGTATCGGCCTCGGCAACAAGATCAAGGCTTACCACCTGCAGGATCTCGGCTGCGACACTGTTGAAGCCAACGAAAGACTGGGCTTCGCGCCCGACTTGCGCGAATACGGAACCGGAGCGCAGATTCTGGTCCAGCTCGGAATTACCAAAATGAAACTCATGACCAACAACCCCAAAAAGATTGTCGGTCTTGAAGGTTACGGTCTCGAAGTTACCGAACGTGTTCCCATTGAAATGGACGCTTGCGAAATGAACTTTGACTACCTGAAAACCAAGAAAGATAAGATGGGCCACATGCTGGATCATCTTGAAGATAAAAAATAAAAGGGAGAAGCACCATGTATCATATTAAAACCGTTGAAGGTCAGCTTGACTCCAAAGGTCTGAAAATCGCATTCGTAGCCGGTCGTTTCAACGACATCATCGTTGACAGACTGGTCGGCGGCGCTGTTGACTACCTTGCTCGCCACGGCTGCGAAAAGGAAAACATGACTCTGGTCAAGGTTCCCGGTGCATTTGAAATCCCCGTGGTAACCAAGAAACTCGCTGAATCCGGCAAATATGACGGTATCGTAGTTCTCGGTGCTGTTATCCGCGGCGCTACTCCCCACTTCGACTATGTCTGCAACGAGTGCGCAAAAGGCGTTGCTCAGGTAAGCTTGGACAACGACCTGCCCATCGGTTTCGGTCTGCTGACATGCGACACCATTGATCAGGCAGTTGAACGTGCCGGCTCCAAAGCAGGCAACAAGGGCGTTGAAGCAGCTTCCGCAATGCTGGAAACTGTTCGCGTTCTGCAGCAGATTTAACTAGAGCTTGTAATTTCCGGTCTGTTTCTACGGAAACAGGCTTGATTACTGAACATAATTTGAAGGCATACGGTCTCCGTCCCGCTGTTCGGAGACCGTATGCCTGTTGTGTTGTTTAAATAACAATTTAATTGTATCTTGCGTTGCACACCACTTACGACCCGCAACCGCAGGATAGTGATGCAGATGTCCCAGACTAAAGGTTTACGCAGAAAAGGCCGCGTACTTGCTTTCCAGGTATTGTACGGCTTAAGTTTTGTCCCTCCCCACGGCGGATGGACTACTGAACGTATTTACAACCAGAGCCCCGCAGTAATCAGGGAAACCGAAGAAGACCTGATCCTCTACGCCCGTGAATTACTGATCGGAATCTGGAATGCGCAGGAAGAACTTGACGAAGTTATCGGTCGCTACTCCAAACATTGGAAGATCGAAAGAATCGCAAAAGTCGAACTGGCGATCCTACGACTCGCTGTATACGAACTGGTTCACAAGCCCGATATTCCCCTCAAAGTGGGTATCAACGAGGGCATTGAACTGGCCAAGAAGTTCGGCGACGGCAACTCCCGTAACTTCATCAACGGTATTCTCGACGCAGTAGCCCGTGACATCGACACCGGCAAATTCAAGGTTGAGAAAAATTTCTAATTGCCTTCGGCGACCCCTGCCGGGGAGGCCTTAAACCCTTTTTGTAAAAAGGGTTTAAGAATCCCAAAAACTTTTATCAGGGCTTCGCCGCTTTGTATGAATAAATCGTTGTAAACAATTAGGGATTCCAAAGGGGCTTAGCTCCTTTGGCCGCCGGAGGCGAAATCAATTCGTCAAAAGCGCGATAGCGCCTCTGGTCCAGCTCCCGGCAGGTCCGCCGGAGGCAATCCCGCATCAAAAGGATTTTCAAATGGGTTTTGGGAAATACGAACCGGAATTGATTGAAAACAAGTGGCAGAAGGAATGGACCGAGAAGGGTGCTTTCAATGTGGAAGCCGACGAGTCCCGCCCCAAGTACTATGTACTGGAAATGTTTCCCTACCCTTCCGGGAAAATCCACATGGGCCATGTGCGCAACTACTCCATCGGTGATGTTGTTGCCCGTTACAAACGCATGAAAGGTTTCAACGTGCTCCACCCCATGGGCTGGGACGCATTCGGCCTTCCTGCTGAAAACGCGGCTATCAAACACAACACCCACCCTGCCGAGTGGACCTACGCCAACATCGATGACATGCGTACCCAGCTTAAACGTCTGGGCTACTCCTACGACTGGCGCCGCGAACTGGCTACCTGCCACCCCGGCTATTACAAATGGGAACAGCAATTTTTCCTCAAATTTCTGGAAAAGGGTCTGGTTTACCGCAAAAAGTCCCCGGTCAACTGGTGTGAAACCTGCCATACCGTTCTGGCTAACGAACAGGTTGAAGAGGGGCTTTGCTGGCGCTGTGACACCGAAGTTGTCCAGAAAGAACTTTCCCAGTGGTTCATGCGCATCACCGATTACGCTGAAGAACTGCTTGAAAGCCTGAATGAGCTTGAAGGCGGCTGGCCTGAACGCGTTATCACCATGCAGCGCAACTGGATCGGTAAATCCATCGGTGCGGAGCTCGACTTCGAAGTTGAGAACTGCGATGAAACCATCAGTGTTTTCACCACCCGTCCTGATACCCTTTTCGGTGCAACTTTCATGTCTCTGGCTGCCGAGCATCCCATGGTGGAAAAGCTCATCGAAGGCAAGCCGGAAGCAGACAAAGTCCGCGAATTTGTACACAAGGTCTCCAATATGGACCGCATTGTACGCGGTGCTGACGACCTCGAAAAAGAAGGCGTTTTCACCGGAGCATACTGCATCAACCCACTCAACGGTCAGAAGATGCCCATCTACGTGGCAAACTTCGTCCTCATGGGTTACGGTACCGGCGCAGTAATGGCTGTTCCCGCACACGACCAGCGCGACTTTGAATTCGCCAAGAAATATGACCTGCCTATGCAGATAGTCATCCAGCCTGAAGGGGAAACCCTTAAACTGGAAGAAATGGAAGAAGCATACTCCGCTCCCGGTGTACTGGCTAATTCCGGCGAATTCGACGGCATGCCCAACGAAGATGCCAAGGGCGCAATTGTCGAATTTCTCGGCAAGTCCGGCAAGGGCAAGAAGTCCATCAACTACCGTCTGCGCGACTGGAACATTTCCCGTCAGCGTTTCTGGGGCTCCCCCATTCCGGTAATATACTGCGACGAATGCGGCATTGTGCCCGTTCCCGAACAGGACCTGCCCGTTGTACTGCCCGAAGATGCAGTAATGAACGAGGACGGTCGTTCTCCGCTGCCGGATATGGAAAGCTTCCACAACGTTACCTGCCCCAAATGCGGCAAGGCTGCAAAGCGTGAAACCGACACCATGGATACCTTCGTGGAATCCTCATGGTACTTCATGCGCTACACCGATTCCCGCAAGGCTGACGCTCCCTTTGACAGCAAGTCCCTCGAATACTGGACTCCGGTAGACCAGTACATCGGCGGTATTGAGCACGCTATCCTGCACCTGCTCTACGCAAGATTCTTCACCAAGATCCTGCGTGACGAAGGTTACACCGAGCTTAGCGAACCGTTCAAGAACCTGCTCACTCAGGGCATGGTCCTCAAAGACGGTGCCAAGATGTCCAAATCCAAAGGCAACGTAGTTGACCCCAACGCCATGATCAACAAATACGGTGCGGACGCCACCAGACTGTTCATCCTCTTTGCCTCCCCGCCTGAAAAAGACCTCGAATGGTCCGATCAGGGTCTGGAAGGAGCGCATCGCTTCCTGAACAGAATCTGGAGACTGGCAGAAGAATTCGAAGGCAAGCTCAGCGCAACCGGCGCATGTGCCAAACCTTCCATGGAACTTTCTTCCGATGCCAAGACCCTGCGCCTCAAGGAACACGAGACGGTAAAGCGCGCCAGCCGTGACATGGAGAACAAATTCCAGTTCAACACTGTCATTGCTGCAAGCATGGAGCTGGTCAACGAGATTTACTCTCTCAAAGACAAGCTCATGGAAACTGAAGACGGCCGTTTCGCGCTCTCTTCCGCATACAGCACCGTGCTGACCGTGCTCTCCCCCATTGCTCCGCATATCTGCGAAGAACTCTGGGCTGCCATGGGTTACGAAGGCTACATTGCCGAAGTAGAATGGCCCGAGCACGACGAAGAAGCACTGGTTACCGACGAAATCCTGATCATCATTCAGGTTAACGGTAAAATGCGCGGAAAACTCTCCGTGCCCGCTGCTGCTTCCAAAGAAGAAATTGAAAAAACAGCACTTGCCCACGAAAACGTGACCAAGCATACCGATGACAAAACCATCCGTAAGGTTATCGTAGTTCCCGGCAAGTTGATTAATATTGTTGCAAATTAGCCCTTCGGGGACCAGAGAGGGAAACTTTTCCAAAAGTTTCCCTCTCTGGACTCTCCCTTCAAAACTTTTTAACGGGCTTCGCGTCATGAGGAGTTAGAGCTGTGGTTATTATGAATTCTGTGAAAAAGCTGGTCCTGCTGCTGTGTGTTGTTTTTGCTGTATCTGCCTGCGGCTACCATAACTCTGCTACTGAGCCGAACAGGGTCAGTAAACAATTCCATGAAGTTGCTATCGCAAAAGTGGAAAACCCCACTCTTGAACGCTGGCTTGAGCCTAAAATCCGCTCCATGCTCCGTGATGAGATCACCCGCCGCGGCCAGTTGGTCTGGACCGATAAGTCCAAGGCAGAAGCACTCATCAACATCAGGATTCTGGAACTTTCCGACGGCAGCCGCATCCTCGGCGATCAGGACGTAACCCTGAAATACGACATGACCCTCAAGGTCCAGATGCAGGTCATCAGTGCATCTGACGGTGCCCTGATCTGGAACTCCGGTCCCATGACAGTGACTGAATCTTACTACACCGGTCAGGAAGATGCGACCCAGCAGTTGGTCACCAAGCTCATGGTCCGCCGTCTCGTGGACCGCATGAATCAGGCTTACTAATTTTTCTATTAAGGAATTCCATGTCCAGACCCGGATACATGTTTCTCATCTGCCCTGATGCAGAGCTGCTGCACGCCAACATTGCCGAGCTGCAGGAAAAGCACGGGGCCACAGATTACGAGAAAAAAGTATACTGGGCAGACGAAGACCTGCCCCAGCAATTCTGGGACGACCTGACCTTGCAGACCCTTTTCGGCTCCAGCAAGATTGTTATCCTGCGCCGCGCTCACAATTTAAAGGCTGCGGTCTGGGATAACCTGGATAAGACGGTCGCATCCCTTGCAAGTTCATCTTTCCTTTTTATCTGCCTTGAAGGGCAATGGAAAAGCAAGACACCGCCAATTCCGGCAGTACTGAAAAAACGCAAATGCTGGAAATTTGCAGAAAAACAGAAATGGTTCTGGCAATCAGCAGGACTGGATCAGAAATCCATTTCTGGATTTGTGGGAAAATGGGCCAGAGCCAACGGACTGCAAGTTGACAGCCCGGTTCTGAATGCCCTTGCCCAAGCTCTGCCTAAAGATGCCCGAGCCGCCCGGCTGGAGCTGGACAAGCTGGACTTGGCTGCCGGACCTGAACGCAAGATTCTCATGGAACATGTGGGACTGATCGCCCATTCCGAAGAGATGGATTTCTTTGCATTCATGCGGTCCATGTCCGAAGGCGGAGACCCGGTAGAAATCTGGCGCAGGGTGCTGACCAACCACAGCGAAAAAGATTCCATGATCTTCATGCTCACCGCATCTCTGACCCGTGAAGCACGGGCCCTGTGGATGATGATTCATGGCGAAGATTCGGAAGTTCGCCTTCCTCCTTTTGTGAAGAAGCAGAAACAGGCCCTTGCCCAGAGATTGGGCCCGGCCCGCATTGCAAGGCTGTTTGATATCGTTATGGAAGCTGAAATAGGTATCAAGACAGGCCAACGCAAGCCGGAACAGGCCCTTGAACTGCTGGTGGCCTCTCTGACATCATTATTCGCGCCACCGCAAAGCAGACGCTGATTTAATTCAAAACAGTTTTTGAACCGTGTAAAAAGATCATTTTTACACGGTTTTTATGTTTTTGAGCCTGTTTTACACCATTTCATAGGTTAAACAGGTTGCTTTGCACCTGCATCCGGTTTATCCCTGAAAGAAGAAATTCCGTCCGCCGATTTCTCATCCATTTGTCTGAATCAGGCTCCTGTCGGAACAGTACTACTTGCCAAAGCATACTTACTATTTATTTATGAACGACAAACCCCATTACCACGGTCACCGCCAGAGACTGAAAGAAAAACTGGGCAAAGACGCGACAAGTCTTGCCGATTATGAAATTCTGGAACTTATCCTCGGACAGGTTCTGCCCAGGCAGGATACCAAGCCCCTCGCCAAGGAACTCCTAGCTGAGTTCGGCAGTCTGGGCGGGGTTTTCAGGGCACCGGAAGAGCAATTGAAAAAGTTCAAGGGGATCGGTCCGGGAGTTTTAATATTTTTCACGCTTATGCGTGAATTCTGGACCAGAATTGCCGAGGAACCCATGAACGGCAAGGAAGCTATCTCCTCGCCGGATGCAGTCTACAAGGCAGCCATGGCCAGAATAGGAAATTTGTCAAAAGAAGAGTTCTGGATTGCACTGGTCAATAACCGCAACAAAGTGATATGCTGGGAAAGGCTATCGGAGGGTACTGTGGATAAGACCGCAGTCTATCCGCGGGAAGTTGTGGCACTAGCCCTGCGCCATAATGCCAGCGGAGTGATTCTGACCCATAACCATCCCGGCGGGGACCCGTCTCCATCTCCTGAAGACACAGAGAGAACCATGGAAATAGCCGCCCTCTGTCAGGACATGGAAATACGTCTGCTGGACCACGTAATCGTGACTGCAGACAGGTTCCACAGCTTCAAGGAAGCAGGATATTTGTAGTTCACCTCAACTCAAAAGGAGGGGCCTATGACCAGAAGCTATCATTGTGTTGTTACCGGCAAGGTGCAAGGAGTATTCTTCCGGGCCTGGGTAAATGACCAGGCTGCGGCGCTGAACCTCAACGGCTGGGTACGTAATCTGAATGACGGAAAGATTGAAGTACTGCTGCAAGGCGACGAGGCAAAGGTCGCTGAGATGAGAACCAGACTGCTGGTCGGTCCTCCTCTTTCACAGGTTGCAGATGTGAAGTGTGAATGGATGGATTACGAAACCGAGCACAAGGGATTTGAAATCCGTTAGTGAAGGCCCAAAATAAAACTTTATTTATTTTGGTAAAAAACATCAGGCTCGTGGACGAACTACAGTCCGGCCCTGATAAAACAGACTGTAAAGCTCTCCTGCCCCGGCCTTTCCGGTACGGGGCAGGAGATATAATGCTTTTTTTAAATAGCGAACGAACCACTTCTGAACGAAAGGATTTTGCGTTGAAGAAAAAGAAATCACCCATCAAACCTCTGAAACTGAACAAAAAAGACAAAGCGGAAGCCCAGAAGAAAGCGCGAAAGGTATCTTCTCCTGACGCCGGCAATGATCAGGGTCTCAACAAGCCTCCGGTCTCCCCGCTGAATGTCCTGCATGATGCGGCAGATCTACTGGAAGATGCGGGCTCCATCCCTGATGATGCCCATGTGGATATCCCCACCACCCTTCCGGTTCTGGCTGTCCGGGACATCGTTGTCTTCAACTACATGATCCTTCCGCTATTCGTGGGCCGTGAGAAGTCAGTCAATGCTGTGGAAGCGGCCATGACCAGCAACCGCTATGTCATGATCCTCACCCAGAAGGATGAAAGCGTTGAAAATCCCGAACATGAAGACCTCTACTTAACCGGAACCGTATGCATGATCATGCGCATGCTCAAGATGCCTGACGGTCGCCTGAAGGTGCTGGTACAGGGTGTTTCCCGTGCCAGAATCAAGAGATTCATCGGTTCTGAACCTTTTCATATTGCTGAGATAGAGTCTATACCCGAAGCTGAGTCCGGAAAACTGGATGCCACTCAGGAAGCACTGGTCCGCTCCTCCCGCGAGCAGAGTGAGAAAATCCTGACCCTGCGCGGTATATCCTCAGCTGACATCATGAGTGTTCTCAACAGTGTCAACGAACCGGGCCGCCTTGCCGACCTGATTGCTTCAAACCTGCGTATGAAGGTAGAGGTTGCCCAGTCCATCCTTGAGTGCGGTGAACCTGTTAAACGGCTGACTCTGGTCAACACCCAGCTCACTCAGGAAGTGGAAGTCGCTTCCATGCAGAATAAGATCCAGTCCATGGCCAAAGAAGGCATGGACAAGGCTCAGAAAGATTTCTATCTGCGCGAGCAGCTCAAAGCGATTAAAAAAGAACTTGGCGAATCCACCGATGAAGCAGAGGAAGCCGAAGAAATTCGTGCAGCCATTGTCAGAGCCAAAATGCCCAAGGAAGTTCGCAAGGAAGCGGAAAAGCAACTCCGTCGCCTCGAAGCAATGCACCCCGAAGCATCCGAGGCCACAGTCATCCGCACCTATCTGGATTGGATGATCGAGCTTCCGTGGAACAAGCAGTCCCGCGATCGTCTTGATATTATTGAAGCCAAGAAAATTCTCGATGAAGACCATTACGATCTTGAAAAGGTCAAAGAACGCATCCTCGAATACTTGAGTGTTCGCAAGCTGAACCCGTCCATGAAAGGTCCCATCCTCTGCTTTGTGGGCCCTCCGGGTGTCGGTAAAACTTCGCTGGGCCGCTCCATTGCACGCAGCCTGAAGCGCAAGTTCCACCGCATGTCCCTCGGCGGTATGCGCGATGAAGCAGAGATCCGCGGTCACCGCCGGACCTACATCGGCTCAATGCCCGGACGCATCATTCAGGGCATTAAGCAGTGCGGAACCCGCAACCCGGTGATCATGCTTGATGAAATTGACAAGCTCGGCTCTGATTTCCGTGGCGACCCTTCTTCAGCCCTGCTGGAAGTACTGGATCCGGAACAGAACAACACTTTCACCGACCACTACCTGAACGTGCCTTTCGACCTTTCCAAGGTCATGTTCATCTGCACCGCCAACGTGCTGGATTCCATTCCCCGTCCCCTGCTGGACCGCATGGAAGTTATCCGCATCCCCGGCTACACCGAACATGACAAGGTCAACATTGCCAAACGTTACATCCTTGGCCGCCAGTGCAAGGAAAACGGGCTCAAAGAAAATGAAATGATCATGGAAGATAATATCATCGCCAAGATCATCAAGGAATACACCCGCGAAGCCGGACTGCGCAACCTTGAACGCGAAGTCGGTTCCGTATGCCGTAAGCTGGCCCGCAAGAAAGCCGAAGGCGAGAAAGGACCTTTCGAAGTTACCGCTGACAACCTGCACAAGTATCTTGGAATTCCCAAGCATCTTGAAGATGAGAAGGAAAACGAACTTCCCGCAGGTGTCGCGCTGGGCCTCGCATGGACCCCCGTAGGAGGCTCTGTGCTGCATGTGGAAGTCTCTGCCATGCCCGGTAAAGGCAAGCAGCTGCTTACCGGACAGCTCGGCGATGTAATGAAGGAATCCGCACAGGCTGCGGTATCTTTTGCTCGCCGCCATGCAGAGGAATACGGTATCAGCCCCAAATTCCACGAAGAGCAGGACCTGCACATCCACGTGCCCGATGGAGCCACCCCCAAGGACGGACCGTCTGCAGGTGTAACTCTAGTTACTGCTCTTGTTTCTGCGCTGACCGGAATCCCAACCAACCCGGAACTGGCCATGACCGGGGAAATATCCCTGCGCGGACGAGTTCTTCCGGTTGGCGGCATCAAAGAAAAAATCCTCGCAGCCGTATCTCTGGGTATGAAACGGGTACTCATCCCCGCCCAGAACCAAAAGGATCTTGAAGACATTCCCGAAGAACTGTTGAAAAATATCGAGATCACTCCAATCGAGCGCATTGATGAAGTCTGGCCCATTGCCAAGACCAAGTAATCAATCACCAAAAGAGATATTAAAGGCCCGCAAGCAACTAGCTTGCGGGCCTTTCTTTTTAGCCATCGACATCACCGAGAGAGTGCAATATAATCGCCAAGATACAACCTGAATTGGAGATATAATGCACAGAAGTTCCTATGCCCGCATGCAGTGGTTTGTTGAAAACTACTGTCACTCCCCGGAACGCAATTTATCCGTTCTGGATATCGGCAGTTGCGCAGTCAACAAAGACGATCCGTTACAAACCTACCGCCCTTTATTTGCAGAAGACAAATTCAGCTACACCGGACTGGATATGGTAACAGGTCCCAACGTGGATATTGCGGTGAATAATCCGTACTGCTGGCGGGAACTGGAAAACAATTCTTTTGATGTGGTTATCTCCGGGCAGGTATTTGAACATATAGAATTTTTCTGGGAAACAATGAAAGAAATAGCGCGGGTACTCAAAGCCGGCGGCTTGCTTTCAATTGTCGTTCCCGGACCATTCGGGGTCGCCTACCATGCCTGCCCGGTGGACTGTTACCGATTCTTTGCCGACGGCATGATCGCCATGGCCCGTTATGCCGGACTGGAGGTGATCCATGCTTCATCTGCCGCAGCCCCGAAAAATGCACCTGATATCTGGTATGAAACACGGGACAGTTTTCTAATCGCCCGCAAAAGTGAAAACCACCAACTACCGGATATGGCTGATTATATCTTTGAAAAGCCTGACTTCGAAAGAATGCGCAGCGGATTCATTCCCGACAATTACGAGAATAAGGTTTACTACGACATGTTTGCGGTCAGGATTGACGGCAGCGGCACGCTCCATGAGCTGAAAAATATGGAAATGGTCTACCTCTGGGCACTGCCGGATGATCGATTCTATATCTGGGGCACGGGGGGGCAATACGAACTGCATTATCAAACCTTGGTGCAACGAACCAGACCAAAAAATTTCATCGGTTTTCTGGACAGCAATCCCAAGATGCAGGGGACAGAACTGGACGAATATCCTGTTATGGCACCGCAAAATTGTGCTCATGATAAGCCGGATGTGATAATTATCGCTTCCCACGCCCGAAAGGAAATCATGGAAAACATCAGAAACATTCTTAGTAAATAATTCTCCGAGCTGGTGAAGCAGCCTTGCATTCTTCTCAAGCGGACTTATATGTAGGCCAGACATTGCCCCGCCTGACAATTTGGGCTATGCAATTTTTCGCACATGATATCTCAAAGCACGGAGTAAAGAATAAATGCCTATTTTCGAATATAAATGCGCTGACTGCGGCAAGGAATTCGAGGAACTGGTTTTCAATCGGGATGAGTGCCCGCCTTGCCCGGAATGTAAATCCGAGAAAACCGAAAAACTCATGTCCGCCTGTAAGTTCAAAACCGGCAGTGGAGTTCCTGATATGGGTGATTTCGGTGCTGCTCCCGCACCGGCAGCATCTTCCAGCAGCGGTTGTGCCGGGTGCTCCGGCGGCGACTGTTCTTCCTGTGGCAGTTAGATCAAAATAAAATTTCAAACAATACGGCGGAATAATGAGAAAAATTACCATCGCAACACGCGGCAGCAAACTTGCCCTCTGGCAAGCAAACCATATTTCCGACCTTCTGCGTGAAGAATATCCCGGAATCGAAGTTCAGCTGCTCAAGATCAAAACCAAGGGCGACAAGATTCTGGACGTTCCGCTGGCAAAAGTGGGCGGCAAGGGTCTTTTCGTAAAGGAAATCGAAGAAGCACTTCTTGATGGCCGTGCCGACCTCGCTGTTCACAGCATGAAGGATGTTCCCACCGAACTTCCTGAAGGTCTTGAAGTGGGCATTATTCCCCCGCGTGAAGCAGAAACCGACACCCTGCTTTCCGTTAAATACGATTCCCTCAAGGACCTGCCCGCCGGAGCGGTTGTCGGGACCAGCAGCCTGCGCCGCCAGTCTCAAATTCTGGCCCTGCGCGATGACCTGAAAATCGAATCCCTGCGCGGCAACCTTGATACCCGTGTAGGAAAGCTTCTCAACGGAGAATTCGACGCTATCGTGGTTGCTACTGCCGGACTGAACAGACTCAAGCTTTCCGCTCCCAAAAGTGAAGTCCTCGGCCCCCCGACCTTCCTGCCCGCAGTGGCACAGGGTGCGCTGGGCATTGAGTACCGCATTGAGGACACCGAGATTCAGGATATTCTTGCATTTCTGCACGACGAAATGACTGCACGTCAGGTCAAAGCAGAGCGCGGATTCCTGACCGGCCTTGACGGTGGCTGTCAGGTTCCCATCGCAGCTTGGTCCCAGCTTGAAGGAGATCAGGTCAAGCTGACCGGATTTGTTGCTGATATCGACGGTTCCAGCCCCATCCGCATGGAGAAGACCGGACCTGCCGATGACGCATGGAACATCGGCCTTGCCCTTGCCGAAGAAGTTCTGGCTGCAGGAGCCAAGGAAATTCTCGATCGCGTTTACGACAAGTGCTAGCGACCAGTTAAATTGACTGATTTAAGCCCGGAGCATGGTACATGCTCCGGGCTTTTTTAATAAATTCATTATTTTTTCATTAAGACCCTAAAGATAACATTCTGCTGACCGATAAGGCATATAAACAGGAATCATGTTCTTTTAAAAACCATCATTTATAACTTCCAAGGATGGAGGTATACAATGTCAAACGGAACCGAACTCAACAAGGTTTCACAGGTACCGCCCGTAAGGGACGAAGATCTTGCGAACTCTATGAAGAACCTGCAGAAGAAGAGACTGCAGAGGAAGGCATATGCTGACCCTGATATGCACCGCGAGCTGGTGAAGATTATTTCTTCACCTGTCTACAATGCGAATGCACAACTGATTCAGGCAGTCACCAGCAGCCGGGGTTCTGCTTAAAAAATTTCATATAAGGGAATCGCCAATTCCTCCTTAAAATAATAAAAGGCACAGGTTTGCGACAACCTGCGCCTTTTGTCTTTATATAAATGAGAATGCCTTCGGCGCCCCTACCGGTACCAAAGTAACTTTTACCTAACTCTGCTGCTTAAATTTATATAATCCGCAGCCTAGCCACGCCTTCTTCATGGGCCGCAACCTGTCCCACATGGGTGGCAAGATCACCAGCTTCCAGCAGCATATCCATGGCCTGCTGCAATTTACCTTCAGGCACAGCCAACACCAACCCGCCCGAGGTCTGGGCATCAAAAATCAGGTCAGTCTTAATACTGTCAGCATCTGCTGCAGCCTGCACTTGCGAGCTGCAATAGTTGCGATTGGCGAAACTTCCGGCCGGAATCATACCCATGGATGCCAGATCGACAACATCATCCATGAACGGCACTTTATCCAGCCACAGCTCAACAGCCACTCCGGAAGCATCAGCCATTTCCAGCACGTGCCCGCCAAGTCCGAATCCGGTCACATCTGTAGCACCTTTCAAGCCCAGCTCACGGATAACTTTTCCGCCCGCGTTGTTCAGCTTGGATGCCCACTTGTAAACGTCCCTTTCGAACCGTTCTGCACCGTCCCAGTCTGCCTTGAGTGCTGTAGCCAGCACTCCGGTACCGAGAGGCTTGGTCAGCAACAGCTGATCCCCTTCACGCAGCCCCTTGTTGGAAGCAAAACCGTCAGGATCAACCATTCCGGTCACCGAGAGTCCATATTTGATCTCATCGTCCTCAACACTGTGACCTCCGGCCAGAACGGCTCCGGATTCACGAATCTTATCCATGCCGCCCTTGAGAATTTCACGCAGAATATCAGGACCCATTTCTTTCATGGGATAGCAGACGATATTCATGGCGGTCCAAGGTTCACCGCCCATGGCATAAACATCGGAAAGGGAGTTCGCAGCGGCAATCTGCCCGAACCAATATGGATCATTGACCACCGGAGTAAAAAAATCCACGGTCTGAACCAGAGCTTTGCCCGCAGGAAAAGAGACAATGGCGGAATCTTCATTCCCGCCCAGTCCGGTAAGGAGGCGCTCATCCTCCACGGCTAAACCGCACAAAACCTGCTCCAGGTCCCCCGGAGCAATCTTGGCGGCTCAACCAGCAGCTTTAACAGTCTTCACCAATTCTTTTGGCATGACCTAACCTCCTGCATGAACTCCGGCATCGTCATACGTTGCCATTTCGTTATAAATATTTGCGGCAGCACGCAGCATGAACATGGACAGAGCCGCACCGGAACCTTCACCAAGACGCATATCCAGATGCAGCAGCGGCCTGCGCCCAAGCGCCTTGATAACCTTTGCGTAGCCCGGTTCCGCGGAAGCATGGCTGAGTACGCAATAACCGCCAACAGCGGGACATATATTCGCAGCCGCAGCATAAGCGGCAGTGGAAATAAATCCGTCAATACAGACTATCTGCCTGTTCTTGGCTCCACCAATGATCAGACCAGCCAGTGCCGCAATCTCATACCCGCCAAGAGCAGCAAGAATAACAAAAGGATCAGCCGAATGCACGGCTTCAGCATTTGCTTCCAAAGCACGGCGGACAACTCCGGTTTTACGGATCACACCCGCAGCATCAATCCCGCCGCCGGGACCGGTTATATCTGCCGGGTCCAGATCAAAATATGCACAATAAAGGGCCGTTGAAGGGGTTGTGTTGGAAACCCCCATTTCTCCGGTACCAAGAACTTTAATCCCTTGGGCATGAGCTTCATCGGCAAGCTCAACACCAAGTCTTATGGCTTGCAGGCAGCAATCCACATCCATTGCCGGACCCTTGGAAATATTATTCGTACCGCAGGAGATCTTACGCTGGATCAGACCAGGATGTTCCGGGAAAGCCCCTCCCTTGCATCCGGCATCAACAACTATAAGCTCCACTCCGGAAGTTCGGGCCAAAACATTTATACCCGCGCCTCCGGCCAAAAAGTTCTCCACCATCTGGCGGGTAACTTCCTGCGGAAAATAACTTACATCCTCTTCATTAACCCCGTGGTCTCCGGCAATGGTGTATATACGGGCCGGGTCTGCCTGTGGAGGCTTTCCGCCGGAAGCCACGAACATCTTAACCGCAAGATCTTCGAGCCGTCCCAGACTTCCTAAAGGTTTAGTCAGCCTATCCAGATGGGCACGAGCCTGTCCTTCCAAAGATAAATCAACAGGCTGAACACTATCAACGATATGCTGCAATTCTTCTGCGGAAAATTTATTCACTGCCTTAACCTCATATTAACGGCCCTGCCGTATTGAGAAACCATAAACGGGTGTGCTAAAGTTCTTTCGAAATGAAGAAAATCTGTATCTTACATGCCAATTGCCAAGGCGAACCAATGGAAGAGCTGCTATTGCTGAATGAAGAATTCAGCACTGAGTACGAAATCCACCGCTTTACCAACTATACCCGAGAATCCATACCAGCGAAACTCATTGCCGAATGCGACCTCCTCCTCTACCAGCCTCTTCTTGGAACAACATGGGGGGATCTGGCTTCGGAAAAAATAATCTCCCAACTCAAGAAAGAAGCCCTATCAATTGCTTTTCCAAGCATGCTTTTCCTGAACTACTGGCCCTTGTGGTCCAGCGCACCGGGCTTTGATTACCGTGACACTTTCTTGGATTCCCTGCTTGAAAAAGAACTCAGTGAATCTCAGATTCTGCACCTTTTCATGAAAACCCGGCTGACCAACATCTATGATTTAAAAGAAATCATGGATAAATCAATAAGCACCGAAAGAATCAAGGAAAGCCGGACCCCGGTAAAATATGTGGACTGGATTCTTGAAAATTACAGGCACAAGCCCCTTTTCAATACCATCAACCATCCACGGACAGAACTGTTATGCATGATCGCAAATACCATTCTGGAAGAGTTGGGGATGGGTCGGCTGAGTGAGCAGGCTTTGCAGAATTTCCCGCCGCCCTTTGCAGACTTTGAGCAGCCCATTCATCCACAGGTGGTAGAATTCTTAAACCTCGAATTCGGCGGACCTCAGCACCACTACCATGTCTACGGAGCGGAGCTGACTTTTGAGGAATACGCCATGCGTTACATCAAATGCCGCAAAAACAACATTGACGACTTCATAGGATTCCTCATGACTGCCGCAAGGATGGAAAAGAATTAACCATTCAGGTTAGGCGGTCCCATTACGATCATTTCAGCGAGAGTCAGGTCCACTTTAGGCATGGTTCTGATCTTGTTGCCGAGTAAACCCATTTCAAGTCCCACGAGTTCCTTATAGAGCGGGGTACGATCCACAACAGGGACGTTTTCCATATCCTTGGTCAGATCCTGACACTTGAAACATCCGGGAAATGAAAGCTGGCGTCCATTGGGCTGACGCAGGGTATTCACTACACCGTGCATACGACAGATCATAAGTCTGTGCTTGTAAACACCGCAGAGGCCGTCATCATTGAGCGGGCACATAATCTTGGGACGCATGCCGCTCTCCAGCATGGCCTTGGCATTACGCACGTAATCTTCTGAGCGTTGGATATATTCATTGCGCTTGGCTTCAGGAAGCTTGTTCAGTCCCTGCCAAAGATAAGTCCACTCCACGTAGGTGTGGTGCTGGAAATAACTGGTACAGCAGTTTTCTTCGCACCCTTCGCAGGAAAGACCGATTTTTGCGGAAGTTTCAGCATACACAGAGGCCATACGCTCATAAAGAGCATCCAGTTTGCGGAACACGGCCTGTCTGGTCATTTTCTTCATTATATATCCTTAACTTTTTTTGCTTCTTTAGACTTGAGCCACTCACAGATCTGCTCGACGCACTCGTCCGGGGAACACTGGTCCGTATCAACGGCGAAATCAGCATACTCCTCATAAAGGGGAATCCTTTCCTCATAAAGACTTTCCAGCGTCTGCCCCGGAACAATGGCCAGCCCGCGATTCTCTCCGCAACCGACCCGTTGGAGACATGTTTCACTGGAAATACGAAGATAAACAACCGGACCGAGACCTTTCAGCCTTTCCATAGCCTTGGGGCCGTAAATAACACTCCCCCCGGTGGAAACTACAGTGCGGATCACCCCGAGACCGGAAACTATATATTCTTCGGTCTTGCGGAATTCCGGCACGCCCAGATGATCCACAATATCCTGCAGCGGACGGCCATAGTAGCTCTCGATGACAGCGTCGGTATCCATATGCTCCCAACCGAGCTTCTTAGCCAGAAGCGGCGAAAGCGTTGATTTACCCGCTCCGGCCATACCGATCAGGATAACAGAGCAATCCTCTGAAAATTCATTACTCCATTCTTGCATAAAAAATATCAAACCTTCCGGGCGCAAAACGCTCCGTGCTGAGACAGATAAAACTAGGAATGAATGATGACAACCTTATCTTCGTCATCGCGTTCCTTGACCAGAACGTTTACGTGCTGATCTTCAAAAGTGACAACTTCCTTACCGACGTAATCAGCCCGGATTGGAAGTTCACGGTGTCCGCGGTCTACCAGCACGAGCAGTTCCACCCGGCGCGGGCGTCCGAAATCAAGCACGGCCTCAAGAGCGGCACGAACGGTTCTTCCGGAAAAAAGCACGTCATCCACCAGAATGATAGATGCTGATTCAATATTAAAAGGAATCTCAGTGCAGTTGATACTCGGCTGACGGGTCAAATTGGTCCAGTCATCGCGGTAAAGGTTGATGTCCAGCTTACCGAGTGGAATCTTACGCCCCAGCTTTTCATCGAGAATAAGCTTCAAGCGCTCCGCAAGATCTGCACCGCGGCGTTGAATACCGATAATGGCGAGATTATCACTGTCTCCGCGCCGTTCAGTAATCTCTGAAGCAAGACGATCCAGAGTACGGGCCATGTCCTTTTCCGAAAGTATAATTTTCTGTTCCTTCATGTTATCCCATCTTAAAAGAAGTTGATTCTTAATATCAAATCTGTTCAAATCACTTTTTTAAAACAACCTGCCGGAACTAGCTATAAGTAATGTATGCAGTCAATGCAATCCCCCGCTTTCCGGCTAACAAGGATATGCTATGCACAGCACATTTGAAATCAAAGGTATGACTTGTTCCGCCTGTTCTGCACGGCTGGAAAGAGTCATCGGCAATTTGGACGGTGTTAATAGTGCAACAATCAATCTGGCAGCGGAATCATTGGCTGCCGATTATGACCCGGAGCAGATCTCCGCGGCAGATATTATTGCTTCAGTAGAAATGGCCGGATTCGAAGCAACGGAAAAAATCGAAGGAACCGAACTGACCCTGCCGATTTCAGGCATGACCTGCTCCGCCTGCTCATCAAGGCTGGAGCGGGTACTCAATGCGAACGATGGCGTAATAGAGGCACAGGTCAGCCTTGCATCAGAAAGTGCAACCTTGAACTTCAACCCCGCCAAAATTTCACTACGCCAGATCAGGCAACTAATTGCCGATGCAGGATTTGAATCCGGTCAGATTCAATCAGCCCATAACGCCAAAGATAACTTTGAAAAAAGAAAGGCCGAAAACGAGGCCAAACTTGGCGAAATGAAAAACAGGCTCATTTCAGCCCTCGCCTTCACTATTCCTCTTTTGACTATCACCATGGGTCACATGGTCGGGATGCCTTTGCCTTCTTTCATTGAACCACACAGTTCTCCACTGGGCTTCGCCCTGATCCAATTATTTCTGACCGCTCCGGTACTCTGGTTCGGGCGCAACTTTTACCAGCACGGCTTTCCAAACCTGTTACGCCGCGCCCCCAATATGGATTCCCTGATTGCCGTGGGAACATCAGCGGCAGTGATTTACTCCCTATGGAACACAATTGAAATAGCACTGGGCATTGATGCGCAGGCACGCGCCATGGACCTTTATTATGAGTCCGCGGCAACAATTATTGCCTTGATCCTGCTTGGAAAATTTCAGGAAACACGCGCCCGTTCCCGCACTTCAGATGCGATTGAAAAACTAATGGACCTGACCCCTGCTCAGGCAATCCTGCTGCAAAACGGCGAACAGATCCCCACTCCGGTGGAAGAAATCGGCCCCGGCGACCTGATCCTCATCCGCCCCGGAGACCGGGTGGCAGCAGATGGCAAGGTTGCTGACGGACATTCCGATGTCGACGAATCAATGCTCACCGGAGAATCCATGCCTGTACCCAAAAACGCAGGTGACGATGTAGCAGGAGGAACGGTGAATACCGGAGGCGGAGCACTTAAAGTGCAGGTCACAAATGTCGGCGAAAACACCGTGCTTGCTCGCATCATCCGTCTTGTTCAGGAAGCACAGGGGTCCAAGGCTCCCATCTCCAGCCTTGCGGATACGGTCAGCTTTTATTTTGTACCTACTGTCATGGCTATCGGCATTGCCGCAGCTCTGGGCTGGTTCTTCTTCAGCGATGAACCCTTCACCTTTGCCCTGCGCATCTTTATCAGCGTAATGGTCATCGCCTGCCCCTGCGCCATGGGACTGGCAACCCCGACCGCCATCATGGTCGGTACCGGACGCGGAGCCCAATTGGGTGTACTGGTTAAATCCGGTGCTGCACTTGAAACGGCTGGAAAGATCGAAACCATGATCTTCGACAAAACCGGAACCCTGACCTACGGCAAACCTGAAGTGGCAGAAGCTTTCAGCATGGACGGCGAAAATCAGCAGGAGCTGCTACTGCTTGCCGGATCTGCAGAGAAACAATCCGAACACCCGCTGGCAAAGGCAGTTGTCCGCGCTGCCAAAGAAATCGGTTCTCCTCTTCCCGAAACTACCGCTTTTCAGGCTGTATCCGGACTGGGGATCAATACTGAAACAGCAGGACATGCCATGCTGCTTGGTAACCGGAAATTCCTTGAACAAAGTTTTGTCAGCGATCTGGATAATATTGCTGCAAATGAAGCTGCACTTCACTTTGCCGCTTCCGGTCAAAGCCCTCTTTACATTGCCAAGAACGGTAAGCTTGCCGGGATTCTGGCCATTGCCGACCGCATTAAGGATGAAACTCCCCAGACAATAAATAAGTTGCATGAACTTGGGGTGCAAACAGTCATGCTCACCGGGGATAATGAAAAAGTGGCCCGCACCATTGCCGATAAAGCCGGAATCGACAAGGTAATTGCTCAGGTCATGCCTGACCGCAAAGCCGAAGTGGTCAACAAGGAAAAAGCGGCTGGCCGCAAAGTGGCTATGATCGGGGACGGAATCAACGATGCCCCGGCCCTTGCTTCAGCTGATCTTGGCATCGCCATGGGCACCGGAATTGATGTTGCAATCGAATCAGGAGACGTTGTACTTATGAAAGGTGATTTGAGCGGAGTACTCACTGCCCTTTCACTAAGCAGGGCAACAGTTCGCAATATCAAACAGAACCTGTTCTGGGCTTTTGCCTTCAACGTACTGGGGATTCCGGTTGCAGCCGGACTGCTTCACATATTCGGTGGACCTACCCTTTCCCCAATGTTTGCTGCGGCAGCCATGTCCTTAAGTTCAGTTACTGTAGTCAGCAATGCCCTGAGACTGAAATTTTTTAAACCGGAAGATTAATTTGAAAGACATCACCCTTGTTTTCCCGCAATGGCAGGGTTCCATCGACAACGAAGCCTTATATAAAGGAGCATTCGCGCTGGCCGAAGGAATAGAAAATCTTCCTGCTGTAACTGCAGTGAAAACAGAGACGTTCAAAAAGATCGAACCCAGCGGTTCAATTGCCGGTCTGGATGACATTGTACAGCAGTTGAGAAACGCACTTTCCACACTTGAACAGGCAGAAGCTGAGCGCGTCCTGCTGCTGGGCGGCGACTGCGGAACCGAATTTGTGCCGGTTTCATGGATGTCGCGCAGACACGGGTACAAAATGGCCCTGATCTGGTTTGACGCCCACCCAGACTTGAACAACCCGGAAACTTCCAAGTCCGGGCGCTTTCAAGGAATGGCTCTTTCCGCCATTCTCGGCAACGCAGGACCGGAAATTAATGCGACAATGTTCAACCCGCTGAGCTCCAGACAGGTCTTCCTCGCCGGAACCAGATCTTTTGATCCCCCGGAAATGGAATTTATTGCAAATAACAAGATAACTATTTTCGGACCCGAGGAACTTGCTCATGAACCGGCAGGGCTGGCAAAGCAAATCAAGGATGCAGGATTCAGCAAAGTATACATCCATCTTGATGTGGATGCAGTAGACCCCATCGGTTTTGGACATGGTAAACCTGCCCCTCCGGCAGGGCTTGATTTCGGCAGCATCTTAAAAATAATCGATGAAGTAGGCAGCAGGCTGGACATATGCGGGCTGGGTATAACAGAATTCCACCCCGGCAATGCAAGAGGTATAAAGAAAGCTGCCTTATTGATTGAGACAACACTTCCGGGATTTATAACTAAATAAAATCACAAAAAACAAAAGCCGTACTGCAACAATTAATGCAGTACGGCTTTTATACATTGAACACACGAAGCATTATATCAAATCATCAAGATAAATCCCTGATCATATCCTTTACCAGCTTCCCGTTGGGGGTTCGTGCACCGGGATTCATCTGGACCAACCCATTCCATGCCTGAATAGCGCCGGCCTTATCTTTAAGGTCGTAGTAAAGAACTATCCCTTTATTCAAACGCGCGGTTTCATGTGTCGGCGCAGCAAGAATAGCTTTATCGAAATTTTCGACCGCCTTTTGCGGGTTGCCGTTACGGCGGTACATGACTCCCAGATCAGTAAGCACATGCGCATTATCAGGTTCAATGGCAAGTGATTTACTGTAGGCATCAATCGCGTTGGCATACTGGTCAGTATCAAAGTACAGGTTACCCAGTTTCGTCCACAGATTTACGGACTCCGGCTGGGATTCCAAAAGTTTTTTTGTCTCTTCAATCTGCTGGGCGAAACTGCTGGCACTTCCAGCTCCACCTGCCACTTGCGGTGTAGATGAATCCTTCAACGCAGGCATGAAAACCCCGCCAAAAAACAGCCCTACAGCCAATGCTGCGACCACCACAATGATCATATTGCTATTTTTTTTGCTACCGCCAGAGGAAGGTGCTCCCGTTGCTGAGGATTTTCTCCCCTTTCCTTTTTTTCCCAAACCTATCTCCCTGTAACTTCCGGCCTCAAATTCAGAAGTTCTGTTCATGCAAATCGCACAAGCAAAGTGCAACAAATTACCGCTTTGTGCAAAATTACGTACATTTCAACACAAAACACATTTAAAACAACCGCCATTCATTATTTCCTGCATTAATCAGCAATAGCCATACCAGTCTTCCTCCCCACGGATTGCCCACATACTTATGACAAAAATGGATATCCAAAAACTATCTCTTTTCTTGAATTTAACTATTTCTCAAAAATCGACCCTTATTTTTAGCAAAACGAAATGTGCAGTATTTTATTTTATCTATTCAGAAAGTTTTTTGTCTTATACAAAATTTGAGCAATTAACTACAGAAATGTAGTTTTTAAATGTAACGCACACAAAACAACAAAGCAGAAAAAGAAGCACTTTATCGTTTTGCATCAAAAACTATTATTATTTTGAGCCAAATAAAAATTCACAATAAATTTCTTGCCCATTTCTTCTGTTTTATGTACGTAGTTCAGAATATTATTTTGCAAAGGGGTAATTCTGCGAACCTGTGCTAGTATTTCGCGGAAATTTGGTGCTAAAAAAAACAAGGGATTATTTATGGATTTCATGACTTCACTGGACGCTATTGTTGGTAAGATCGGTGCATTTGCATGGGGACCGCCTATGCTGGTTCTCCTGGTCGGTACAGGCTTCTGGCTGACCCTCGCACTGCGCGGCGTTCAGTTCAGCAAATTGATGTACGCATTGTACCTTGCACTCATTAAGCGCAAGGAAGAAACAGACGAACCCGGTGACATCACCCATTTCCAGGCTCTGATGACCGCTCTCTCCGCCACAGTAGGTACCGGTAACATTGCAGGTGTTGCTACCGCAGTTGCAGTTGGTGGACCGGGAGCTCTTTTCTGGATGTGGATCACCGGCCTCGTAGGCATGGCCACCAAATACGCTGAAGCTGTTCTTGCTGTTAAATACAGAGAAGTTGATGAAAACGGCGAAATGAGCGGTGGCCCCATGTACTATCTTTCCAAGGGCCTCAACATGCCCTGGCTCGGTACTCTTTTCGCGATTTTCGCATCCATCGCCGCCTTCGGTATCGGTAACATGGTTCAGTCCAACTCCGTTGCTGATGCAGTTGAAGCGACCTACGGTATTTCTCCTTACATCACCGGCGGACTGCTGATGATCCTGACTGCTGCCGTTATCCTCGGCGGTATCAAGAAAATCGGTAAAGTTACCGGAATGCTCGTACCCGTTATGATCGTTTTCTACATGGCCGGCGCATCATACATCATTCTGGCAAACATTGCTGAAGTACCAGCGGCTTTTGCCCTTATTTTCGAACAGGCTTTCAACCCCACTTCCGCAGTCGGCGGCTTTGCCGGCGCAACTGTAATGCTGGCTATCCGCATGGGTGTTGCCCGCGGTGTATTCTCCAACGAATCCGGTCTTGGTAGTGCTCCTATCGCTGCAGCTGCAGCGCAGACCAAAGAGCCTGTAACTCAGGCTCTGGTCTCCATGACCCAGACCTTTATCGATACTCTCATCGTCTGCACCATGACCGGGCTGGTTCTCATTATCACCGGCGCATGGTCCAACGGAACCACCGGTGCCGAACTGACTACCATCGCCTTTTCACAGGGCATGGCAGGCGGTGCACACATCGTTACTATCGGCCTGATTCTTTTCGCCTACTCCACCATTCTCGGCTGGTGCTACTACGGTGAAAAATCAATGGAATACCTGTTCGGTGTAAAGGCAGTACTGCCCTTCCGTCTCGTATTCATCTGCTTCGTAGGTGTTGGTGCCATTGCCAAGCTCAGCTTCGTATGGAACCTCTCCGACACCTTTAACGGCCTTATGGCTATCCCCAACCTTATCGGCCTGATTATGCTAACCCCGGTTGTTGTAGCTGAAACCAAGGCCTACTTCGCCAAGCAGAACACAAAAGCAGCCGCACAGACTGAAAACAACTAGTCTGCTACGGACAAATGCACACAAAATCCCCCGCCCGGTTTCCGGACGAGGGATTTCTTTTATTCACTTACACTGGACAAATAAAAAGGCTGTCCCGCTAAGAACAGCCCTTAAAAAATCGTATCAGCTTAATTCTAATTCAGAATACTGCGACGACAGAATTCAACTGCCTCACCGCGGACATCCCTACGATCAGGCCAGTAAAGCTGCATTCTGGTCAGACCGAAGATAATGGTCATAACCACAGTTGCGTTTTCTTCCACAGCCACATCACGGACAGTTCCTTTTTTGATACCGAGCCTGATGCAATCTTCAAGAATCAGTTCAAGGTTCTTCAAGAAAACAGCCATCAGACGTTTGGAAGAATCAAGCAACCCATAGGTTGAGAGCATGATCTTCATGTCGATTTCATTATCTTCTACAAAAGAGAAATATTCGTTCATAATCTCTTCAATAGAACACTCGTCACGGTCTAATTTCTGGCGGATAGCTTCGATGTAATAAGAAAAATTCTCTTCAAGAGCATCAAGGATGTGAAGCAGGATATCTTCCTTGCTTTCAAAATGTCTATAGATGGTACCTTCAGAAATATTGGCCATTTTTGCAAGGTTGGCGGTAGTGGCTTTGTGGAAACCCACCTCTGAAATCATTTCCTTGGCTGTTGCGAGGATGATATCCTTGGTTTTCATTCTACGGTCTCCCTTGAGCGTCCGAACGCCCATAATCATGTTTAAAAATATTTATTAGACTTATGTCGTGTTACTAACACTCTTTCTAAACAGTATTAATTACCCCATGCAAGAGTCAAGGTCAACCGGAGTAGATTGACAAAAACTGATAGAGAACTTAATTTGTATAGATAAATCCTATGAGGAGGAAACAATGGTTGAAATTACCGAAGCTGCGCAAAAACAGCTTGAAAACTATTTTGCAGATAAAGATAGGACCCCCATCCGCATCTACCTGGCCACCGGTGGCTGAGCTGGCCCCAGGCTGGCATTGGCTCTGGATGAGTCAAAAGATAACGATGAAAGTTTTGAAGTGGAAGGTTTCACCTTCCTGCTTGATAAAGACCTCAACGAACAGGGAAGCCCCTTCCGTGTTGACCTCAGCTACACCGGTTTCGTAATTGATTCCAAGCTTGAGCTCGGCGGCGGTGAATGCGGTTCCTGCTCCGGCACCTGCGGTTAGCTCGCAGCACAGAAGAAGGAAGACCCTTTCCCTGAACGCGTTAACCTGACAGTTCCAGCCTTTTCAGGCTCTTAAGGCCGTCTCTTTAGAGACGGCCTTTTTTTATTTCTTAATCACAACGATACTTACTTTCCAGACAAGCAAAGCCTGTGTAAAATAGTAGCCTCTTGACTAAAAAACGGAGTTTGAAGTGAGGAAACGGGAAAAGATTCAAGGCATTTTTTCAGCTAAAAAAAAATCTGTAATCGGAACGGGGACGACCAAAAAAAGAACAGAGCAAACAACGTACTGGTATGCAGAAGAACAGGATAACGGGGTACTGAAAGTTCAAGCCCTGAATACCAACTACATTCCCACCGGGCCTCAGGCGGCAGTGGAAATGGAGATGTTTTTGAACGACTACCATCCTGAACCGGAAATCTATCTACAAAAAGTCATCCCGAATATTGATAAGCTGGAAAAAACCATCGCATTAGGCGAAAGCCACCGCAACAAAGGCGAAAACTACAGTGCCGAGTATGAATTCAATAAGGCAATGAGCCTTGATGAATTAAATGTACGCGTCAATTTCGGACTTGGGCTTACCTACCTTGACCGGGGAGAAATCGAACGGGCAGACAATATATTCAAAAGACTGGTTGGGCTTGAAAGCTGCTATGAACCGCAGCATAAACACCTGTTCAACGAGTTCGGAATATCCTTGCGCAAAAACGGCATGCTCAAACAGGCCCTTGAATACTATTCAAGAGCGGAAAAATTGGTCGAAGAAGATGAAAACCTGCATATGAATATTGCCCGGGTTCACTTTGAACAGGGAGATCTCAAGTCTTGCCTTGAACACCTCAGAAATGCTTTACGCTTAAACAAAAGCCTTGAAGAGGCCTGCATCTTTCTGAACTTCCTTAAAGGAAAAGGGTTCATTGAAGAATGTACTCTGGATCAGGTTATTAAAAAAACTGCCGATGATACGAAGGCTTTGGAGTCACTACTTAAAAGCAATCCAATTCCGGACATACAGACAACGAGTACACAGGCCAGAAAAAGAGATTCCTTAACTGATGAACTTAATTTTCTATAATCACAACTGCTACTCAGGACACTTTTCAATCCATTTTTCCTGAATCTTACGGATAGTACCCCGACTCTTCAGGGTATTAAACGCCTTCTGCCAGCGAAGCACCTTTTCCAGATCAGTAGCCTTTGAGATAGCAAGGTAAAGCTTTACATTATGAAACGTAAGAACCGGAACTGCCATTTTGCGCAGCTCTAAATCTTTACTAAGAAATCCCGACACACCGATATTGGAAGTTGCCACCAGCTCAACCCTACCGCGAAGAAGCTTCTTAAAATTAACCTCCTGAGAATCCATAACCTCAAGATTGGTGAACCCCTTGCTCTTTAAAAACTGAGCCCGGGCATCATTGCGATAAACCCCGATACCGGAAACACTCTTTGCATCTTCAAGAGTCTTCACTTTATGCCTGACACCTTTCAAACCGTAAAAAACCCACTTATAGCAGGCAATAGGGCCGATCCAGTGAAATTGATTCTCCCGCTCCTCAGTTCTGGCTGTGGAAAACAGCATCACATCAGGATGATTCAGGAGATGCCTGTAACCACGAGCCCAAGGCATGACCTCTATGGCAGTATTACAGCCGATTTCTTTTTTTAAGGCTTCAACAACTTCAACTCCGAATCCGGATAACCGGCCATTATCCTGAATAGTTGAAGGATGACTGATCTCGGTAATTATCCTGAGCCCGCAATCATCTGCCCGCCCCGATGAGGAAGCAAAAGACAAAAAAGACATCATAGTCAACAATGTAACAACTATGCGGTATACCATGCAACCCTGCTCACTTATCGCTCTATTAGTTATGTAAATGCTCCTTCTATTAATACCCTTATTACATTTTAAAAACAATAAGGGCGCAAAAAAAAGCCGGAAACAGGACACCCCTATTTCCGGCTTAATTATCTCCGGCAGTTTACCGGGAAAATATGTATTTATTTAATGGACCATTCAGCCATAAAATCTTCAGGGCCTACCACCAGATATTTGCGTTCTTGGAGTGCTGCAACAATGGGGGACGGGTCTTCAGTGTCAACACGAATAACCACCATCCTGCGGTTATTGTGGTGAAAAAGACCGGTGCTGATGATGTTGTATTTCATATTGGAAATAATCCCGGCCACCTCGTAAAGAACACCGGTTCGTTCTTCAACATCCACCACAATGCGGGAACCGCCCTGTTTGAGGCCCATCTCTTCAACCAGCAGTTCAAGCATTTTGTTGCGGTTGATATAACCGATGAGTTTCTTATTTTCGTCAACAACAGCAAGACCTGAAAGATTCATTTCAAACATAAGGTCTGCCGCAGCTTCAATCTCGGTTTCAGGCGGAATGGTGGTAATGTTCTTACGTACAACTTCCCGAACGGTAATCTTACTCAGCAGGTAGCTGAGTTCATGTTTATCAAGAGAGCTTATTACAGAAGGAAGGGCAGCACGGACATCTTCTTTGGTGACATAACCTACGAGGTCTTCCCCGTCTTTAACAAGAAGCATCCACAACTGATTGTCTTCCAGAATTTTGTCCGCTTCCTTGACCAAAGTCTCAGGGGTAACGGTCACAAAGTCCTTGAGCATTTTCAGTCCCACATACATCTGCATGTCCTCCAAAATCCGGAAAGAGTCCGGTGCGTAAAAAAGTTTAATGATTCAAGGGACCAAACGCGCAAAATCCGACTGCAAACATGCAGCCGAATCCCCCGCTGATATATCCCCGTGAAATGCCGCCGGACATGGCGGCAAGATGAAAACACCCACTCCATACCCAAGCTTTCATCCACTTGCAAGACATGCCCGCTCCAGCACGCATTTTTTATGCTATCATAACAGTTATAAAAAGCACTCCATCATTTGCCTGTCACAGTACCATTATTAGATTGTTCTGCAAAACCTTACAGATTTATACGCTTAAGCACCTTGCCCCTGCTAATTTTTTGAGTTAGTCCAAATTCCATGCACGAAATGTCAATAGCGCAAAGTATACTTGCAATCATTGAAGAGGAAATGGAAAAGCAACCCGGTGCCAGCCTCAAAAAAGTTGTGGTAGGTAATGGTGCGCTTGCGGGGGTAGTCTCCGATGCTCTTACTTTCGGCTGGGAAGCCGTTACCGTGGGGACCGCCCTTGAAGGGTCCGTTCTCGAAGTTAACGAAATTCCCATCAAAGTACGCTGCGGCGGGTGCAAACACGAATTTATACCCGAAGACAAACTTTACATGGGATGTCCGGAATGCGGTCTGGAAATCGGTCATGAAGTTCTTCAGGGCAAGGAATTGCAGATCGAAAGCATCGAGATTGACGATTAACTTAAGGAGTTAGAAATGGGTGAAATCCCTGTGGTACGCAATATTCTGGAAGCAAATGACAGAATTGCCGATGAACTGAACAAATTTTTCAAAGAAAAAAATATTCTCTGCCTCAACCTGATGAGTTCACCCGGGTCCGGTAAAACCAGCCTGTTGGAAAAGACCCTCGCTGACCTCAAGGATGAATTCAAAATGGCTGTTATCGAAGGCGACCTCCAGACTGACAACGACGCCCGTCGCGTTGCAGCCACCGGAGCACAGGCCGTTCAGATCAACACCGAAGGCGGATGCCACCTTAACTCCAGCCAGGTAAAGGAAGCCCTTTCCCTGATCGACCTTGAAGGACTCGATATTCTTTTCGTGGAAAACGTGGGCAACCTTGTATGTCCCGCCGAATTCAATGTTGGTGAGGATCACAAGATCACCCTGCTGACCGTAACTGAGGGCGACGACAAACCTGAAAAGTATCCCCTCATGTTCCATATTTCTTCTGTCATGATCCTTAACAAAATCGATCTCCTGCCCTACGTGGATTTCGATCTTGAAAAGGCCAAGCAGCATGCACGCAAGCTGAACGCAGACATCGCCCTCTTCCCCCTTTCCTGCCGCACCCGGGAAGGACTGGAAGCATGGTACGAATGGCTCCGCAAAGCCCGCGAAGAGAAAAAATAATTTCGCCTACAGCGGCCAGAGTGGGAAAGCTTTTGCAAAAGCTTTCCCACTCTGAACTCTCCCTGCATAACCTTTTACTAGGCTTCGACCTGTTGATGGATGTTTCATGAAATTTCCCAGCAACCTACCGTGTTCGGCAGTCCTCGACTCACTGGCAGACGGGGTATTTACGGTAGACCGGGACTGGAACATCACCTTCTTTAACGAAGCCGCCAGCCGGATCACCGGTGTCCCTGCAGAAGAAGCAGTAGGCTCCAAATGCTGGGATGTATTCCACTCCAGCCTCTGCGACGGTGACTGCGCCCTGCGTTCATGCATGAGCAATTGCGGCCGCATCTCCAACAAATCCATATTTTTCATCCACGCTGACGGACGCAAGGTTCCGGTTTCCATCAGCGCCGCTCCCCTTGTTGACGGCGACGGAAAACTCATCGGCGGCGTGGAAAGTTTCCGTGACTTGACCGATATTCAGATGATCCGCCGTGAGGTGGAAGATTCATGGCGCTTTGAAGATATCATTGGGAAAAGCGCACAGCTTGGAAAAGTTTTTTCAATCCTCCCTCAAGTAAGTAAAAGTGAAGCCACAGTACTCCTGCTTGGGGAATCCGGCACCGGTAAAGAGCTTTTCGCCAGGGCCATCCATAACCTCAGTGAACGCAAAAACGGCCCATTTGTAGCCGTAAACTGCGGCGCCCTGCCCGACAATCTGCTGGAATCAGAACTCTTCGGCTACAAGGCCGGAGCCTTTACCGATGCCCGTAAAGACAAGGCCGGACGATTTGAACTTGCTGCCGGCGGCACTATTTTCCTCGATGAAATAGGTGATATGCCAGCCAAACTGCAGGTAAAACTGCTTCGAGTGTTGCAGGAAAAGACATTCGAACCGTTAGGCGCAGTGCAAAGCGTTAA
Source organism: Maridesulfovibrio sp. (assembly GCF_963666665.1). Lineage (NCBI taxonomy): Bacteria > Pseudomonadati > Thermodesulfobacteriota > Desulfovibrionia > Desulfovibrionales > Desulfovibrionaceae > Maridesulfovibrio > Maridesulfovibrio sp. The sequence continues at coordinate 2,761,966 of NZ_OY762999.1, forward strand.
AGCCAATGTTCGTATTGTGGCAGCCACCAATAAAAATCTGACAGAACTGGTGGAACAAGGTTTATTCCGGCAGGATCTCTACTACCGCTTGAACGTGGTCACCCTCAACCTTCCGCCGCTCAAAGAGCGGGTCGAGGATATTCCGCTCCTGATCAACCACTTTGTGAACAGGCTCAATGCCCTGCAAGGCAAAGATATCGACGGTATTTCCGAAGACACCCTGCACATTCTCATGCGCCATCCTTTCCCCGGCAATGTGCGGGAACTGGAAAACATTCTTGAGTTTGCCTTTATCCTCTGCCCTTCGGGCTTTATTCAGGTCGAACACCTGCCCGAATACCTACAGCCTAAATCCAGAGAGGCTGCTCCTCACGAGGACATGCCCTTAACCATGGATGAAATCAAATGCATGGCTGTGCGCCGCGCCCTTAAACGTAACAACGGTAAGAAAATGGCAACCTGCCGCGAACTGGGTATTTCCAAAGATACCCTTCGCCGCACCATATCCCGCTGCGAAGACATAGGCGCATAATTAGCCCTCATTCCATTTATTCGACCAATTCTGCGCCTGAACACCCCTTACTTCCTCCCCGCAAAAACCAATCAAACACCTATTTTAACTGTCTTTTATCTCCATGGCACAAACTATGCCTTATAGTTGCCCATGAGAGGAAACGAAGGACGCAATACCAATTCAACGCTGCTTTGTTTGGCCTGTTATGAAGACAGGCTGGCCTCCGTTTTTGACAATGCCCCGGACCTGAAATTGTTCCGGTTGGAAGACAATAAAATTTGTCCCGCAGGCTACCTATCCCTTCCCTCAAAAGACCCAAAGGACAGGACATCCGCCATAATAGCCTGCGGGGCAACGTTTTTAATATGCGGTGCAATCTGTGGTTGCACCATGAATGAACTGGAGCAGGCCGGAGTTACGGTTATCCCGTGGATCACGGGAATGATCGAGCAAGTTCTCTCAGCCTATCAACAGGACTGTCTGGAAAACCATGTCATGCCCGGATGCAGAGGCAGAGGCAGGTGCGGACAGGGAAACAGAGGCTTCAGGTCCAGAAAGGGTATACAGGATTCAATACGCCCTTGTGAGCCGACCCTAAGCCAAGTGCACAGGAGTAAGTAATATGAAAATCGCCATCAGTTGTCAGGGCAACGATCTCAATGGAGATATCGACCCTCGTTTCGGTCGCGCAAAAGGCTTTCTGGTCTGCGATACCGATGCCGACACTCAGGAATACATCGACAACACCCAGAACCTTAATGCCGCTCAGGGCGCTGGAATCCAGTCAGCCCAGAACGTAGCCGCCACAGGCGCAACTGCGGTAATCACCGGGCACGTTGGACCCAAGGCTTTCACCGCGCTCGATAAGGGTGCCATCAAGGTCTACCTTGTAGGTGGTGGAACAGTTGCCGAGGCTCTGGCTTCCTTCAAAGAAGGCAAGCTCGAAGCCGCTGCAGATGCAGACAAACCCGGCCACTGGTAGAATTTTCTTCATCGCGTTCAGTCATGCCTTTTTCTCCTCTCCCTTGCTCTGCGGGCATGACTGAACTTTTCAACCATTGACAAGTCAGGTTCACGTCTTAGTTTACCTCTTAACGCCTATTGTGACAGATTGAACAATCTGTTTTTAATAATGACTACCCCCTCTTCCTACGAGGGGCAGGAGATTGATATATGAGCGATCACGCATGCGGAAGCTGCTCTTCCTCCGGGTCCGGATGTTCTTCTTCCGGTTGTTCTTCTGAAGGTTGCAAGCCTGAAGATATGAAACTGCAAAAAGCCCTTTCCAGAATTAAACACAAAATCGTGGTTATTTCCGGTAAAGGCGGCGTCGGTAAAAGTACTGTAGCAACCAACATTGCAGTTGCTCTTTCCCTAGCCGGTAAACAGGTCGGCCTGCTTGACGTTGACGTACACGGCCCCAGTGTTCCCCGCCTGCTCAGTCTTCAGGATCAAAAGCCGCACATCGGTCATGAAGTAATTGAACCCATCTCCTGGTCCAGCAACCTCTGGGTTATGTCCCTCGGCTTCATGCTGCCCAGCAAAGATGATCCTGTTATCTGGCGCGGCCCGGTAAAAATCGGCCTGATCAAGCAGTTCGTACAGGATGTAGCATGGAATGACCTCGACTTCCTCGTCGTTGACTGCCCCCCCGGAACCGGTGACGAACCCCTTTCCGCACTGCAGACCCTCGGTCAGGACGCTCACGCAGTTATCGTAACCACCCCGCAGGGAGTTGCTATTGATGACGTACGCCGCTCCGTAAACTTCTGTAAGCAGGTCGGCAACCCAGTTCTCGGTATCATCGAAAACATGAGCGGATTTGTCTGCCCCGACTGCGGTAACGTACATGATATTTTCAATTCCGGCGGCGGTGAAGAGCTTGCCAAGGAAACCGGAGTTAAGTTCCTCGGACGCATTCCCCTTGATCCTGAAGTGGGCCGTTCCGGTGATGAAGGTTACCCCATCATACGCACTGACCATGAAAGCCCCACCGGCAAGGCTTTGAATACTATCATCAAGCCTATGCTGAATCTCACTGAGACTTTGCAGGAAAACAACGAGATGCCCAAGCCAGAAGAACTTCAAGCTAAAAACGGCATGATCAGAATCGCAGTACCCGTTGCAGCAGGCAAGCTCTGCATGCACTTCGGACATTGTGAACAGTTCGCACTCATGGATGTTGATGTTGCAACCAAGGGAATTGTTGCCACGAACATGGAAACTCCCCCGCCCCACGAGCCTGGTGTGCTTCCTAAATGGATTGCAGATCAGGGCGTACAGCTGGTACTCGCAGGCGGCATGGGTTCCAGAGCACAGTCCCTGTTTACCGATGCCGGCGTAAAAGTAATTGTAGGCTCCCCTGCTGAAGCACCTGAGAACGTAGTTTCCAGCTACCTTGCAGGAACCCTCCAGACCGGGTCCAACACCTGCGATCACTAGAGAAATCAACCCTGATCAGCATGATTCGGGTCTAGAATAAAAGCTATAAGTACATCTACCTGTACATATCTCTACCGAAACAGCCTGCGGGATTTCCCGCAGGCTGTTTTGCTTTAAAGAGAAAAAACTATTTCAGGTCAATAATATCCTGCACCGCGATATGACCGTCGCGAAAGGTGGAAATGATGACGTCCTTATCCGGGTCGCCGTTGTTGTTGTAATCAAAAGTCCCGGTCACCCCATGAAAGGGAGGCATATCCACCAGAGCATCATGGATAGCTACAGGATTATCAGTTCCGGCTATTTTTGCGGCATCAAAAAGTGAATTAACAGCATCATAGGTCAAGGCCTCAAGTTCGCTGGGCTCAACGCCATTGGCTTTCTTGTAATCCTTTTCAAACTCCGCAACCCCTTCAATAGGCAGGCTCGGAATCCAGTGGTCAGTGTAATAGCTGTTTTTGAATAAGGGATTGCGCTGCAGTTCAATGGGGTCCCATGAATCACTGCCCATAAGAATCCCTTTGAAGCCCAGCTTACGGGCCTGCGCGACCTGTAATTGAACCATCTTGGTATTATCAGGAAGGAAAAGTATTTGCGCACCGGATTCAATTATCTTCTGTAATTGCTTAGAAAAATCACGATCTCCTGCAACATAGCTCTGAAAAGAGACAACCCTGCCTCCGCCTTTTAAATAATCTTCTTTAAAGAAGCGGGCTAATTCTGCACTGTAAGGACTGGAAGAAGCAAACAGGACTCCCACATCCTTATGTCCTAGATCTTTTTTGGCAAATCGGGCTAAAGCTTCGCCCTGCACGGTATTTGTGTAGGAAACACGAAAAGAATATTTAAAGGATGTAAGCCTGTTAGTTCCTGCTACGGGGGTGATGAAAGGAACTTTGTGTTCCTCGCAAACTTTTGCAACAGCCAGAGCAACCTTACTCTTTGCTGCTCCAACAATTGCAGATACTTTGTCCTTTTCAATCAACCTGAGAGTGACTTTAGCTGCCATCTCAGGATCGCCGTTACTGTCAGCAGGGATAAGCTTAACCGTGTGCGGTTCTCCTGCTAATTCCAGCCCCCCTGCTTTATTAACCCTGTCTGCGGCATAACGGGCGGCTGTAACTATATAAGTTCCTTTCCTGAACAGCTCACCGCTGGTAACTGCAACAACTCCGACCTTGAATTCATTGGATGTTTTTTTATCAGAACATCCCGCGCATAGACAAAAGACAAGGACGAAGATGAAAAGGACCGGAATAAATCTGTATGTTTTCATGAAAAACTCCGATTTGCAGTTCCAGTAAAAAAACAAAAGGCGGCCTTTGCAGGCCGCCCTTCACCTCAGGGCTAGATGCCAGCCATGCAGTTGTAAAGTTCTTCGCTTACCTCGATACGCACAATGCCGTCTTCGATATAAACGCGGATGTTATTTTCAGGAATCAAAGCCATATCCATGGCTACGTCCACCCACTTATTCCTGAGTTCTGCCGGATCAACATCCTTAAGCGGATGACTTTCTGCTACTTTCCAAGACATGTTATATCTCCCGTTTTTTATTTTTTGTATGTCCTCGGATTCATCCCCAGAAGACAAAAAATTTCATAAGTAATTGTCTGCCACCATCCGGCTAAATCTTCAGCACTGATGCGCCCTTCACCTTCACCGCCCAGCAGGTAGGCAGTATCGCCGAATTTGACGTCTTCAATGTGGCTGACGTCCACAATACAAAGCTGCATGCAGACCCGGCCCAGAATCTTGGACCGCTTCCCGTGAATACAGACCTGTCCGGCATTGGAAAGCCCGCGGCTGTATCCGTCGGCATATCCGGCGCAGACAATGGCCACGGTCATATCCCGATCTGCTGTGTAAGTGCAGCCGTAACTGATGGCCTGCCCTTTTTGAAGTTTCCGCACGGCCGCAATCTTAGTACGCACCTGCATTGCAGGCTTCAGGTCACGACCCGATTCGCTCCACTCAGTTCCGAGCAAGGGGTTGGAACCGTAAAGGGCAATTCCCCCGCGCTGTGCGGAATAATGAACCTGATCATGAGCCAGAATTCCTGCAGAGTTGGCAAGTGATGCTTCCAACTCATATCCGGCGTCAGCAAGACGCTTCAAAATACCGGAAAAGGTCTCTGCCTGCGCAGACATATACCCCTCGTAAGCCGGATCGTCAGAAGTGGCAAGGTGCGAACTAGCCAGCACCGGGCAGATTTGAGGATTGATTTTCAGCCACTCAATCAGCTTATCCAGCTCACTGACGCTGAAACCGAGACGGGACATTCCAGTATCAAATTTCAAACTGATTTCAACCTTGCGGCCCTGTGCAGACACAACAGCGGAAAGCATTTCCAACTGTTCAAATTCACCGACAAAAGGAATTATCTTGTTCTGCGCTGCATTGAAACAATCTTCCTCATTCAGCGGTCCGAGCAATGATATGATACGTTTGCTGCAACCGCTTTTACGCAACTGCATGCCTTCGCTCACCGTACCTACAGCAAAAGTATCCGCTCCTTCTTCTTCAAGGACACGGGCAACTTCAATAAGCCCATGGCCGTAGGCATCAGCCTTGACCACGCCGTAGACCCTGCTTCCTTTTGCTCTAAGCTTTCGGTAATTATGGCGAATTGCGTTTAAATCAACTTCAACTTCAAGTGTATTATATCCGATAGTCATTGGAGATCTCCGGTTGAGATTGAGACTGGCTATTTGCGTTTGAAAAGTTTCTCCATTTCCAGCGCGGACCAACTGATCAAGACAGGACGACCGTGAGGACAATATTCCCTTTGCGGGCATTTCACCCAAGCTTCCAGTAAAGAAAGGGCCTCATTGGCCGCCAACGGCAGGTTGGCCTTGATAGCTGATTTGCAGGAAAGCATGATCCAGAGGTCATCCAAAGTCTTGGCCTGTCCATCCACTGCTGCCTTTAAGTACTCCCTTGCTTCCCCGGTTTCAAGTGCCGGAGGGATACCGCGCATGGAAAGAGTCTGCCCGGATTCAAGCTCCAGCATGAAGCCTGCAGCCTGCAAATCCTCCCACATTTCCTGCACCCGCTCAACTTCGCTGGGATGGAGGACAAGATCGATGGGCAATGCCAGAGGACGCGATTCTCCGCGTGTGCGCAGGGATTTCATATTCTCGTAGATCACCCGTTCATGGGCTGCGTGCTGATCCAGCAAGCCAAGAGAACCGTTCGGAAGTTTCAGAACCAGATAGGTATCCGCAACCTGCCCCAGATACTCAATACGCGAACCGGGAACGTAAATCGGCCCAGCCGCGCATGATTCATACTGTTGCGGTTCGGGCACAGAAAGCGGAGTTTCCTTCGCCACATAATTCATGGCCTGTTCATGAACCATATCCGGTTCGGGACGGGATTCAGCAACAGTTGGCAAGTTGAAATCTGTCTCAGGCAAAGCAGAACCTACTTCCGGTTCATCATCCAAGGCTGTGAAATCTGTATTCTTAAATTCATTCCAGCTGGAAAATTTAGCCGCAGGCTCAATGGGCAGTGAGACACTTTCCGATAATCTCTTCTCGCGAACTGCTGCACGGACCGGCATTTCATGCTGACTTTGCATAGAACTGTCATCTTCCAGAATGCCCAGTTCATAGCGGGAAAGAGCCTGTCCGATACCGTTACGAATGATACTGAATACCGCACTCTCTTCCTGAAAACGGACTTCCATCTTTGCAGGATGCACGTTCACGTCCACCAGGTCCGGCGGCAATTCCAGAAAAAGAACAGCTTGCGGATATTCACGGGAAATCAAACGCCCTTTGTAGGATCCGCGAATGGCACTGAGCAGCAACTTATCCTGAACCGGACGCCCGTTGACGAACATCACAATACGGTCACCGCGACCTTGGGCCAGTCCGGGAATACCGGCACAGCCATGCACTTTCATTTCCCCGGCTTCATGGGAGAATTCAAGCATGGATTCGCAGATATTTCGCGGCCAGAACACGGACAAACGCTCCGGCAGGGACTGCCCGGCCGGAAGGCGAAACTGCTCCCGACCATTGGAGGTAAAAGTGAATCCGGCATCTACATTTGCAAGGGCAATCTTGAACAGGACCTGATTGCAACGCCGCGCTTCGGTACTTTCGGTTTTCAAAAATTTCAAGCGGGCCGGGACATTAAAAAACAGCTCACGAACTTCAACCGAAGTTCCTCCGGGAATTGCAGCCGGGCCTTCGTCAGCCACATCTCCGCCTTCAACATGAATAAACCACCCTTCATCGGCACCTTTGCGGCAAGAGCTCATCTTGAAGCGGGAAACCGAAGCAATACTCGGCAATGCCTCTCCCCGAAAGCCGAAGCTGGTGATTGCGCTTAGATCATCAACATTTGAAATCTTGCTGGTGGCATGACGGGTAACTGCCAGCTTCAATTCATCAGCTGCGATACCGCGCCCGTTATCTTTCACGGAGATAAAGCCCTGCCCACCGCGCTCAACAGCAACATCAACCTGTGTACTGCCCGCATCAATGGAGTTCTCCACCAGTTCCTTAACCACGCTTGAAGGGCGCTCCACAACTTCACCAGCGGCAATCTGGTTACGCAAGGAAGCCGGGAGTACATGAATTTCAGGAGTGCTCATAATGACATATCTATGTGGTATTTTTATTTATCTATTTAAGTCAGAATTTATAGCGCTGAGATTACAATAAGCAAGGCCCCCCGTCTACACATCAGTAGACGGGGGGCCCGGTAAGTTTTGTCGAAGAGATAGTCTAAAATGCACTCATATCGATAAGATTGAAGTTCACGCCGTAACGTTCATCAACAGTGGTCTTTGAGGCAATAAATTCCAAAGAGAAGCACTGGTGACTCCATCCCAAGGAAGCAGTCTTTTCAAGGTCACGGTCAGAATTAAGATCGGTTCTGAATTTACCGCCGATCCGCAGATTCCAAGGCAGCTTGGCTTTCATGCCGTAGCTGATGATCTGCATGTCTGAGTCCTGCTGACGCTTATATTCATCAATCTTGCGCAGGTAATCGTATCCAAGAGAGAACTCCGCATACTCATCGTAAAAGAGCTTGAGGATATTTTCATGCTCGGTAACATCACCCAGATATGGAGAAATCCATGTTCTGGAGGTGAGGTTCACGAAATTGTAGGGAGTAACAATGAATTCGGCCATGAAATCAGAGAAGGGGCGCCGTTCATACTCGCTGAGTTCTATGGAACGGTTTTCTTCGTCAATGTCATAGCCCTGCTCCAGACGCACCCGCAGGAATTCAAGGTAGTCGTTTTCCAGTACCGGGTTACCGTCAGCATCCATAACCACTGTTGCGCGGTTACGGTCAAAAACGTTGGTCAGCGAGAAGACAACATCGTTCTGCTCGGAAATACGGTCGCGAGAATCAAAGTAAGGCAACTTGGTCTGAGACGCAGAGTCATCCTGAACCCATGAGTATTCCAAGCGAGGAATCACGTTATGCTTCATGCTGGTCCAACCGGACTGTCCTACGTTTTCTCTGGTAACCACAGGAGCTGATTCCAGCTCAAAGACGCGGTAAAAATCAGTAGCAGCGCTGATTCCGGCATCAGCCAGAAAACGGAACTGAGTAGAATCGTGACTGCCTTCAGAAGTAGAGTTCTGGAAAGAAGTGCCCAGATAGTTGGTAGCCCTTACTCCGGCATAAGGAATAAAGGTGATTCCACCGGCACGCACAGGCATGCTGAATGAAGGCTTGATATCAATACGTCCACCGGTGGTGCCGTATTCACGCCAGAAATAGCTGGACTGAAATTCACCTTCCCACTCGATGGGAGTCCCGAAGAAATTATTCTTGAATGCGTAAGCGGATAGCTGCGGCATTGTCTGCAGGGTCGGATCCTGAGTGGAAGGAGCATTGTCATTACGGTAAAGCAGGTTTTCCGTATACTGCGCCATGGCCGAAACAGAGTAATTATCCCAGCTTCTGGCTATGAGGGCGGTACTGGTCCTTTCGTTGGCATCGGCGGTGGCTATATCGCGCCCGAATTCGTCAAGAAAAGAATCACGGGTGGCGTCATACCCATTGGTACCGGAACGGAATTCACGCAGATAATCCTGGTCAGATACAAGGTCCATATCAAAGATGGTCTGCCAGTCAGGGTTACCGAGATATCCGTTGTATTTAGATCTGATCCACCAGCGGTTCTGGTTGGGTCTGATCATATTATCGCTGAAGGAATAACTTGCGTCATTGGCGTTGTTGTAGCTTTTACTGTCGTACAACCAATCAGCACGCCATGATCCTTTGGTGTTCACATCTTCGGAATGACGGAATTCCACACCGGGCCTGAATCCGCGTTTGCTCAGGTATTCCGGATAGAAAGTCATGTCCATTTCATCATTGATTGCCCAATAGAACGGCAGGTTGAACCTGTTTCCGAGACGGTTTGAGTTGCCGATTTCAGGATCAAGGATACCGGACTGGCGCTCACGCTGTACCGGAAGTTCCATGTAAGGAGTGTACATAACCGGGACACCCTTAACTTTGAACTTGGAATGCCAGAGACGGGCATAGCCGTTGATGGTTATATCACCCTCACCGGATTCAAAGGACCAGAGGGGATTCTCACCCTCACAGGCAGTCACTTTTACATCCTTGAAACTGTATGTGGCTCCGTTATGCTTTTCAATAAATTCACTTTCAAAATAGACATGGGGCTTGGCAACAAAAACGCGGCCCTTTTTAAGCCAGCCGACCATATTATTCAGGTCGAACTCGGCTTCAGCCGCATCGTAAAAGTCGCCTTTAATCTGCGCCTTCACATTACCGCGCAGATAAATCCATTTGGTTGCCTGATAAAAACGGGCAAAATCGGCCTTGATGTAGTTATCACCGCTGCGCAGGGTAACATCCCCGTAGGCCTGAAGGTATTCGCTGTCGCTTTCCACAACAAGTTTATCTGCGGAAAACTTCCACTGCTCACCCTTCTGCTCCACGCCATTACTATCGGTCATGGGCACGGTCATCTGTTGCTGTGCCAAAGAAGCACACGGCAGACAAAGGAGAAGTAAAACTACAAAGATGACGAACCTGGATTTCAAAACAACCTGCCCTTTAATATTCAAACTGTCCCGGCTAACCGGATCAACAATTAACTCTTGAGATAAGGATCTTCCTGAGCCAGATAATTCTGCACATAATCTTTGGCCGCCTCTTCCAGAGAAGTGAACGGCTTATCATAGCCGGCTTCCACCAGCTTGCTCATATTGGCCTGAGTGAAATACTGGTACTTGTCGCGAATAGTTTCCGGCATTTCGATGTAGCTGATGTTCGGTTCAACATCCATCGCGGAGAAAACAGAACGTGCAAGTTCGTTCCATTCGCGAGCCTGTCCGGTTCCGATATTGAAAATACCGTTTGCCTGCGGATTCTGCAGGAACCACCACATAACGTCCACGCAGTCCTTGATATAAACAAAGTCGCGTTTCTGGCCGCCATGGGGATATTCCGGCTTGTAGGATTTGAAAAGCTTCATCTCTCCGGTTTCACCGATCTGGTGAAAAGCCTTGCAGATAACACTCTTCATATCATCTTTATGATATTCGTTAGGTCCGAATACATTGAAAAATTTAAGGCTGACCAGCTTATCCAGCACTCCGCCGCGCTTAGCCCAAAGGTCAAAAAGCTGCTTGGAGTAACCATACATATTCATAGGTTTGAGACGGTCAATGCCTTCGTGGTCGTCATCAAAGCCGAACTGTCCGTCACCGTAGGTGGCAGCACTGGAAGCATTGATAAAACGCACATCATGCTGGAGGCAGAAACGGCAAAGCATCTGGGTGTAGCGGTAGTTGTTCTCCATGAGAAAATCCGCATCCTGTTCGGTGGTGGAAGAGCAGGCCCCCATGTGGATTACAGCATCAGTTTTAAAGGGATCGTCACCTTCAAGAATGAACTTGAAAAACTGATCTCTATGGATGTAATCCTCATAACGGAGGTTAACCAAATTCTTCCATTTATCAGTCTTGGCAAGGTTATCGACAATCAGGATATCGTCGATTCCCATCTGGTTTAATTTCCAGACCATGGCACTGCCGATAAAACCGGCTCCGCCAGTAACAATATACATATATAATTTCTCCAGCTAATTTAGGCATATAAAAACATATATTAGTACTATCACACAATACAAGTTGCCGGATGTTACTTATTTTTCTGACACTTTTCAACTACATTTAAGTTAAAAGAGCTTATTTGCATAAAAACAAACGCAACACCTTTCTCTCAACATCAGCTAATGCACAAAAAGCTTAGCTTTTCAATAAAACACAACACAGATACAAATAAAGTTATGTTGTAAACAACAAGTTAAATAGAATTTAAACGTTCACCACTTCAGCATGATCACAATTCAACTTTATACTTCTTGTTTTTAATCTTGCTTAAGTGTAATTTAATGTTATCCTTATTTAAACACAAACAACAATTATGATTTTCTCTAGACTTTATTTACACATGAAGCTTAATTATCCAAGCAGACCGACACCTCAACAGTAAAAACCAAGGGATTGCCATGAAATACTCTGTAAAAGAAATTCTGCACTTTGAAGTTTCTCCGGCACTGGGCTGCACCGAGCCCGTAGCAATTGCACTTGCCACCGCCGCTGCAGCTTCCGTGATACCCGATAAAAGGCCGGACAAAATCGAAGTCTGGGTTGACCCGAATATCTATAAAAACGGACTGGCTGTAATCATCCCCGGCACAGGAGGACTGAACGGACTTGATACCGCAGCAGCCTTGGGAGCACTTTATGGAGACCCCGCACTAGGACTTGAAGTTCTTGAGCCCCTTGACGAAGAGAGCGCAAAAGAAGCCTGTAAATACAAGGAGAAACACCCTGTAACAGTGAATCTGTTAGAAAACAGACACGGTATTTATGTCCGCGCCCTGCTTACCTTCGGCCCTGATCATGTTGAAACGACCATTGAAGGCGTACATGACAATATCACTTCTCTGACCCTTAACGGAGAGCCGGTAAAAGACTCTACTCTGGTCAAAACACAACAAGCGCAAAAAGCCGATGTTTCCAAACTCGAGGACTTCATCAAGACACTTTCCCTCGATGATCTGGTAGATATGATCAATGATCTCGACGAACAGGATTTCACTTTTCTCAAAGAAGGAATCACATACAACATGCGCCTTGCCGATTACGGACTCAAACACGGTTCAGGATTGGGCGTCGGGGCTACTTTTGAAAAAATGGCCCGCCTGAAAATCCTCAACAGGGATATGATTCTGGCCGCCCGGACCATAACTTCAGCCGCATCTGATGCCCGCATGGGCGGTATCAAGCTTCCGGCTATGAGCTCAGGAGGTTCGGGCAACCACGGCCTGACAGCAATCCTGCCCATCTATGCCGTGAGTGAGTTTGTGGACTGCTCCGAGAAAACAATGCTTGAAGCCATTGCCCTAAGCCACCTTGTAACCGCATACGTAAAAGCCCAGACAGGAAGGTTGTCAGCCGTTTGCGGATGCTCTGTGGCCGCAGGCGCCGGGGCAACTGCCGGGATTACCTATCTCATGGGCGGGACTCCGACCCAAATGGCCGGAGCCATCACCAACCTGACTGAAGACCTGGCCGGTATTATCTGCGACGGTGCCAAATGCGGATGTGCACTAAAACTGGCCACCGCAGCCGGAACAGCAGTCCAAGCCGCTCTATTTGCCATCCATGGAGTAAATGTTCATTCCAGCGACGGCATCATCGGCAGCTCTCCCGAACAGACCATGCAGAACATCGGGACTCTGAGCACACAGGGCATGATTGACACAGACCGGACCATTCTGAAAATCATGCTTGAAAAACACTTCACAGGCATGGATAATTAAAAGAACCATAAAAATAACACAAAACTATTGATTAAGCCCTGCCAATACCTTAATTTTGGTAGAGTAAAAAAACTAATTTAGACCCGTTAACCAACATACCGGAGGACTTTCATAATGTTCAAAAGAAAAGTTTCATTAATTCTGACTGTTGCCTTAGCCGCTCTTCTGGCCTTCGGCTCCATGGCCTCTGCTGAGTCCAGAATTGTTCTTAAACCCAAAGTAGATGCATTCGCTTATTTTGTGGACACTTCACCATCCATGTCACAGACATATGGTTCCACCGGGAATCCTAAAATCATTGCCGGTCTTAACGCCCTTAAGAGACTCAACAACGTTGTTCCCGAACTGGGATACGACTCCGCTCTTTACGCAATGCCCGACTTTGCGACATATTCCCCCAAATCCATATTCACAAGATCTGGTATGGCTAAAGGAATTGCATCTGTTCCCAGCGAGCTGCCTTTCTTCCAGTCCACCCCGATCGGCACAGGTTTTTCCGATCTTGATGGTGTACTCAAAAACTGGGGCGGAAAATTCGCAGTAATTTTTGTTTCCGACGGTCTGACCAACACAGGACGCAATCCTGCGGTTATCGTTTCCGACATGGCAAAGAAATACGGCGACCGTTTCTGCCTGCACATCATCAGCGTAGCTGACACCGAACGCGGTAAAGCAAACCTGAAACGTCTCGCAAGCCTTACTCCTTGCGGCGTTTATGTTGATGTAACCGATCTCGCAGACAAAGCAATGCTCGACAAGTTCGCACAGGATGTATTCTACACTCAGGAAGAAGAGCTTATCGTTGAAGTAGTTGAAGAAGTTATCGTTCCGGTTGTTCCGGTTCAGGAAAAAATCGTTTTCCGTAACTTCAACTTCGGTTTCGACAAATACCAGATCACAGATGAAATGGTTCCGGCTCTGACTGAAGCAGCAACCATGCTTGAAGAATTCCCGAATCTCAAAGTCATGGTCGGCGGCCACACTGACTCCTCAGGCTCCGAAGCATACAACCAAGGCCTGTCCGAGCGCAGAGCAAAGTCTGTTGCAGACTGGCTGGCAGCCAACGGCATTGCTCCTGAACGCCTTGAAGTCAAGGGATACGGCGAAATGAATCCCAAGTACGACAACAAGACCAAAGAAGGACGCAAGCTTAACCGCCGCGTTGAAATCGACGTAGAAGACTAAAAGCCACATATGCATTAAAAGGGGTGGGAAGATTTTTCTTTCCACCCTTTTCGCACTTTGGAGTACCAGATGAGACTTGCCAGCAAAGTTTTAACATCTCTTATTGTAAGCCTGCTGCTTTGCTCTGCAGCATATGCCTCCCAGCCCGGAACCCAGGAAGAACTGGATACATTTACAAATTTTGCCATCGGCTGGGTAGTCAAACTGAACAAAAGCCACATCAAAGGCTTCACCCGCATGGAAATATTACTCCAAAAAGACGGAACCTACCTCGCAAGATACCATGCTATTTCTCCCGACACCATCACCTGCAAAGTGAAGAAGACCAGTAAAAAAAGTAAGGGCATGGTCGGCCTGCTTAAGTACATAGAGACTATCTATGAAAGCACGGGCAAGACTCCGCAGGAAGCACGGGCCAACAAATTTAAACCCGTGAAAAACATTAGAATTACAGAAATTTTCAGTAACGCAGGTAAGGGCTGGCGTTAAGCTTTAAGCATCAATTTTACACAGAAAATAGTCCTTATAATAACGATACGGATGCTTTTCTTTTTTAGTACAGCACAAGACTGTCAATGAATTACGACTTAAATGGTCCAGCATATCCCCTGAGATTTATTCTCTCAGGGGTTTTCATTTTTCATGTACAGCCCGTCATAAGAAAAGCCCCTCCAGCATCAGCGGGAGGGGCTTTTTGAATTGCTTTAGCTATTCAAACTACTTGAATCTTTCCACCAGATGGCTCAATTTCTGGGCCATTTCAGCTACTTCCTGAATGTTGGTGTTAGCATTCTGGATACCATCAGACAGAGCCAGAGAGAGATTGTTAATCTCGGTGACGCTGTTGTTGATCTCGTCGCTGGTAGCGGTCTGTTGCTCAGCTGCGGTGGCGATAGCCCGTACCATATCAGCGATGCTTTCACTTTCGTTGACGATCTGGCTGAGTACGTCTCCGGCCCCTTCTGCCATCTGCACGGTATTCTCAACCCTGCCGCGAACCCCGCTCATCTCGGAGACAACCTTGTCTGTGGACTGCTGAATGAGTGTGATTGCGCTCTCAACCTCATTGGTTGCGCCCATGGTCTTCTCTGCGAGCTTACGAACTTCGTCAGCTACAACAGCGAAGCCGCGCCCTGCTTCACCGGCCCGAGCCGCTTCAATAGCTGCGTTCAGGGCCAGCAGGTTGGTCTGGTCGGCAATATCATTAATAACAGACATGACTTCACCGATGTTGATTGCCCGCTCTGAAAGGTCGGCGAGCATATCGGAGAGCTTGTCCGTTGTTTCAGTCACAATATGAACCTCGGAGACTGTGTTGCTGACAACCTTTCCTCCGTCGCGGGCAACTGAGTTGGCCCTGTCGGAAGCTTCAGCTGTTTCACCGGTATTCTGGGCGACTTCAAGCACAGTGGCGTTCATTTCTTCCATTGCGGTTGCAACCTGTCCGGTCTGCATGGCTGTGGTGTCAACACCAGCAGTCAGCTCATTCATCTGCTGTGAAAGCTCCGTGGTGTAGGAAAGTAAAGCCTTGGAGACTTCAGTAACCTCATTCGCCACTTCAAGCAAAGATTCCTGCTGCTGCTCAATATGCTTGCGACTGGCTTCCTCTTCGGTAAGGTCGACCATTACCGCAATAGCACCAACGGTCTCTTCCTCAGCATTGAGAAGCGGACAGACCTGATAGCGTAACGGAAATTCAACGCCATCTTCACGCTTGAACCTAAGCAATCCTTCAGGACACTCACTGACAGAGATAGCCTCTTGAGTAAGAGACTTTCCATCTACCCGGAAAAAATCGCCGACATCCCTTCCTAAAAGAGCATTTTCAGGCTTATTGAGGATGTCGCGCATAGGACCATTAACAAAATCAATTTTGCTGTCACCGTCAGTTACGATCATGGGTACGGTTATACCGTTAAGCACACCGCGGTTATATACCAACTGGTCTTTAATCTGACGGGCCATTTCACCGAGATGATCTCCGAGAGTTCCGAGTTCATCACTGCTGTCCACAGCAAACTGTGCATCAAGGTTACCCTTAGCAAAATCACTTGTAGCACCGGATATGATCTGGATACGCTTAACAATTGACCTGCGCATGAAGAACAGAAGGGCTGCCAGCAGGGAGACAAAGCCTCCGAATGAAAGTGCAGCTCCTTTAAACTGGGACTCATGGAATGTTGCAAACTGAGGTGACACATCCTGAACCATCACCAATGTTCCGAGCACAGGCTGCTTCCTGCCGTGGCAGTGATAGCAAGCCTTCTCATTCTCGATGGTTTCAACCTCAACAAAAACTTCTTTGCCGCCCATTTCAGAAAGAAGGCCGCTCTTGAGTTTTTTCTTAAGACTTTGCACGACAAGGCTGTTAATATCCTTATCGCGGACTACATTCTTGATATCGGAACGAATATTACCGGTGTTAGTAGAATATGTGATATTACCTTTGAAGTTGGTCAGATAAATGGCCACATCAGGATATTTTTTGGAAACCGTAGCAAACTTTTCAGTTGTACCCCGGTTATCACCCTTGGCCATGGGTTCACGGATGGCCAGTTGCAGCATATCCGCAGTTTTGTATGCGTTCTTTTCAATCTCTTCCATCATGGTAGTGCGCTGCCAGAAAGAGTTTGCAAGAAACAGAATAATAAAAGCCGTAGCAGTCAGCAACGAGGTCAGCACCATGACCTTGTTACCAAGGGAAGTCTTAATAAAGTTCATAGAGACCTCCCTAGTGAGCTCCGCCGAAAATCAGCGGCTTGTAATTGAAGTTGTTGACCCGTTCTGCATTATGGCAGACTTCACACTCCTCGATAGCCATCTTTCTCTTGATCAGCTCCGGATCGCCGTCTTCAGCATGAAGAGACCCCGGACCGTGACAAACCTCACACCCTGCATCTGCAAGCTTGGGAGTTTGTTCAAAAGAAACGAATCCGCCGGGTTTCCCATACCCGGTAGCATGACATCCAAAGCACTCCTTAAGCTCGTCAGGACTAAGATCTGAAGCCATGATCTTCACGCTTTTACTGGAGTGGGCCTTTTTAGAAAATTTCTTATAGTTGTTGTACTCCACCTCATGGCATTCTGCACATGCCTCAGACCCCACATATGTCGCTGAATCCGTAATCCCATATTCGACCAGCGAACAGCTAAAAACTGTAATTACCGCCAGAATCACCCCAATCCTTACGGCAAAACCTCTTAATACCATAATAACCCCGTTGTCTTGATAGTCCGCATACTTCAAAACCCAACCTCAGACACCACTTCCGCAAATACTGAGACCTAATTACAAAAAAATTATGGCCAACTATATATATGTATACTGATTCAACTATCTTGTTTTTATATGGAAGTGAAGTAGAATTTAACATTAAAGTCACTGATTGTAGTAAAAATGAAACAATATATTAGCTAACTATCCACATTATAAACACTCTCATTCAACCACTTCATCAAAAAAAACATTCAGCACAAGAACCCAATTCTTTATTTAGTCTATTTTTTACTACAAGCCGTTTGTGCTGCCTATGAAGTCTATCCATCATCTTTTTAGGCAATTGATTAAGGACAGGTGAATATTGTTCATTTATTAACCTTCCAATCACCCTCAAATAACCGTCTGCAAAAGAAACAATCGTGAAACACGTTATTATCGCTTGCAGAATTCATAGTTCTTCTGGCAGAATACCACCTCTTAAGAATCCATACTCTGTCAATAATCTTTAAGCCAATCTACGGAAACTAAAGGTCTGCTCCACCGGACTTTTTAAGCGGAAAGGCGGCTACTCATTTATGGGAATAGTTAATATTACTAAGACTTACGATGCCGATTTTGTTAAACAGGTAGAAAAGGAAAGCGGACAGAATGTCTCCCTTTGCTACCAGTGCGGTAACTGTACCGCCGGATGTCCGTACACTTTCGCGTACGACATCCCAGTAAGCAGAATCATGCGTATGGTTCAGGCAGGGCAAAAGGAAACCGTGCTCAAGTGCAAGTCTCTCTGGCTTTGCGCAACCTGCGAATCCTGCACCACAAGGTGCCCCAACAACATCGACGTGGCTCACATCATGGATGTGCTGCGCCACATGGCCCGCAGGGAAGGATATGCTCCTGTTCCCACGGTCAAGAAATTCTGGGACAGCTTCCTCGATTCCGTTGAAAACAACGGAAGAGTATTCGAAGTAGGCCTGCTTGCAGCTTATGTTGCCAAGACAGGACGTTTCTGGACTGACCTTGATCTGGGACCGAAAGTACTGCCCAAGGGCAAGATGCATTTCAAACCCCACGAGATTCAGGGCAAGGATGAAATCAAGAAAATCTTCAAAAGATTCCAAGAGGAGTCCCACAAATGAGTGATTCCTTAACATATGCCTACTATCCCGGATGTTCCGGCGCTGGAACATCCATGGAATACGACATGTCCACCCGGGCTGTCTGTGAAAAGCTGGGAATCCGGCTCACCGACATTCCCGACTGGAGCTGCTGCGGTTCCACCCCGGCTCACACCGTGGACCACACACTTTCCAGCGCACTCTCCGCCCGCAACTTACAGCTGGTTGAGAAAATGAATCTGGATACTGCAATTACCCCTTGCCCCAGTTGTCTGACCAACCTCAAAACCGCAGAACATCGTATGAAAAAAGACGAGATGCGCGAGAAGGTCAACAAACTGCTGGACAATCCCTACAACGGCGGTGTCTCCACCAAATCTGTGCTCCAGATTCTCGTTGAAGACCTCGGTCTTGACGCGCTGAAAAAGAGCACCATCAAACCGCTCAAGGGACTCAAAGTTGCCGCCTACTACGGCTGCATCATGAACCGTCCCCCGGAAGTGATGAACTTCGATGACCCCGAGCACCCAATGGCCATGGACAACATCATGAAAGCCATGGGCGCCACCGTACTGCCTTTTCCTTTAAAGGTAGAATGCTGCGGAGCTTCCTTCGGTATCCCCCGCAAGGATGTGGTCATGAACCTGTCCGGCAAGCTGCTTGACGCGGCAGACGATCTCGGTGTTGACGCACTGGTCACCGCCTGCCCCCTGTGCCAGATGAACCTTGACCTGCGCCAGTCTCAGGTCAACTCTGCAACAGGTGCCAAGCACAACCTGCCCATCTTCTACTACACCCAGCTCATGGGCCTCGCCCTCGGCATGAGTGAAAAAGAACTGGGAATGGACAAGCTCTGCGTGAGCCCCCGTAAAGCTATCAATGCCATCGGCAAAGAAGAAAAGAAATAGCGGAAACCCTGCTAAGGAGAAGACTTAAATGAAAATTGGAGTTTTTGTCTGCCATTGCGGGACTAACATCGAAGGTACCGTGGATACCGCTGCCGTTGCTGCAGCCGCACGGGAATTCCCCGGTGTTGTTTTCGCAACCGATACAATGTACGCCTGCTCCGAACCCGGACAGGACGAGATCATAGAAGCAATCAAGGAACACAAACTCGACGGCGTGGTTGTAGCATCCTGCACACCCAGAATGCACGAGCCCACCTTCCGCAAAACCCTCGAAAGAGCCGGCCTTAACCGTTACCTCTTCGAGATGGCCAACATCAGGGAACACGTTTCCTGGATCGGCCGTGACCGCGAAGCCAACACCAACAAGGCAACCGACCTTGTTCGCATGGCAGCGGCCAAACTGCTCAACAACAAGCCTCTCCATGCCAAGTTCTTTGACATGAACAAAAAGGTTATGATTGTGGGCGGCGGTGTTGCCGGTATTCAGGCAGCTCTTGACTGCGCTGACGGCGGCCTCGAAGTTATCCTTGTTGAAAAAACATCCTCCATCGGCGGTAAGATGGCAAAACTGGATAAGACTTTCCCCACAGTGGACTGCTCCAGTTGTATCCTCGGCCCCCGCATGGTTGACGTTGCCCAGCATCCCAACATTACCCTCTACGCTTGTTCCGAGATTGAAGAAGTAAACGGTTATGTGGGTAACTTCTCCGTTAAAGTAAAAAGAAAAGCCACCTATGTTGACTGGGAAAAATGTACCGGTTGCGGTATATGCATGGAAAAATGCCCCAGCAAGAAGGCTGACAACCCCTTTGACGAAGAACTGGGTAAAACCACTGCGATCAACATCCCCTTTCCTCAGGCTATCCCCAAAAAAGCGGTTATTGATCCCAACTTCTGCATCAAAATCAAACGCGATAAATGCGGCGTCTGCGCCAAGGTCTGCCCCTCTGAAGCCATCGTTTACGATCAGGTCGATGAGTTTGTAGTTGAAGAAGTAGGCGCAGTTATTGCGGCTACCGGTTTCGACCTCGTAGACTGGACTGTATACGGCGAATACGGCGGAGGTCAGTACCCCGACGTAATCACCTCCCTGCAGTACGAACGCATGCTCTCCGCTTCCGGCCCCACCGAGGGACACATCAAGCGTCCTTCCGATGGCAAGGAACCCAAAAACGTGGTCTTCATCCAGTGCGTAGGCTCCCGTGATAAATCCATCGGGCGTCCCTACTGCTCCGGCTTCTGCTGCATGTACACCGCAAAGCAGGCTATCCTGACCAAGGACCACTGCCCGGATTCACAGTCCTACGTATTCTACATGGACATCCGTTCTCCGGGTAAGATGTTCGACGAGTTCACCCGCAGGGCACAGGAAGAATACGAAGCAAGATACATCCGCGGCCGCGTGTCCATGATCTACCCCAAAGGTGACAAGCTCGTTGTACGCGGTGCCGACACCCTCATGGGCGATCAGGTCGAAATTGACGCGGACCTCGTTGTCCTCGCAGTCGGTGCTGAATCAGCACACGGCGCTTCCGACCTCGCCAAGAAACTGCGCATCTCCTACGATGCATACGGTTTCTTCATGGAAGGCCACCCCAAACTCAAGCCTGTTGAAACCAACACCGCCGGTGTTTTCCTCGCCGGTTCATGTCAGGGTCCCAAAGACATTCCTTCCTCTGTTGCACAGGGTAGTGCGGCAGCGGCAAAAGTTCTGGCCATGTTCGCCAAGGACCAGCTGGAAAGTGACCCCGCGGTTTCTGTAGTTGATATCAAACGCTGCATCGGTTGCGGCAAATGCATCAGCACCTGCCCCTTCGGAGCTATTAAAGAAGTAGACTTCCGCGGACAGCCCAAAGCTGAGGTGATTGAAACAATTTGTCAGGGCTGCGGTATCTGCACATCCACCTGTCCTCAGGGTGCAATCCAGCTCCAGCACTTCACTGACAATCAGATTCTTGCGGAGGTTAACGCAGTATGCCGGTTCTAGAAGGTAAAGAACTCAGAATCGTCGGTTTTCTCTGCAACTGGTGCTCCTACGGTGGAGCTGACACCGCCGGTGTAGGTAGATTCACCCAGCCGACTGACCTGAGAATCATCAAGGTTCCCTGTTCAGGCAGGATTGATCCTCTGTTTATTGTGAAGACACTCATGTCCGGCGCGGACGGAGTGCTCGTGTCCGGTTGTCACCCCAACGACTGCCACTATGCTGAAGGTAACTTCTATGCCCGCCGCAGGCTGGAAATGCTCAAAAGGTTCATCCCCATGCTGGGAATCGATCCCGAGCGTTTCGACTACACCTGGGTTTCCGCATCAGAAGGCCAGCGCTGGCAGGAAGTTGTGACCAAATTCACCGAACAGATTCACAAACTCGGCCCGGCCCAAAAGATCGAGGGTCCCGAAGCCGAGGAGACACTCAAATTGATGGAAGCTTCCCTCTAATCAGGGTTGTTCCACGCAAGGAGAAACAGAGTGAAAAATCTGGAAGATCTTAAAAAGCAAATTAAGGACGGACTGTCTGAGCTTGATGTGGTCATCGGGTGGACAGACAGCTTCGATCCTCTGCATGCCACTCCGCACTTCATGCGCAGTGAAGCAGATGTAGATAAATTGAAAGTAGACGCGCTCAGCGTTCACAACCTTGCCACCTACCTGCCCTCCCTGAAGGGTAAAAAGGTCGGTATCGTGGTCAAAGGCTGCGACAGCCGTTCCGTTGTTGAACTGCTGCAGGAAAACCTCATCAAGCGTGAAGACGTGACCATCTTCGGTTTCGGCTGTACCGGCGTTGTGGACCAGACCAAAATCCGCCGCGCTGTCGGTGATGTAGGACAGGTTGAAGCCTGCGAAGTGAGCGAATCTGAAGTGAAACTCACCGTAGACGGTAAAGAGCACAAGCTGCCCATGGCAGACATGCTCTCTGACAAATGCCAGACCTGCCGCTACCCTAACGCAGTTCTCTCCGACCAGTTTGTCGGTGAAGAGATCAAAGCTACCGCTTCTTTTGAAGACGGCTACAAGGATCTCGAAGAATTCGAAGCCAAGTCCACCGAAGAAAAATTCGCATTCTGGCTTGGTGAGATGGACCGCTGCATCCGCTGCTACGCATGCCGTAACGCATGCCCCATGTGTGTATGCCGCGACCATTGTGTAGCGCAGTCCCGTGATCCGCACTGGCTGAGCCAGGAAGCCCACGTCCGCGACAAGTGGATGTTTCAGGTTATCCACGCTTACCACCTTACCGGTCGCTGCACCGAGTGCGGTGAGTGCCAGCGCGCCTGCCCGGTAGACATTCCCATCCTGCTCTTCAAGAAGAAGTTCAACAAGGAAATCAAGGAAGTCTTCAACTACGAAGCCGGTCTTGATCCTCAGGCAACTCCGCCGCTGCAGACCTTCAAAATTGAAGAACCGACCATCAAGGAGAAGGAGTGGTAGCCATGGCAAAATTCATCAAATCCGACAAGGTATCGGCATGGCTGGAAGAACTGGGCCAGAAGCACGAAGTACTTGCTCCCCGTAACGAGGGTGATGCTATCGTCTTCAAGCCCTACGACTCCAAGAAAGGTTTCAACATCGAGCGCGAAGCAACCGCCCCTCCGAAAAAGGCCTGCTTTCCCCAGAGTGAAACCCTTGTAAAATTCAGCCACATCAAAGATCTTGAGAATCCCGAGAAAGTGGCCCTTGATGTAAAGGAAACCATTCCTGATTCATCATGGGTTGTTTTCGGCAGCCGTCCCTGTGACGCACGCGGATTCACCATGTTCGACCGTGTTTACCTGAACGGCAAGCACGTGGACGTATATTACAAAGCCCGCAGGGAAAACACCTACTTCATCACTCTCGCGTGTGAAAAAGGTGAGACTACCTGTTTCTGTCACTGGGTTGGTTCCGGCCCGTCCGATCCCACCGGATCCGACGTACTTATGGTTCCCGTGGACGGCGGCTACTTCCTCGAAGCAGTCAGCGACCGCGGCGAAGCTCTGCTTTCCAGCTCCATGCTGGAAGACGGCGGTTCCAAACAGGCTGATGCCGACAAGTTCCGCGCAGATGCCGACCAGTCCATGGGCGAAGCACAGGACCTTTCCAAAGCTCCCGCGAAGCTTCTCGAAGCTTTCGACGATATAGACTTCTGGGAAGCACAGTCCGCCAAGTGCCTGAGCTGCGGTGCATGCACCTATCTCTGTCCCACCTGCTACTGCTTCAACATCACCGACGAATCCGACGGAGTCAAAGGTGAGCGCATCAGAAGCTGGGACAACTGCATGTCCAACCAGTTCACCCTTGAGGCCAGCGGACACAACCCCCGCCCCACCAAGGCCCACCGCCTTAAAAACAGGGTCGGCCACAAATTCAGCTACTACCCTGACCTGCATGACGGAGTTATCTCCTGCTGCGGTTGCGGTCGCTGCATCAAGAGCTGCCCCGTTGGTGTGGACATCCGTGAAATCGTCCTGAACGCTATTGCATACGAAGCAAAGGAGAAAGCAAATGGCTAATAATCCTTATCTTCCTGCGATGGCCACCATTCAGGAGGTCATTCAGGAAACTCCCAATATCATGACTTTCCGGGTGACCTTCAACGATCCCGGCTACAAAGAAAAATTCACATTTGAGCCCGGTCAGGTAGGACAGCTGTCCGCCTTCGGTATCGGTGAATCCACTTTCGTAATCAACTCTTCCCCCACCCGCATGGACTACCTGCAGTTCAGCGTCATGCGTACCGGGGAAGTAACCGATAAGCTGCACTCCCTGAGCGCAGGCGACCAGATCGGCGTGCGCGCACCTCTGGGCAACTACTTCCCTTACGAAGACATGAAAGGTAAAGATATCGTCTTCGTTGGTGGCGGTATCGGTATGGCCCCCCTGCGCACCCTGCTCTACTACATGCTGGATAACCGCAAGGACTACGGCAAGATCACCCTGCTCTACGGAGCAAGAACTCCCGTAGACATGGCTTACCAGTATGAGCTGCCCGAATGGCTGGAACGCGACGACCTCGACACCCATCTGACCATTGATGCGGAATACGAAGGCTGGGAGCACAACGTGGGCCTGATCCCCAACGTGCTGCTGGAAATCGCACCCAAGCCGAAGAACGCAGTAGCTATTACCTGCGGTCCTCCGATCATGATCAAATTCACCGTGCAGGCACTCGCCAAGCTCGGTTTCAAGGACAATCAGATTGTGACCACCCTTGAAAAACGCATGAAATGCGGTGTTGGTATCTGCGGCCGTTGTAACATCGGCACCAGCTACGTATGTCAGGACGGTCCCGTCTACACATACGAACAGCTTAAGAAGCTGCCCAACGAAATGTAATTATCCGGTCCGCATGGACTGTTAATTGCTTACAAAGAAACCCCGTTTTCCAGTGGAAAACGGGGTTTTATTTTGACTTTGTCTTTACAGCAAAGGTTCTTTCTTATTAATATGTAATCATGAAAATACTGCTTGTTGATGACGAAAAGATAAATGCGCTCTCCGCTTCACGGTTGCTTGAAAAACATGGCTACGAGGTAACAGTAGCCTCCAACGGACAAGAGGCCCTTGACCGGCTGGACGAATCTGATTTCGACTGCATCCTGATGGACATCCAGATGCCCGAAATGGACGGCTATGAAGCCATCGACAGAATCCGTGATGAATTTGTATTCGGTGAAAAGTCAAAAACGCCCATCATAGCCATGACCGGGCATTGTTATTCCGATGCCTATGAAGAATTCAAACGGGCCGGAATCAAGCATTACATCTGCAAGCCATTTGATTTCAATAACCTGCTAGAGGTAATCAAGAAAGCTACGAGTTAAACAAACTGCCCAGCCGCATAGCCCGAAGACCATGCCCATTGCAGGTTATAACCGCCCAGCCAACCGGTAACATCAAGCACTTCACCAATAAAATAAAGTCCGGGGACTTTCTTGCTTTCCATAGTCTTGGAAGAAATTTCAGCAGTATCCACGCCGCCAGAAGCAACCTCAGCCTTGGCGAAACCTTCAGTTCCCTGCGGCTTGACCAGCCAAGAATGAATACGCTCAGCAAGGGCAAGCTGGCGCTTCTTGGTCAACTGGCTAACCGGAGTCTCCTCGTCCTGTCCATCCAGCAACAAACCGACCATCTTGCGGGTGAAATAGCGGGCCAGAAAATTACGCAGGGCCATATTCTCGCCCTTATGCGATTCAAGAATTTCTGAAATATTATGAGCAGGTAGCAGATTAATGGTCAGTGCCGAGCCACGCCGCCAGTAGTTGGAAATCTGAAGCACTGCCGGACCGGAAATCCCCTTGTGGGTGAAAAGCATATCGCCCGCAAAAGTGCGTTTCTCGCAGGTCATTTCCACAGGCAAGGCATTGCCGCTCAATTCCTTGCAAAACTTCCCGTCCCGTCCGCTGATGGTAAACGGAACCAAAGAGGGACGCGCCGGGATCGTCTTGAGCCCGTACTGTTCGGCAAGCTTGTAACCGAACGCAGAAGCACCAACTTGAGGCCAAGCCGGGGAACCCAGCGCCACAACCAGTGACTCAGCCTCAAAGACCTGCGTACCGCTACGCACCTTGAACGGTCCTTCACCGCTGACCTCTTCAATCTGACGATCCAAAAGAATCTCAACACCCGCACGGTGGCACTTAGACACCAGAAGTCCGGCAATGAGCCCGGCACCCTCAAGGGTAAAAAGCTGCCCGTCTTCGCGCTCCTCGTATTCAATACCGGCCTCGGCAACAAAGGAGATAAAATCCCACTGATTGTGCCGCGCAAGCGCAGACTTAACGAAATGGGGGTTCGCGGAAATATAGTTACCAGCCGCAACATCCATATTGGTAAAGTTGCACTTACCGCCCCCTGCAACACGGATCTTACGCCCCGCCTTACCGGAATGGTCCAGCACCAGCACCTTACGTCCGCGCGCAGCAGCATGCATGGCACAATAAAGCCCGGACGCGCCCGCGCCGAGGATAATTACATCATATTTTGAAGAGGTATTGCTCATGAGGGAGGTTGTAGGCTGGTTTGGGGGTTGGGTAAAGGGGAATTATTCTCTGTCCATAAGAATTAATAAATAATTAGTATTTTATTCCGTGCAAAATTATGATAACTAAAATCTCTACGATATTATTAAAAACACTAACAAGCTACACTACTTAGACTAACAAACATGACTAACAAACCATTATTGATTCTTCTCTTATTCTCTCTCCTATTTAGCGTTACTGGATGTCAAAAAAACGTATTCAACTCACTAAGAATCTCTCACCAAAATACGATTCCAGATGAAAAGCTATACCCTGATATAAAAATAGCTATTGTAAACTTCCTACCTTTGCCGGATTCCTCACGATTCAAATTGCCAGTGAACAAAAAGGTTATGACTGCAGAGTTTTACTGTGCTGAGGATGAACCAGATTATGACAATGGCTACTTCATCCCAGAAGAGTATATGGAGATATTCCACAACAACCTAAAAATTTGGGCAGAAGTTAACCACATAAACCTGAACTTTTTTGAAAATTTGCACGGTATTTCGAAGAACAACTTTGACCTAATAATTTTAGGCAGAATTATTACTGCCTCAGTATCCGACTCTGCTATTCTGAAAGTCGAAATCCTCATTCTTGACGGTAATGATTTTAAGTTGCTGCGACGTAGCATCCTTAGCCACGAAGAATCAAAACGCCAGTCTGACCCGATTCATACTCCGGTTCACTTCATAGGTGAACACAACGAAAATTTCTGTATTCAGCGCACATTACTCTCCGTAACCGCACTTCATCTTTCTGAAAAAATTTTCGCAACAGCTTTAGAAGGCAGAACAAAATGAAAATTTTCAAACTTGATCGACTCATTCTCTCAATCATAATCATCCTTTTCGCCTCTCAAGCCAATGCCGCAAATGATCAATGTGCATGGAAAAAAGAAACTTCACTCAGTCCAGCTGATTTTCATGCCTTTGTCAGCTACTTCAAAAAAAAGAAAAAATATAACAACCTGACGGATCTACTGGAACATGAATTGTTGCTAATGGAGACTAGGGCAAAAGAAAGTAAAGATGAATACGCCGAATTAGAAACTAGGCTCTATATTATGGATGATCTGACGGAAGTATATACTTATGGTCTGGTAGACTTCACAAAAGCTTCTGAACTGAACAGCCTCACAAACAAATTATATAAAAAAATTGAAGCCAAAGGACTACTGGAACTCCCTGTCTCATCTTACTTTAATAATTATCGTTTTCTTTTCTATACTTTCTACCCAGGAGGATCATTCCTGAACAAATCGAAAATGGATTTCGTTTTTCCAGATAAGTTTATAAATTCCATCCGTGAAACTGATTTCAATAAATTAGGTAAAAGAATAAAAAGTCGAACAGATTTCATCCAGCAGAAACTGGGCAGGCCTATTCTTGCCAAACCTCATTATGAAAATTCAAACAAATTAAATTTTGCCCTTTTCAAATCCTACGTTAATCTGATCGATTTCTCTCCTGAGTATTCGATACTTGAGCGAGAGTACCTAAAAGCTCAAGCCGCTTCACCAATACTACTATCCTCCCAAGAGGACAACGAACTGTTAATTAATGCAATTATACAGACAAATAGCACTGCACTTCGCACAAACAGCCAGCCCAGCAAAGAAGAGCTTATACGCTATTGTCAGATGAATTATTGGCTGGTTCTAGCCCTTCTTGAAGATCAAAAGCCCCGACAGGCTCTGATTCACCATAAACAGTTAATGACCCTCATCGACCAATTAGATGAACAAATACTGTTTGACTACAAGGAAGCCGAAAGACTCTTGCGCGACTATTATAGCAACAAACTACAGGAAACCAATAAGACTCGCCAAACCACCAAGTCATTCCTGTCCGGATTGGCCAAGGCCGGAGTAATAATCGCCAAAGTAGGACTTGTCATTGCTGGAGCAGCTGGCGATATCGCTATATCCTCACAGGGGCATACATCGACCTCACTGACTGAAACGGCTCTGGATATCTCCCTATCCGGAGACGAGCTGGACTGGGGAGCAGGAGATGCGGTTTTGAATTCGCAAGTACTTTCCCCTCTCGATAAACTTGATGAAGATAACCCTGAACAGCTCAAGAAGGCGATGTCTCCCTACGCCCTCAAGCTCAACCGTTTTCTAAACAAATATGAAATGATCAATTACCTATCGGCCGTAGGTGACGCATATGCACACAGTGGACTTAACAAACAAGCCTACAGACAATACGATGAAGCCATCAAAATTGTAGAAAAGCAAAGAATCACAATTCAGTCTGAAACAGAGAAAGTTAACTTTTTCGGCCTGAAAGAAAGACTATACGGCAAAACAGTACAAGTACTGGTAGAGCTGAAACAACTTGATCGCGCTTTCGAATATATTGAGCGCTCCAAATCAAGAGCT
Source organism: Maridesulfovibrio sp. (assembly GCF_963666665.1). NCBI lineage: Bacteria > Pseudomonadati > Thermodesulfobacteriota > Desulfovibrionia > Desulfovibrionales > Desulfovibrionaceae > Maridesulfovibrio > Maridesulfovibrio sp. Next base: position 2,790,587 of record NZ_OY762999.1, read on the forward strand.
TTTTTGGATATAATTGCTGGGAACGACATCAAGTTAAAAGATCGAGCCCAAAATGCTCTCTCCAATGGATACGCAAAGAACAACCTAGCACTGGATAGTATCCTGGAGTCTGGGTTGCAAAGCAATGACCAACTGGAACTCATTACAACTAATTTTCGTGGGATCAAAAAACTATCGTCAAATGTAAACAAAGAAACGGCAAAAGAGATATACTCTCTGTCCAATGTAAATTCCATAAATATAGAACAAGCCAAAGATTTAATTGAACCGGGGACAGCTATCCTTGAATACTACCTGAATGGCAACAAACTAACTATTTTAACAATAAAAAACTCTGGACTTACCTGTACAGTAAAGGAAATTGATTACAAGGAACTATGCCGCGAAATAGCCAAATTCAAAACTGCCATCCTTAAAAAACAATACGGAAATAAACACGCTAGGAACCTATACAATATACTGATAGAGCCTATAGGCAGAGAAATAAGTAAATGTAAAAGATTGATAATTGTGCCGCATAAGGTCCTGCATTATTTACCGTTCCACGCACTTAAATCTCGCCAAGGCTATTTAGTCCTCAAGCACTCAATATCATATTCTCCCAGCACTACGGTATTGTCCATTGTCGAAAACAAAATCGGTAACAATAACGGAAAGGCACTTATTATAGGCAACCCCACAAAGAACTTACCTTTTGCAGAGAAAGAGGCCTTAAGCATCGGTAAGATACTAACTAATTCAACAATATGCATTGGCAACAACGGGACAGAAACCATAATTAAAGAAAAATCTGATGAGTACAATGTCATTCACATTGCAACTCATGGTTCATTCAATGGCAAGGACCCGATGAATTCCGAGTTATACCTTAGTCCTGACCAAAAAAACGACGGCACACTTAGGGCTACTGAACTCTTCGGATGCGATTGGCACGCATCTCTAGTCACACTTTCAGCATGTGAAACAGGTATTAGCAAATACAATCGAGGCGACGAGCTTATAGGTTTACAACGAGCAGTATTCTTTGCCGGGACTAAATCCCTGCTGGCTTCATCTTGGAAGGTTGATGATAAATCCACCAGCTACCAAATGAGAAAGTTTTACAAATATCTGAAAAAATACCCCAAAGACCAAGCGTTACAAAAAGCTCAGGTTGACACACTCATTGAATATGGACGTCCTTATCACTGGGCATCATTCAAACTTATAGGATCTCCCCGACGTGCTATCAATCCTGAGTATCGGGTTAGAATAAACACTACCCCCCATGATGCAAAAATTAAAATTTACGGCACTCCCAAACGCAACACCCCGTATCTACGGCTTCCTACCGGAAAATATACCGTGAACGTGTCTCACAAAGGATATGAGACCCAAAATGCCACTCTTAAAATTTCACACGACAAAACAATTCACATACGCTTAAAGCGTGCGAAGAAGAAAGAGCAAAAAAAGAAAGGTAAAACAACAAATACTGCCCAATTCCAAATCAAAACAGGCGAAGAGCACCAGCTCTTCGCCTATTTACTTTTCATATGAATTCAACCAACAAATCCTCTACACAGACCGCCCATAAACATCCTCAAACCTCTGAATATCATCCTCACCCAGATAACTACCGGTCTGGACTTCTATAAGCTCAAGATCAATTTTGCCGGGATTTTCCAAGCGATGCATGGTTCCGAGTGGGATATAGGTGGATTGGTCTTCTTGTAATAAAATTTCATTCTCACCGACTGTTACTTTCGCAGTACCCTTAACCACGACCCAATGCTCGGCGCGGTGATGGTGCATTTGCAGGGAGAGCACCCCTCCAGGTTTAACAACAATTCTTTTGACCTGAAACCTGTCCCCGCTGTCCACGGTTTCGTATGATCCCCATGGGCGGTAAACCTTGCAATGATTCTCCGCTTCCGTGCGGCCCTGCTTTTTTAGCTCCTCAACCAGCCCGGAAACATCCTGTCCGTGTTCCCGTCCGGCCACAAGGACTGCGTCCGCAGTTTCGACAACAATCACGTCAGCCACACCGACAACACCGAGCAGTCTGCCGGACGAATGAAGAAAACTATTGCCTACATTCTTCGCCAGCACATCTCCTGAAACCACGTTTCCGGCGGAATCGGTTTCCCTTTCATTCATTAAGGAATCCCACGAACCGATGTCGGACCAGCCGCCGTCAAATGGAACAACGCTTAGATTATCCACCTTTTCAATCACCGCATAATCTATTGATTTGGCAGGGCTGGACTTAAAGCTTTCCTCATCAAGACGCACAAAATCCAGATCAGTGTGCGCTTTTGCAATGGCATTTTGGCAGGCGGAGTACATTTCAGGCTCAAGCTGTTCCAGTTTTTCAAGAAAAACATCAGGTCTGAACACAAATATCCCGGCATTCCAAAGATATTCACCGGAGTTAAGATACGATTTCGCTGTCTCAAGGTCCGGTTTTTCAACAAAGCCCTGCACCGCTTGCGGAATCATGGTTTCAAATTCACCGTCAGTGCGGATATAACCGTAGCCTGTTTCCGGCCTGTCCGGGACAATACCGAAAAGTACAATCTCGCCAGATTGGGCAGGCTCTACGCCTGAAAGAATTGCTGAATTGAATTTTTCAAGATCACGGATGACGTGATCTGAAGGCATAACCAGCATGAGGGCATCAGGATATTTATTACGAATATGAAAAGCCGCAACAGCAATAGCCGGAGCCGAATTACGGCCTTGCGGCTCCAGAAAAATAGCTTCCGGCTCAATTCCGACTGTCCGCAACTCCTCGGCAACCATAAATCGGTAACTCTCATTGCAGACAACTACCGGAGCCTGCGCTCCATTCAAATTGCAGCCCCGTTCAACAGTATTGCGCAGCAGGGAATGTTTCCCGACCAAGTTCAGCAACTGCTTGGGATGGTTCCTGCGCGAAAGAGGCCATAGTCTGGTTCCGCTGCCTCCGGAAAGAATAACTGGTACAATCATACTTTATCCTGCTTACGCTAATACACTAGAATAGAAAAATATTTACTTTCACAATGACTATAGAAATACACGCTTCAACAAAAGTGTGCAAACGCATGGCATCATGGGCAGAGTTACAAGGCAAACTCAACACTTGCCCATCCCCGCAAAGACGGGTATTGAGGGGCCGCAACACGTGATATTATCTTTATAGATAAAGAAAACGATTTTTCACCTTTCACGGCACAATATCCCGGATAAATTAATTTTTTCATGCAACCAGCGTTGCATGTACGGGATGTTTGCGGCGTGGAGAGGAATTTATATTTTTTTAGGAGAATTTATTATGGCTCTCAGTATCGGTATCGTGGGACTGCCCAACGTCGGTAAATCCACACTTTTCAACGCCCTGACCAAGGCCCAGAACGCGGAAAGCGCGAACTACGCTTTCTGTACCATCGAACCCAACAAGGCTGTTGTACCCGTCCCGGACGGACGCATCGACAAGCTGGCCGAGCTGGTTAAACCCCAGCGCATACAGCAGTCCACTGTTGACTTCATCGACATCGCTGGTCTGGTTGAAGGCGCAAGCAAGGGTGAAGGCCTCGGCAACAAATTCCTCGGCAACATCCGCGAAACTCAGGCGATCCTCCACGTTGTACGCTGCTTTGACAACGACGACGTCATCCATGTTGCCAACTCTGTTGATCCCATGCGCGACATCGAAATCATCGAGACCGAGCTGATCCTTGCTGACGTGCAGGCTCTGGATACCCGCATCGAGGGCATGAAAAAAAAGATCAAGGGCGACAAGACCCTCGGCCCCAAAATTGCTGAAGCGGAAAAGCTGCTTGAACATCTCAACGAAGGCAACCCCGTAAACACATACGGAGACCTCGAAACAGACATCATGACCGAAATGCTCCGCGACCTGCGCCTGATCACCGCCAAAAACGTGATCTACTGCGCCAACGTTGACGAAGAAGGTCTCACCGAGGACAACGACTACGTCAAAAAGGTCAAAGCTCTTGCTGAAGAGCGCGGCGCTGAATTCGTAAAAATTTCCGCCAAGATGGAAGAAGAACTGGTTGGTCTCGATGAAGAGGAATACAACGAATTCCTCGAATCCTACGGTGTAACCGAGTCCGGTCTGGCCAAGATCATCCGCACCGGTTTCCACACTCTGGGCATGATCAGCTACTTCACTGCCGGAGTTAAGGAAGTTCGCGCATGGACCATCCATGACGGCGACAAGGCCCCCCGCGCAGCCGCAGCCATCCACACCGACTTTGAACGCGGCTTCATCCGCGCAGAAGTTATCGGTTACGATGATTACGTAAAGAACGGCTCCGAAGCAGCCTGCCGCGCAGCCGGAGTGCTCCGCTCAGAAGGTAAGGAGTACATCGTTAAAGACGGCGATGTTATTCACTTCCTGTTTAATGTTTAATTTGCCTCCTGAAAACCGAAGCCACACATAAAAAAATCAAAGCCGCAATATCTTTATAGATATTGCGGCTTTCTATTTCATAGTCATCGCCTTCACTGATGTTTATTTCTTGCACTGTACCGCAACAAGAATATCGATATGTATCCTATAAAGAGATGGGTCATAACAATTAAAAACATAATTCCTACATGAACTGACTCATTACCTTCATGTTTATTGTTTATAAAAGTATAATAAACACAAAAAGGGAACCATGGAATAGCAATAAAAGAAAAAGATAAATTTCGTATACCCCATTTAAAACCAATCTTTAAAGGCAAGACATTTAGTGCAAAAGTATAAAGATAAGAACGGAGACAATATATACATACAGGCAACACAAAAAATGCAACAACAGCTGAATATTTAAAAATAAGACATAAGGTATGCTCATCCAGAACACCTAAATAAACACTACCCACAAAAGGCAGTAGAAAGAATAAATGTATGCCCAATAAGACTATATATTCGTTATATCCCCAGTACCAATCTTCATCATCTTTCCCCTGACTCCTAAATCGATCATAAATCAGCCCCCAAAAACATATAATTGCGACGAAAAAGACTCCCGCGACTTCTTGCTGTGGAAACATTATCGTAAATCGATTATCTCCCGGGTACGGACTAATCAGATACAGAAGAAAATGGCATATTGATGAAAAGAATGAAGTCAGCAACATTCTGTGATTTATGATCCATCTAAACGACCTCTCCACCTGACTATTACCTCCTAAACAAAGCAACGTAGCTTTCCTTTCACCTGCGCTGGACAGATTATCTTTTCTTCAAAACAATAACCCCAATCACAATCAGGAAACATCCTCCCCATTGCTCCAGCGTCATGTATTCGCCGAGCACCGGGATGGCTACCAGCGCGGTCATCATGGGTTCTACGGTCAGCAGGATGTTAACCACTGACGGCGAAAGATGATTCAGGCTGGCAGTGATCAAGGTCCAACCGGTCATTGACGGACCGATAGCCAAGGTCAGGATGCAGGCCCAGCCCTTCCAGTCTACCCCGGGCATTAGGATAGATGCAGGATTCGGGGCAGTACCGGGAATTAATCCTTGAGCGAAGACATTCAGAATCAGCATATAAACGGCGGCAATGCCGAAAACATGCATCATAATGCTGAATGAACTAAGGCCCCGCTTTGTGCATTCCCGACCCAGCAACGCATAGGCGGAAAAAAAGACTGCGGAAAGCAAACCCAGAAACATGCCGATGGGAGTCAATGAAAAATCGGACACTCCATGAATTCCACAGACCAGAGCACAACCTATCAGGCAGAATAAAATTGAAGGCAAAATACGCAGGTTCGGTCTTTCGCCCCCTAAAGCCCATTGCGCCAGCACGGTAAACGGAACAGAGAGATAAACCAGCACAGTAGAGACTCCGGCTCCATTGAAATATACCGATCCTCCCCAGATACCGTTCATCCCGGTCAAAACCGCACCATATACGGCCAGCAATCCCAGATTTTCGCGCTCGAATTTGAGCTTGTGCGGCTTGAAAATACGCAACCCGGCCATGAGCATAAAGCACACAAACAGATTACGCCAGAAAGTGACCACAAAAATGGGCTGGCCGTAATCAACGACCATTATCTTTATGAAAATACCCACAAGGGAAATAAGCGCCGCCCCGGAAAGAACCTGAGCGATACCAAGGCTTGTGGATGATTTAAGTTTAATCATTTTTCTATCCTTCAATATATACAATAACCACGAGGAATACGGTGAGGCACAATATTTCAACATAGAAAAGATGCAAAGAGAAATTTGACGTAATCAATGGCTGGCGGATAGATACAATTATTGAAAACAATACAAATACAGCGAGGATCAAATATATGCCCAAGGTGTTGCCGCGACTCATTACCGCCCTGCTGCTTTTCCTGCTTGGCGGATTCATCCTGTTCATGCTCAACCAGATTGCGGGGCTGGCCCAACTCTGCGCAGTCTACTTTCCGGCATCACGTGATTACGTGCTATTCGGATTGAGCGGTCTGTTTCTAGCCATCTGCCTTAGTCCGCTGGTCATCTACATGTTCCGCCCCGGACCGCTGGTCATGCCCGACAATCCTACTCCATCAGAACAGCGTGAATTCATCCGCAAGCTGCGTAAGAGATTAAAGTCCAATAAATATATCCGCGAAGCGGCACTACCCCTTTCCACTACCGAAGAGCTCGACATTACCCTTGAGCATCTGGACCGTATATCTACCCAGAAGATGAAAACCGTGGCCTCAAGGATTTTCCTTTCCACGGCCATTTCCCAGAACGGTCAGCTCGATTCACTCATTGTACTCGGCACTCTGACCAAGCTGGTCTGGGATGTATCCAAGATTTACAACCAACGCCCCTCAATGCGGGATATGATTGCGGTTTACGCCAATGTTGCGGGCACGGCATTTTTTGCCAGCGCAGTGGAAGAACTTGATATTCAAGCCCAGATCGAAGCGATCATGTCCCC